>CADEGD010000014.1 GCA_902826795.1 uncultured Acidobacteriota bacterium | reverse complement strand
GTACAAGGCCCAGCCGATGGCGGACAGCCAAACGTCAGCTGAGACGTTTCGGAAAACTTTCGATACGAATTTTTTCCACACGGTCGAGTTGACCCAGACGCTACTTCCGCTTGTGAAGAAATCGGACGAAGGGCGGATCGTTTTCGTATCGAGTGCTCTCGGATCGCTCGGACTTCACGTTGATCCGGATTCGATGGTCTACAACTACAAGCTCCCGGCCTACAACATCTCCAAGACGGCGCTCAACGGTTACGCGATCCATCTTGCGCACGAATTAAAGGATACACCGATCAAGGTGAACACGATCCATCCGGGCTCGGTCGTGACGGATATGAATGCGAACGGCGATATCGGAGTTGAGGAAGGTGCGAAGACCTCGGTAGATCTGGCGACGCTTCCTGCTGATGGGTATTCCGGCAGATTCGTACACCTTGGCGAAGAACTGCCTTGGTAAACGACCAGAAAAACTGATCTATATCTGAAGGCTTTAAACATTCGAAAAATAGGGAAGGAACAAAATGGGTAAGTTAACTGGAAAAGTAGCGGTAGTAACAGGTGGAAACAGCGGTATTGGACTGGCGACAGCAAAGCAGTTCGTCGCGGAGGGAGCGTTCGTTTACATTACGGGACGGCGTCAGGAAGAACTCGACAAGGCTGTAGCGGAGATCGGAAAAAATGTGACCGCGATACAAGGCGACATCTCTAAACTCGAGGACATCGATAAGATCTACGCTGCGGTGAAAGAAGGTCACGGCAAGTTCGACATTTTATTTGCTAACGCCGGCATTGCGACATTCGCGACGCTCGGTGAGATAACGGAGGAGCATTTCGACAGCATCTACGACATCAACGTCAAAGGCACGCTTTTCACCGTGCAGAAAGCATTGCCGCTGCTGAATAAGGGCGGTTCGATCATCATCAATGGCTCGACGACCTCGATAATGGGTAATGGAGCGTTCAGCGTTTACGGTTCGACCAAAGCGGCCCTGCGTTCGCTGGTGCGTTCCTGGACGCTCGATCTGAAAGGCAAAGATCTACGGATCAACCTCTTAAGTCCGGGAGCGACCGAGACGCCTGGAATGAATGGGTTGATCGAGTCAGAAGAGGAGCGCAAGCAATTTGCGGACGCCCTGATAAGCCAAATACCGCTCGGTAGATTCGCCGACCCGGCCGAGACCGCGAAGGCCGTAGTCTTCCTCGCGTCCGAAGACAGCAGCTACGTCAATGGCATCGAGCTATTCGTAGACGGCGGCTTGGCTCAGATCTAGAAACTTCGATAACCGGCCGCGCGTCCACTCCAGCGTGATCGCGGCCGGTTTTTTCGACGTTACATTAGTGCGCGGGCGCTATGAATTTTCTTGACACGAGACGTGCGAGCAAATAATGTTACCAAACAGCAAATTATCGTTCGGGTGCTGATGATCTTGTCAGCAATCCGTTTTCCATTCAGTTTTAGATCTGCTTCAGAGCAAGGAGGTAAGCATGCCGTATATCACAACCAAGGACGGAACCGAGATCTTCTACAAAGATCAAGGCACTGGACAGCCGATCGTTTTCAGTCACGGCTGGCCGCTGAGTTCGGACGATTGGGACAACCAGACCTTTTACTTCGCGTCACGCGGATTTCGATGCATCGCACATGACCGCCGAGGCCACGGACGCTCGACGCAGACGTGGGACGGCAACGATATGGACACGTATGCGGACGACCTCGCCGCATTGACGGAAAAGCTCGACCTGAAAGATGCGGTGCACGTCGGCCATTCGACTGGTGGTGGCGAAGTTGCGAGATACATCGGACGGCATGGAACGAACCGCGTCGCGAAAGCAGTGCTAATTGGGGCGGTTCCGCCGATCATGCTTAAAACGGAAGCTAACCCGGGTGGTCAACCGATCGAGGCTTTCGATGCCATGCGTGAAAATTTGACTGCTGACCGAGCCCAGTTCTTTCGCGATCTTCCAACGGGTCCTTTCTACGGATTCAACCGCCCGGATGCGAAAGTGTCGCAGGGAATCATCGACAACTGGTGGCGGCAGGGAATGTTGGTCGGGTTCAAGGCTTCTTACGATTGTATTAAGGCGTTTTCGGAAACTGACTTTACAGGAGATCTGAAGAAGATCGATGTGCCGCTGCTTGTCATGCACGGCGATGACGACCAGATAGTACCGATCGAGGATTCGGCGTTGCTCTCGTCGAAGATCGCCCCGAATGCGACTCTGAAGGTTTATAAAGGTTTCCCGCACGGAATGTGTACGACGCATCATGAGCAGATCAACGCCGATCTTCTGGACTTTATCAAGGGGGAACAAACCCGGGAGGCAAAAGCTTAGATAAAGAAGGAGAAAAAGGAATGAACGAATCGTCTTTTGAAGGCGTCGGCGGGTTGAAGATCGCAACGCGGTCTTGGCCGGTGGAAGGATCGCCGCGGGCGGTGATGATCCTCATTCACGGATTCAACGCCCACAGCGGGTATATGGTCTGGCCCGGCGAGCAACTTTCGGCGAGAGGATTCGCCTGCTATGCGCTCGATCTGCGAGGCCGCGGTAAATCCGAAGGCGAGCGGTTTTACGTCGAAGAGTTTTCGGATTATCTCGGCGATGTGAATACGCTTGTCGAGATCGCTCGGAGTGAGAATCCCGGCCTTCCGGTATTCGTGCTCGGGCATAGCGCTGGAGGAGTGATCGCTACGTCGTATGTGTTCGAGCATCAGGACAAGATCGCCGGACTTGTGTGTGAGAGCTTCGCGTTCGATGTGGGCTTGCCGCATCTAGTTCAACTTGCGCTTCAGGGCGTCGGTTACCTCGCCCCGCATCTCCACGTGTTTTCGCTCAATAACGCTGACTTTTCACGAGATCCGGCACACGTCGAGCGGATGAATACGGATCCGCTGATCGCGAAGGAATCGCAGCCGGCCGAGACCGCGTCCGAAATGCTGAAAGCCGCCGAGCGATTGAAGGAGAATATGCCGAACTTCAACGTGCCCGTTTTCATTATTCACGGCACGGAAGATAAGGCGACGCGTCCCGAGGGAAGCCAGTATTTCTACGATCACGCGGGCTCTTCCGACAAGACGCTCAAGCTTTACGAAGGGCATTTCCATGATCTGCTGGCAGACGTGGATAGAGATATCGTCATGGGCGATATCGCGGCGTGGCTCGACGAACGCGTGCCGAAGCAGGAAGCTGCCGCCGCTTGAGGTGGCGAATCTTTAGACTCGAAACAGGAGCGCCTCCGCGTTCCTGTTTTTCTTTCTGGCGTTGAGTGATAACGTAACTTAATCCAACGATGCAGACATTACTCTCCATTCCAACCGTTTTTGCGGCAGGGGCGATCCCGCAGTTTTTGACCGAGATCGTTGCGCTGATCGTCGCGGGAGCGGTCATCGCGTACATCTGCTTTCGGCTGCGGCTGGTTCCGATCGTCGGGTTCCTGTTAGCGGGAGTCTTGATCGGGCCGAACGCGCTCGGACTTGTGCGAGATCAGGCATTGGTCGATGCGACGGCGGAGATCGGCGTTATCTTACTGCTGTTTACTATCGGTATCGAGTTCAGCTTGGAAAAGCTTGCGCGTATCCAGCGTCTGATCTTCGGCGGCGGATTGATGCAAACAGGATTTACGATTCTGTTGATAGCGCTCGTGCTGCTTGCGTTCGGCATAGATTGGAAGGTCGGCGTCTTTACGGGAATGCTGGTCGCACTCAGCTCGACTGCGATCGTGCTGAAGCTGCTTGCCGATAAAAGCGAGACCAACGCCGAGCATGGCCAGGTCAGTCTCGGGCTGTTGATCTTTCAGGATCTCGCAATCGTCGTGATGGTTTTGCTCGTGCCGGTGTTGTCGCCGACGGGCGGAGCGGGAGCCGGTGAGATCGGGATCGCGTTGGGTACGGCGGTCGCGATCATTATCGTTGTGTTGGTCATTGCGCGTCGGGTAATGCCGAAGGTGTTGGAGACGGTGGCGCGGACATGTTCGCCGGAGCTGTTCCTGCTGACCGTTATCGCGATCTGTTTCGGCACGGCTTACCTGACCAGTCTCGCGGGCGTCAGCCTCTCGCTCGGAGCATTTCTTGCTGGCCTGATGGTGAGCGAGAGCCGATTCTCGCAGCACGCGTTGAGCGAGACGCTACCGCTGCAGATACTGTTTTCCGCAACGTTTTTCGTCTCGGTTGGAATGCTGCTGAACGTATCATTCCTGCTTCAGAATCTGCCGATCATCCTTCTCTCGATCGCTGTTGTGCTGATCGTGAAAGTCGCGACGACGTGGATCGCCGTCCGCACACTTGGCTACGCGACTCCGGTTGCGGCGGCATCTGCGTTGGCCCTTGCGCAGATCGGCGAGTTCTCTTTCGTTCTAGAACGAGCTGGAAGGGAAGTCGGCCTCTTTCCGGCCGGGGCGAGCGAAACCGGATCACAAACGTTCATCGCGGCGACCGTGGTGCTGATGGTCGCGACTCCGTTTCTGATGAACATTGGCAGCGGCCTGGCGGCGAAGATCGTGCGACGGCAGGAGTTTGCCGCGATGCCGGACGACGAAGGCGAGTCGCTCGGCGAAGAACTGGGCCTGGAAGATCATGTGATCGTCGCCGGATACGGAGACGCGGCCCGATGTCTCGTCCGCGTGCTCGCCGGTTCGGGCATTCCGTATGTCATCACGACGCTCAGTCCCCACGGCGCGAACGAAGCGGATGCGGATGGATTGCCGGTAGTTCGGGGTGACGCGACGAAACCGTTTTTGCTGCGGCACGTTGGGATTGACCACGCGAAGATGATGGTGATCGCCGACGACAATCCGGCGATGGCTCATCGAATTACATCGGTCGCCAAGCAAATCAACCCGACGATGCGTATCGTCGTGCGGACGCGATATACCGAGGAGGTTAGCGAACTCGCGGCTGCGGGCGCCGACACGGTTATCGCCGAAGAATTGGAGTCGGTCGTGCAGCTTTTCGGCGAGGTTTTGCGCGATTACCAGATCCCGGTCGAGCAAATCGACGCATACGAGGAGATCGCGAGAAGCAATGGTTACGCGGAGCTGCTGAACGAGGGCATCGAGATAGACAACTCGGTCTTTCGATGCGAGCCGGGCAAAGATTGTTTCGATTCGCGGTTGGTTAAAGTTCGGCCCGGATCCGCGATCGAGGGAAGCCCGGCAAGTTCGTTATTACTGCTCGGCGATTTTGGGTTGACCCTTCGGTCGCTGAAACGGCGCGGACAGGTCGTCGATCCGGTCCCCACCGACTTCGTGTTTTCCGCGGGTGACGAGCTTGAACTTACCGGTCCGACCGAAGCGTTTGCTCGAAACGCCGCCTTGTTCCGATCTTCGCAAAACGGCAGCGCCGCAGCCGTTTTGGCAGAGCCTGCCGACAAGACTCTGATGGACTTTCGCGACGAGACCGGTCTCGACCTTGAAACCGAGATCACATGTTCGCCCACGGTAGGGCCGGAGGTTTGCGGACACCTGAATAAAATTAGGCCGGTGTTTCCGAGTGCGGCCGGGTGCGAAGAATGTCTGCAGCTAGGCGAGCAATGGGTTCATTTGCGAATGTGCCTCGTGTGCGGCCACGTCGGCTGTTGCGACACCTCGGACAACAAACACGCGACCGCTCATTTCCACGAAAGCAATCACCCCGTGATGAAGTCAATCGAAAAATTCGAAGACTGGGCTTGGTGCTTCGTTGATGAAGAATATATCTGAACAGAACTTAAACAGTATAATGAGGATATACAGGATAGAAATACGCACCTAAAACTATCCTTTTCATCCTCAGCATCCTGTTTGAAAGATTATTTATTCACTCGATACTGCAGTTGCGATAGTTTCGCGGAGTTTTTTGGCTGATGTGGTTGCCGGTTCGAGTTCGGAATCTTCTACGTTTTGGCGGACCTTTTTGCCGAAGACGGCGTTCCACGGGGCTATGACGATGTCGACGTTGCCGCTGACTTTTGCCTGGCACGCGAGGCGCATAAACGGTTTCGCGTCGTCCGGCTGGTTGTAGCCGAAGACCTTCATTTGCTTGCGTTCGCGCACTGACGGCTCGGTGAGTTTCTCCCGCCCGCCGACCACGCCGACCCAACAGGTTCCGCAGGAAGCTGACGTACACTCAATCGGCACCGGCCCTTCCCAGCATCGCGAATCGAGCGACTGCCAATCACGCGAGCGGTCTTTCTGCGAGGCTGACGCGATCTCTTCGTTGCTGATGATCTTGAAGGTGCCGTCGTAAGCGAACGCAGTGAAGTCAACGCTGAAGGATTTGTTGATCGTTTTGAGGAAGCCGAAAACACCTTGCGAATCGTCCTTTGCACGCTCGGCGACGATCGCGTCCGGCGATTTCGCCATCAATCCGCTCGGCTTCTGTGAGACGCCGGGAGCCGTTTTGAGGTCTTCGTAACTCGCCTGAACCAGCGTCATCAATCCGACAGCGGCGATCGCGGTGGTGAGTTTTTCGTCTGCCTTCGCGTCTTTTGCGATCGTCTTCGCGAGATTTGAAATTTCAGACTTAAGATATGTGAAGTCAGCGTCCGAGTCGGCACGGGCGATGACTGCTTGTTTCACCTGCGGCCAGTAGCGATGGCCGTAAAGAAACTTGTGCGAGGTATCGATCTTATCGAGCAAGCCGAAATCGCCCTCCAGATTGATTCCCTTCATCGCCTTTTCCACGTCCTCCGCCGATTCGAGATAACGGACGAGATCGAGCGGGTAGAAGCGGAACCAGATCTGAACCGCGTTGCGGTCCACTTCGTGAATGGACGGAAGAAGCGATTCGACGGCGGCGAGCCAATCCGATTCGTTGAACGATTCGAGCTTATCGATAAATGCCTGATTCATAGACGCAGTAACCTCGGTAAAAACAAACCTATATTTAACCAAATCGACCGGAAGTCAGCAACGTGCTGCTGATTCATTCCTGTTCTTCTTGTTCATTTTTGTCTGTGGTTACGGTTTTAAGGCTAACCACAGAAATAGAAGAACATGAGGAAGCAGAAGAACTGAGTTGCGGAATTGCAAAATGCGAACTGTTTGGCGGTGGTTTTAGGCGAGATGCAAATGGCTGTAGAGAAAGCAGCCTAATTAGTTAGGTTTTCGAATGGCACGCGGGTTGAGATGGGGAATGGCAGGACGCGGCAAGAAGACGCGGCGTCAAATTCAAAAGATCTGCGGAGGCTTACTATGGACCCGAAAGTTATTACCTATGGAGCGTACATTTTAATTAGCGTGTTGTTGACGGTATGGGTGGCGAGGACGCTACACAAGAACGGACGCGTGTTTTTGGTCGAGGTGTTTGGTGGAGACGAGGCGTTGGCCGATTCCGTAAATCATCTACTCGTCGTCGGGTTTTACCTTATCAATTTCGGATACGTCACACTGGCGTTGAAGATCGGATTTGCGATCGAAGACACACAGGTGGCGATCGAGGCTCTATCATACAAGATCGGCTTGGTGCTGCTGGTTCTCGGCGGAATGCATTTCTTCAATCTGCTGATCTTCCAACGTATCCACCGCAGGCCGCGGTTCTTTAGAAAGACCCCGCAGGTCGGAAGCGTGGTCGAAGGCTGATCTTGTCTGACTGGGCCCGCGTCGTCTAAGAGCGGCGATGCGGGCCCTTTCAGTGAAGCAACCTCCGGATTTGGTATAATCACCGTTCGGAGGTTTTTGTTATCAGCAAGGTCACGGGCTTTGTTCAAGGCCTGAAAGCAAATCAGTTACGCCGCATTGAAAGGCTCGGCACACGCCGCGTCCCGCCCGCGGAGATCGTATCTCAGGAACTTGCCCGTCAGATGTCGGAGATATCGAACGAGACCGGCCGACAGGTGGGCGTGTTGCTCGATCGCAAAGGGTACGTCGAGTACGTAATGGTCGGGAGCGCTAAGGGAATCGAGATGCCCGACTTTGGACGCGTCCGCGTCGGCACCGATCGTTTTAGGGGACTTCGATGCGTCCACACTCATTTGCAGGACGAAAAGCTGACGCAAGACGACCTCACCGACCTCGCGTTGTTGAGGCTCGATCTAATGTCAATCATCCAGGTTGATCGAAAGAGCGGATTGCCCGGACTTGTTTATTCAGCTCATCTTCTTCCGACGAGTGCCGAGATACTTCATTCCGAGTCTGACGAGAAGCCATACGAATTTCTCGAACCGAACATTCCTTCACAGCTTGATGTGGATTTTCCGTCGCTGATCAATTCGCTTGAAAGCGAGATGGCCCGCGTGCGGCAGACAGCTCGGGCGAAGCAGACGAACCGCGATCGCGTGATCCTCGTCGGTGTGACGACTGGATACGTGGATGAAGCCGAGGAGTCGATGGCGGAGTTGGAAGAGCTTGCGACATCGGCCGACGTGGTTGTGCTCGACAAGATCATCCAACGGCGGCCGCAGATCGACCCGAAGACGGTGTTGGGTCGTGGCAAGTTGGATGAACTTTTGATCCGATCGATGCGGCTCGGTGCCGACTTGATCGTGTTCGATGCCGAGCTTTCGCCGGCGCAGGTACGTTCGCTCAGCGAGGCGACGGATCTGAAGGTTATCGACCGTCCGCAGCTTATTCTCGACATCTTCGCCCAACGCGCGCAAAGCAGGGAAGGCAAGCTGCAAGTCGAACTCGCGCAACTCAAATATCTGTTGCCGCGACTCGTGATCGGACAGAACTCGGCTTTCTCCCGATTAGCGGGTGGGATCGGTGGTCGGGGCCCTGGCGAGACAAAGCTTGAGACAGACCGTCGGAGGGTGCGTGACCGCATCGCTCAACTCGAGCGTCAGGTCGATTCTCTCGGGCGACAACGGCAGGAGCGGCGGAAAGTTAGATCGCAGAAGAATCTGCCGGTCGTCTCGCTGGTCGGATACACGAACGCAGGGAAGTCCACGCTGCTGAATACACTGACGCAATCGGAAGTTTATGCCGAGAAAAAGATGTTCGCGACACTCGACCCGACATCGCGACGATTGCGTTTGCCGTTTGAGCAGGAAGTGATCATCAACGACACCGTCGGATTTATACGCGATCTTCCGCAGCCGCTTGTCGCTGCTTTTCGCGCAACGCTCGAAGAGATCTCGGGCAGCGATCTGCTCGTTCACGTCGTCGACACGTCGAACCCGCGTGCGCTGCAGCAGATCGAATCCGTCGCGAAGATTCTCGGCGATCTTGACCTGAACTCGATCCCGCAGATCATCGTCCTAAACAAATCGGACCTCGTTTCAGACGACGTGATCGCCGACCTTCAACGGCAGATAAGCCTTGACAATCAAGTAGATAGCGTGGCAATTTCAGCTATTCGCAAGGATTCGCTCCGGCCATTGACCGAGCGCATCGGAACGCGTGTGATGGACGAGGCGGGCGCGACGCAAACAGCGTGAGCAATCGAATCCAAGAAATGCAGTCGCCGCTGCAGAAGTGGCGGAGGAAGGTCTGGGGCGTTATCCGCGTTCCGCTGGAGACGTTTTCGCCGAGGCAGCAGTTCTGGATCGGCTTTGCATTCCTTTCGATAGTTACAACCCTTTTCATTCAAAATCCCATTTGGCAATCTGCGGGCGAAAACTTCTATAACGAAGGCGACATAGCCCGCGAAGCGATCATCTCGCCCGCCGACATCTATTTTGTAGATGAGGCCGCGACCGAACGTGATCGTGAGACAGCGAGAGCTGCGATAAGGCCAATCTTCTCGCTCGAATCGCGACGGGGCGACGAGGCGGTGCAGAATTTCCGCGCAGCTTGGGACAAGCTTAACCGGTCGCAGGACTCGTCATCCAATCGGGCTAACTCGAATTCCAGCAGAGACATTGAATGGACAGGTGCCGGCGGTTCACAGCTAGGCCGAGTGTTCACATCTCGACGGTTTACGGCGAATGAGCTCGACCTAGTAACGCGGACACTTCGCGAGAATGCTTCGGGTGATATCTATGCCGATCAGGATGCTGATCATCTGCAAAGCGAGGTAGAGATTATCGATCGTCAGCGGCCGGGTGACACGAGGCAGGCGCGTAATCCGATCTCGACGATGACTTCGCTCTCGCAGGCTCGCGAGAAACTGGCGGCTGCGATCGATTCGATCCCGAGCCTTTCTGAAGTCGAAGTTCAGGCGTTCATTGCCGCGACCAATCCCCTTATCCAGCCGAGCGTGATCTACGACGCATCGGCTACCGAAGGGGCTCGCCGCGTGGTTGCGGAAGGCGTCCCTGCCGTGACGATCTCGCTGAAGCGCGGACAGAAGATCGCGGATCAAGGTGACATCATTACGCCGGATATTCTTTCGAAGGTCGGTGCGATCAGTAACTACGCGTCGTCAACGCGAAAGTACAACCGTTTCCTAGGATTACTCGCGTTGATCGCCGCGCTGTATTGGGCAGCGTGGAAATTTATCGAGCATCGCGGCATCGTCCCGCGGCTCGCGTTGTCTCAGCAGCGCACCTTCGCCCTGCTCGGCTTCATCGTGATCGCACAGACCGTACTGATGGCGGTGTTCTTTCGGCTGGCGGACTTTACCGCGTCGCAGAATATTAAAGCTCCGCTCAATGATCCTACACTGTGGTCGTTTGCGGTTCCGTTTGCTTTCGGCAGTCTGTTGATGACGTTGCTCGCTGATCGACGCACGGCGATCTTTACTGGGCTGTTTACCGCTCTGCTTGCGGGATTGCTGGCGCCGCGTGGGCTAGAGTTTGCGATCTATGCGGCCATTGGGTCGTCGGTCGCGGTTTACGGCATCAACCAATATCGCACCCGTCAAACGGTGACGATCGCGGGGGCTTTAGTCGGAGCTGTAAGCGCTTTAGCGGCTGTGGCACTGATCGCATATATGCAGCAGCCCTTCATACTAAACACCGTGCTGCTGGCGATTGCGTGCGGACTCGCCGGTGGCATAATCACAGCGGCTGCTACCGCCGTCTTCATGCCGATCTGCGAATCGCTGTTCGGCATTCTTACCGATGTCAAACTTCTCGAACTCTCGAACGCCGACCTTCCCGCTCTGGGACAATTAGCGTTGCGTGCGCCGGGAACGAACCAGCATTCGCATGCGGTCGGACAGCTGGCAGAAGATGCTTGTCGCGTCGTCGGCGGCAACGCGCTTCTTGCAAGAATCGGAGCGCTTTACCACGACATCGGAAAGACCGCCGCTCCGGAGCATTTTGTCGAGAACCAGTTGGGCAAGAATCCGCACGACCGACTGAAGCCTGCACAATCCGCGAAGATCATCATCAGCCACGTCACCTACGGTATAAAGCTCGCCAAGGAGATGGGCTTGCCGCAGAGGATAATCGACTTTATACCGCAGCATCACGGCACGCGAACACTGCATTTTTTCCTGAAGAAAGCTCAGGAAGAGGCGAGGGAATCGGACACGATCTCCGAGAATGACTTTCGATATCCGGGCCCTAAACCCCAGTTTCGCGAGGCTGCAATAATGATGATCGCCGACTCGTGCGAGGCTGCCGCACGATCTCTAGCCGAGCCGAATCCCGAGAATATTCGCTTCATCGTCACAAAGATCATTGACGCGATCGTCAGCGACGACCAGCTAGACGAATGCGACCTGACGTTGCGCGAACTGACGCAGATACGCGAGGCGATGATCCGCTCACTAATCGCGATCTATCATTCGCGAGTCGATTATCCGGGCTATGTACCGCCACCATCGGGTTCTTTTAAGATCGTGCCGGAGATGGACAGCGAAGAACGCGGAATGAAATACGTCGATCCGCGTGACATTCCGGTCTCGCCCGGCGGCGAGATCGAGGACGAAGCCTTCGACCGCTCCAACGAGCTGACACGTTCTGAAAGTGAATCTGTAAATTAAATTGATGGACTATTCCGCGTTATTGATGAGCTCTTTCAGTTCCTTGCCGGGTTTGAAATAAGCTACGCGTTTGGCGGGGATGTCAACTGCGGTTCCCGTTTTGGGATTGCGGCCTTTGCGGGAGTTGCGTTCACGAACGCGGAAACTGCCAAAGCCGCGAAGTTCGATCTTCTCACCTTTGTTGAGCGAATCAGTTATGCTTTCAAAGACGATTTCGACCAACTGCTCGGCATCCTTCTTGGTCATCTCGGCTTCGTGTGCGACTCGTTCAACAAGGTCGGCCTTTGTCATTTCCGTTTTCCTCTGTTAGTGAATGTGAACCGCGAGCCTTTAGCTCAAATCTGACAAATAACTAAGCGGCAGTTTTTTCCGATTCTTCTTCGGGAGCTTCACCGGTTTCTGCAGTCACAGGATCAGCCTCGGGAGCCAAAGCTTCGGGTGAAGAGGCAGCTTCATCAGCTGCCTCCGTAGTTATCTCTTCTACGCTCGCTTCGACTTCGACTACTTCAGATGCCTCTACCGTTTCCGGAGCGGCTTCCGTATCAGCGGCCTCAGCTACCGGCTCGTTCTCAGACGGTGCATCTTCAGAGTCTGGAGGAGTGGCTTCCGTTGCTTGAGTTTCCGCCTGAGCAGCAGCTTCTTCCGCCGCAGCGGCTTCGCGGGCCGTGTTTTCTTCGTACTCGCGACGAGCCTGCTCCTTGCGCAGACGTTTTGCCTCTTCCTTCTCTTCTTTCGTAAGTTCCGGCTCGTCCGCAGCGGCCTCTTCCTTGCCGAGCAAATTGGCGAGTTCGCCAAGGCTTGCCATTCCGCCTTTAGCCTCGCTTGAGTAAACCCGGCTGTCGACGACAGGCTCATCTTCCTTGCCAACGGCACGATACGACAGTCCGATCTTCTGATCGGCACTCTCGATACGAAGGATGCGGAAATCCGCTTCCTGGCCAAGCTGTACAACATCCTCAGGACGTTCGACACGCTCGTCTGAAAGTTCCGAGATGTGGCAGAGGCCCTCTAGGCCTTCGCCAAATTCCACGAACACGCCGAAGCTGGTGAATCGAGAAACCTTGCCTCGAACGACGTCACCCGCACGGTGGGTAGCGACAAAGCTCTCCCAGGCACTCGGGGTAAGGTCCTTCATAGACAGCGACAAACGCTGTCCGCGCGAATCGATGTTGGTGACGATCGCCTCAACTTCCTGATCTTTTTTCAGGAGTTCTTTCGGATGCTTGACCTTCTTTGCCCAGGTAATATCTGAAACGTGAACGAGTCCGTCGATACCATCTTCTAGCTCAACGAACGCACCGAAGTCGGTTATATTGCGAACCTTGCCGCGGATCTTGGTTCCGACGGGATAGCGTGCACCGATCGTATCCCAAGGATTCTCCTGAAGCTGTTTCATCCCAAGGCTGATGCGCTTGTCTTCGGTGTCAACGCCGAGGACCTGTACCTCAACCTCGTCGCCGCGGTTGAACATCCGTTTCGGACTTGCCGAACGCTTTGCCCATGAGATCTCGGAAACGTGTACCAAACCTTCGACGCCCGGTTCGAGCTCGACGAACACGCCGTAATCGGTGACAGACGAGACTTTACCGGTAAGCTTCGAATTGACCGGATACATCTCGATTACGGTCGACCATGGATCCGGCTGAAGCTGCTTGAATCCGAGAGAAACTTTCTCTTTCTCTCGGTCGAGCTTCAGCACCTTGGCTTGAACGTGATCGCCGACTTTGAACATATCGCCGGGATGGTGGAGCCGTCCCCATGACATGTCAGTAACGTGAAGCAGCCCGTCGATACCGCCGATGTCGACGAACGCGCCGTATTCGGTGAGATTTTTGACAGTGCCCTCGACTATGTAGCCGAGATCGATGTTTTCGAGCGTAGCGCTTTTTTGCTCGTTGATCTCGAGATCTGTGATCGCTTTACGCGACAAAACGATGTTGTTGCGGCGACGGCTAAACTTGATGATCTTAGCTTCGATCTCAGTACCGATGTAAGGATCCAAATTGCCAACAGGACGCGAATCGACTTGTGAACCTGGAAGAAATGCCTCGATGCCGTCAAGGTCGACCTTAAGGCCGCCCTTGATCTTTCCGGTGATCATTCCCCGAACGGCTGCGTCGTTCTTAAAAGCTTCCTCGAGATCGGTCCAAACACGGCGGCCGAGAGCGTCATTCTTCGACAGGGTCGGAGGAGCTTCACCGCCGATATGCTTGATGACGGCCTGAATCGTGTCGCCAACGGAAACCGATGTTTCCAGAGGTTGGGTAAATTCCTCAGCCGGAATGACGCCTTCGGATTTATAGCCGAAATCGACAAGCACGCCGTGCTCGGATACGCCAACCACCTTTCCTTCGACCAGTTCACCGTTGTGAAAAACGGTCTGCTCTTGCTCGAATTGCTCGAGAATGGCTCCGAAATCAAACTCACCGGAAGCTGCCGACTCGTATTCGGGTGTTTCCTTTGGTTCTGACGCAGTTTTCACCGGTGCCGCAGCTACTGCGTCTGCCTTGTCCTGTTGTGCCGCAACTGGGGAATCGCCGGTATTCGTTTCCTCAGTCTGTTCCTTAACGTCGTTTGTCATTAACTTTGTTTCGACTTCCTTACTTGAAATAAACAGTAAAAATGCTTCTCAGCCATTCGTCAATTCCGAAGATTCCGAAAATAGCTCGGTCAAATACGGATATATTAGCTGATCGGATAAAACTAAAATCTACACGTCCGAACGCCGTCCTGTCAAGGTTTCGTCGTTGAAAATCCTTGAAATACAGCGAGTTGAGAGATTTTCACGATCGACGAAAAGCCCGCAGCGAGCCGAAGAATTCCGACTGCCGCAGACTTAACGAATTTGCGTCCTACCTGTGCGATCAATTCCGCGTCAAGAGGCTGCTGATGTTCGAAACGCCGCCCATCTTTTCCATCTCTTCTTTCGCCATGGCAGATGTATTTTGTACTCCTGCGAGACGGAGGCGGAACTCGTCCGGATTCGTGGCTCCGCGAAGTGCCTCTTCGAGCGAGATTAGCCCCGATTGGTGCAAATAAAACAAAGACTGATCGAACGTCTGCATACCATATTGCGACGTTCCGGCCGCGATGATGTCTCTGATCGATGCCGTCTTTTCCTCGTAAAGTATGCAGTCACGGATCAGCGGTGTCGAGATCAAAACCTCGACGGCAGGCACTCTTGCGCCCTTCGATGATTTAATGAGGCGTTGGGATACGACACCTTTCAGCAAGCCGGCGAGTTGGATACGGATCGACTTCTGCTGATATGGCGGAAATGCTGAAATGATTCGGGTTAGCGTTTCTGCCGCATCGAGGGTGTGAAGCGTTGAAAGTACAAGATGACCAGTTTCGGCCGCGACCAGGGCAGTTTCTATCGTCTCAAGGTCGCGCATTTCGCCGACTAGGATCACGTCCGGATCTTGTCTGAGGCTGCCTCGAAGTGCTTCGGCAAACGACCGCGTATCGACATCTACCTCACGCTGCGTGATGTAGGATTCCTTGTCTTTGTGAAGAAACTCTATAGGATCTTCGATCGTGACAATATGGCAGTTACGCTGCTGGTTGATGTGATCGACCATCGCCGCCAGCGTCGTCGATTTTCCTGAACCGGTCGTACCTGTTACAAGGATCAACCCGCGCTGTTCGGCGGCCACCTTGTTTAACACCGGTGGCAAGCCGAGTTCATTGAAGTTCCGGATGTGGTCGGAGATAACTCGGGCAACGATCCCTATCGAATTGCGCTGCTGGAAGATGTTTACGCGGAAACGTCCGAGCCCGCTGACGCCGTACCCGAGATCTACCTCGAAAACTTCCTTGAAATGCTGCTTCTGGCGATTCGACATCATCGAGAATGCCATTTCAAGCGTCTCATCCTGATTAAGTTTCGGAACGCCGGCCAACGGTTTTAGTTCGCCGTTTACGCGGATCACAGGTGTTGATCCAGCACGAAGGTGCAAGTCGGACGAGCCGAAACTCATCGCCATTCTCAGGAGGTCGTCAATTCGATTGAGCATATGCGGGTGGGTAGAAAAAGCGGATGCGGGCGCAATGCCGGAGTCCGAGAAAATTTTAGTTCCTCTGCGGTAGGCTCGTAAAGAAAGTGACTGCTTTTGCGGTCAAGTTGACCGACCCGTCGAGACATCACGAGTGGTCTGCTTCTGATCGCCAATGTCACGCGTGCTAAACTAGTCGCCGAATGAGCACAAATGGACGAATCACTGCGGTGACACCCGAACGGGCGATCGCCGGTGGCGAGATCGAGATACATTTTGAAGACTTGCGGCTCGAACCCGGAAATGAGCCGAGCTGTTTTGCGAACGGCATCGAGTGTGAGGTGCGAGCGGCGTCCTCGAAAAGGATCTTGGCGATCGTGTCCGAATCGGTAGACGATTCGACCTCTATCATTCAACTTGAATCCGCGTCGGGCGATTCGAACGGGTTAGTTATCTCTACGGGTAAATTGCTCGCAAACGAGATGCACATTGTTGCAAATCCGGCGATCGACCCGAAAGACGGCTCGCTGATACTGACGCGGTCCGGGTCGCGAGGTCAGCAATTGTCTAATACTTTGTATCGGCTTGAGACCGACGGATATCTGGACGAACTTCCGGTCGAGGTCCTTAACCCTACAGGCATAGCGTTTGGCCCGACGGGGACGATGTACGTGACGAATCGAGCTGAGGGTACGGTCGCTCGTATCGATCGCGGCGAGGCGGCTATCGTAGTTGCGAGCGATCTCGGAATTGCCACCGGCATCGCTTTCGCGCCTGACGGAGCGATGTTCGTAGGCGACAGATCGGGCACGATATATCGCGTTTTCGAAGATGGCGGGAAAGAGACTTTTGCTGTCATCGAGCCATCTGTCGCCGCATTTCATATCGCGTTCGCACCGGATGGACGGCTGTTCGTTTCGTCGCCCGGATTTGCGAGTCACGATTTTATCTATGCCGTCGACGCCGATGGACATGTAGAACGCTACGTCCGCGGACTCGGCCGTCCGCAGGGACTCGCATTCGATCGTGGAGGCAATCTTTATGTCGCTGCGTGCTACAAGGGGCGCCATGGCGTTGTTAAGATCGATGGTCGCACTCGCCTGATCGAACATTTCGTCGCGGGCAACAATGTCGTCGGACTTTGCTTTACACGCAACGGCGAGATGATCGTCGCGACAAATGACTCGGCGTACTCGATGAATCTTGGAATATACGGGACGCTTCTATGAGATTTTGCCTCCTTCTTGGTCTCGCACTTCTCTCTGCTTGCGGCAATGTATCGAACTCGCTTGAACCCGCGAACGAATCCTTTAATCCGACCGGCGAACTTGTCAATAAGGAAGACGAAGAGCTTCAGGAAAAGCTTGCAGCCTTGGAGCCGGACGCGATGGGAAAGCTCGGCGTATTTGCTCTGCTGATCGAAGATGGACGGGCGGTTTCGCTCAATGGTAGCGACCGGTTCGCGATGCAGAGCGTCGTGAAACTTCCAGTCGCGATGCTCGTGATGCAGCAGGCTGGGGAGGGAAAGTTTAAACTCGATCAGAAGATCAGGTTTACGGTCAAAGACCTTGCGAATCCAAATCAGAGATCTCCACTTCGTGACAAAAATCCAAGGGGTGGTGAGGCTACCATCGATGAACTGATCCGACTCGCGATATCCGAAAGCGACGGCACGGCTTGTGACGTCCTCACGCGAATCGCCGGGGGTCCCGAAGCCGTGAACGCTTATGTTCTATCGCTCGACGTCGCCGGAATGGAGATGAAGCGGATTCACAAAGAGTTCGGCAAGAGTTGGGAAATGCAGTACGAGAATTGGGCAACTCCGGAAGCAGCGGTTGACTTGCTTCAGCTTATATTCCCAGTACAGAAGGAGAATGACGATCGAATATACTGCCTCGATGCGACCTATGATCTGGTCTACCAGCGAATGCTGGAATCTAAACCCGGTCCTAACCGCCTCAAAGGTCTGCTTCCGCCTGGAACTCCCGTCGCTCACAAAACCGGAACGGGTGGAACGCGGAACAGAATCAACTCAGCAACTAACGACATCGGCATCATCACTTTACCGAACGGCAAGCACGTCGCGATCGCGGTGTTTGTCGGAGACTCCTCGGCCGATGAGAAAACAAGAGAGTTGGTGATCGCAAAAGCTGCGAAGGCAGTTTGGGATACATGGTCTGGTGAGAAGTAGGATCATGAAAGTTGTCTGAGGCTGCAGTGAAGTAATGCTGCAGCCTCTTTCTTTTCTTGTATCAGTCAGTTCGTTTTGGCGGCCTTCAGGTCCGCAGCTCGCTTTTCCAAAGCGGCGACGTCGGCTTTCTCGGCCTTACCTAATTCGATCGCTTTTTCGGTAGCGGCGAGAGCGGGCTGAGCTTTCCCGGCGTTGAAGAGGATGTTCGACTTTGCGCGATAGTTCGCGAAGGTTGGCTTAGTTGCTATCGCTGCATCGACGGCTTTCTCGGCCTGTGCGAACCACTTCGCGGCGTCGGCATCCTGCTTGTTCTGCTTAGCGTATATCGCCGCGCTCAGCGGCTGCTGAAACTCGTCAGCCTTGGCGGCAGCGGCGTATTCGCGAAGACGTACCATCGTCGAACTAACAACGTCTTTTACCTGAACCGTGAACGGGACCGACAGTTTTTCCCAGCGAAGATTAACGGTAGCCGTATCAGGCGTTATCGCATCAGAGGTGAACGTCAGGAATTCAGCGCTGTCGGCAACCCACGTCGGCTTCGATTTCACTCGAAGAGCATCTTTCGAAGCATCGTATGAAAAGCTGCCCCACTGACCATCTTCTTTGTTGAAGATGAACGTCCAATCTTCTTTACCGGGTACCGAATGCAGGCTGTATTTTCCGGCTGCCAGAGGCTGGCCGTTGATCAGCACGTCATCGTTTACAACAAAGAGTGTTGCTTCGTCAGCACCCGTTCGCCACACGCGGCCCCACGCCACAAGCGGTGCACCCGCCGGACGCTGTCCTGCATTATCGATCGTGGCTTCGCCGGTTCCGCCACCGGGCCAGTCGCCGTAAACTAGGCGGCCCTTGACCGCGGGGCGGCTGTAAGTGATCGAGACATCGGTGGTGCCGACGGTTTGTGTGAGTTTGGCCTTCTGGCTCGCACGCGGGATCGGCGGACGCGATTGAGCGACCGTGAGTCCGACGGCGGCAAGAATGAACGCAGCGGCGAAAGACAGTGTGATCGAACGCTTTAGCAAAGACATGGCAATTCTCCTTAAAATTCAAAGTTGATAATCCGATTATGCATCGACCCGCACAGGCGGACAAAGTGAGGCTTCGGGTTGTTACGCATTCCATATCGAGACGGTTCAAATATCTGGCCTAACAGTCTTGCTCCCACGCAGGGCAAGACCGCCGAATTTCTTCTGCTGAGATTTGAAATACTCTTCGGACCGAATTCACACCTTCTTTGACGGAACCCTGCCGTCAGGTATCCTTGACCTAAAGAGGAGAAAATATGGAACGCAAGACGGCAGACGAATATCCGCAGGAGTTGTTGGATCTTTTCCACGAGTATCAGCACGGCTATATGGAGCGGCGTGACTTTCTGAATAGCATCGGGAAGTTCGCTGTCGGCGGTTTGACGGTCGCGGCGATCTTTCAAAGCCTGACGCCTAACTTCGCATGGGCTCAAACAGTGGCGAAAGATGACAAAGACATAAAGGTCGGGTATGAGACGGTCGAATCGCCGCAAGGCAACGGTTCGATCAAGGGCTATCTCGCAAAGCCGGCGAAAGGGAAGAAGTTTGCCAGCGTTTTGGTGATCCATGAAAATCGCGGACTGAATCCATATATCGAAGATGTTGCTCGCCGGTTCGCAAAGGCTGGATACATGGCGTTCGCTCCTGATGGACTGACCTCGGTTGGCGGATATCCGGGCGACGAGCAAAAAGGCGTTGCGCTGTTTCGTACCGTCGATGGTAAGAAGATGACCGAAGATTTCGTCGCTGCTGCCTATTGGCTCAAGAAGCGTCCGGACAGTACTGGCAAGCTCGGAGCGGTCGGTTTTTGCTTCGGCGGCGGAATGGTCAACCAACTCGCGGTGCGGCTCGGCAAAGATCTGAACGCCGGTGTGGCGTTTTATGGGAACCAGGCCGGCGTCGCCGACGTGCCTAAGATCCAGGCTCCGCTGATGTTCCAGTACGCCGGAAACGATCAACGGATCAACGCAAACATCCCTGCGTACGAGGCGGCCCTGAAAGAAAACAAGAAGAAGTTCGAGTCGTTTATGTATGATGGCAAGCAGCATGGATTTCACAACGACACGACTCCGCGATATGACGCCGAGGCGGCCAAACTTGCTTGGGAACGGACGCTCGGCCACTTTAAGAAGTATTTGAAATAGATCGGCTTCATCGTTCCTGTTCTTCTTTTTCTGTGGTCGGATTTCACCACAGAGTCAGATTAGCGTTGGGTTCTCATCTTCTTGCTCATCTTGTTCTGTGGTTGAAAAGCATTCTTCACCACAGAGAAAGATGAATAAGATGAATAAGAAAGAAAAGACATGAAAAACTACATACTTTCGGCTTTATTTGTTCTAGGTTTAGGGATCATCTTTGCTGGCACAGCATCGGCACAAACCTCGGTCGCGGGCGACTGGGATGGCTCGTTTAACACGCCGGGTGGAGCTCGTCCGTTTAAACTCGTGTTGGTTGTCGATGGCGAGAAGCTGACCGGAACGGCGAAGCGAGCTAGCGGCGATGTGCCGATCACCGGCACGATCAAAGGCGATGTCATCAACTTTGGCTACACCATCAACTACGGCGGTAAAGACCTGACATTGACCTACTCCGGCAAGGTCGTTGGCGATTCGATGAGCGGCACGGTGTCGTTCGGCGGGAATGCTGAAGAGTCGTGGTCGGCTAAAAAGGCAGGTAAGTGACATCAGAGTTTGAACTCCTCAAGAACGACCCGGATCTGGAATCGGAACCGGGTCCGGGCGGCACTCTCATATTCCTCGATGGCGATCAGTATTGCGTCGTCGGGCCGGAGTTTGTAAGCATCGAAGAGAGCGATTGCTACGCCTTCGGTTCGACACGGCAAGAGGCGATCGCCAACTACGCCGCAAGGAAATGACCGGCGAAGAATTCCGAGAGATGGCACTCGAATTTGCCGCGACAGAAACCGTTCCGCACTTTGAGCGTGTCGGCTTTAAGGTCGTGAAACGGCGAATGTTCGCAACATATCTCGAATCCGACAACACCGCCAACATCTTTCTCACCCCAGACGAGCAAGCGACTTTCTGCAAGATCGACAAGAAGAACATCTTTCCCATTCCGAACAAGTGGGGCGAGAAAGGTGCCACGACCTTTAGGCTCGACAACCTCGATCCTTCCATCGTCCGCGAAGCCCTTGAATCGGCGTACTCTGCCATCGTCCAGCCGAAGAAATAATTCCAGCCGCTGATAGTTTTTCCCGCTCTTCGACGCACTAATTGTTGGTCACGACAATTCGTGCAGGAGGAAGCAATGAAAAACATATTTACAGCAATCGTTATTGGTATCGCACTGGCGGGCATTTCGTATTCTCAGGCATCTACAAAAGGTCCGAAGACGGCGGTGGTCGAATTCTCGGTCGCGCCGGGAGCTTCGTCGATGACGGAACAGGCGAAGTTCGGACTGCATTCGCAGCTTTCGGCGAGGCTAAATAACACTCGCAAGTTCGATGTTTACGACACGCGTCACACCCGGCGTGCTTCACAGTCTGATCTCGCAGCGATCAACGGTACATCGACAGCCGCTGCGGTTCGCATCGGTAAGCAGCTCGGGGTCGCGTTCGTCGTTACCGGCACCGTGCTCGAATACGACACGAAAGGCACCGGGAAGGTTAGGGCCCGCGTGGTCGAGGTCGCGACCGGCAAGGTTCGTTACTCCGGCGAGGTGTCGGAAACGGCGACGATGAGGATGACCGGCAACGGCAGTGCTCCTGAGATGCAGGCGAAGGTGATGAAGCCGATCATCGACAAGCTGACGGCCGCTATGACCGCCGAGTTTTAAGATCGATCGCTTCTTATCGATAGGCCACGTCTCGCGGCGTGGCTTTTGCTTTGCGATTGCAGGATCGTTTGTCCCGTGTCTCGCTTATTTAGCGCGCAATCGCGGTTTTGTCCCGCTTGGTTGTTTAATTTTCAAAGATCACGCTGCTTCAACAGATGTTGCATCAACGCAACGATATTGCTACAATAACCCAAAGGGTGAATGTATGCAAGAGAATATTTCCGACGCGTCGGGCATCGGCGACATATTTGAATTAAGGACGGCAAAGGAATGGCTTCGCGATGCAAAAAAGATCCCGAGAGATCCGCTGTTGGGCGAGCTTTGGGCCGAGAATGAGATCGCCGTCGTATTCGGACGCAGCGGGGCGGGGAAGAGCATATTCGCCGTGCAGCTTGCCGATCAGCTCGCACGCGGCGGGCGTGGCGTAAAGCCGTTTGCGAGCGAGAAAGGCCCTTTGAAGGTCGTCTATCTCGACCTCGAGCGAACGGCGGAGCAGTTCATCAAACGCTATAGCCCGGAGCGTGATCCGGAGACGAACCGGATAATGGGGAAGCCATACGGATTTTCCTACAACCTCATTCGCGTCGAGCCGAAGAACGAGGCTCAGATGGAGCCGGAGAACATTGCGGAACTGGTTGCGGCGACCGGTGCAAAGGTGCTCGTCATCGACAGCCTGGCTTACTTTATGAAGTATTCGGTGCCGCGCGAGGCAGCGGTTTTGATGAAGGAACTGCGGCGGATCAGAAAGCGTTTCGGCATCTCGATACTTCTAATTATGAACGCGACCCGTTCGAAATCGGTCCGTACATTAACGCTGGCCGATCTGCCCTGTTCGGCGGTGATCGCAGCCGCGGCGGACAGCGTTTTCGCCATCGGCCGCTGCACGTCGCGGCACAACGGACGATACATCAAGCACCTGAAATCAGCCGGACGCGACACGATCCTCGAAGCGGAACACGTTCCGTATTTCGTCGTCTCCCATCGCGACGGAAACTTTCCGGCGTTAGACTTTGTCAACTACACAAACGAGGCCGCGATAATCGCGACCGACGGCGGCCGCTGGGAACGGCTGCGGCTGAACGACGTAAAAAGTCTACGCGAACAGGGAATGACGATACGTGCCATCGCCGAGGAACTAAACATGTCCCGCTCCGCCGTCCACCGCCGCCTCACCATCGCGAATGTCTCACCCTAGAAAGCCCACGTCCCAACCGCGATTTTCCACGTCCCACGCGCAGTAAACCGCGTCTCACGTGCCAAAATCGCCGCCTCAACCGCGAGAATCAACGTCTCATTTTTGAGGTGAGTCCATGAGGCTGGCGCGGGCGACATCATGCAAAACTCGCGCACCCTAGACGACGAACTTTCGTTGTTTGGGCAATGGAATTATTTTACAAACCGTTTCAAGGGGCAGGCCTTGGTCGATGAGTTCCTTGCGGGCTAGAAGGACCGAGCGGAGTTCGCCTCGGGGAGAGCGATGTTCGCTCTCTCGATAGATCGCTTGTTTGCGCTCTTCGCTTTCGGTGAGATACTTGTCGACTTTTTCGCGGTTGCAGAGATAGTAGTTGATGAGGGCGAGAACTTTTTCGAGGTCGAGTGTGTCGTATTGCTCAACGATCTCCTCCGGCGTCGCCCCGTTATGCTTGAAGGCATAGAGAACCGAATCGATCGAAACCCGCGTCCCCACAACCCGCCAGACTCCTACGTCATTTACGGTGATCACGTCGTCGAAATTGTCGGTCGATACTGCCATGACGAAACCAGATTATCACGCCGCGGCTCTGCCGCTCTATTCGCGGAAAGGCTCTGCCTTTCCGATGAGCCTGCTTCTGACCCGCGGCTATGCCGCCCATTCCCTGCGAGTAGCGGCGGCATGGGCCGCGAGCGATTGTAGAATCGCCGTTTCGAGTACCTGTTCATCTACGGGACATGAAGTCGGAGATATCCTTAAAGATCTCCGGCTTTTCCTTCAGCGCGATGTCGACGTATGCCTGCCGAACTCTGAGTGGATCTTCCTTCAAAACTTCAGAGCAGAACTTCGAAAATATAAGCTTACCCTGAAACGCCTTTTTCCAGTCATCTGTTTTCAACAACTGTGAGAGCCGATTCTCCTCCTTCTTAAGCCAAAGTTTGATCTTGGACTCGTCCAGGCCATTGATGAGTTCGTTAAGAGATAGCTTTATGCCATCTAAGATATTTTGTTGAAGTTCATCAACGCTTTTTCCATCAACGGCCTTGACGTTAGGAATACTCAACGAAAAATTAAACGCTAGATATTCCTTGCTCGTCTGCAGCAAATTAAAATTCAGGGTTTGAGCAGCGATTCGTTTCAATTCTGACTCGATTAGATCAGAGGTTAGGGAGGTGTTGACAGTAGTTAGATATAGGGTTTTCGCAGCCTTGAAGAGTATGTCGCCATCAAGAAAATAGTTTTCAATGTGCCGACGTTCGAGGCAATGAATTCGACCGTTCTTAGTCAGCTCCGCGACCTGTTCATCGTTGAGACCATCCCTGTCTCGAATCATAAAAATGTTGATGCCAAAAATGCTGCTTCTAATTTGGTTTTCAAACGCCTTTAGTGCACTAATGTTTGAAACCGATCCAACCGGAAGAACTTTAAGCACTGGACTGAATTGCTGAGCAATCGCATGATACGTTAAACGGTCGATACTGGAGGTTTCACCTTCAACGAAGACAATATCCTTTCCGACTGCAAATAGACCGAGGTTCTGTCCCATTAGTTGCGCGACCTCTTCGTGGTTTTTTAGCACGTCGCTTAAGCGGTGCGCTTGATTCGCGTTTGTTTGATTCGAGTCGATGAAAAAAACATCGCCGCTGGAATAATAAGTGGATATAAGGTCCGCGGAATGAGTAAGAAAGATGAATTGATTGGTATGATCTCCGGTTCGCTTCAGTTCTTCAACGAGTTTAAAGGCCAGCGTTGGGTGTAGATGAAGTTCAGGCTCGTCAACTAGGATTACTGAATGCCTTATATCTTTTCGAGCAACGTCAAAGAGGACTTTCACAACTTCTTGTTCTCCTGAACTCAAAGAACTGAAAGGCAAAGGACTCCCACCGTCTTGAATGTAGTGAAATTCTCTCGGGGAAGCAGGATTAACGTCTTGAAGGGTT
The DNA here is from genome assembly GCA_902826795.1 of uncultured Acidobacteriota bacterium. GTDB lineage: Bacteria > Acidobacteriota > Blastocatellia > Pyrinomonadales > Pyrinomonadaceae > OLB17. The sequence goes on along the minus strand of CADEGD010000014.1, from coordinate 55,847 downwards.
TTTCCTGGGAGGACGTTTGCAAAGATTTTCTTGTATTTATCTAGAGGGTCTGGAAAGTCCGCGACGATCTGCTCTCCATTTTTTGGATTCTTCTTAAGTTCGTCGGCGAGTTTTTTGTCCCTGGCGGCAGACTTTTGATGAATGTAATTCATGAAGTCGTTCCACCGATTTGTGAAAGGATTGAAGTAGTAATTGACTTGTGACTCGGAGTCGTCCGGGTCGCCGCCCAACCAGTTGACCTGGCTGTAACTCATGTTTGCGACGTTTCGGTTTGAATCAATTTGAACGAGTGATCCGACAAAACGCCCGGCTCCATACCGTCGGCTCGTAATGTAGCTCGTCAGCGTTGGGTTTTGGACGCCTTGAGTGACGGAAATTGAGTCTGCGGAAAAATAGTTCTCCCGCTCTTCGTTTCGTGTAGCTGCTAAGGTCAAGCGCATGAGGGGATTCCCCTGGAGAGTTTGAATTATGGCCTCCTTAAGACGTGACTTACCCGATCCATTGGCTCCCGCAATTATCACTGTACTTCCAAGACTTTCAATTTTAAGGTTCTTTAGGGGTGGAAAATTCGTTAATTCTAGGGAAACTATCTTCATGAGTTGTAATATCTTTATCCTATTTTAGATCGTGTTGATCCTCAAAAAAATTGAGGGGTTTCGTCCATTTCAGAACGAAACCTCTCTTGGTTACAAACAATTAAACAGCAACTGCTCGCAAGGTGAGAGCCTTGCGTCCGGGGATTACATTCCCATGCCCATGCCGCCCATGCCGCCCATGCCGCCCATGCCGCCGGGCATGCTGCCTTCGCCCTTTTCTTCAGGTGAATCGGCGATCATTGCTTCGGTAGTGCGGCTGGTGATCTTTGCGTGCCCGATGGCCGCTTCGAGTCCGGATTTCAGGCTCTCAAAGAAATCATTCTTTTCGATCTCGGAATTTATCATCGTGCCACATTTTCGGTTTCAGCGATTTCGCCGCGTTTGAGTGTCGGCCTAACGATTCGATCGGCGTACTTTTTTTCTAATTCGCGGTAATGGTCGCCTAGCTTTTTGGTGTCATGATCAAACTCGGCAGAAATTTTGTGGCGAACGTCTCTGATCCATTTCATCGCGACATCTTCTTCGGTCTTCATAGCGATCCTCCCAAAAGCTCGAGTGGGGTTACGAGCATCGGTACAAACAAATCCAGCATAACATTAACCCGGCGAATATGACCGAATTTGTTGGCGTTGGCGAGGTGTTTGCAGTTCCATGTGAGCAGAAAATCGCACCGGTGATAAGACGCAACTGCGAGATGACGAGCATCACCTAATGGATCAGCGGGCATTACCATGCGACGTACATATGCCTCTACGATCTCGTCGATTTCAACGGGTGAAGGCAAAAGCGGAAGGTCACTCATCAAGTCGAGGGCCTGTTGTTTCTGCAGAAACTCGCCGTTGTTGAGTTCATCCAGAACCGCGACGCTCGTTAGCAGTTCATAGTTGGTGCTGGCGTTATCCCAAAACTGCCGTGTCCAATCGCGGCGGGCGACCATTTCCGGTTCGGTTCGTACTTCGTAGTAGAAGCTGGGGATCGACGTTTCGACGTAAACACGGGATCTCATGATGTGGATTGTACAACAAAGAAAGGCCGCGGCGATCGCCGAGGCCTTTGTTGTTGGCGGGCGGTAACCCGCCTCTAAACGGTGGACGCCGCGAGCGGCGTGGTGCGGACGAGGGCGTCCGCGTTCCGTTACATTCCCATGCCCATGCCGCCCATGCCGCCGGGCATGCCGCCGGCTTCGCCCTTTTCGTCTGGGGCGTCGGCGATCATTGCTTCGGTGGTGAGCATGAGGCCTGCGATGGAGGCTGCGTTTTGCAGGGCGGTGCGGGTGACCTTTGCGGGGTCGATGACACCGGCTGCGACGAGGTCTTCGTAGACTTCGGTAGCGGCGTTGAAGCCATAGCTGCCGTCGCCTTCGCGGACCTTGCCGACCACAACCGCGCCTTCCTGACCGGCGTTACCGGCGATCTGGCGGAGCGGTTCTTCGATAGCACGCTTGACGATGTTGATGCCGACCGTCTCGTCCTGATCGTCGCCTTTCAGGTCGTTGAGGACGTTCGAAGCGCGGACGAGAGCGACGCCGCCGCCGGCCACGATGCCTTCTTCGACAGCCGCACGGGTTGCGTGCATCGCGTCTTCAACGCGGGCCTTCTTTTCCTTCATCTCGGTCTCGGTTGCGGCACCGACCTTGATCACCGCGACGCCGCCGACGAGCTTAGCAAGACGCTCCTGGAGCTTCTCACGATCGTAGTCTGACGAGGTCTCTTCGATCTGGGTGCGGATGGTCTTGACGCGGCCGTCGATGGCTTCGCCTGCACCGTTGCCCTCGACGATGGTGGTATTTTCCTTGTCGATGGTGATCTTCTTTGCTTTGCCGAGATCTTCGAGCGTGATCGATTCGAGCTTGATGCCGAGGTCTTCGCTGATGACCTTACCGCCGGTGAGGATCGCGATGTCTTCGAGCATTGCCTTGCGGCGATCGCCGAAGCCCGGAGCCTTAACGGCAGCAACGTTCAACGTGCCGCGGAGCTTGTTGACGACGAGCGTAGCAAGAGCTTCGCCTTCGACGTCTTCAGCAATGATGAGCAGCGGACGGCCCATTTTCGCAACCTGCTCGAGGATCGGCAGAAGGTCGCGCATGTTCGAGATCTTCTTTTCGTTGATCAGGATGAACGGCTCGTCGAGAGCTGCTTCCATGCGGTCTGCGTCCGTGACGAAGTACGGCGAGAGGTAGCCGCGGTCGAACTGCATACCTTCGACAACTTCGAGAGCGGTATCCATCGTCTTCGACTCTTCGACGGTGATGACGCCGTCTTTGCCGACCTTGTCCATCGCCTCTGCGATGATCGTGCCGATCGTCTTGTCGCCGTTTGCCGAGACAGTTCCGACCTGTGCGATCGCGTCGCCCGAGACCGGCTTAGCCAATTTCTCAACCTCTGCGACAACTGCAACGACTGCCTTCTCGATACCGCGCTTGAGCGACATCGGGTTTGCACCGGCGGCAACCGTGCGGACGCCTTCCTTGAAGATCGCCTGTGCGAGAACGGTCGCGGTCGTGGTTCCGTCACCGGCCACGTCGCTAGTCTTAGAAGCTACTTCGCGAACCATCTGCGCGCCCATATTCTCGAGCGTGTCTTTGAGTTCGATCTCCTTCGCGACCGTCACGCCGTCTTTGGTGATCGTTGGCGAACCGAATTTCTTGTCGATAACAACGTTGCGGCCTTTCGGTCCAAGCGTGACCTTTACCGCGTCAGCAAGCTGATTTACTCCGCGCAAAATCGCCGCGCGTGAATCTTCTCCGTGAACTACTTGTTTTGCCATTTCTGTAAGTCTCCTAAAAAGTAAGAGTGACGCCATTAGGCGTTCAATTGGTAAAGAGCGGAACGGCTGAAGCCGTCACTCTTACGCTGCTGCGCCTGCGCGGCTGATGATGCCGAGGATCTCGTCTTCGCGCATGATGAGGAATTCTTCGCCATCGAGCTTGATCTCAGATCCGCTGTATTTGCCGAAAAGAACGCGGTCGCCGTCTTTGACGTCGAGCGTCTGGCGGGTGCCGTCTTCTTTATACTTGCCTTCGCCGACGGCGATAACTTCGCCTTCTTGCGGTTTTTCTTTCGCCGTGTCCGGGATGAAAAGCCCGCCGGCAGTTTGATTAACGTTGTCTTCGATGCGACGGAGGATAACTCGGTCGTGAAGCGGTTTGATACTAGTTGCCATAGTGATTTACTCCTTTCGAAATAGTCTTAAAGGTAATAAGATGACTCTCTTGGACCGTAGTCCGATGATGTCTTTAGCACTCGTGTTCCAAGAGTGCTAATTTACAAAACCTGTTGCGCGATGTCAAGGGTATATTGTGGGTAGCAGGAAAGTTGATAGTGTCACTATCAAGTCGAGATGTTTAGAGTTCAAGCTTTAGCTTGTTTGCTTTGTCGATAGACTCCTCTCGGCAACGGTTGGCAAGCTAAAGCTTGAACTCTGAACGCTGAAGAAAGACATGCGGATTCTCAAGTGTGAGGCACGTGAGAGTTTCGCCGGAAAATAGACGCATTAGATAAAGATGCAGATCTCAGAAGTAAATATTTACCCGATCAAATCGCTGAAGGGCATTTCTTTGCAGAGTTCGCCTGTGGAAAAGCGCGGGCTGAGGTTCGATCGGCGGTGGATGCTGACGGATCGGGACGGGACGTTCTTTACTCAGCGGGAAGTTCCGAAGATGGCGGCGATCACTGTCGAAGTGACGAGTGACGGGCTGCGGGTGATAAGTGCTGAGGCGGGAGACATGAATATTCCGTCCGAACCTGACCTCGGATCACGGCAGAACGTCACCGTCTGGCAGAGCAATGTTCCGGGTGAGGTTTACAACGGCGAGGTCAGCGAATGGTTTAGCGATGTGCTTGGGAGGAGTTGTCAGCTTGTGCTGATGCCGGAGACGAGCGAGCGACATGTAAGCGAGAGGTTCGACCGCGGCGACGATATCGTGAGCTTTGCGGATGGATATCCGCTGCTGCTGATCGGCGAAGGCTCGTTGGCGGAGGTGAACGAGCGGCTTGAGGAAACCTACAAGGATGCGGACAAGAATGTCCGCGTTCCGATGAACCGGTTCCGGCCGAACTTGGTTGTGCAGGGAAGCGATCCGTTCGAAGAAGACGGCTGGTCGAAGATCCGCGTTGGCGAGGCGATATTTTGGGTGGTAAAGCCCTGTGCCCGATGCGTGATGACGACGGTCGATCAAACTCGCGGCGAGTTTGACGGAAAGGAGCCGCTCAAGACGATCGCAAGTTTCCGAATGGCGAAAGACGTGTTTCCCGACTCGTTCGAATCGCTCGGTCAAACGGCGAACGCCGTCTTGTTTGGCGAAAACCTCATCCCCGAAAATCCTGGCACCTCCGTGAATGTCGGAGACGAAGTCGAGGTGATCGAAACTCGAAAGCTTTAGTGTTGAGCCATCGGAATGTTGGTCGTTCCGCCGAAATAGCCTACATCCTGGCCGGCGATCATCATTCCTCTCGCATCAAATCTACGGACCTTTAGCTTAGCTCCGAAGAACCACAGAGGATTCATTTTCCCGCCATTGAAGGCGAGGTTCGACACCGTCGTGCCGCCGACAGTTCCGCCGTAGCCCTTAAACATTTCCTGGCCTACTTTCGCGAGAAACTTATCACCTTCGTCGCCTTCGGCAATGTTGCAGCCGAGAAAAAGCACGCGGGCGTCATATGAAAACATATTCGCGGCTCTCGATATCTCGCCGAAATAGCTCGCCACCATCACGCCATTGTTCTTGAACCATATCTTGCCCGGCGATCCGTGCAATGTAAGTTCAAGGTTCTTTACCATCGCGTAGCCTTTTACCGCTTCGATAAGTTCGTTAGGCGAGGTAACCGCATGCGTGATGCCGTTCAGCGGATGCTGTTCGCGGAAGCCTTCTGCGTAACTTTCAATCTGCGGATCGTAGAAAAGTAGATTTTCGATGGCCTTCTGTTCCGGCATAGATCAACCTCCGAGGCGAAGCGATCACGTTTGCGACCATCGCCGTTGACCTATTACGCGGACTTGAGAGAAGAAACGGCTCAGCCGAGCAGGCCGCGAGAGTTTCCGGTGATCAGCTCATACGCCTTGAGATATCGCTGTGAAGTCGCCTCGGCGATGTCGTCCGGCAAGGGCGGTGCGGGCGGAGTTTTATCCCAATCGAGGGTTTCGAGATACTCTCGAACGAACTGCTTATCAAACGACGGCTGATTGTGGCCGGGCTCGTATGAGGCGGCGTCCCAGAATCGCGAAGAATCGGGGGTGAGGACCTCGTCGATCAGCAGGATATTGCCCTTCTTGTCTTCTCCGAATTCGAACTTGGTGTCGGCAATGATGATCCCGCGTGTGATCGCGTAATCGGCGGCGGTGGTGTAAATCTCTTTCGAAAGCCGCTTGAGTTCGGTGGCCGTGTCGTGACCGAGTATCTTCATGAACTCGATCTGATTTATGTTTTCGTCGTGCCCGGTCGCAGCTTTCGTCGCCGGCGTAAATATGGGATTTAGGAGTTTATCGCACTGTTTGAGGTCTTTCGGCAGATCTTTTCCGCAGATCTTTCCCGAGGTCTTGTAATCCTTCCAGCCCGATCCCTCGATATACCCGCGAACGACGCACTCGACCGGAAACACCTTCGTCTTTTTCACCAGCATGGACCGGCCTCGAAGCTCTTCGTGCTTCCTGACAACGTCCGGCATTTTGTTAAAGTCCGCCGTGATCATGTGGTGGTCGACAATCCCTTCGAGCTTCTTGAACCAAAACTCCGAGAGTGCGGTCAGTACGCGGCCCTTGTTGGGGATCGGCGTAGGCAGAATGCAGTCGAAGGCGGAAAGACGGTCTGTCGCAACAAACAGAAGCGTTTGATCGTCGATGTCGTATACGTCTCGGACCTTTCCGCGGTGTGCCAGTGTGAGTTCGGGGATCTCGGTTTCGGAAACAGCTGAAGTGCCAGTCATAAAGCATTAACCTACCGCTTTTTGGAGTTCAGTTCAAAATGCGCGGCCTGCATGCAAAACAAAGCATAAAGAAATAGTGACATTGTTGTAAAAATGAGTAATAATATCAGTGACGGTGGACCTCACGGCCTCGCGCATCTGCATTCAAGTCCTTTTCGGAGCTCGACCGAAACTCCTAACAATTAGAACTATGTTCATCGAATTTACGCTCCTAAAAGAGAGCGACGCAGTCTTGCTTCCGCTTGCTACCATACTCGGATTTCTCTCGACCGGCTGGCTCATCGGGATAGCCGGCGTCATCGTCGTCGCGGCCGGCGTGGTGTTTTTCTTGAAGTTTCGCGGCGGTTCTGAAAAGATCTCGCTGGCTGAAACCGCTAAAGTTACTTCTCCGATCGAGGCTCGCAGCATGCCGCCTCGGCGCCCGTCGATCGACCGGTCGGCGGAGAACGCGAATTTCTCAAAAGACCTTGCGGATGCGAACGCAATCGCGTCTTTGCCGATCGGACAGCTTGACGGAATCTACGAGCCTTCGGCAATAGAGCCGCTCGAAGAGTCAGACGATGAAGGGCTGCTCGCGGCGATCGATGAAGTGCAGGACGACTCAGAAGCAGATTCGGAATTCAGGGCGATCGCTTTGCGTGTGCTTGGCGGCTTCAAGACGAGCAACTCAGTAGAAGCCCTTTCACAACTTGCTTTGTATGATCTTTCCGCGACCTTGAGGGCGAAAGCGGTCGGGATGCTTGCCGACTTCGATCATCAAAGCGTTTTCGAAAGTATCATTCTGTCGTGCGCCGACCCTTCACGCGAGGTCAGGGCGGCGGGAGCGCGGGCCTTGGTCAAAGTGACTTTCGACCGCGGCGACGAATGGGCGAGGTTTGCCTTGTCGGAAGATCAGTATATGGGCCGTCAGGTGGCGCGGGCCGCCGTCGAAGCGGGACTTGCCGAGCGTTCGTTCGACAGGTTGACGCTTCGAGATGAAAAGTCGGTGTATGAAGCTTTTGCTCTTGTTTACCTGATGATTAAGACCGGCGAGGCGGAAAAGGTTTTCGACGCTATCCGCGACCATCGCGACGTGAAGATCCGCGTGGCCCTGCTGCACATTCTTAAGGTCGCGAACGTGGCGGAAATGATACCGCAACTGAGTGCCTTCATCGCGGCCGAGCCGATGTCGTCGGTTGTTGGCGACAAGGCTCGTGAAGTTCTGCTAGGCATCAATGCGATGCCGATAAACGCATAGTCGCCTAGACCGTCTCACGCTGGCAATGCTCGTCGAACAAAGCCAACAGATCATCGTCGGCGAACCGGCTCCAGACTTCCGGTTGACGGACCAAACCGGATCTCACTGGTCATTGAGTGAACATCGCGGACACGTCGTCCTTCTGCTTTTCTACCCCGGAAACGAGACGCTTGTTTGTACGAAACAGCTCTGCTCGCTACGAGACAATTGGGTTAAATATGTGGAGACCAAGGCTAAGATAGTCGCGATATCTGTTAGCCCTGACGAAGAAAACGGACAGTTCGCCGCGAAGTACGCGCTTCCGCTTCCGATCTTGTCCGACACGGACAGGGAAGTGACCCATCTTTACACCCATCACTGGATCTTTCCGCTAAGCTTTATGCGAGGGCTTACAGTCGTGGACGCCGATGGCGTCGTGCGGCATCATCAAACTATGCTGCGGGTGTTTCGCCCTAACGATCACGACGTTCTCGTGCGCCTTCACGCCGCCCGCTATGACCACGTCGAGGCCGAGCACGATAAGCTGCGCCAGCGAGTTCGCACCATTCTGCTTCGCTAGCCCTGAAACATCAGCATTATAAAGGCAAAGAATAAGAGAAGATGTACTGCGCCCAAAAGAGCATTCGTTCGAACATTCGAGAAGGTGATGGTGCTTAGGCCAAGCAGCAGCACGAGCAGGATCGAGTTCACACTTGAGAGGCCGAGATAGACTGTTTTCCCGGTTACCAGTCCGATGATGAGAACTGCAGGGACCGTTAGGCCGATGGTTGCGAGTACGGAGCCGAGAAGAATATTCACCGACCGCTGAAGCTGATTGCGAAGTGCTGCACGAACGGCGCTCATCGCTTCGGGAGCGAGTATTAGCAACGCGACGATGAATCCGGCAAGCACGTAAGGTGCGTTGATCTTTGCGATGCCGTACTCAAGAGGAACGGCGAATTCCTTCGCCAGAAGGACGAGCGGAAGAATATACATCACGAGCAGAATGCCGTGATACGGACTCGTCCTAACTTCGTGTTCGCCGTGCAGGTCCGGATCGTATTTTTCATTTTCGGGCGCGTCGGTCTGGTCGGGCGAAACGAAAAACCCTCGATAGCGGCTGGTTTGAACCGCGAGGAAAATGCTGTAGATACCGATCGACATTATCGCGGTAAAAACGCTCTGAAACGGCGAAAGCGTCGGACCCTCAGTGGTCGTCGTGAAATTTGGAAGCACCAGGCCGATGACGGCCAGGGGAATGATAAGAGCGAGATAGGCGTTCGCCCCCTGAAGGTTGTAATCCTGTTCCTGATACTTTAATCCGCCTAGCAGAAGCGAAATGCCGGTCATCCCACCGAGCAGCGCCATGATCACCGAGAACATCGTGTCGCGTGCGATCGTCGGCTGATCTTTACCGGCCAACATTACAGCCGATATCATCAACACTTCTACACCGATAACCGACAGAGTCAGGACCAGAGTCCCATAAGGCTCGCCGAGCAGCGTGGCCAAACTCTCCGCGTGGCGGACGATCGCGAAGGCCGACGCAAGCATTACCGCAAACAGCCAGAGGAAGATAAATGCGAACCAGATCGGGCTCGACAGATCCGCGACCCAGCCGCCGCCGAACAAATAGAAAAGCGCCGTGGTTGCGATGCTTAAAAGCAGCGGCCATTCTTTGGCAAGTACACTTCCGACGCCGAGTTTTTGGATTTCAGTCTCGTCTTCCTCTGCCATTTTTGTGTTGTTTAGGCTCTAGAATAACACGAATGGCGTATAAGAGAGACAGGATCACTAGAGTCTGGATTGCCAGTAGCCAGGACGACGGCTCTGGTGAGCCACTGCGTAGATGACTATCTCGTCCGCGTCCGTCTTGTAATGGATAGTGAACGGAAACTTAGGCAAGGGAAACTTTCGGAACCCAGAATTTGTGGGAACACCTATCAAAGGAGACTTACTGAGGAGTTCTAGTATCGTCGACGAAGTCGCGGGCCAGGTCGAGCGAAATATCCCTGTAGAACAATATCGAATTTGCGACTTCTTCTTCGGCGGCGGAGGTATAGCGATACTGGAGTTTCATTTCACCAGAGATCTCAACCGCGCCATCACCTCATCGCCGTCATGGACTGCCATTTCTCCACGCTTTACCGCCTCATGCCGTCGCTTCACTTCGTCGATCCAGAGTAATTCAAGTTGGACGTCATCAGTTTCGTCAAGATCTTGGATCAGAAGATGAGCGAGTGCGGCCTTATCAGACTTCGGCAGCGTTCGAGCACTTGTAAGAACTTCATCAAATACGGCGTTCATGCCTAGATTATAGTTCATTTGGTTGCTGAAGAGTAAGATTTCCTAAAGCAACCTAACTGTCGTATGATCAAGATATGCAATTCCGTCTCATAAGTGAAAACAAGCCCAAAGGAGATCAGCCGGAGGCCATTGCGCAGATGGTTGCGGGCGTAAATTCGGGCGTGAAAGATCAGGTACTGCTCGGCATCACCGGCAGCGGAAAGACGTTTGCGATCGCAAACCTGATCCAGGAAACTCAGCGGCCGGCGCTCGTGCTTGCCCACAACAAGACGCTTGCGGCCCAACTTTTTCAGGAGTTCAAAACTTTTTTCCCGGAAAACGCGGTCGAGTATTTTGTTTCTTACTACGACTACTATCAGCCGGAGGCGTACGTCCCGGCCTCCGACCTCTATATAGAAAAAGAGGCGACGATCAACGATGAGATCGACCGGCTGAGAATGAGCGCGACGCGTGGGCTGTTCGAGAGACGAGACGTTATTGTCGTCGCTTCGGTGTCTTGCATCTATGGCTTGGGCGATCCGGATGCTTACTACGGAATGCTCGTATTTATCGAGCCGGGACAGAAGATACGGCGGGAAGATTTTCTGCAGCGTCTCGTGGAGCTTCAGTATGAGCGCGTCAACATAGATTTCGATCGCGGCGTCTTTCGCGTCCGCGGCGATGTCGTCGAACTTTATCCGAGCTACATGGATCAGGCTTACCGGATCGAGTTTTGGGGAGATGAGATCGATTCGATCTCGACGATCGATCCGCTTCTCGGCGAGGTCATTCACAAGCATGAGACGCGAATCCCGATCTATCCCAAGACGCACTATGTGATGTCGAAACAGACGATCAAGCGGGCTGTACAGACGATCAGAGCGGAACTGGACGAACACGAGAAATTCCTTGTCGAAGAAGGCAAGGTAGTTGAAGCGCAAAGGCTGCACCAGCGGACGATGTACGACCTGGAGATGATCAAGGAGATGGGTTTCTGCCGGGGCATCGAAAACTACTCGCGTCACCTGACCGGCAAACCGCAGGGAGCCCCGCCGCCGACGCTTCTCGATTATCTGCCGAAGGACGCGTTGATGGTGATCGATGAATCGCACCAGACGATCCCGCAGCTCGGTGCGATGTTCAAAGGTGATCAGTCTCGCAAAGGTACGCTGGTCGAATACGGGTTTCGGCTGCCGTCGGCGAAGGACAACAGGCCGCTTAATTTCGAGGAGTTCGAAGAGCGCCGGGGCCAGACGATCTATGTCTCTGCGACGCCAGGACCGTACGAGCTTCGTCAAACCGAAGGCGAAGTGATCGAACAGATCATCCGTCCGACGGGCTTGCTGGACCCGGTCGTTGAGGTGCGTCCGGTGAAGGGCCAGATCGACGATCTGCTGGAAGAATGCCGCAAGCGTGCCGAGCGGGACGAGCGTGTTCTTGTGACCACTCTGACAAAGCGCATGGCCGAGAATTTGAGCGAGTATTTCTCGGAGGTCGGCGTAAAGGTCAACTATCTTCACAGCGAGATATTGACGCTCGATCGTATCAAGATACTTCGCGACCTTCGCCGTGGAGAGTTTGACGTGCTGGTTGGGATCAATCTTCTGCGGGAAGGCCTCGATCTGCCTGAAGTGTCGCTCGTGGCGATACTGGATGCAGACAAAGAGGGCTTTCTGCGGTCGGAGCGATCGTTGATCCAGACGATCGGCCGTGCTGCTCGAAACGCGGGCGGTAAAGCGATCTTGTATGCAGATAAGATCACCGATTCGATGAAGCACGCGATGGACGAAACCGCTCGCCGCCGTGAGATCCAGGAGAATTACAATACCGAACACGGCATTACGCCGACGACGATCATCAAGTCGATCGAGGCGACGCTTGTGACGGCCTATGAGGCGGACTATTTCAAGGTGCCGCTCGATCTGGATGCCATTGAAGAATATTCTCCGAAGAAACTGAAAGAGACCATCCAGCAGCTTGAAGTCGACATGCGTCACGCGGCAAAAGAGATGAAGTTTGAGCGTGCAGCGGAGATTCGAGACAGGTTGAAATATCTGCGCGAGAGGGAATTGGAATATAGATAGACGTCCAGCTTAAGCTCTTTTTAACGCGGATCAGACGGATCGACCTGCTCGATCGGCGTTCAAAAATTTTGTTGATAACCCGCTGGGGGCTAAGAAGTTCGCTTGCGGTTATCGAGAAAGGTCGGGCTTCGATTTTCCCGAGGGTGCGATTCGGCATGTTCAATTTGTTTCCGGCGTAGACGAATTTCGTCTTCCTTTTGCTTTCGACGGGCCTCACCCGTCGCGGGCGGAGAACCTCGCTCGCCCCAGTAATACCTGACCGTGATGAACAGCAAGACCCCGGAGCCCAGAACGGTCAACAGGAGGACAAGCAATATGATCAGAGTTACAGGAGACATCTCATACAAGGCCGATTTGTAACCGCCTTTTCCATAGGATACATTTTTTTCAAGTGCTGACTAAATCCGACACAGACGAGCTGGTACCGTACCTTACCGACGCCAGCAATATGCCCGGCGGCCATGCCGAGAAGTTATTCATTCCCGAGAATGAGTCTGAGATAGCCGAGATACTCCGCGACGCGAACGATAAGAAGATTTCGGTCACGGTTTCTGGAGCGCGAACCGGTACGGTTGGCGGCGCCGTTCCGTTCGGCGGCTGGGTGATCTCGCTTGAGAAACTGAACAAGATCAAGTCGATCGATGAACAGAGTTTGCGAGCAGTCGTCGAGCCAGGCGTGATACTCGGCGATTTCCAGAAGGCGGTTGAGGCGGAAGGATTATTCTATCCGCCGGACCCGACCGAATGGAGCTGCCAGATCGGCGGGACGGTCGCGACGAATGCGTCTGGGGCAAGGAGTTTCAAGTACGGAGCTACGCGCGAATTTGTCGAGCGGCTTCGGATCGTTTTGCCCAATGGCGAAGTTCGCCATATTAAGCGTGGCGAACAATTGGATGCTGGCTTAAAAATGCCGACATATGAGCGTCCCAACGTCAGGAAAAACGTCAGCGGGTTTTTCAATGACGAGCCGATGGACGAGATCGATCTTTTTATCGGAAGCGAAGGAACACTCGGTATTGTAACCGAAATTGAACTGTCGTTGCTTCCGAAACCGGAGGGATTTTTCAGCGGGATCGTCTTCTTTGCGGATAACGAAGACCTGCTGAATTTCGTAGATGCTGTCAAAAGTGCGTCGTTTGGAACGCGGACATTCGTGTCCGCCAATCTGAACGCGGACACGAATGTCCGCTTTCCAATTGACGCATCGCTGATCGAGTATTTCGATGCGAATGCGTTGAAATTCATCTCGGAAAAGTTTCCCGAGACGCCGTCGGTAATGGCCGGGGCGATCTTTTTCGAGCAGGAAACGACCAACGAAAGTGAAGACGCTTTGCTCGAGGCGTGGAATAACCTTCTTGAGAAGCATAATGCTGATCTCGATGCTTCGTGGTTTACGACCACCGAGCAAGACCGCGAAAAGATGCGGGCGTTCCGTCATGCTCTGCCGGTCTCGGTAAACGAGCGGGTTGTTCGGAACAAGCAGAAAAAGATCGGGACCGACATGGCCGTTCCGGACGAAGCATTCCCAGGATTTTTGAAGTTTTATAAAAACACGCTTGATGCGAGCGGGATCGAATATGTGATCTTCGGCCACATCGGCGATTGTCACCTTCACGCGAACTTGCTTCCCAAAGACGACGCGGAGGCGGTACGGGCACGACACCTATACGGACGCTTTGTCGCGCAGTCGATAATGCTCGGTGGAACCGTATCAGCCGAGCACGGTATTGGAAAGCTGAAGTCGAAGTATCTCTATGTGATGATGGGTGAGCGGTACATGAACGAGATGGCCGAGCTAAAGCGGGCCTTCGATCCGAACGGTATACTCGGTCGGGGGAATATGATCGACGAGAAGTTTCTGACCGCGAGCTAATTCGAAATTTTACATTTTCAATTATCCATTAAATGGAGAATTTGAAATTTAGAATTAACAATTTTATTTATGGAGCACGGTAACAAGATAAAAGCGATACTCATGGATTTCAACGGCGTTATCATCAACGATGAGCCGATACAGCACGCGGCTTATAAAGAGATATTCTCGGCTGACGGCGTCGATGTGACTGACGAGATGTATTACTCGCGGCTTGGCATGGACGACAAGACGTTCGTTGCGTCGATCCTTGAAGAGGCGGGGAAGCCTGCGGATATCGATCGCGTGCTTGAGCTGACGGCCGCAAAGACGGCGCATTGGCGTGACATTGTGTCTGACGCGATGCCGATCTTCGATGGCGTCGAGAATTTCGTACGCAAATGCGCGCAGGAATTGTCGCTTGGCATAGTAAGCATGGCGAAGCGCGAGGAGATCGATTTCGTGCTTGAGAAGGTCGGTATTGCCGACTGCTTTTCGGTCGTCGTGAGTGCCGATTCGGTGACGATATGCAAGCCCGATCCGCAGTGTTATCGGCTCGGATTCCGCGATCTTGACCTTGCCAGGACTTCACAAGGTCATCTGCCGATGGTGCATGACGACTGTTTGGTAATTGAAGATTCGCCACCCGGAGTTCGGGCCGGACGAGCCGCCGGCTTACCCGTTCTTGCCGTCACGAATACGGTATCTGCCGATCAGCTGCGAGCCGCGGGAGCCAACGCCGTTGCGAAGAACTTAAATGATTGGTTTCCTGAATCTTTGCGGCGCGTATTTGTCTAGCAGAAAAAGTTTCTCAAACAGGATGTACAGGATGAACAGGATTTGTCGAAAGATCTATTACCCTGTTTATCCTGTTTGAATAGTTTATGGCTGAACATTTCATTTCCCGCTCAGACGCCGAATCGAATCTTTTATCCTGCGCGACTTACCTCGCGGAATCTATCGAGAGCGCGGATGGGCACGCCGAGGGTATATCGGCGGTTATCTCGCGATACCTTGAGCAGGGCAACGTCGATCTTGCCGCAGAGCTGGCGAACACGGTTGACGATCCGTTCACGCGTGACAAGCTTTTGATCAATGTTGCAGAAAAATGCGCCGCGCTCGATGACGACCAATACGCGCTGCAACTTATCGAGGCAATCGAAGATCCGGGAATGCAGGCCGAGGGCCGCGAGCGGATCGGGATACTTGAAGCGAGCAATGGAAAGCTTGAAATTGCGCGACAGGTCGCCGAATCCATGGATCACCCCGATCAGGTGTATTCGGCGATAGCAGGGAAGCTTTATTCAACTGGCGACGCCGAGGCGTTTAGCGAAGAAGTGGAACGGATAGAGTTCGCTCCGGCAAGGGTGTCGGCATACACCGGCATCGCCCACACGCGGGTTGTAGAAGGCAATGGGGACGGCGTTTCCGGTCTGCTTGATATTGCGGTGGGTGATGCGGTCGAGATAGAGCATGACGAGGAACGGATCCGCTCGCTGGTCGAGATCGGGACGCTGTATGTGGATATCGCGAGCAACGGTAAGGCGATAGAAACGTTCGACAAGGCCCGCGAATATGCCGAGCAGCTAGACAACGTTCATCGAGATTCGTTTTTGGCGGCGGTGTCGGTCGGGTTTTTGCGAGCGGGAAGCCAGGACCTTGCGGACCGCACGCTCGATCTCGTAAAAGACAAAACCCAGCTTGCGACTTGCCTGGTCGGCCACGCGCGCCACTTTTGGGGAAAAGACCAAAAAGACGACGCCGTCGAATCGATCGAAGAAGCCTATACCATCTTGAAATCGCAAAAAGAAACTGAAACGCGCAATAGCAAGGAGAAGTTTCGATTGTTCGCGTCGATCGCGGCACAGCTTGCACATTTTGACCGCGGCGAACGGGCGATAGAAACGGCCGAAGAGATACTCGACGAGACCGAGCGTATGCATGCCCTCGCTCAGGTCGCCGTGATATTCGCGTCGCGAGGTGAGGAAGAAATGGCCAAGCAAGCTATCAACGCGATCGAAGAAGACGCCCAGCGGACCTTTGCGTTTATCGGTGTCAGCGATGCTCGCGAAAAGGCGGGCGATCACGATTCGGCGATCGCAAATCTCGACGAAGCCGAACATCTCGCCGAGAGCGTTCCACAGTTAGCGTCGAGGGCGAACGCCTATCTAGAGATCGCGAAACGATTTGCCAAATACGAGGAGGCGGAGAAGTTCGATGCCTCGGTGGCAAAGGGCATCGAGGCGATAACCGCCATCAAAGACGAGAGCATTAAGGTTACGTCGCTCGTCGAACTGGACGCGATGGTCGAAGAACTCAAGCTCGACATCGACGCCGAGGACCTTGGATTTCTAAGGACGATTCTTAAGGACGTTCCGAACGAATGATCGATAGCGGTGGCTATGCAGTTCGCGAGAATATATTTTCTCGGGACGAGTGCGAATCGATTCTTGCCAAGTTGTCTGAGTCGCTCGACATCTCGCGTGCTGGCGTTCGAAATTTGATGCGAGTGGAAGCGGTCGCCCGCGTTGCGAACGACCATCGACTGCTGGGTCTTGCGCATGAATTGGCCGGAATCTCAGCGATCCCGTTTAAGGCAACTCTCTTCAACAAGGTTGGCAAGGCGAACTGGCTCGTCGCTTGGCATCAAGACACCGCCCTTCCGGTCGAGGATAAAGTACCTGAAGGCTGGGGACCGACTTCGGTGAAAGAAGGCGTGAAGTTCGCTCATGCACCCACCCGGATCCTCAACAAGATCCTTGCGCTTCGGATCCATCTGGATCACTCAACATCATCGAATGGGCCGCTGCGTGTCATCCCGGGTTCGCATCAAAACCGGATTTTGGAAGACGCTGAATTCAGACAAGTTATCGAAAATGGCTCGCAGATCGAACTGACTGTTAATTGCGGGGGAGTAATCGCAATGAGGCCCTTACTCGTCCATTCTTCGTCGAAATGCCGTCAGGATGAACCGCGTCGAGTGCTACATATTGAATACGCGGAAGCGATGGCCACAGAAGATGGAGTGCGGTTAGCTCTCGCATAGTACTTTATATTAGCTTGCCGAAACTTAGTTAACATGCTCGAAACCATTTCCGCACTATTCGATGTCAAAGAGATCTTCTTTACGGTGCTGGGCCACGGCGTAAGTTACGTTGAGTTTTTCGGTACCGTGCTCGGATTGATCTCGGTGTTTCTGGCTTCGCGGGCGAACATCTTCACGTGGCCTACGGGTATTGCGAACGCGATCCTTTTTCTGGTCATCTTCTATCAGATCCATCTCTACTCAGATATGTTTCTGCAGATGTATTTTTGCGGGATGGGCGTTTACGGATGGTTTTCGTGGAAATATAAGGCGGCGCATCACCGGAGCGAGATTCGAACCTTGGGTAACAGCCAGCGGCTTTGGATAGGTATTTTTATCGCTGTCGTGGTTGCGGTGGCTGGCACTCTGATCTCGCAGATTCATCTGCTATTGCCGCAAGTTTTCGATCATCCGGCGACTTTCCCGTATGTCGACACTTTTATCGCGATCTCGAGCATACTGGCGACGATTCTGCTTGCCCGCCGCATCTTTGAAACTTGGGTGCTCTGGATCTTGGTCGATATCACGAGCATCGGACTCTATTCCGTGAAGGGCGTTAAGCTCATAGCGGTTGAGTTCGTTATCTTTCTTGGGCTCGCGGTGTTGGGGATAGTTACCTGGTACGGACTTTGGAAGAATCAGGGCCGGGTTGAGGAGATGAAGGCCGAGCAGTGAACCGCGGAGGACAGCAACAGATTTTCTTCAGTGGATAGTGACAAGTGGATAGTGGTTAGTTAAAGATCGCTCGCGATCAGGTCTTCGAAACTTTCACGACGGCGGATCAGTTCTGGTTCGCCATTTTCTTTTATCAGTACGACGGGAGGAAGGAAGCGGCCGTTGTATTGCGACGCCTGAGCGAGTGAGTAAGCTCCGCAGTTGAGTAGGGCGAGAACATCGCCGGGTTTCATATCGGCGGGCAGCATTCGATGATCGGGCAGGCGGCCGTGGCCTTCATGGTCGAAGTAAACGTCGCCGCCGTCGCACAGTGGGCCGGCGAGTTTATAAGGCGTGTCGTGCGCGTCTCCGGCTCTTTCGGCTGATATCAGATGGTAGTACCACTTGTAGGTTTCCATCGAGAGCAGGATGTTGAAGCCCGCATCGGTCAAGAGCCAGTTGTCCGACGAATGAACCACCCCGTCAGCCGAAGCGGCTGCCACCCCTCCTTCGTAAGGAGGGGAGTTTTGCGTGATAGGTCGCGTTTTCTGATTCCGGATCGTTGTGAGACAAACTCCGGTGTCGGCGATGATCGAGCGGCCGGGTTCAAGGAGGAGCGTGAGGCTGTCGAACAGGTGTGCAGCTCCGCAATCGTCGGCGAAATCTTTAGCTTCTTGCCACGCCTTGCCGACAGCATCCGCGGGTTCGAAATCGGCGGAAAACATCTCTCGTTGCTCGGCGAGGAACTGCTCGCGAAGTGAATCGTCACGGAGGTAGTTGACCGGAAATCCGCCGCCGAGATTGATGTGCTGCAGTTTAGTTCCGGCCGCGTCGTGGATTCGCATCATTGAATCGGTCAGCATTCGAAACGCATCGACGTAAGCATGAAATTCAGGAAGCTGCGAACCGATGTGCAGATGGATGCCGTTCAGTTTCAGGTACGGCGAATCTTTATATTTCGCAAAGGCGTGAAACGCTTCGTCCGGCATCATTCCGAACTTTGAAGTGACCATTGCGGTCTGCAGTCCGCTGTGAGTCGAAGTCTTGATTTCCGGAACCAAACGTAGGCTGACATTTGCAGACTTACCAACGCGTTTAGCCGTCTCTTCGATCAGCGAAAGCTCGTACAAGGAATCGACCTGGATCGCGTAAACGTCGTTTGAGATCGCGAGTTCAAGTTCCCATATCTCTTTGCTGTTGCCGTTGTAATTGATCTGCTCGCCGGTGAAGCCGACCTTCAACGCCTTCCACAATTCGCCCCCGGAGTTTACCTCGATGTCCGAACCCGCATCCTTCACCGCACGTAGTATCCCGAGCGTAGACATCGCCTTCGCCGCGTAGCAAAGTTTCAGCGGGCAGCCGATCACCGATGCCGCGTTCTTCAGCCGCTCGACGTTATGACGGATGCGCGATTCGCTGTAGATGAACAACGGCGTGCCGTGTTCGCGAGCGAGTTCGACCGTATCGACACCGTCGATGTGGAGGCGGTTGTTTTTGGTTTCGAGGAAGTTTTCGATTTCCCAAGATTGGGTCATAAAACCTAAGAAAGTTTAACCGCGGATGAACGCGAATGAACGCGGATATTGAACC
This sequence comes from uncultured Acidobacteriota bacterium, assembly GCA_902826795.1. Classification (GTDB taxonomy): domain Bacteria; phylum Acidobacteriota; class Blastocatellia; order Pyrinomonadales; family Pyrinomonadaceae; genus OLB17. The sequence goes on along the minus strand of CADEGD010000014.1, from coordinate 36,563 downwards.
CAAGATCAGCGTCTATCTGCGTTCATCTGGTAATTCAATTACGTTGAAGTTGTATCCCCGTCCCTCGTGGATGCAGGCCTGGGAGTGTGATCGGCAGTTTGCCGGTGATCGGCTGAAGGCCGAGGATCGCACGCCCGGCGGCACGTCCGAGGCTCGGCATATCGCCGTATGCCACAAGGTTCGTTTTCATCTCGGGGAACGACATCAGGATGTAAGGATTGCCGAAGCTGATGCCGATGACGCGTTTGTTGGAGGCGAGGGCTTCGCGGAGGATTGCGGCACCGTTTTCGGGGATGCCGACGCTATTTTTCGCTCCGGATCGCACGCGGCCGTAGAGTCCGACGACGATAGTATCTGCTTCGTTCACTGCTTTTCTTGCGGCATCAACCTGAGCCTGCAGCGAGTTCTCCTGCAAGTAGGCTTGCGTGAACTTCACTCCGTTCGCCCGCAGCGTACTGGCCAAAGGATTCATGACCGCACCTCCGTCAAATCCGTTCGAGATGCCGAGCACCGCGATCTTTTTCGAGCGATCGAGCGGCAGGTCGCCTTCGCCATGGCGGACAAGCGTGATAGCGGCGTTGGCGATCTCGTCGGTGAGCTGAGTGACGTCGGGTGCCGATACAATGCGGTCGATCTGGTCGATCGGCGTGATGCGATTTTCGAACAAGCCGACCGCGTGTTTCCACGCGATCTGCCGCGTGACGGATTCGTCAAGCTTCGCCATCGGGATACGTCCGCTTGCGACTGCAGCCTTTAGCCCGCGAAGCATCGCATCGACGTTCTCCGGCTTTTCGAGGATGTCAGTCCCGGCAAGAAACGCTCGCACTCCGGCTTCTTCCTGCGTGAAATAAAGCGTCAGCCCGCTCATCGACATCGCGTCGGAAACGATCAGGCCCTGGAATCCCATCTCCTTGCGAAGGATGTCGGTCTGCACTTTGGCCGAGAGAGTCGCGGGAATATATGCGGATTCCGAAACGATCTCCGCGCCGGCTTCGGCGTCGCCGCCCTGATAATTTTCGAGCGGCTTTATCTGTTCGTTATCGATCTGCGGCAGAGCGATATGCGCGACCATGATCGAGCCGATGCCGGCGTCTATCGCTCGCTTGAACGGAAGTAGCTCTAGCGAATCGAAGCGCGATCGTGGAAGATCGATGATCGGGAGGCCGCGATGCGAATCGATAGCCGTGTCGCCGTGGCCGGGGAAATGTTTGGCGGTCGCGATGACTTTCTGCGACTGAATACCTTCTGCAAACGCGACTCCGAATCGGGCAACGTCCTCAGGATCTTCGCCGAAACTGCGGACGTTGATCACCGGGTTTGCGGCGTTGTTGTTGATGTCGAGCACTGGCGCGTAGACGTGTTGGATGCCGATCGCCCGAGCTTCGCGGCCGGTAACGACTCCCATGCGGCGAGCGAATTCTGGGTTACCCGTTGCCGTTACGGCCATCGCCCAAGGAAAATTCGTTGCATCCTCAAACCGCATCCCGATGCCCGTCTCGGCGTCGAGCGACATCAGCAGCGGATACTTCGCCGCCTCCTGCATACGGTTCGCCACGTGCGTCGTCTCATATATCGGCGCACCGAAAAAGATTATCCCGCCGAGCTTGTTCTCGACGATGTGACGCTGAAGATCTTTGTAGAACGGGCTCTGCTGATTCGCGAACCGAGCGTTGATCCCGATGTGTACGAGCTGTCCGACCTTCTCGTCGACGGTCATTTTCTTGACCAGCTTCGTCGCGAAATTCCACGACTTTTTCGACGGTTCAAATCGCTCGCTTTTTACTTGAAACGCCGAACAGGCGGAGGAACTCGTTCCGTGATTCCGGTGCGTTCCGTGGTTGGCCTTCAAAGGCAAAACCACAGAAAACACAGAAAAATACAGGAAAAAAACGGAACGAAGAAAGGTTTTACCGGCCATACATGCCTTTTTACCGTCGGCCGCTAATGCGGTTACTGTCAACGAACTATTGAGAAACTTCTTCATTACTTCTGATAACTAGTGTCGAAACGAACGCGACCAAGACTGTCGTCAGGCTGCCCATCAGTGCGTACCATGGAAATGCGATCACCGGGCCGGGCAGTATCTTATTAGATGCAAGCAGGACGTATGTCATAAGCACGATACTTACGCCCATGCCGATAAGGGCGTGAATCTCCTTCGTACCTTTCAGAAACGCGCCGACGAGGAATACGCCGAGGATCGGGCCGTTGATGAGCGACGCGACGGCGAGTGCGAGATTGAGTGCCGAGCTATTCGCATCCTTGAGAGCAATAGCGATCGAAATTTGGATAATTCCAACGACGACGGTCAGAATTCCCGCGATCCGCATCAACTGCTTGTCGGATTTATCTTTTGCGAAAGGCTTGTAGATGTCGTTAACCGCCGTTGCCGCAATCGAGTTCAGCGACGATGAAAGTGCCGCCGCGAAGATGGCAGCGACGACGAGGCCTGATAATCCGGTCGGCATCTTTTGAGTGATGAACGCAGGGAAAACTTTATCGGGCCCAGTAAACGGGAATGCTCCCGTCGCGGTCGTGTAGCCGTCCATTGCGTATGGTTGATAAAACGCGAACAGCAGCACGCCGATGAAAAGGAAGCCGATGAACTGGATCAACACCGCGACGCCCGAGGTTAGCAACGCCGTGATCGCCGCCTTCGAACTATCGGTGCAAAGATATCGCTGCACCAGGAATTGATCGGTCCCGTGCGTGGACATTGTCAGGAAACATCCGCCGATCACCCCGCCCCAGAAGGTGTAGGTCTTTGCGAAATCGAGGTTGAAGTCGAGCAGTTGGAATTTGTTATAAGCTTGCCCGATGTCGATCGCACCGCCGAGGCCGCCGTCGATGTTCTGTATCAGCACGACCGCCGCTGCGATCGCTCCGCCGATATAGATAATGAGCTGCACGACCTCGATCCAGATGACCGCTTCCATCCCGCCGTAAAACGTGAAAACGATCATCACGATGCCGAGCAGCAGGATCGAGCCGACGATCACGTACGCTGGATCGGTGTCGGGCTGGAAAGCTGTGTAAACAGCCGCGAGGACGATTGCGGTCAGCAGCAGCCGGATGCCGTCCGCGATGTTCCGCATTATCACGAAAAGGCCCGACGCGAGCATCTTCACGCGTCCGCCGAAGCGGTCGCCGAGAAGTTGATAAACGGTCTGAAGCTGGCCCTTAAAATAGAGCGGGATAAAGACGAGCGAGATGACGATGCGGCCGAGTAGATAGCCGAAAACAAGCTGCAGAAATTCGAAGTTGCCGCCCTTGGCAAATATGACGCCCGGCACCGAAACGAACGTGATCGTGCTCGTCTCCGTCGCCACGATCGACATCGCGATCGCCCACCAAGGGACGTTCCGGCTGCCGACGAAATACTCTTCGGTCGTCTCCTGTTTGCCCGCGTACCAGATGCCGAACGCGGTGATGCCGATCAGGTAGCCGAAGATTATGACCAGGTCAAGAGTCTGCATCGATCAATAAATGTGGCGAAACGAAATCGGGAAAGCGATAAGAAGTTTTTATCGTGAAAAGACGGTTCGGTCAAATCAGCGACTAGGAAAGCTATCCTTGTGGATAATGCGAGAATGCGTGTACTATTTCGAGCGAATGCCGAGATACTCAAAGAAGCTGTTAACGTTTTTTCTCATGGGTTGGTCAATCGTGGTCATCGGCCAGGACAATTCTGCCGACTACTCCAATCTCGTTGAACGAGTTCGTCCCGCGGTTGTTAGCGTCCACGTCTTCGATGCTCGCGGGAATACCTTACGTCAGGGCACTGGCTTCTTAGTTGGTGAAGGTCTTATTGTCACAAACCACCACGTAATCGAAGGCGGTAGTCGAATCATTGTCCGTACTGCAGGTAAAGGCGATTATGAAGCTCGAGTCGAAACAGCTCAGTCGACTGCAGATTTGGCTCTCTTGACGTCTGAGGTCGATGGCAAGATGGAGCCACTTAAGTTTTCGAGGACGAGCCCTCGGATTGGTGAGAGGATTGTCGTAATCGGAAGTCCTCTTGGTCTATCAGGCACCGTTTCGGATGGTATTGTTTCTGCGTTCCGCCCGTCTTCGGCCCACGGAAGCTTAATCCAGATTACAGCGCCGATTTCTGAAGGAAGCAGTGGCAGTCCAGTAGTGAATTTGAAAGGAGACGTGGTTGGAGTTGCGACGCTCAATCTGCCAAGAGGGCAGAATCTGAACTTTGCGATCTCGTCGGATTATATTCAATCAATTTGGTCTGGCAAAATATCAACGAGCAAAATAACCTCGGCTACTACCACGTTGAAATCTCGCTGGAGACCGCTTATCTCTAAGGACATAACCTACGATATTGAGACTCTCTCAACAAAGAAAAGTGTGGTTTCAGTTTGGATTCGATATGAGGAGACCGACGGTTCGTCCTCCAAACACTTGATGGAACTTAATTGCTTGAGAAACCAGTTGCGTGAGGTCCATTCGATCTCGTACTTGCCAGGTGGGGACGTCCGACGCCAAAACGAAACTGTGGGGAAATGGAATAGCTCAATCCCCGGCTCGAATGGAGAGACCTATTTTAAGATTTTCTGCGAAGATCAACCGGACTATCAATATCTAATCGACGAAGGTAAAAGACGGGACTTGATTGAGAAAGGGGCAGCATTGGAGGAGGCCAATAGATTTGATGAAGCGATTGCAGTCTTTACGGAGCTGATCGTAAACTTCGAATCGGACGCTGGATATGGCTTCGCGCGAATCGGGGCAATACGGCTAGAGCAACAAAGGTTCTCGGAAGCGAAGAACGCGCTTTCCGAGGCGATCAAACTAGAGCCAAAGGATAGCTATTACCGTGATCTTCTCGGCCAAGTTTATGAAAAACAGAATCAGCTCAATCTTGCGAAAGAAGCCTTCTGGGAGTCTCTTCGTCTCGAAAAAGATTCTTACATGTCTGCACAATACCAACTTATAGAGCTCTATCGAAAAGGGAATGACCTGAGCGGGGAGTTGAAGGTGTACTTATTTCTTATTTCCAAAGGCCAGCGAACGGTATTCAACGAAACGGGAAATACATACGATAAGTTAGGTCAAAAGGTACAGGCTCGGGCTATCAGACTTCGGGGTGTGGCGCTGTTGCAATCAGTCGTTCAAAATGGTCAGGCAAAGTTGCTCGATTTTTACGAACTGTCCTCAATCTACAGGTCGCTCGACCAGCCTAGTAAGGAGAAGGCTACTTTGATTCTCGGCCTCAAACGTTTTCCAGACGACGGGCTTCTTCTGCGACGACTCGCTGATACCTATAACAGAGCCAAGGAATGGCAAGAAGCGATTAGAACTGTTGAGATTGGGCTAAGGCTTGCAAAAGAAAACTTCGAACGAAGATCCTTACTTAGGGTTCTTAAGGCGACTTACGAAGGCCTTGGGCAAAAGGAGGAGGCAGCGAAAGTAGATAGTCAGCTTAGGGAAATGGACGAAGTCAAGTTACCTACTATCCTTAACTGACTTGAAACTGAATTGTAACTCCTCAACTCTTTCTTCCTCTCAGATTTTTTTTCGATATTCGAATCTAAGCCCCTCAACCTCGGCTTGAATCTCGGCAATGCTTGGCGTCGAGTCGGTGTTTCTCAGTTTCGTGAGAAGCGAACGAAACCGCTCCTTTGAATCTACGGGCGACAGCTTGATCAAATTTTTTCTTGCCACGTCCTTAAGAAGGCCGATCGCTGAGGGCTCAACGACGGTGAGTTGGTAGGAATTCATAGCTCCATTCTAATTCAACTTGCTTTGTAGTTACCAGACCTATTTACTGGCGGAAAGTTGCTCAACCGCTCGCTCGACGACCCATTCGTTGCGTTCGAGAGTTTCACGAGCGGCGGCGGAGTCTAGCTTGGCGGCGTGCATAACGAGGGCGACTCGCAGGTCATTTCCAGCTTCCGACATTAGCTTTTCCGCTCCTGGTTCTTCGAGATGAGTCTCGGCCATCAGGATTCGCAGCGAACGTTCTTTTAACTTTTCGTTCGCGGGCTTCATATTCGTCATCCGGTTTCCTTTGACATAGCCGAGGCGGATCATCGCGGCGGTGGAGATCATGTTGAGGACTAGCTTTTGGGCGGTGCCGGATTTCATTCGGGTCGAGCCGGTGATCGCTTCGGGACCGACGACGGGGACGATCGGGACATCGACGGCTTTGGTGATCGCCGATTCCGGATTGCAGACGATGCAGGCGGTGAAGGCACCGATCGAACGGGCATACTCGACCGCGCCGATCGTGTAAGGCGTGCGGCCCGAAGCGGCGATAGCGATGACCGCGTCTTTTTCCGTAACGCCGCGGCTCTTTAGATCTGCAATGCCTTGCTCCTTGTTGTCTTCGCTCGCCTCGGTCGCCTTGTAGAGAGCGTCGTAACCGCCCGCGATAATCCCTTGGACGAGTTCATAAGGAACGCCGTAAGTCGGCGGTATCTCCGAAGCGTCCAACACGCCGAGCCGACCGCTTGTTCCGGTACCGACATAAAACAAGCGCCCGCCGTCTTTCAATCTCGCAACGATCTCGTCGACCGCCCTTGCCACATCCGGCAGCACCTTCTCGACCGCCGCGGCGACAAGCTTGTCCTCGTCGTTGATCAGCCGTAAGGCATCAAGCGTCGAGGCCTGATCGATGTTCGCGGTCTTCGAATTTTCTTGTTCGGTTATCGGGAACATAGTGTTCAGAGTTCAAGCTTCAGCTTGCTTCGCCGGCATCAGAGACAAGCTAAGGCTTGAACTCTAAACCCCGCCTACTTTCGACCGTTCGTGACAATACCATTGAGCATCGCCATCAATGCGGCAGCGTTTGCGGGCGGCATTGCGGGTTCGGTTAGGAACGCTTTTGGTGCGATGGTGTGGATGGTTTCGATCATTGGTTTGGTGAGAATCTCGCCTGCGTTGAATACGCTGCCGACGCAGCCGATCGGGATCTTTTGTTTCCGCAGGCCGAGTTGATCGATAACGGCACAGGCAGCTAGGCCGAGTTCCGATCCGGCTTCCTGCAGGATGGTAGTCGCGACGGCATCGCCCTCGTGAGCGGCATCGACGACGAACTTTGCAAAGCCCGCGATGCGAGTGTTATCGACCTGTGGAGAGTATATCGCAACGATCAGATTCTCGGGGCCGGATGCTCGGAAATATTCGGATGCTCTTGCACTCAGGACGGTTGCGATTCCGCGGCCGTCAGACGCTTTTGCGACAGCATGCAACGCAGTCTGAGCTATCCCGACTCCGCCGCCTTCGTCGCCCGCAAGCGGACCCCAGCCGCCGGCGATCGCCATCTTGCCCTTGTCGTTTTTACCCAAACAGACCGAACCCGTCCCGGCGATCACGACGATGCCCGGCTTGCCTTGAGTTGTGGCGAAGAGGGCGATCTCGGCGTCGGTGATGACGGTAGTTTTGCGGATGCGGATCTGTTCGTTAAAGCTCGACTTGATGCTTGCCTTAATATCGGCACGCCTGACGCCCGCAAGCCCAAGCACGGCCGCACCGATGTCGACTCGCAGAGCGCCGCCGGCGTCGATAGCCTCGTCGGTCGCTTTCACAATATTCGACACTGCCGTCTCCACGCCGACTCGAAGCGGGTTTGACGGGCCCGCCGTGCCTTCGCCAACAACCTCGCGAGCATCGTTCATCAAAACGACGTGAGTCTTCGTTCCGCCGCCGTCAACACCTAGATAGTATTGCGGAAATGCGGCCTTGCGAGTAGCTTTTGTCGGCTTCGATGCCATACTCTTGCGCGGCCCATCGTCAAAAACTTCCGGCACTATTCTTCGCCAAGCTTGACATATAATCAAATTTAACAGATTTTATGTATTCAATAAGATAGCGTGATACGCTGGAACGCCAGCTTTAGCTGGCATCTTCTCCGAAAGACAACTCGCAAATAACAATGCCGGCTGAAGCCGGCGTTCCGATCCAATATGGAGATCAGACAGCTAAAAGCGTTTCTGGCCATCGCCGAAGCGAAGACCTTTACGGCGGGAGCTCGCCGCGTGAACGTGACGCAGGCCGCGATCTCGATGCAGATCCGCCAGCTTGAAGAAGAGGTGGGCCTTCAGCTCTTTACGCGAACGCCGCGCCGCGTGATCTTGACCGAGGCGGGCGAGTATTTGCTTGAACGTGCGAGGAAAATACTCCGCGAACACGATTCGGCGCTTGCCGAGATTGCCGAAGTCGCGGGTGCCGAATACGGACGACTGCGGATCGGCACCGCGTCGGGTACGTTCGCGATGCATCAGCTTCCCGGAATAATGCAGGGCCTGAAAGAGAAGTTTCCGAACTCGGAACTCACCGTTTCATCCGGTACGAGCGACAGGCTGGTCGATAAGATGATGCACGGCGAGATCGACACGGCGTTCGTCTCGCTGCCGGTCGACAACGCGAATATTACGACCGAATCGATCTTCTCCGACGAAATCGTCGCTATCGCTCATCCCGATCATCCGCTCGCGAAAGAGAAATTTATCAGTGCCGCCGCACTCGCCAGCGAGAAACTCATACTCGGCGAACGCGGCGGAAACACGCGGAGGATGATCGACGAATTTTTTGCGGCCGCGAACGTTAAGCCGAACATCACAATGGAACTTTCGCGGCAAGAGGCGATTAACCTCATGGTCGAGGCGAACCTCGGCGTCGGCATGGCGGGTGCGAAATCGGTCGCCCGCGAGATACGCGACGGCAAGCTCATCTCGTGGCTTATAGAAGGTGCCGAGATCAAGTGGGAGTTGGGACTTGCGAGGTTACGCGGAGGACATTTCTCACCAATCGGCAAGGAATTCGCCCGGTTGTGTAAGGAAAGTTTTGTCGAGAGGGAGAAGGAGTTGCGAGCGAAGCGATAAGTTAACCGCAGATTGACGCAGATAAACGCAGATATGAATTTGGGCTTTATTAAGAACTCTTTGTTGTCTTTGAAATTTCTCTCTCTAATCTATGTCTATCTGTGTTTATCTGCGGTTAATTCTCTCGCACAAGGATTGCCGCTCGCGACGCCTGCGTCGGTCGGGATGAACGCGTCGAAGCTCGATCAGATCGAAGCGCTCGTGAACGCAGACATCGCCGATAAAAAACTTCCGGGTGCGGTTGTGATCGTCGGCCGGAAAGGGAAGATCGTTTACCGCAAAGCATTCGGTAATCGATCGCTGGTTCCGACGGTCGAGAAAATGACGGTCGATACGATCTTCGATGTGGCGTCGCTTACAAAACCCGTCGCGACCGCCACGTCGATAATGATCCTGATCGAACAGGGCAAGCTTCGGCTGAACGATACGGTAGGCAAGTTCATTACCGACATTGACGACCCCGAAGCGAAAAAAGTCAACGTCCTTCAACTTCTCACCCACACCTCCGGCTACCGGCCCGACTTCGACCTCGGCGAAAAATGGACCGGCAGGGAAGGCATGCTCGCCACGCTGAAAAAAGAAAAGCTGCGCAATCCGCCGGGTACGAAGTTTGTTTATTCGGATATCGGGTTCATTGTTTTGGGGGAAATTGCCCAAAGAATATCAGGCTTGGACATTGGCGATCTATCCGAAAAGTTAGTTTGGGAAAGAGTTGACCTTAGCGACACGGGCTACTCCGAAATCACCAGAACTTCCGCTGCCGACCTTTCGGAGTTTGTTACGGTCCCAATGAACCGCCTCGCTCCAACCGAGAACATTCGCGGGCAGAATAATTATCTCGGCTCAAAATTTGAGGGCGATGAAAGGTCTGGAAACGAAATTCTGCGCGGTAAGGTCCACGACCCGACAGCGTTTCGTATGAATGGTATTGCCGGCCACGCTGGACTATTCTCGACGGCCGACGATCTTGCCCGATATGCTCAGATGCTCTTGAATGGCGGTGTCGCACCGGGCAGAAACCTGAGCGGTAGCGACGGTGCCCCAGAACGAAGAAACGGCGCGAAACAGGGCTCGCTCCCTACCGGTCGTGTTTCCACCTCGAAGTCCACACGCATTCTCTCCGCCCAAACCGTTGCGAAGATGACGCAGCCGTATGTGGTTGCGGAGGACGGATCGGCACGCGGGCTCGGGTGGGACATGGACACTTCGTTCTCGGCGAATCGTGGCGATCTTTTTCCGAAGGGTTCGTTCGGCCACACTGGTTTCACCGGCACGGGAATCTGGATCGACCCGACATCGCAGACGTTTTACGTGTTCCTCTCCAACCGCGTCCACCCGGACGGCAAGGGCGACGTGACTCCGGTACGAGGGAAAGTCGCGACCATCGTCGCATCGTCAATTGAAGACCTGCCGATAGAGAAATGGAAAGAAGCCGAAGCGAAGTTTAATGCGACCGTCGCCGCGCAGATACCGGGATTTAAGGATCGCTTCCTTCGAGCCCAGATCGAAAGCCTTCCAATAAATACTGGACGGGGTGGAAACCTTGCTCTCAACCCTAACCCACAGAATATAACCGTCCTTAACGGCATCGACATTCTCGAAAAGAGCGGATTCAAAGATCTCGAAGGTAAGAAGATCGGACTCGTAACAAATCACACCGGACGCAACCTAGCAGGGAAATCGACGATCGACATTCTGCACGAAGCAAAGAACGTCGACCTCGTTTCGATCTTCGCACCGGAGCACGGCATTCGCGGCGAGCTAGATACCGAAAAGATCGACGACACGAAGGACGAGAAGACCGGCCTGCCGGTTTACTCCTTGTATAAGGACGGAATGCGTCGGCCGAAGCCGGAACAGCTTGCCGGGCTCGACGCAATTGTCTACGACATCCAGGACATCGGTGCTAGGTTTTATACTTACACCGCGACGCTCAAGAACGTAATGGAGGAAGCCGCGAAGGCGAAGATCCCGGTTTACGTTCTTGACCGGCCGAACCCGATTAATGGCGTCGATGTCGAAGGTCCGCTCGCCGACGAAGACAAACTCTCGTTCATCGCCGCTCACACGATCCCCGTCCGCTACGGCCTGACGATCGGCGAACTCGGCCAGATGATGAACGCCGAGCGAAAGATCGGCGCCGACCTTCGCGTGATCAAGATGGAAGGCTGGTCAAGGTCGATGTGGTTCGACGAGACCGGCCAGACGTGGGTGAACCCGTCGCCGAACATGCGTTCGCTGATGCAGGCGACGCTCTATCCGGGCATCGGCTTGCTGGAGACGACCAACCTCAGTGTCGGTCGCGGGACCGATACGCCTTTCGAAGTGATCGGTGCCCCGTGGCTCGACGGCCAGCGATCGGCGAAACATCTTAACGAGCGCGGCTTGCCCGGTGTTCGCTTCGTCCCAATCCGCTATAAGCCCAACGCTTCCGTTTTCAAAGATGAGAATCTCGGCGGAGTGAACATCGTCATCACCGACCGATCCAAGTTCCGATCCGTCCGCACCGGCATTGAGATAGCCGCCGCGTTGCGAAAGCTTTACCCGAACGAATGGCAGGTTGAAAAGTACGGGCGGCTCCTGGTCAACGGCGAGATACTCGCCGCCATAACCCGCGGCGATTCGCCCGAGGCGATCGAAAAACTGTGGAATGTTGGTATAACCAATTTTGATAAACGTCGGGCATCCTATTTGCTTTACAAATAGCTAATTGGAATTTCCGCAATTCCCGAGATTCGGCGTTTTTTGTATCAACTTGTTAAGAATCAATGGTTTCGGCCACATTGATTCGGATTTCGTTCGCAGCTAGCAATAACGAAAATCTGGATATTTCTCCAGAAACGTAATCAAATCTTATGGATTTCGATCCCAGAAACGTGGAGCTGATTTACAACATGAACTCAAGATTGCGACAGATTGTCTTTGTAACTGCGCTTATAACCTTGTCAGTCGTTGCGGCGTCCGCCCAAACCGTCAGCGGCACCCTTCGCGGAACTGTGACCGATCCCAACGGTGCCGCAGTGCCTGATGCGACGGTGGTCGCGACTAGCACCGAGACCGGACTCGAACGAACGGCGACGACATCTGGCGAAGGTGCTTACAATTTTGCGTTCCTCCCTATCGGTAGCTATAGGGTGGTAGCCACTCGCACGGATTTTAATCGTGTTAACCAGGAGAACGTAAGGGTTACCCTCAATGAAACGACGGTGGTAAATTTGCGTTTAGACCCATCGGTGACCGGGGAAGTGACTGTCACTGACGAGGGAGCCTCAATAAATACGTCGGATGCCCAAGTTACCCAGTCTCTTTCAAGCACTCAGATCCTGGAAAGACCAGTCGCAAATCAAGGAAACTTTCTTACCCTAGCGGAAACTTTCACAGGCTTTCAAGAGAACCCGACTAGCGGCCAGAATAACCCAACGGCGTCCTCTGGATCGTCAATCAGCTTCAATGGTACTGGTACTCGCGGCGCAACGTTTCAAATCAACGGCGTGAACAACGATGACTCATCCGAGAATCAGAATCGCCAAGGAGCTTCACTTGCGACGATCAAGGAATTCCAGGTGATAACAAATAACTTTACGGCGGAGTTCGGGCGAGGTTACGGGGCGGTAGTGTTAGTTCAAACGCTGAATGGTACGAACGACTTTCACGGAAGCGCGTATTGGTATCATAACGATCAGGCTCTAAATGCAAAGTCGTATTTTTCCCACGGAGCAAAGCCGGTTTTTCGGCGTAACCAGTTTGGTGGCGTCTTGGGTTTTCCCATCGTCAGAAACAAGTTTTTCGGATTCATCAGCGTCGACGAGATTAGGCGTACGGGTGATGTTACCGTTACGAGGGATGTTCCTACAGCCTTTGAACGTAATCCTGCCAACTGGTTTCAGACTACTCCCGCCAATGATACGCCGGGAAATCGTGCGTTTGTACAATCGGTTATCAGCAGGTTCGGAAACTTGCTTCCGAACGATCCTGCCAACAGATCCCCGCGTGCATGGGTGGGTACGACCTTTCAAGACTTTCCGGCGAACGACTATTCGGCTCGGCTAGATTGGAACGCCACATCAAAAGACACGTTGTTCGCTAGGTGGCAATACACACGTCAGATCTTCAATACGGCGGACGTTATCCCTGGTGAGCAGGCGTTCCAAAACAATAAGCAGCAAAACTGGGGTCTAACCTGGACACACATCTTTACCAACAACATAGTTGGTGAATTCCGCTACGGGCTTGGACAGCGTAATACCCTCGTAAACATTGCTGCGGGTAACGATACACCAATCATCAGGTTCCAGAATCCGAATCCGGTTGTTAGTGCTTCGATAATTGGAAATGCAGGACAGTTTCCGATCCAGCGATACCAAACCGATCATCAGTTTGTGTACAATCTTTCCTCAATATTCGGCAATCATTTCGTCAAGTCGGGTGTCGATCTGCGTTTTCAGATCCTCGACGATCTCGCCGACAGTAATTCCCGCGGCTTCTACCAGTTCAATGGGCTTTGCAATGGCCTAACCTACCGCGATCCAGGAAACAATAACCCCTCAGGATTTATGTCCTTGATTAACGGTTGCGTTTCCCAGTTTCAAAAAGGATTCGGTCCATTTTTCCTTGAGAATCGCATCGGAGAGAGCAACTTCTACGTTGAGGATAACTGGAAGGTATTCCCAAATCTGACACTGAACCTCGGAGTTAGATACGAGTATGTTAACGCTCCCCGCGAACGAATGGGCCTAATCGAATACGGTTTCCGGGACGACAAGAATAATGTCGAGCCGCGGGTTGGATTTGCATATAGCCCTAGTCCGGACATGCCATTTCTGAAGACGCTGTTTGGCGGAACCGGAGAAAGTTCAATTCGCGGTGGATACGGAATTTACCACGGACGTTTGTTCCAGTCTGTTTTCTCCCAGAGCGGAGCGACGTTGCGTTTCAATCCGCCGAATGCTTTCAATTATAATCAGTCGGGCGTTGCAACGTCTCTTTTCAACCCTGTAAATCTTCAGGATCCTACAAATGGTTTCGTATTTGTGCCTGGGCCGCTAACTGTAAGAACAGGTATCACCGTGGTCAATCCTGATCTTGAGATGCCGTATACACAGCAGTGGAATCTCACATTCGAGCGCAAGCTGCCTTGGGAGTCAGCACTGCGTGCCACCTATACGGGCAATCGCGGGATCGGCTTGCTCAAATATACGTTGGACAACCTTCCGGTTCACAACGGCAGTCCTGTTCGGGTGGCCGATCATCCGAACAACGGAGCTCTTCGCGGCCAGATCCTAACCCCGGCAGCGAATCTGTTCTGCGCGGGAACCACGGCGGCGACGGTCACTGCTCAATGTCCGGTCGCGGTTACGATCGGAGCACTTGAATACAGTCGTATAGTGCCTCGCACAAACGAGCGGCGGCCGAATCCGCTGTATTCGACAAACCTTCAGGTCAACAATGGAGCTTGGAGCTATTATCATGGCCTGCAGCTCGAGTACACAAAGCGTCTTTCGAATAGTCTGAACTTCCAGGCGGCCTATACCTGGAGCAAAGCTATCGACACTACGTCTGACGCGACGGCGTTTAACGCCGGAGACAGCAATCAAAATGGAAACGACGCTAAAGTTTCGCGAGCACTGTCCCGTACGCACACGCCACATCGGTTTACCTTTTTCGGCACTTATAGAACTCCGTTCTTCGATAAGGACAGAGGTGTTCTTGGCCATGTTCTTGGCGGTTGGGAACTCTCAAGTGTCTTCAAATGGGCACACGGCACGCCCTTCACTGTGATCGGAACAGGATTTGACCTAAACCTCGACGGATTTGCAGAGAATCGGCCGGTTCTACTTGATACTTCGATTCTTGGACGCAGCATCGACGATCCAGCGACTTCACAGCAGACGCTGCCACTGAGCGCATTCCGCACCCCAACCTCAGCGGCTGATTACAACTGCTGTATACTCGGCCGGAACACGTTCTACGTTGACGGTGTTAAGAACGTGGATCTTGGGATCACGAAGAGGTTCTTGCTTCCGTGGGAGGGTCATTCGTTCTTGATAAGGGCGGACCTTTTCAATTCATTTAATCATGTTCAATGGGGATTCCCGGACCTTACATACACCACTAGTACGCTAGGCCGTCTCGCGACTACTGCAACCCAGTACGCGCCTCGTAATGTCCAGGTGTCTTTAAAGTATTCATTTTAGGGTAATTGGTAAGGAGATTTGGAATGAGCGTTAAAAATTGGGGCTCGATAATCTGTGCGATGGCATTTGCGATATGCCTTAGCACGTTTGCAATTGGACAGGAAACAACCGGAACGATCGTCGGCACCGTGGCTGACGCAAACAAGGCTGCGGTCGCAAACGCGAATGTGACGGTGGCGAACCCGAACATCGGATTTTCTCGCTCGTACCAAACGAATGGTGAGGGCGTTTTTACGGCGCCTCTCTTGCCGCCGGGCACCTACACGCTTACGATCGAGGCGTCTGGTTTCAAGAAGTATGTTCAAGCCAACGTTCAGATAGCTGTCAACGATCGTCGTCCGATCGACGTCGCTCTTGAGCCTGGAGGCGTCACCGAGGTTGTAAATGTTACGGCCGAAAACTCGGTGATACAGGAAAGCCCTACCCAACAATCGCTTATCGACGGAACTCAGATCCGCCAACTTCCTCTGAATAATCGCCACTTCGCTTCGCTCGCCACACTGTCTGCGGGAGTGACTTCTTCCAATTCGTCTCAGATCGGGTTTGGCGGACTCTCGGTCGTTAGCATATCTATTAACGGTGGACGAACATCTTCGATCAATTGGCTCGTGGACGGTTCGAGAAACGTTGACACCGGCTCTAACCTAACATTGCTTACGGTTCCGAGCGTGGACGCGATTCAGGAGTTTTCGGTTCTCACGTCAAACTATGCTCCTGAGTTTGGCCGAAATGGTGGCGGTGTTATTAATGTGGTTACCCGTCAGGGAACTAATCAATTCCACGGTAATCTCTACGAGTTCGTTCGAAACGACGCCCTGAATGCGCGCGATCCTTTCCTGGTGACGCCGATACCGGGATTAGGATCTGCATCCGATCCGGTGTTCAAGCAGCCATTGCGTTACAACAATTTTGGCGGAACGATCGGGGGACCAGTCTACTTCTTAAATTTTGGTGACGGCGGTCCGTGGTATTACGATGGGCGTGATAAGACGCACTTTTTCTTTTCACAGGAGTTCCGCCGATTCAGGTCTGCCAGCATCCCGGTTGGTACGGTTGCTACGAACGCACAGCGAAGCGGAAATTTCGGAAGTACGACGATCTACGACCCTCTAACCGGATTGCCTTTTCCGAATAATACAATTCCTCAAGACCGTTTTAACCCTAACTCCGTCGCGTTGCTGCAATATATTTTGCCACCGAATGAAGGCACGAATCAGTTCCGGCGGATAACTCCCGTGGCAGGCAACTTCCGGCAATCGATCTTCAGGTTTGATCATAAATTTAATGACGACGTTTCTCTTATGGTCAGATATATCCGTGACGATCTCGAGCGAAACGATCCGGGCGGAAATATCTTTCAAGATCCGTTCGTGATAACAAACATTGCCGGAACATTATTCCCGAATGCTGCGGCTGCTGAATCTTCGACGCCCGGCAAGAATCTTGTTGTATCAACTAAGTGGGGTGTCTCTCCGAATGTCATCAACGAAGTTGCTTTCGATTACTCATACAACTTGATCGAAAGCCAGTTTTTGGGTACGGCCACGCGGGCCAACACGCCAGGGTTTACCTCTCCCGAGCTATTCGGGTCAAACTTCGGGGCTCTGCCGGGCATTACCATTTCGGGAGTGCAGGGATTGGCGTTCCAAGCTCCGCAAAGTATCGAGAATCCGAGTTATACATTTAGGGACAATCTAACTTGGGTAGTAGGAAATCACACTCTTAAGTTCGGAGCCTTTCTTTCATACGAAGCAAAAAACGAAAACGCAGGAAATCCCACAAACGGTACATTTAGTTTCAACGGATCAAGGACTGGTAATCCGGCAGTTGCTGGTTCGGTCGGCAACGCCTTTGCGGATTTCCTTCTTGGCTTGCCCAACAACTACACAGAAGCTCAGAATGAAGGACGAGTTCAGTTGCGATACAACTCTTACGAGTTTTACGTACAAGATTCGTGGAAGCCGTTTTCGAGGCTCACGCTGGACTTCGGGGCTCGTTACTCGATATACGAGAATCCCATCGAGCTGAACGACTTTCTGGTGACATTCTTACCGTCGTTTTACAACCCTGCACAGCAGGTCACGCTCACAGCGAATGGCAATAATATAGTAGCTGGCTCTGGAAACCGATACAACGGAATTGCGTTTGCAGGACAGAACTCACCATACGGCCGTCGCGTCCAATCCAACAAGTACAATACGATCGGACCACGATTAGGATTCGCCTACAACGTATTCGGCGACAGCAGTACCGTTGTTCGAGGTGGATTTGGGGTTTATTACGATCGGACCCTCGTTGGGATCGTTGAACAAAACGCTTTTCTGAACCCGTTATTTAGCCAAAACGTCAGTATCGACAATACGACGGGATCACCTCTTAGCTTAAATGATCCGCGTGGTGGAACTCCGAACAATGCGATCCCGGTTCTAGGACTGATAAGCACTGGCGACGAATTTAAGCCGCCGCAAACTTTGCAATATAGTATTTCTGTTCAGCGCGAGCTGACGCGGAACATGTTTATCGAGGTCGCTTACGTCGGAACGCAGAGCCACAATCTGCTTAGGCAGATCAATGTCAACGCGCCGCTTCCGCGGTTTCAACGGAACGGCGGAACGTTACCGAGAAATTTCTATCGACCCTTCCGAGGATATGCAAATATCAATGAGCGGCGGACTGATGGAGACTCAAACTACAACTCCGCTCAGGTTACGTTGACCCGCCGATTTACTAACGGATTGCAGTTTGGCGCTGTCTATACCTTTAGCAAGAATATTACCGATGCGTCCACTGACCGCAGCGACACGGTTCAGGACAACAGCCGGCCGGAATTGGAACGCGGCCTCTCGCAGTTCGACCGCACGCACGTGTTCACCGCGAACTTTCTTTACGACCTGCCTTTCGGCTCGGGAAAAAGATACAGCTTGGGAACTGTCGGAAACGCAATCCTCGGTGGATTTCAGTTTGCCGGCGTTTACACACGGCAATCCGGAACCCCACTGACGGTCACGCAAACGGCAGGAACCTACGTCCGAAATGGGGTATCGATAGCGACTTCGTCTGACCCGCTCGACACGGCGATCGCTGTTCGTCCTAACTTGATATGCGACCCAAATCTTGATCGAGGCGGACGCTCCGTGGCCGCGTGGTTCAACACGAATTGTTTCGATCCGCTTCTAACGACTGCGACTTCGTTCGGTAACGCTGGACGAGGAATTATTCGTGGTCCTGGACTTGATCTTCTGGATGTTTCGCTTTACAAATCGATCCGTTTCTCTGAACGATTTAACATTCAGCTTCGCGGTGAAGTTTTTAACGTGCTGAATCAGGTGAATTATCAGAATCCAAACACCACTCTAGGTTCAGCAACTTTCGGTCGAATAACTGCTGCACGTGACCCGCGAATAATTCAACTTGGGGTTAAGGTAAATTTCTAGTCAGGTAGATCATAAATTTGTCCCGCGTTGTTCTTGGTGAGCGACGCGGGCTTTTTGTTGGTAAGATTTGGTCACGATGAGTGAGTTGATTTTGAAAAATTGCCGGATCGCGGCGGATGTTGAGGGGCGGGGCTGGGATGTCGCGGTTGACGGTGGGTTGATCGGGGCGGTCGGTGAAGGGGGAACTGTTGCGGGCGATGTTCGAGACTGCGATGGGTTGACGCTCTATCCCGGGTTTATCGATGTGCACAATCACGGAGCGGTTGGAGTAGACGTGAATGAGGCGGATGTTGACGGTCTGATCGATGTCGCGAAATTTCTTGCGTCGCAAGGGGTGACGGCGTGGCTGCCGACGTTGGTGCCGGATTCGGATGAGATTTATCGACGGGTCATTGATGCGATCGATCGGTTGATGGAGACCCAAGTCGACATGCCGATCGCGCAGGCCGTTGGGGTTCACTACGAGGGAGTTTTCGCCAATGAGAAGATGTGCGGCGCGTTACGTCCGCAGTATTTTCGATCGTTTGTTGATGGCGTGCGGAATCTTGCGATCAAGGAAGATGCAGTAACCACAAAAAGCACAGAAAACACAGAAAGAAGCGAAGTCACGAAATCACACGAATACGCACTAATCGATCTGGGACTTCCGACGTTGAAAGCCGGTGTTCATATGACGACGTTTGCGCCGGAGGTAGAGAACGGCGTGGACCTGGCTGCCGAGTTAATTCGGCAGGGCTGGATCGCGTCGATCGGGCATACGCGGGCTGATGTTGCAACGCTTGACGCGGCGGCCGCGGCGGGTGCGAGGCACGTGACGCATTTTTTCAATGCGATGACCGGAATTCACCATCGCGATGTCGGAGTGGCCGGATGGGCACTGACCAATCACGAGGTCACGTTCGACATAATTGCTGACGGAATTCACGTCCATCCGCGAATGATCGAAATGGCCTGTCGAACAAAAACGCCGGAGAAGGCGTTGCTTATCAGCGATTCGGTCGCTCCGACGGGGCTCGGCGATGGCGAGTTCAAGCTTTGGGGCGAGACGGTGATCGTCGAAAATAAGCGGACGAGGAACGAACGCGGAAGCATTGCGGGCTCGGTCATATCGATGTTCGATGCAGTGAATGGCGTCCGCTCGATCGGATTTTCGCCCGCGGAGGTCGCGAAAATGGCTTCGGCAAATCCTGCGCGGTTGATTGGCGACGACTCTCGCGGAGCGATCGAAGCCGGCCGGCGTGCGGATATCGTCGCGGTAAACGCGGAGGGCAGCATCGAATTCGTGATGATCGGCGGAAAGCTCGTCGAATAGAACACAGAAAGCCCGACACCTTGATGATGTCGGGCCGCCTGAAACTTACGACAATTATTTATTCCTCGGATACATCAGGCCCGCCGAAACCGCCACGCTTGCCGAAACGCGATTTCATTTTATCCTCAAATTGCTTCTCGAACTCGACGGCTTTCGCTTTCTGCTCGTCGGTCAAGATCGCGAAGATCTGCGATTTCGTTCGCTCTTTCTCGACGATCATTTGAGACATCAAGCCGGCCTGCTCCGATGCGATCGCGGTGACGGCCGCTTCGTCAAACGCGCCGCTCGCGGTCGCTGCTTTCATCTTTTCGCGATTCGCCTTTAGCGCATCGAATGTACCCTTGTTCTTTTCGAAAGCTCCTTTAACAATTTCTTGTGCCTTCGTCTTCTGCTCTTCGGTCAGGTCGAGTTTCTTGAAGATCATGCCCATTCTACGATGACCAAATCCGCCACGCTTTCCGCCTTCCGATCGTTGCGCGAAAACGACGAAAGCTCCGATACCGATCACCAAAACACCTAACACTGCCACGATTGCCTTTTTCATTTTTTGTATAACTCCCTATTTGCTTGATTATTGCGGTGCTCGACAATTTTTGCGACCACGTGATGATTAACGACGATCGCCGCGCGTCGAATGTCGAGGTTGTGTGAACTTGTGTAAATAAATGTAAACGCCGTATTTTCAGCACTTTTTTGACGTAGAATCATATCTTTATGAGCAAGGTGCTGATAATTGACGACGACGAGGAATTATGTGAACTCGTTTCCGAATATCTCGGAGTAGAAGGGTTCGAGACCTCGGTTGTTAACGACGGAGCGAGCGGCCTCGAAGCGGCCAGGTCGGGGAAGTACGACATGGCGATCCTCGATGTGATGCTTCCGAAGATGAACGGTTTCGAGGTTCTCAAGAATCTTCGAACGGATTCAAAACTGCCGGTGCTGATGCTCACTGCCCGCGGCGACGACATGGAACGCATCGTAGGCCTTGAAACCGGAGCGGACGATTATCTCCCGAAACCTTTCAATCCGCGTGAACTAGTCGCGCGCTTGCGTGCGATCCTTCGTCGTGTAAATGGCGAGGGGAACGATAAGGGAACCGATAAGATCGTAGTCGATGACGTTGAGCTGTCCGATTCGTCGAGGTCGGCGAAACTGCATGGCGACGAGGTCGTGCTTACTTCCGTCGAGTTCGATCTGCTCAAGCATCTTCTTCTCGAAGCCGGAAAGGTGATCAAGAAAGAGGAGCTAAGCATCCGCGTCCTAGACCGCGAGCTTTCGCCGTTCGACCGCAGCCTCGATATGCATATATCCAACTTGCGAAAAAAACTCGGCTCTCGTGAGGATGGAAGCGACAGAATTAAGACCGTTCGGTCGGTCGGGTACATCTATACCCTTGTATGAATCTTTTCGTTAAGATCTTTCTCTGGTTTTTGGCGGCGCTTGCCTTGATGGTTGGCGTGGTCGTTTTCCTGAATTGGACCGTCCAGACAGAGCCGGTCGTGAGCCGGTGGCGGGTTTCAGTTACTAATCAAACCAATATCTACGCCGAAACTGCCGCGCAGATCTATGCGGCCGAGGGCGAACCGGGATTACGCCGGTTTCTTGATCGAATCCGAAAACCGGAAAACATCGGGGAGGTAGACCTGATCGGTGAAAACGGCAGGGTCTGGATGTCAGAGGGTGTCGCGGCAGAGAGCTACAAAGAACTCGTCGCGAAAGCATTGTCGAGCGATATCGTTGAGATCGAGAGTCAGCCGGAGATGGCTACTTCGGTGTCGGCGAGAAAGTTTGCACTGGCGAACGGCGAGAGATACGTATTGATAGTCCGGTGGGAGCGGCCGCGGTTTACGCCGTTTTTTGGCGAATCGCCGCTTCGATATGTTCGCTACGGTGCATTACTGCTGACCGCGTTGGTTCTTTGCTGGCTGCTGGCGAAATATCTCGCGTCGCCCATCGGCAAACTGCGCCGGGCGACGCAGCGTTTTGCCGACGGTGATCTTTCGACCCGCGTCGCTGGCAAGCTGGGTAGACGGCGCGACGAACTGGCATCGCTCGCCAAGGACTTCGACGTAATGGCGGAGCGGATCGAAACGCTGATCACGTCTCAGCAGCGGCTCTCACGAGATGTCTCACACGAGCTTAGATCGCCACTTGCTCGAATGAACGTCGCGCTTGAGATCGCCAAGCAGAAATCGAACGGTGAGAACGCGGGCTTTTTCCAACGTGTCGAGAGCGAATCGCAGCGGCTTAACGATATGATCTCGCGCCTGCTCACCTTGTCGAAGCTTGAAACCGGCTCGAAAGACTTTGATCAGCGTGAACTAAATCTGAAGACTCTCGTCGAGCAGGTTGCGGCGGATGCCGATTTTGAGGCGAACGCTCGCAACAGGTCGGTGAAGGTCGTGCGTGCAGATGATTGCCGCGTGGTTGGAAGCGATAGTCTGATCCGCAGTGCGGTCGAGAACGTGCTTCGGAACGCGATACGGTACACGAAAGAAGGAACATCGGTCGACGTGTCGATAACGAACGGAGGCGGCCAGGCGACCGTAAGCATTGTCGATCACGGCGAAGGCGTTCCGGACGCCGAACTTGCGAATCTGTTCAAACCCTTCTACCGCGTCGGCGAGGCAAGAGATCGCGGGTCGGGTGGAACCGGGCTTGGGCTTGCGATCGCCGACCACGCGATTCGTGCGCATGATGGAAAGATCTCTGCAAAAAATCAAGGCGACGGACTTGCGGTCGAGATCGTATTAAATTGCGTGAAAACAGCCGTTAAAGCCTAAGCTTCACGATTTCGGCGGGCAGCCGCGAAAGAACGGATCGCGAGAACGACGAAGATCAAACAGACAATAGCCATCAACACCTGAGAGATTACGGCGGGCGACGCGGTCAATTGGCTGAGGCGTGAGATCAGCCGCCCCGCGGTCGCGATGAATCCGAGCAAAGCGACGACAACGGCGACATGCATCAAATGTTTTCGCAGCCCCTCTTTCATCTGAGATACGATCCCCAACGCTACTAATACGGTCCCAAACGCGGCGGGAATCATAGCCGTCGCGGACGCGTTATCGTTCATAACTGCGACCGCGTAGCCCGCGATTCCGAGTAGGATAAGTAGAACTCCGCAAAGAATTGCTGTTGATGGCATACCGACAATTTAGCAGACACGAGATAGCAGGGGAAATGCCGCCAGATCATGCTTGCTTATAAACTGGATTATATTTCTATTTGCGAAGCTCGGCGATCATTGATTCGATCTGAGAGCGAAGGTAGTCGGTGACGGCTTCGTATCGGTTGCCGTCTGTAGCTTCGATGGTTGATGGAAAGATCGGTTCGCCGATCTTTATCTTTACCTTTGCCGGCCGGATTTTCCACGACCGGCGAGCCCATACATTTTGCAAGCCGTCGAGAGCGACGGGGACGATCGGCAGGTCGAGTTCGGTCGCGAGGATCGCGGCGCCTTTTTTGAATTCGTGCAGCTTGCCGTCAAAGGCTCGTTCGCCTTCCGGATAGATGTTCAAAACCATTCCACGCTTAAGTCCGATTGCTCCGGCTTTCATCGCCTTCGTCAGTTGGGTGTCCTGATCGATCGGAACGACGCGGAGCATTCGCGATATGAACCGCATGACCGCACCTTTAAAGAACATGCTGGCGCCAACGTGAAAGATGCGGCGAAAGATCGAATATGGATAGTTCGAGGTGAGCACGAACGGATCGAGAAAGCTTTGATGATTCGGACAGACGAGAAACGTCGGGGCCGCGTTAGCTGCTTTTGTTAGATTCTCGACGCCGCTGACTTCCAACCTCATAAACCCGCGGCAAAAAAGATTGAAGATCCGATAGACGACGAAAGCGAACGTGACGAACAGCGGACGGTCTCGCAGGGCGGCGCGAACTTCAGGCAGATCGTCTTCCGCTTCGCGAACGATCTTGCCCCAATTCAGATCGGTGGAGATCGCAGCTTCAACGTCATTTCCAGCATCGATATTCTTTCCGACTTCGGTCGAGCCGATGAGTTCGATCGCGTTTCGGACGGTTAATGCTCCCGCGACTTGCTCGGCGGTAAACTCGGTCTTGAAAGCGTGTTCGAGGGCGGCGAAAAACTCGGCACGGGCAAGGGAATCGAGGCCGAGATCGATCTCGAGATTCATGTCCGGGTGGATCAGCTCGACGTCTTTCGATTGCGACCGGATCGCAGAGGCTACGGTCGATCCGAGTCCCGATTCCATCAATTGCGAATCTGCGGCAAGAAGTTTCCACTCCTTTTTCTCGGGCAAACCGCCGCTGCCGATCTCGCCGCTTTCGATCTGTTTCTTCAATTCGAAGCGTTTGATCTTGCGAGTCGCGGTACGCGGTAGCGGCTCGGTGCGGACGATGTAATCGCGAACACGCTGATATTCGGGAAGCTCGCGGCCGAGGTTGTCGAGCGCGTATCGGATCGCCTCTCTCGAGTTCGAAAGTTTTGCGGCCTTTAGATACTCGAAATTCGGCACGACGACCGCGACGAGTTTCTCTGCTCCCGCACGGCCGGAGTTCTCATCCGCAACGCCGATAATGGCAAGTTCCTCGACCTCGGGAGCTTTAAGGTAGTGAACTTCAAGATCTTCCGGATGAACGTTCTTGCCCGACGGAAGCACGATCACGTCTTTCGCTCGGCCGACGATGAAAAGATGTCCGTCGGAATCGAGCTTGCCGAGATCGCCGGAGCGAAACCAGCCGTCCTCGGTGAACGCTTCGGCCGTCGCAGTCGGGTTGCGGTAGTATCCGCTGAACACCATCTCGCCTTTGATCAGCACTTCGCCGACGCCTTGCGCATCGGGCTCGGCGATCTTGATCTCGGCATTGAACATCGGCTTGCCGACCGAGCCGATCTTGTTGTCGTTCTCGTAAGTCGCGGTTGCGGCTCCGCTCGTTTCGGTCAGGCCGTAGCCCTGCACGATGGTGAACCCGAGCTTGTGAAAATCTTTAGCGACGTCTTCATCGAAACGAGATCCGGCCGAGATTGCGATGCGAAGATTCCCGCCGAACGATTCGTGAACTTGTCCGAAGAGTTTTTTGCCGAGATTGATGCCGGCCGCGTCACGTAACGCTCCGTTGAGCGTGAGCAGAGAACTGAAAATAGTCCGAACTGCCGCCGGCTTTGCCTCGACGGCGTCGAAGATCTTTTTGTGAAATACGTACCAAAGCCGCGGGACGGTCGTCAGGATAGTCGGCTTGAACTCCTTCATCGCACTGCTGAGTTCGGCGGGTGTCATCTCTTTGAGATAACCGATCTCGCAGCCATAAGTCGTAGCGACCCAGAGGTTCACGATCTGCAGATATGCGTGGAACAGCGGCAGCAGGCTAAGGATCTTGACGGTATCGTCGAGCCGCAGAACGCGATTGATGCCGTCGAGTTCGGCGACGATGTTGCCGTGGGTCAGCGGAACTCCTTTGGGCGTGCCGGTCGTGCCGCTCGTATAGATCAGGAGCGCGATGTCGTCGCCGGCGGCGGTCGGAGTCGCTTTCGCGTAGTCTTCCGGATAGCCCGAACTGGTCCACTCGCCGAACGGCTGAAAACCGTTCGAACTAACGCTGCCGTTATTCGACCAAACGACCGCCGGAATTTTTCGTCCGAGACGCTCCTCGATCTGCGAAAATTTATCGACGACCTCCGAGCCGATGAAGGCGAGCTTGGCTTCGGAATTCTCCAGGAAGTTTGTCAGCGTTTCGATCTCGCCGTTCGGGTCCATCGGAACGCAGACCGATCCGTTGAAGAGCGTCGCGAGATATGCCACGGCCCAACTCGGGTGATTCTCGCCGATCAGCGCAACGCGGTCGCCGTGTTCGATGCCCTCGGCCGATAAACGAAACGCAACCGAACGAACGCTCGAAAGCGTTTCGCCGAAAGTGTAGACATGATCGTCATCGCCGACGATCCGCATCGCAGTCTTTTCAGGCCGCGATTCGAATGAATCAATGACGCGTTTGCAAAAGGAATCGGACATTTATTCCGAGATCAGTTTTTGTGCGAGGTCTCTTGCCTGAACGCGTATCTCGGGGATCGCGGTCGATTCCCAAAGCACGCCTTTCAAAGCAGTTCCCAAAGTGTACAACATATCGCTGGCCTTTCCATCAGCGGTCTTGAGCTGTCCATCAGGTGTTGCGTCGAGGCCGAAGCGGAGTTCGTCACAGGCGATCATTCCCGAGTTGAGCATATTTTTGACGAGCGGCGAGTCGAGCTGATCGAAGCGGCTTTCCGATCCGATGCAGTTGATGATCACGTCGGCGTGGACGTATTGATCCAAACCGACGGTCGAGTAGCGCACGTCGAAACCGATGCCGGATTCCCACGTGATCTTCTTGAGCCGTCCCTTGAGAATCTGAAGTTGACCTGTTCCACGAAGTTCGTCGATCACCAATGCTGCTTCCGGTGCCATCCGGTGTCGGGCGACGTTCCAATAGCGGCTTAGGTGCTGCATAAAATATTTCTTCTCGGCAAGCGGCAGATCGAGCCAGATCTGCTGCGTGACCGGGCGGAGGCTGTCGATCACGGCCCGCCAATCGCTACCGTTTGAATCGGCGTTCTTGGCATGGGCCCGGACCGTTTTCAGAATATCGGTCACGCGCGTTGAGCCCTTTATCTCATCGTAAAACGATGAATAGGTGAAGCCGAGCTTGTGTACGGCGGGAAGCTGGCCGCGGGTCGAGATAGCGTTGATCAATCCCTGATGCCGAAGCTGATGGAGGTGCAGCATCACATCGACCATCGAAAGGCCGGTGCCGCCTATAAGCACGTCATCTTCCGCCTTGATCGAATCGAACATCGCGGGCGTCCACGGATCTTGAAAATATCTCGGCGAATGCACGAATGCCTGGTCGGGCACAGTCGGATGAGGCGGAAGAAAATTGCCGAATGCGAGCGCCGCTTTTTCCGAATACAAAACGTCGCCGGACATCAGGTGGACCGCGACCTTGCCATCGTGACGTTCGATGTCGATCGCTTCGTCATCGAAGATATTCAGCTCGACGTTGTCGGCCTTGCTTTTGTTCGCTTCCTCAAGCTGCTCCCGCAAATACTCACCGAAGATCCGCCGCGGTACGAATGATGTCGGGTCTTTCTCCAGCCCGCACTCGTTCAGCCAACGGTGAAAATGTTCGACGTCGTCGGCATATGCGCCCATCTTCGCCGCCGGAACGTTCAACAGGTGAGAGTCCTGATCGGTCGAGAACGCTACGCCGCGCCCGACATGTGTTCGTTTTTCGACGAGGTTGATCTCAAGCCGCTCGTCGCCGTCGTATCTGAGCAAGTTCAAAGCAAGCAAAGTTCCGCTCGCCCCGCCGCCGATAATGGTGATCCTTTTCATTCGATCGAGCCTCCACAAAAGCAAAAAAAGGTGTCGGTCGAAGAACAACCCGAATACACAAAGAGGTCGTGAAGAACGCTTTCTTCACGACCTCTCTCTGGAGCTCGGATCCTGTGTCCTTCTTCGTGTTTGCCTACGAGGTTAGCTGACGGGCTGGAAGCGAAGAAGTCTTCTTCTGAGCTTTTTCTCAGATTAGCCCCTGTTCCGAACGGTACGGAATCGAACTTGGGTCCCCCGCGTCGTTTTCACGACTTCGGCAATTGAGTTTGTGTGAGTTTAGCGAATTGTTAACGGAAAAGGCAAGGAGTTTGTCAAAACAACTTTTGTCTCGAAACGCTGTGATATGATTTTTGTGCGATGACGATCACGGTAGATCTGCCCCCTGAAGTTGAATCAAGAGTCAAGATCCAGGCACAGAAAGGTGGCCTTGCGGTTTCCGATTATCTCGTGTCTCTGATCGACGATGCGTCGGAGGTCCGCGAACGGCTTGAAAGCGCTTCTTTTCGATCTTTCGACGATATCCTGGATCCGATCCGGACTGGTTTCCAAGCATCCGGAGAGACCGAGGATGAGATCATGACGTTTTTCGAAGAGATTCGCGATGGAACGTCAGCGATTAACCCGTCACCCGCCCGAGCCTAACGCGGGACACGCACCTTCAGCGCCTTCGGCACAACCTCATACACCGCAGGAAGCATTCCGGGCAGTTCGCCATCGACCTCGATGTGGACCTGATCGTGGTCGTTCATCGGACGGGCTTCTATCCGTTTTGCGAGGGTGTCGGCGACTTCGGGAAGGTCGAGATGGGTGCCGCGGTAGAGAGTGTAGGCGTTGAGGATAATCTTTGCGGTGTTGATATCGCCGATGTTGATCACGTCGAGAAAGCCGTCGTTTACCTTCGCATCGGGAGCGATCATCATTCCGCCGCCGAAGTATCTGGCGTTGGCGATGCAGAAATTCACGGTCGAGATCAGCCGTTCGTCGCCGTCGTCGATCTTGACACGAACTCGTGTCGTACCGATCCCGACTACTTCCTGAAGCGTCGAAAGGGCAAAGGTCGCACGCCCTCGGACGGTGTCGAGCGGCAGCCAGTTGAGCGAGGACGAACCCTTGACGCGGTCGATGATCGCGGCGGCGAGTCCGAAAGATGTTACGTTGAGAAAATGCCGATTCTCTTCCTCGCCATCGAAATTTTTGTAAGTAGCCCGGCCGACGTCGATCGCCTCGGTACGGCCTTCTTTCAAAGCCCTTGCGGCTTCGCGTGGCTCGCTAGGTATCTCCAGCGTACGCCGAAAATCGCCGCCCGTTCCGGAAGGAAAGATGCCGAGTTCGCAATTGGTTTCCGATGCGATGATACCGTTCGCGATCTCATTGATCGTGCCGTCACCGCCGCACGCGATGATCAGTTTGCGTCCTTCGAGAGCCGAACGCTTCGCGAGTTCGACGCCGTCACCAGGTCCTTTCGTGAACGCGACCTGAAACGCGCCAAAATGCGTCCGCAGATCGCTCGCGATCCCCGACCAGTTATTTCGCGTGGCGCCTGACGCGGACTTAGGATTGACGACAACAAGAGGCAGCATCAAAAAAACATGCTCCTGTTTTCGCCGACAAAATCGATGACCTGTTTTACCGTAGTGAATTCGCCGAGCTGCGTGTTCGCGTCTTCGCGGGTCGTGAATCCTTTGCCGTCGTTGATGTAGACCGTATTTTCGTTATATGAGCGCTCCTTCGCTTGGCATTTGCTGACGACGACTACATCATTGCGTTTGTCGCCGTTCAGGTCGGGAAATGCAACCGCGTCGATCCAGCATCCAAAACTTACGCCGTTGAACTGCGATGGGAAATCGAAAACTTTTTTTCCGTTTTTGAAGATCGCGAAGTTCGATTCCATCGGCGGGTCGTCCATTTCGGGATTGTGCGAGGTAACGAAACAGGAATCTCGAAACGGCTCAAAGTCGATCGCGAAGGTCTGTTTCTTGTATATGTCGTATTCGCCCGGGTCAACCGCCTGACAAACCAGCGTCGCGGACATTCCGGCCGCTCCTTCGGGAGCCGCTTCGGGGGTTGGAAATGGACCCGAAGTAGGAGTCGGAATCGGAGTCGGAGTAGGACGAGCGTTCGATGCTCTATCTTGGCCGGGAATCGTGCAAGAGATGAATAGCGATACGCTTGCGAACAAAAGCAAAAATCTGCGAGTCATAAGTCCTGAAAAGGATTACAACTTTCGCCAGGTTAGTCAAAGAAAAGGGCCGCCGTTTGGCAGCCCTCGTTGTCTAGTGTGATGCCGCAACGAGCAGTCCGCCGGTTTGAGCACGGCGAGCGGTGTAGGGAATTTCCTTCGGAGCTTTCGCCATAAAGGCTTCGATGTCGGCGATCGATCGGGGAAGCTTGCCGGTCATCCAATGGACACCCGTCTCGGTTACGAGCAAGTCGTCTTCGATGCGGACGCCGATGTTCTTATACTTCTCGAACGCGGTTTTGACCTTCGCCGCAAACTCCTTTCCGGCCGGCGTGCTAGAAAGATTATCGAGAGCGTCTTCACGAATGTAGATGCCCGGCTCGTTCGTGAAGACCATTCCAGCCTGCAGCGGAACGCTGTAGCTGCCGACGTCGTGGACGTTCATCCCCAGCCAGTGGCCGAGGCCGTGGATAAACCAGTTGCCGACCTCTCGCGAACGCGGCTGGACCGGGCCGTCGGTTGCCGGCTTTAGATCGGTGATCAGTCCGAGTTTCTGCAACCCTTCGGCGATCGTGTTCTGAGCAATGATGTTCAGGTCACGCCACGAAACGCCCGGCTTGGTCGCCTTCGCAACCGCTTCCTGCGCGTCGTAAACGATCTGATAAATCTCGGCCTGCTCCTTCGTGAACTTGCCATTAACGGGATATGTTCGCGTTACGTCCGCAGTGTAGTGTTCATACTCGGCTCCAACGTCCATCAGCAGGAGTTGGCCTTTGACGACCGCGCTCTGCGATTCGACGTAGTGGAGCGTCGTGGCATTCGCGCCGCATCCGACGATCGACGGATATCCCCAGTAATCGGCGTTGCGGCGGCGGAACGTGTATTCGACCTCGGCGTGAACCTGATATTCCCACTCGGCGCGCCCGACGATCGCCATCGAGCGCATCTGAGCCTCGGTCGTGATGTCGATCGCATGCTGCAGGAGTTTTAACTCGTAAGGTGACTTGATCTGGCGAAGTTCGTTGAAGATCGGCCGGGCGTTCTTCACCGCCGTGTCGAACCCGACCGAAAAATCCGCCTCCTGCTTATATTCCTTCGCACCTATCCGGTCTTGTGCCGCATTCGGCAGCAGAAGATAAAGGCTCGCCGGATTCGACATCAACGAAACTTTGCCGTCAGTCGAGGTCCAGTTGGTTTTACTCTTCAAAGCGTCGAGATATTTATCGCGATCTGCCGCATCCACGATCGTATTGACTCCCGATATCCGAGTCGCGTCTTCGTCCGAATACATCCGCCCTTCCCACGCCTCGCGCATCGGAACCCGCTTTGGAATGAACACGGCCTGCGTGATCTTCGCTCCGTCTTTCGTGATCACCAGAGTCGCCCCGATCTGCTTTAGGCCGGTCAGATAGTAGAGATTATTCTCTTGCCGAAATACGTAATCCACGTCGTTCGTGTAGAGCTTCGACTCGGCCGAGAACATCACGAGCACGCTCTTGTCGTCCATCTTCGACGCGACGGCCGCACGTCGTTTCGCAAGTTCGGCATGACGCTCTTCGACGGAGATCTTCGGAGCCGCCGGAGTTATCAGGATCGACGGCGGATCGACGGCAAGCGTCGTGAACGGCGAAACTGTTATGACAAGGAGGAATGCGTAAGCGAAGAGTCTCATTTATCTGATCACCTCAACAGGGATGTCTTTATATGCCTGATTGCCGAAGAAGTCTGCGGCAAAAACTCGAATTGTATAGTTTCCGGGTTCGTAAGACGCTGGATCGAAAAAGCCCTCGCCGTACGATTCTGCGTTCAATCGATTTGTGACGATGTAATTGAATATCGTCTCGCCCGTCGCACCCGATTTACTGCCGACGGCGTAAACTGTCTTCACGGCTTGCCACGGCGGATTGCGGTCGAACGTTATCGTCCAGTCCGGCTCGCTGCGCGGCGAGGCATCAGCATTCAACACCTGATATCCGACGCGGTAAACTCCCAAACGCCTTCGCTCAGGGTTGCCGTCCATCCGGTCGAAAGCCCGCACAACTATCCGCGTTCTTACTGCTAATTTGATACGCGACAATGCCGTTTGAGTTTCAATTTCGTTCCAGCTTTCGTCAAACATAGAGACTCGGTCGATAGTTGGAACGATCGAATCGCTGACGCCGGGCAGCGTCAAAGCCGCAAGGGCATTCATCTCCGCACCGCTTGGTCCGGCGATCATGTGGACGTGATTCATCGGGTTAAGCGTGCCGATCGCCTCGCCCGCTTTGAACTTCGCTCCACGCGGAACGCGAACGCCGTTCAACTTTCCGACTGTATCGTTCGAAAAAATGAACCGCGGATCGCTGAACGATCGATTGTCCTTATCGCGTCCGAGCCGGATGTGTATGTATCCGATCGTCGGCATCCGCAGCAGTTCGCGAAGCGTACCGAAATTCTCGGCCGACATCGGATTTAGCACCTTCTCATCGCGAATGAACCGAGCCGTTTCGCCATAACCGCCCGCGATGTCGAGGCCGTTGTGAAACCAAGCCTCGGAATTCTCGTCTACGATCTCGCCGCGGATCTCACCGAGCGTGCCGGCAATGTCTCGCTTCGCTTGCGGCGGGTCGTAAGGCCATCGCGGCGGCTGAAGCGTGCGAAATTCGTCGGCGGTAAAGGCCTTCGGCCGTGGGCTTTCGGCCTTTGCCGGTGAATCTTCGAAATCGAAAATGCGGACTAGGCCGTTATCGCTGTCGGCTACCAGTAATCTGCCTTCGTTATCGAAAGCCAATCCGGACGGCCGGTTTAATTTAGCGGTCAGCGGCTTTCCGTCGCGAAAGCCTCGGCCCCTACCACCCGCAATCGTCTCTACATAAGGAAACGAACGCCGTCCGATCACGCGGATCGCATTTCCGTCCGCAATGTAGATCGCCCCGTCAGGACTGACGGCGATCGCCGTCGGCCGAACAAAACTCGCCTGCAGCGGAAAGCCATCGACTAAATCACCGCCGCCGTTGCCCGCCAACGTCCAAACGCGGCCATCGGGCTCGACCACTCTTATCCGCCGGTTTCCCGCGTCCGCTACCAGTAGCCGCTCTCCCCACGTCGCCAAACCCAGCGGTGTGTCGAACTGCGCCGAGGTTCCAATGCCATCCGCGAATCCACGCGAGCCTCCCGCCAGAGTCGAAACGAATCCGTTCTCAATGACGCGGATTCGATCGTTATAAGTATCGGAGACGAAGATCTTTCCCTCGGGCCCAACTGCGATTCCCGTAGGGCCATTGAATCTTGCTGACGCGGCCTCGCCATCAGCAAATCCAGGCCCGTTCTCAACGCCCGCCAGAAGCAACGGTTCATATTCCGCATTGTAAATGGCGTGCCTACCCGAGTCGGCAACCACCATCTTCCGTTGGGCGTCCACAGCGATTCCCGACGGAGTATCTAGGGCCTCCGTTTTGACAATACGCAGTCCCGACTTAGATGGGTTCCAATACACCCTTCCGCTGGCACCGTCACTCCAATAAACGGTTTCCCCGATCACTGCGACTCCGAAAGGTTCGCCGAGTTCATAGCTCGATAGCCCCAACGTACGGACAGTCATGAACGAACGCGTTGTGGTTCGATCGCCGCAGCCCGACGCGATAAAAGCGACCAGCAGCAGGATGAGATAAGAAAAAGCTCGGACGGCCTTAGGTATGAAGTGCATTGGTGAAGATCGGCTTCTCTGATAGTATCTTCGTACAAATTTTCCGAAACCAACAAACAAGGAGACAACAGGTATGTTTTCGTTACAAGACCTTTTAGGCGCCCAGCAGGGAAATGAAGCGGTCGATCAGATCAGCGGTCAGGTCGGGGCTGAACCGTCGCTCGTGAATACGGCGATCCAGGCTGCTCTGCCGGCGATCCTCGGCGGTTTGGCAAGCAACGCCTCGACGCCACAGGGGGCTCAGAGTTTGGACAACGCTCTCTCGAACGATCACGACGGAAGCATCCTAGGTAATCTTGGCGGCCTCGGCAGTCTTATCTTCGATCAAGCTACCCCGACTCCGCGTCAGGCCGACGCCGGCGGCATTCTCGGCCACATTCTCGGCGGCAATCAGAATCAGGTCGCTCAGGATGTAAGCCAAAAATCCGGACTCGGGATGGGCCAGGTCGCACAGATCCTGATGATGCTGGCGCCGATCGTGATGGGCTATCTCGGCCAGCAAAAGCAGCAGCAGAACGTCGGCGCTGACGGCCTCGGCGGAATGCTCGGCGGAATTCTCGGCAATGCGATCGGCGGCGGCCAAGCGGCTGCGGCTCCGTCTTCTGGAAACCCGATGATGGACATGGCTTCGTCCATGCTCGATAGCGACCGCGACGGCTCCGCCCTCGACGACATCGCCTCAATGGCGTTCAATTACATTACTAAGAAATAGAGTGATCAACTTTCAGACGGGATCATGGCCGCGGTTCGCTGGTTGACCCTCGGCCACTAAACTTCTAGAATTGAACGTTCGGGACGTGGTGAGTTATTGCGACTTGCGGCCACGTAAAATAATCGGCTAAACAGCAGGAGAATCAATATTTTAACGAGACTCTGTGCTGTAATGCAGTACAGAGTTTTTCTTATGGCTTCATTCTTGGATCTATTGAAAGAACGCGTCATCGTCTTCGACGGTGCGATGGGCAGTAATCTTCAGGCGTTAAATCTGACGATCGACGATTGGGGTGGGCCGGAGTTTGAGAATTGCTCGGAGAATCTGCTCTACACGCGGCCGGAAGCGATCGAGACCGTGCATACAGGGTTTCTCGATGTCGGTTGCGACGTGATCGAGACCAACTCTTTCGGCGGTAGCGAGATCGTACTGGCTGAGTTCGGCATCGCGGAGAAAACTTACGATGTAAATAAGAAAGCTGCCGAGCTCGCGAAGCGGCTTGCCAGTGACTACTCGACGCCAGACAAACCACGATTCGTAGCCGGTTCGATCGGTCCCGGAACCAAGCTCCCGACCCTTGGGCACATTACCTACAAAGATCTGAAAGCCGCCTACACCGAACAGGTGCGCGGGCTGATCGACGGCGGCAGCGACGTGCTGATCGTCGAAACGTGTCAAGACTTGCTGCAGACGAAGGCCGCTCTCTCCGCAATATTCGATCATTTTACCGCAAGCAAAATTCGGCTGCCCGTTATCGCCCAAGTGACGATCGAGACGTTCGGAACGATGCTCAACGGTACCGAGATCGGGGCAGCATTGACGGCGCTAGAGCCGTTCCCGATCGACGTGATCGGTATGAACTGCGGGACCGGACCGAAGCAGATGGCCGACAGCTTTAAGTATCTCAGCGATAATTCGCCGATCCCGATTTCCGTCCTTCCCAACGCGGGACTGCCCGAGGTCAAAGATGGCAAACAGCACTACGACGAGACGCCGGAGAGCTTTGCGGCTCAGGTCGAGCACTTCGCAAAAGATCTCGGAGCAAACATAGTCGGCGGATGCTGCGGCACTTCGCCGGAGCATCTCAAGCTTGTCATTGACCGCATCGGAAATCTCTCGCCGAAACAGCGTGGAGCGAAACTCGCACCGTCTGCCTCGTCCATCTACTTCCAGCAGCCTTACACCCAGGACGCATCGTTCCTGATCGTCGGCGAACGCGTGAATGCCAGCGGTTCGAAAAAGATGCGCGATCTGCTCGACGCGGAGGATTGGGACGGACTCGTCAATCTCGCCAAGTCCCAGGAAAAAGAAGGCGCACACATTCTAGACGTGAACGTCGATTTTGTGGGACGCGACGGCGTGGCCGATATGCATGAGCTCGCTGCTCGACTCGTCACGAACGTGAAGATCCCGATCATGTTCGACTCGACCGAGTGGGAAAAGATGGAAGCCGGCCTCGAACATGCGGGCGGTAAATCGATCCTCAACTCGACGAACTATGAGGACGGCGAAGAGCGATTCCTGAAAGTTCTCGATCTCGCGAAGGAATACGGAGCTGCGGTCGTGATCGGGCTGATCGATGAAGAGGGAATGGCCCGCACCGCCGAGAATAAGCTGAAGATCGCCCGTCGAGCTTACAAGCAGGCGACCGAATACAGCATTCCCGGACACGATATCTTCTTCGATTCGCTCGCGTTGCCGATCTCGACCGGTATCGAGGAAGACCGCAAGAACGCCGACGAGACGATCAAAGCGATCCGGCAGATCAAGGAAGAGATGCCCGAGGCAAATCAAATCCTCGGCGTGTCGAATATTTCATTCGGACTTTCGCCCGCGGCTCGCGTCGTGCTGAACTCGGTTTTCCTGCACGATTGCGTCGAAGCCGGGATGAACTCGGCGATCGTGAATGCGTCGAAGATATTGCCGCTGATGCGTTTCACGGAGCACGAGATCGACACCGCTCGTGACCTGATCTATGACCGGCGAAAGTGGAACGCGGACATTCCTGTCCGCACCGATGGCGAAGCAGAAAATGCGGACAAGAATGTCCGCGATCCGTTGATCTGCACGTACGATCCGCTCGGCGAGTTCACGACGATGTTCGAAGGGAAGACCGCCGCGTCGATCAAGCCGGACATTTCGAATCTGCCGGTCGAAGAACGCCTGAAAGAACACATCATCGAAGGCGAGAAGATCGGCCTCGAGGATTCGCTCAAAGAAGCTCTGACAAAGTATCCGCCGCTCGAGATCATCAATGACATCCTTCTCGGCGGGATGAAGGTCGTCGGCGACCTTTTCGGTGCGGGGCAGATGCAGTTGCCTTTCGTGCTTCAATCGGCCGAGGCGATGAAGGCTGCGGTGAAGTTTCTTGAGCCGTTCATGGAGAAATCCGAATCGACCAACAAGGGCACAATGGTTCTCGCGACGGTAAAGGGAGACGTGCATGATATCGGTAAAAATCTTGTAGATATCATCTTGACCAATAACGGCTACAAGGTCGTAAATCTCGGCATCAAGCAGCCGATCGACGACATCTTGCGTTCGTGGGACGAGACGAAAGCCGACGCGATCGGCATGAGCGGCCTGCTAGTGAAATCGACGCTGATCATGCGAGACAACCTCGAGATCATGAACGAACGCGGCATCAACGTGCCGGTTATTCTCGGCGGTGCCGCGCTCAATCGGCGCTACGTCGATAACGATCTGATCCCGCTTTATCAGGGAAAACTCTTCTACGCCCGCGACGCGTTTGACGGCCTTCACGCGATGGATCAGTTAACGCAAAAGGCTGAGGCAGCGGCGGTCGGAAAAAACTCCCCTCCTTACGAAGGAGGGGTGGCAGCCGCTTCGGCTGACGGGGTGGT
>CADEGD010000013.1:60077-88090 GCA_902826795.1 uncultured Acidobacteriota bacterium | reverse complement strand
TATCGCAAATAACTGTATGTTTCCGCCTCTTGCGGAGCTTTATCAGCAGAATCAATGTTGCTTCACGCGAAAGAACGGCGTGATCTTTTCGCTGCTTTGGTTCGTGACTTTCGTAATGATGATCCCAGCTTTTGCGGGTCTGGGTGACGCGGAAGAGATCGCCGGGGTCTCCGCAGTATTTGGCCTTTTTACGACGATCCTCCTAATGATCTTTTCGCTCGGTTTCCTGAAGAAATCACAGAAAACCATCTCGATTCCCGCTCTTGAAGCCCGTCAGGCTCAGGCGACGGGACTTTACGGATCGCCTCAAAATCAGCACGCCTTACCACCTCAGCAATCGGTGCCGGTTAGTTCATATACCGCTCCGCACGGTGCTTGTCGAGATACGAACGACCTCGTTCCGACGCCGGGAAGCGTCACTGATTCGACAACCAAGCTGCTGACAAAGGACGAATAGATGCACTGCCCGAGATGCGGACAGCAACAAGTTTCAGATGAAACGCGATTCTGTTCGCGATGCGGATTTCTTTTGACCGGAATCGCTCAGGTGGTCGCTAATGAAGGCCTTGTGCCCAATCAGCAAGGGGCATGGTTTTCAGCCGGTTCTCCTCGCCGGCGAGGCGTGATGCAAGGCGTATTCTTCTTTCTGCTGACCTTTCTCGTAGTTCCGATCACGGCAATATTGACCGTTGCGATCGACGCAGAGCCTTTTTTTGTAGCTATATCTGCGATCTTATTCTTTGTCGGAGGGCTGCTTCGGGTGGTCTATGCGTTGATGTTCGAATCAGGTGAACCGGGTGGAAAAACTCTTGAAGAGAAGGTACTCGCTTCGACCCCGATCCTCGCAGGCCGGGAAAGAGCGGGCGAGTTACCACCTGCCCAATCGATGCCAGTAAATGCCTACGCTCCGCCTTCCGGGGCCGGAAACTGGCGAGATACCAACGACCTTGCCCCGACGCCGGGAAGCGTGACTGATTCGACGACGAAGCTGCTCGATCGTGAGTGAAGATGTATTGCCCTCAGTGTGGACAAGAAAGAACTTCGAATGAAACGAGCTTTTGCTCGAAGTGCGGCTTTCAGTTGTCAGAGATCGAGCTGTTTCTCACCAACTCGCCAAAAAGCTCAAGGCTTCGACGCGGATTGTTGCAAAGCTTCCTGATCTTCGCGTCCGTCCCGGTTGTGTTTATAGTCGGTCAGCTATTGGATGCGTTCGTACATCGGGACATGAGTACTTACGCGATCATGCTATCTATGATACTGATCGTGGTGGGTGTTTTTCGAACGATTTACGCTCTTTTATTCGAAAGCAACGCTCTCGGCTTTACATCAACGTCTAAGCGTAAGATCTCTTCCATCCCTGAACCGGAAATTGGCAAATCGCTTCCCGAAGGAACTTCAGTGCCAGTTCAAGTCTTCATGAAGCACGAGGCGGTAACCACGAATCAGCTTGAACCTATTCCCAGCATAACGGAACCCACGACGCGCGAGTTGAGTAGGGATAAAACCTAATAACCCACCGCAACCCCATCGCTTCGCGAATCGATCGCACCCAGGCGAATGCCGTCTTTATCGATCATAATGCCTGTTGCCGAGGCAATGTTCCCGGGCCGTTGAGCAAAGTTGTGGCCGTATGAGGTGAGGATCTTCATTGTGTCGGGCGATATGCCGTACATCTCGTAGGCGAGTTCATCAGGCAGCCACTGCATGTGTATCCGAGGCGAATCGATCGCTTGTTGGATGTTCATGTCGTGATCGATAACGTTGATCACGGACTGCATGACGGCCGATATGATGCGTGGGCCGCCGCGTGCTCCCAGGGCGAACCACGGCTTGCCGTCCTTGGTCATTACGATCGTTGGAGTCATCGACGATAGCGGACGCTTGCCGCCCTCGACCTTATTGCGTTCGCCTTGCACGAGACCGAATAAATTAGGGCGTCCGGGCCGGGCAGCGAAGTCGTCCATCTCGTCGTTCATTAGCACGCCAGTGCCCTTGATCGTGACCCGCGAGCCGTACAGATCGTTGATCGTGTAGGTGTTTGAGACGAGGTTACCTTCTGCGTCGACGACCGTGTAATGCGTAGTTTCAGTGCCCTCGCTTGACGTTGAAAAGGAGCCGAATTTGACGTCTTTGCTGGCCGAGGCCTTATTGAGATCGATCGTCGAGCGCCGCTCTTCCGCATACTTTTTATCGATCAGCTTTGCGACCGGGACCTCGGCAAAATCAGGGTCGGCCATGTATTCCGCACGGTCTGCAAAGGAACGCCTCATCGCCTCGGCCAGTACGTGGAGCTTGGCAGACGAACCGCTGCCCATCGACCGAACGTCATAGCCCTCGAGCATGTTCAAAACCTGCAGCATCACGATTCCGCCCGAGCTAGGCGGAGGCATCGTTACGATCTCGTGTCCGCGGTACGTGCCTTTTAGGGGGACGCGTTCTTTGGCGACGTAGTTCTTTAGATCTTCGAGCGTGATAAGCCCTTTGTTTGCAGCCATATCGGCCGCGACCATCTGAGCCGTCTTGCCTGTATAAAAGTCCTTTGCCCCGTCTTTGCTTATCCGCTTTAGCGTTTCGGCAAGCTCCGGTTGTTTGAAGTTTTCGCCTTCCTGATAATACTTTCCGTCCCGCAAAAAGATCCGATTGCTGTCAGGATACTTCGCCAGCCATTCGCGATAGCCATATAAAAGCTGAGCGAGACGGTGAGTAAGCACATAACCGTTTTCTGCGAGCCGCACCGACGGATCGATCAGATCGCTCCACTTGACCTTGCCCGAGCCATATTTCTTGAACGCCATTTCGAAGCCGGCCAACGTCCCCGGTACGCCCGAGGCCCGATAACCGACTGTCGAGCCGCCTTCGCCACGGGTAAGCTCGCCTTTTTCATCGACAAAGACATCGCGATGTGCGGCCTTCGGAGCCATCTCACGATAGTCGATCGCGGTCGTTCGGCCATCTTTGAACCGGACCAGCATGAAGCCTCCGCCGCCTATATTTCCAGCCTCGGGATAGACAACAGCCAGGGCAATGCCGACTGCAATTGCTGCATCTACAGCGTTTCCGCCTTTCTTTAAGATGTCGACGCCTATTCTCGAAGCGAGCTCGTGTTGTGACGCGACCATCGCGTTTTTGCCGCGAACCGGGTCGGGCGAAGAGAGAGCGAATGAGCTTGGTATCGAAGAGAGGAAGATGAACGAGACGAGGAAGATCGCCAAGGTTTGACGCAGGGCTCCGAGTTTCATATCTGACGATTTTACACCGAATCCGGCGACGATGCCTATCCATTCGAGTCGTAAGCCTCGTGAACAGAGAGGATAGAGATATGCAAAACGGCGCCGCCGACGAGAAGATCGAATTTGGACTCATTCGACCCTTTTTAGGTTTGGCGCAGCAGTTTTTTCATTTGGCGCAGCTCATTTTTTCTTCATTTTCAAGCCTGAATCCGGCGTGTCGGGAGTGGCGTGGAAATTTCGATTCGACGGGCTCTTCGGATTTTGCCGGATTTTGGCCCGGTGATCTTTGTACTTTTATTTCGCGCTTACGTGATCAAGATTTTTTAACCGCGGAGTTCACAGAGTTGGGGACACAAAGTTCACAAGAGCGTCCGACAACTTTAAAGTTAATCATCCGTTCGCGTGCGTTTAGTTGCAATAGCGTTGCACATATGCTACAACCTCTATATGCAATATAATTGGGAAGCCCACTTTGCCGAGCCTGGTCCGAACAGCCGCGATCGAATCCGCGTTACGCTCAACGACAAAGGACGTTTTTATCTGAATCCAACTGCGATGAAAGCGCTTGGCGAACCCGATGCCGTTCAGGTGTTATACGACCGAAAGCAGGCGACGGTCGGACTCATCCGCACGCCGATCGATAAACCCGGCTCCTACCGATTAAAGCGCAAAGGCGACAGTTCCCCCAACGGACGAGTGCTGCACGCCCTTTCTTTCTGCAGGAAATATCGCATCCAGCCCAAAAGCGTGGTCATGTTTACCGACGCCAAGGTTAACAAGGACGGAATTCTCATTTTGGATCTCAACCAAGTCGCGACGGTCTCGCGTAAGCCGGTCGAGAAAAAAACTTCATAAGTAATTTCAGATCAAGATCGCAAAACCAACCCGTCAGCCCAAAGCGGCGGTTGCCCCCGCGTAATTCCCAAATTCTACATTCTCAATTCTCCATTGAGTTGGAGAT
This sequence comes from uncultured Acidobacteriota bacterium, assembly GCA_902826795.1. Classification (GTDB taxonomy): domain Bacteria; phylum Acidobacteriota; class Blastocatellia; order Pyrinomonadales; family Pyrinomonadaceae; genus OLB17. The sequence continues at coordinate 83,899 of CADEGD010000013.1, read as the reverse complement.
CCGTGTTCCGGCATCAATTTAGAATGTGAAATTTAGAATTTAGAATTCCGCGTCTTTGCAGATTCTCGTCGTAGAGTTCGCGATAGATGCGGTAGTTGGTCATTACTTTGTAGACGTAGTTTTTCGTTTCGGCGAAGCCTACTTCAGCGGTGAAGATGCCGGGGTCTTTTGGTTTTGAGCGGTTCAGCCACCGTAGGGCGTTGTCTTCGCCTGCGTTGTAGCTGGCCGCGATGCCTTCGTAAAGGCCGCCGAATTCGTCTTTGAGAAAGCGTATGTATTCGGCTCCGAGAGCGATGTTGACGGAAGGTTTGTAAAGGTCGTCCGGTTGGAGGTTTCGGTATCCGGCGGTGTCTTTATATTTGATCGCCGTGTCGTAAACGAACTGCAACAGGCCGCGTGCTCCGGCGGGCGATTTTGCGTTCGGGCGGAAAGAACTTTCCTGCTTCATGATCGCGAGCATGAACCGCGGATCGACTTTACGTTTTTTTGCCTCACGAAGTAGGTCGGCCTGAAACATCACCGGATAATCTGAGTAGTATTTTGGCGTGACGCTAGCGATGAGTTTTACGTTCGAACCCTTCGCGGCGCGGTCCGCTGCGAGTCCGCTGAAGTAAGAAGTCGCGGATGGAGTGATCGCCGAGAATGCATTCGTGTTGCCGGTCTTTGATTGTGCGAATGCCCGCAGATATCTGATCTCATCTGCGGTAGCCATTGAGCCCGAGAATGATTTTCCGGCCAGAAGGGAATCGGCGACGGAGATCGCACCGCTCCAATTCTCGCGGAAGATCTCCATTCGAAGCCGTGCGTGCATTGCGTTTATCTCGGTCGGCTTGCCGGCGAATTTTGTTACGGTCGTTGCGACCCATTTGTTCGCGTCGTCATATTTACCGGCCTCACGAAGAGAGTCGATGATATTTAGATGTGCCGACTCGATGCGTTCGCCGTCGGGGAACATCACTGTGTATTGCTCGTAAGTTTTGAACGCTTCGAGATGCTTGTTCATCCGCACGTATGACGCACCCTTGAAGTTCAGGCCTTCGCGGCCGTCCTTGGTCATCGGGTGATCTCTCGTCAGCCTATCGAACCACTCGACGGCCTTTGCATAGTCGCGTTCCCACATATATGAGCGCCCGGTCCCGAAAAGGGCTTTTGTAATTCCAGCGTCGTCAGGATATTCACGCATCATGATCGCCCAATGCTCCCTCGCCTGAGGAAACAAGCGGTTTGCCATGTAAGTTTCAGCACGCGATAAATGCTCGGCGGCAGATAATACAGGCAGCTTGCCCGATGCGTCGCGCGATGCTCTGTCGGCTTCGGTGATGCGTCTAAGCGCGGCGTCAGACGTCTGGCCGATGGCGGTGAATGCGAATAGCGTGAGAATGAGTGCGGCTAGTTTCATATGTTGGTAAAGCGGGTGAGCATCTTTAGCTTAGCCGAACCTTAGACGACGGGGCAATGATCGGAGTTGCCGTGGAACGCGGACTTTAGTCCGCCCACGCTTGGTGCGAACTAAAGTTCGCGTTCCGTCCGTGATAAAATCGGGGTTTATGAAACTGGCATTGAACGGGGCGACGACGATAAGGGCGGACCTCGAGACGGACATCAGGGCGGCGGCTGCGGCGGGCTATGAACTGGTCGAGCTGCGGTCGAACAAGCTTTACGATTACCTCGAAACGAAGACGGTCGATGATCTGAAGGCTTTGCTCGCGGAGATGGGAATCGGCGTGCTGTCGATCAATACGCTCGAACATATAACGTGGCGATCGGATGAAGATTACGCCGCGATCAAGGAAGAATGCGCGAAGCTTAGCGAGATCTCGCAGGCGATCGGCTGTCCATATGTGCTGTCAGTTCCGGGAGCGTTGCGGCAGGGGCCAAAGACCGATGAAGAGACGATCGAAGAGTCGGTGCGAGTGCTAAATGAGCTTGCCGACATCGCCGAGCCTTACGGCATCAAGATCGGGTTTGAGTTCTTAGGCGAAGCAGGGAATTCGGTAACGACGCTCGACCTCGGAAGCAAGATCGTCAATCTCGTCGGACGCGAGTCGGTCGGGAACGTGATCGATACGTATCATTTCTACGCCGGAAGCTCGTCGTTCGATGCGTTGGAGAATCTCGATCCGGCAAAGCTTTTCATATTTCACATCAACGGAGCCGAAGACCTGCCGAAAGATCAGTTGAACGATTCGAAGCGGCTTTATCCGGGTGAAGGAGTGCTGCCGATCGGCGAGATGAAGGCGATACTCGATAAGATCGGTTACGACGGCCCCGCAAGCGTCGAGATCTTTCGCCCAGAATATTGGGAGCAAGACCCGTTCGAAGTCGCGGTTAAATCAAAGGCTGCTGCAGAGCAGGCGTTGGGATTGGGGAAGTATGCGGCAGGCGGAAGTTGGTAAGATTTATCGCCGCGAAAAGGCGCAGAACGCGCAAAAAAGCAGAAGAAATAACCTTTTGCGACTTTTATGACTTTTTGCGGCCATTAAAAAATCAATGGACAAGGTGAAAATTGGAATAGTCGGGACGGGCTATATCGGCAACGTTCACGGCCGGATACATTCGCGTGACGAGCGAGCCGAGGTTGCGGCGCTGTTCGACATCGTTCCCGAGCGTGCCGAGCGGACGGCGAAGACGTTCGGCGGGAAGGTGTGTTCGTCTCGTGACGAGCTGATGGAGAATTGCGACGCCGTGCTGATCTGTTCGCCGAATCGGACTCACAAGGAAGTGGTCCTGCACGCGATCGCCGAAGGGAAGCACGTATTTTGCGAAAAGCCGTTTGCGATCGGGATCGACGATGCGAGGGAACTTCGAGATGCGGCGAACGCAAGTTCGAAAGTCTTTCAGGTCGGCCACAACCGGCGCTACGCGCCGGCTTATACGACGCTCAAAAAGCTTCTCGAAGAAGACAGCCCTCACTCGGCTCACATCAAGATGAACCGCGGCGAGCTGAAGAATCCGGTTTGGACGGGCGACGTGAACGTGACCGGCGGCTTCCTTTACGAGACGACGATTCACCTCTTCGATATGCTGCGGTTTCAGTTCGGCGAGATCGAAGAATTGGTTGCTTACGGATCGCAGCACGAGTATCCCGAGCTTGACGAGTTTTCGGTTATCTTCAAATTCAAGAACGGTTTTCACTGCACTTTTGCCTCGTCGTCCGACGCGAGTTGGCATTTTCCGTTCGAGCGGATCGAGGTTTTTTGTCATCACCGGACGTTGATGACCGAAGAGATGGAACGGCTGCTCGATTCACGCGGAATGGATCCCAACTTCGAAACGCACTCCTTCCACATGGTTGAGAAAGAAGAGAAGTGGGGTTACGTTCAAGAGGACAAGGCGTTCCTCGACGCGATCCTTGACGGCACGCCGCCGCCCGTCACTGCCGACGACGGGTTCAAATCGGTCGAGCTTGTCGAATCGGTATATCACGCCATCCGTTCGGGTGAGCGGGTCACATTCCAGAACTTTTAAGTGTAATATTGCGTTCAGATAAACGTGGCATCGAACCAATGTACAAATTGCGGACAAGCGAACTCGGTAGAGAGTAAGTTTTGTCGTTTCTGCGGCAGCCGGATGCCGGACCCATACTTTCAGCCGGCCGACCCGATGAACGCCCGGCGGCCTTACTCGTGGAAGACCGACGAGTTTCAGACGAAGGCGGGTAGCCGTCAACGCTCGACCGTCGAACACTTCCCGGGCGTTAATCCGAATATTGCGCCCGGTCCGCAAGCGATGTCGTTAAACTCCCCGCGAGACATCACCGGCAACTATCGCTGCCCGAACTGCGGAACTCACTACCTTCCGATCATAGAACGACGCATATCTACAGCGGGTTGGATCATCTTTTCGCTGCTGCTTGTTTTTACTTTTATTTTCTTTTGGATCGGGCTGCTGATGAAAGAGGACGTAAGCGTTTGCCCAGTCTGCCGTATTCGCCTGAATCAGCGATAGTAATATCCGCGCGGATGCTCGACCTTGACCTCGGGATTCGTGCTCGTGACATGCACTTTGTAGTAACCCTTTTTCATGTGAGTCGAAAGATAGGTAAGCAGAAACTGCCGCGTTAGCAGCAGGCTGAGATCTTTGAAGAAGGGTACGAAACTGACCGGGGCAGCGGAGCCTTGAAAAAATGCCCTTCCGCCGGTATCGTCCGAGAGTTTTTGAAGGGCGCTTTGCCCGAAGAGGGTGAGCGTAGAATTCTCATTCGGATTCGAGCTTGTGGGCGAATAAACCGAGAACACCGCTACACTTTTTCGCTGTGCTCTCAAGATCGCGCGGTCGAGATCGACGCTTTGGCTCGGCGACGCGTTCGAGATGCCGGAGGAAAGATCGACACCGTCAGACACCAGCAAGACAGCGCGTCTCCCGGCTGGCAGGGCGTCGAAACGGTTTAGCATATCGATCACGCCGTCAAACGGGCTTCTCGGTGCGGTAGCGTTGCTCGATGAGACGATCCGGAGCGAGTTCGCGGCAGCCTCGAGGTCGGTCGTAAACCTTTGCCGGATCTGTGCCGACCCGCCTCGCAAATAGGCCACCATCACACGCGAGCCGCGCGGAAGAGCGGTGATGAATTTCTTTAGTTCAGCGATCTGTAGATTAAACTCGGAGCCGAGGTCATCCTGGATCAGAACGGCGAGAGCGAGCGGTGCTTCTTCGATACTTCTGATCGAGAGTATCTGCTGCTCGTCACCGGCCTCTTTTACGATCAGGCGGTCGAGCTGAAGAAACTCCTGAAGGCGGTCTTCTTTCAGTTCTTGCTTGGTGAAGATCGAGATCGGGATCGATACGGTGCGAACGTCGCCTCGTGGAGTCGGGCTCGGAGCCTGGCCGATAACCGACGCGCCGCATACCGTGAGCAAAACTACTGCAAACAAGATTCGCGATCTGAAACTCATAGAAACAACCGCTAGTTTGAATTAAATCTACGCTGTTTGTAAAGTAAACGCTTAAGAATGAGTGACTTGGTTCGATCAAGAGACATCACGAAAGCCGAGCTTGTCCGCGGCCGAAATCTGCGGATAGTCGGCATATCGTCGCCGATCATCTTAACGATGGTCCCGTTCATTTTGTTTCTGCTGATCACGCTTTTGCTCAGCACGTCGCCCGCGTTCGCTATCTCGTCGCTGTTTATCGGATTTGTGCTGAGCGTGATCGGGCTGGTGATCGGGCTGTCTATTTCGGGTTATACGTTTTACAAGCACCAGGAATGGACTAAACAGATGCGCGAACGCATCGCCGCTGGCGGCATCGGGGCGGGCGAGATCGATTGGTTTCGAAAGGAGCTGAAGCCTTCGGAAAAGCGTGCGTTGAAGGCACTGAAAGCTGCCGATCCGCTGATCGAGGATGCATATCGCGAGACGCTTGCGTCACGTTTGACGGCGACGCGGATCGTGAGGTCGTCGCGAAAAGAGCTTCAGGCCGTGAAGCGACGCGAGCAGAAACTGAGGTCGCTTAAGCCGGAGAATGCCAAGCGTTTTTTGGATGAGCTTGCTGCTGACAACGAGAAGATCGGGTCGATCCACAATGAAGCGAAGCAGATGCTGGCCGAAGCCGAGTCGAGGCTTGAGATGATCGAGGCGGCGGCATCGCGAGGCGGAAGTTTTGCGGATACCGAGGTCGCGCTGAAGAAGCTCGCCGCTCGCGCCTCGCAGCTTCCACTCGCGCTTGAAGCCGCACGGATTCACGAAGAGGCGATATTTGAATTGGAAGAAACGTCGCCGGATCTGCTGTCGGAAAAGAAAGAGATCTTAGAAGAGCGAAAGTAACCGCGACAGCCGTTCCGAACGCATGAATTGAACCTGTATTTACAGGTGGGTGGCGTCACGCCTCCGAAGAAACGCATTAGCCGGAGCCTCTGGCAAACTCCCGTAGAAGATCTGCACTGGAACCGGCATCGGCCCCCCTCAATTCAAGTGTTGGCTCAATTATTTTTGCGTCGGTGTCGAACCACGCAGTAACATCTTTCGCCGATGGATATTCTACCACAGTCAAAGTCGCGCGAAAGTTTAAAGGTGGAAAGGTGAAAAAGTGAGTCGTCGCACACTTTTTCACCTTTCTACTTTTTAGACTTTTAAACCTTCTACTGTTCCATTTCCAGTTCCTGCGGCGGAGCTTCTTTGTACTTCAAAACCCGGTCGAGCATTTCCGCGCATTCGGCGCTTCGCGATGCGAGTTGCATATCGGTTTGATGCCGAACGTCCTGCAGTTGATGAAGTTCGTCGGCAATGTGCAATGCGGCAAGGATTGCGACCTTTAAAGAGTCGACCGTGAAAGTTCCAGACGATATCTCGCGCATCTTTCGGTCGACGTAGTCGGCAAGCGTATGAATGTAATCGTTATCGCCATCCGAGCGGATGCTATAGGTCTGGTTGTAGATCTCGACGCGAACCGTCTGTTCCGGATCTGCTTTTTGGCCGGCGTTCATGATGCGTGTCTCCCGATCGCATGAGCAACGTCGCCGTCGATGATAGTTATCGCGTCAAGCATCGCTTCGACCTTCAGTTGAATTGCGTCGCGTTCGGATAAAAGATTCGCGATCTTGTCTTCCATCTGCGTTCGCTCTTCGCGTATCTGGTGAGTGCTGCGCCTGAGTTCGTGAAGTTCTTTTTCAACTTTCTCTTTTTCTTCGCGCATCTTTTTCGCATATTCGATGGTCAAGTAAATCTTGTCCTCGAGATGCGAGAATTTCTCCATTCCCGTTAAGCCGTTCATTCAGCCTCTCTCCAATTTGTGGGGGGTATGAAACTTGGATTTCCGATTATGGATGCTTTGACCGGAAAGTTCAAGTTGTTAACACCGCGACCTATATTCTCTGCTTTACACCGAGCGTGGAAGCCAGGTGTTCCAAAACTTTCTCGTGCGCGTTCGTCACCTCGTCTTCTATCAGCGTGCGTTCGTCGCTGCGATAGTTGAAGCGCATCGTGAGCGACCGCTCGTCATCGCCGAGGCCTTTGCCCTCGAAGACGTCGACGAAATCGACGGATCGAAGTAGCTCGACGCCCGAGTTTAAGGCGGTCTGCCTGATGGCTCCGTATGCCATCGATCGATCGACGACGAACGAAACATCCCTGACGATTCCAGGAAACTTCGGCAGCGGGCGATATCGAATGGGAGTTGGCTGATGCTCGAGTACGGCCTGCAGATCGATCTCGGCTACGAACACGGGTTGTTTAAATTTGTAATTCGCCGCGATTTCCTCATTCAGCTTTCCCAGATACCCGACCGGTTTTCCGTTGATGGATACTGCGGCGGCTTGCCCTCGGCGGAGGTGTTTGACCTCTGTAGCGGCGAGCGACACCTCACCCGCACCGACTGCGTCGAGCGCCATTTCGAGCGCGCCTTTGGCGTCAAAAAATCCGAGTTCGCGGATCGGCGTCGTTTGATTTTCATTCAACAAACCGCCGGTCAAAGCGATAGCAAAAATCTCACGTTCCTTCGGCAGACCTCCTTCGCCGTCGGCTGCGAATACCTTCCCGATCTCGAAAAGCTTGAGGTCCTTGCGTTGGAAGTTCATGTTGTGGCGAACGGCGTCGAGCAAGCCGGGGATCAGTGTCGGCCGCATTCGGACCGCGCCTTCGATCACCGAATCGCGCAGTTCGACAAACGGCTGTTCGATCGAGCCGTTTAGCAATTCCGGCACTTCCTGCACGATGCCGTCGTGTTTCGTATCGATAAAGCTGTAGCCGATCGCTTCATCGAACCCGACGTCACTCAGGCCTTTGCGGATCCGCATTTTTCGAGATTCGGTCGGCTGATACTCGCCCGCACCGAAGGCGGCGGGAAGCTCGGCCTCGATATTTTCATAGCCCGCGTGCCGCGTGACTTCCTCGACAAGATCTTCCTCGATCGCGATGTCGTGTCGCCAGGTCGGAACCGTAAACGTGTGAGATCCGACCGAGCTTCCGTCCGATTCAAGCTTCGGCGAAATGCCGAGTGCCGAGAGGATGCGAACGCATTCTTCGATGGGCACATCGAGGCTTGAAAGCCGTTTGGTGGCGGCGGAAATATCCGTTGATTCAACTTCTTTTACGGCCTGACGGTTCGGATACACGTCGATGAACTCGCTAGCCGTACCGCCGGCCAATTCACATATCAATTGCGTCGCGCGATCCGACGCTCGCTTGAGATTTTCGATGTCAACGCCGCGCTCGAAACGATAGCTTGCCTGCGACGCCAATCCCAACTTTCGCGAAGTATGACGAATACTTGCACGGTCGAAATAGGCAACCTCAAGCAGAACATTCCTGGTTTCGACGCTGATTCCGCTGTCGAGGCCGCCCATCACGCCGGCGACTGCCACCGGTTTCTCCGCGTCGCAGATCATCAACATCGACTCATCCAATTCGCGTTCAACTTCGTCGAGCGTCGTGATCTTTTCGCCCGCTCTCGCCCGACGAACGATCAGCCGATTCTCCGCGAGCTTGTCGATGTCAAAAGCGTGCATCGGCTGGCCGAGCTCGAGCATTACATAGTTCGTGATGTCGGCGACGTTGTTGATCGACCGCTCACCCAGTGCCTCAAGCCTGTCCACCAGCCACTGCGGCGACGGCGCGACCGTGATACCGCGAACGATGCGGGCGGTGAACCGATAACATAGATCCGGGTCGGCGATCCGCACGACGTCAGCGGCGAGCAGGGAAGGGAACGGAGCGTCAGGCAGACGATCGAAACTTCGTCGATCGACGTACACCGTTTTACCCGTCGAGGCACTCAACTCTCTTGCGACGCCGAGATGCGAAAGGCAGTCAGGCCGGTTCGACGTGAGGTCGATGTCGAGCACGAAATCATCTTTGTGCGGATGAATGCCCTCGACCGCGAGCCCGACGCGCGTCAGCGCCCTCGCCGTTTCGTCGGGCGAGAGTTCAATATCGATAAGCTCTTTGAGCCAGTTGTAACTGATGTTCATTGGATCAGGCCTTGACGATATCCCATTCTAGATTTGGGCCGTCGAGAAGTATTGACACCTTATTCAGCACGTCTCGACCGAGTATTCCAACGGGACCGTCCATAGCACAGTAGTTCCCCGTAAATCGTTGGCCGAGGAAGTCGATCTGTAGAAAGTAAGTGTCGGATTGGACGATTGAGCCGTCGAAAGCGATCAGCGAGACCGTTTCTACTTTATCGGGGTCAAACTGCAATTTAAGTAAGTCAGATTTTGGGAGCAGTGTGATGTCGGAGCCGGTATCAACTAGCATTTCGACATTTCGCAATCGTTCCCCACCCTCGACCTTTTTCAATGCAACTTTTGCGAGAACAGCAGGTGGATCGTACGAGGAACTATACTTCGTCATCAGGGATATCCTCGACCACCTTAACAAAAAGCTTTGCATCTGAACGATTCTTCAGCCGCGGGCTCATAACACGGGGCCGACGTTGCGGCTCGTCAGCAAACTGAATGTATACCCTTGTAGATTCCGGCAAGACCGCGCCTTCGGGCAGAACGATCTGTCCATTCTTTACAATGCCTTCAATGGTAGTCATTGACATAAGCCTCCTGTTTTCAAGTTTATCACGGCCTTCTTTTTCTTATATCCGGCGAAAGGTTGATATCAACAAGCATACCAATATCCATTTGCTAAACAGTTTGCGGCATTTTCGAAATGTCAGTTTCAAATGCCTCGCCGCCTTGTACGATTCGCTCTGCCATTCTGCCAAATAGGAACAAGTGGGCAGGGAAGAGCGCATACCAATAAAGCATGCCGAGCAATCCCTTTGGAGCGTACGTCGCCGTTTGAACGAACTTGCTGCCGCCAGCCTCCGGTAAGACCTCGAACCTGAGCCACGCCTTGCCCGGAACTTTCATTTCGGCGCGCAAGAGTAGATGACGATCCTGCTCCATATCCTCGACCCGCCAAAAATCCAGAGCGTCGCCGACTTGAAGCTCGGTCGGATGTCGTCGGCCGCGCTTGAGTCCGGGTCCGCCGATTAACGAGTCTATGGCACCGCGGATCTTCCACGCCCAGTTCCACGTCAGCCAACCCTTTTCTCCGCCGATGCTGGTGAAGCTCGAAAACACTGAGGCGGGAGAAGCACTCGTTCTGACGGTGCGAACTTCCTCGATCATTCCTTCTTTGTCGGTAAGCTTATACGTCTCGCCGTCGCCGAGCGAATCGGCCCAACGCGTTTCAGTCGCGTGCTGCGCGATCTTTTTCAGAGCCCGCTCGACCGCCTCTCGATAAGGCATCGGCTCGATCTCAGGAAAGATCTCGCGCGCGTGTGACGTGTTGCCAAGAACCGGATTAATGATCCCCTGGACGAGCGGCACCGCAAGCGAGTTTGGCACCGGCGTGATCAGCCCGACCCAAAGGCCAGAAAGTAGTGGCGTCAAAACCGGCACCGGGATCAGCACTCTCTTCAGTCCGCGAACTTCGGCAAACGTCTCCATCATTCCGCGGAACGACAGAACGTCGGCTCCGATATCGACAATGCCCAGCGGCTCTTTACTGAGCGCGGCGACGAGATATTCGACTACGTTTCGAACCGCGATCGGCTGAACTTCGTTCTTTACCCAACGCGGCACGATCATGATCGGCAGACGCTCGGTCAGATATCGCACCATCTCGAACGACGCCGATCCCGAGCCGATTATCGGCCCCGCACGAAACTCGGTCGCGTTACGATTCCTACGAAGTATCGCTCCAACCTCCGCCCGACTTTTCAGATGCTCCGAGACGTTCTCGCCTTCAGGCAGCAAGCCGCCGAGATAGATCACGTGCTTCGCGTTCGCCGATGCTTCGGAAAAATTCTCGGCGTAATCTTTCTCACGCTCAGCGAAATCGTCGCCCGAGTACATCGCGTGTACGAGAAAGTATGCCGCGTCGATCCCGTCGAAAGCTTTCTCCAAACTTTCGTAATCGCCGAGGTCTCCCTTAACCGCTTCGACCTGCGAGAACCACTTCTTGCCTTCCAGCCGGTCTGGATCACGCACGAACGCCCGCACCTCGTGCCCCGCCGCGAGCAGTTCCGGTATCAACCGCCCGCCTATATAACCTGTAGCACCTGTAACGAGAATCTTCATATGCGTCAAAGCAATGCCTTTAAGGATACATTCTGGGGCGGTCGAAACATAGACGTACACGCAAAAGCCGCGAAAGTTTTGGCTTTTCGCGGCTCGTCTTCAATCATCTTTTACTCTGCGGTCTAGCAAGGACCGACGTAAAAACCCGCCGCCTGGCCGGGGAATCCGGTTCTGGCTATCAAGTGCAGCAGGAGCAAGGCGTCCGCCGTGTTCGTCTTCGGGCTCTTGCACTGCATCTTCAGCTTTGTTAAGAGACGGCCGTAAGCACTCTCCGTCGCCGGACCCCAATCTCCATCGATCACGAGGCCCGTTTCGTTGTTCAGGTATTTGCACGAAGCCTGGATCAGGGAAGCGTCGGTTACGGAGCCTGTTCGAATCGGCAGAACGGCGGTGCCGTTGTCGAAGTGGATGTGGTCGTGATGGGCCGTGTTGTACCACGCCGTCAGCACGGTGCCGCAGAAACGGCGAAGACTCGCCGCAGTCGCGAGGTACGCTCGGATCCACCGCGTGGTCGTACAATCTTCACGCCACTCGACGTTCATGTCGAAATAGTTACCCGTGCTGAACCTGATCTGCGAAAGGTCGAATGCTCGTCCTTCGCCGTGGAAGCCCGACTTGCAGACCGTCACGCCGACCGACCCAACCCAATCGATCGATGGATAGCCGCTGTAGGTGTTTACGTAGTCGATCCAACTGCCGCAGGACGCGTGGAACGTGGAGTTGAACTCGAAGTTCGTCTGACCTGTGTGCGAACCGTAACCGCCGCCGCATCCGCCGGTGTAAGCGTTGCGGTAGCGAAGATCCCAGGCCGTGTTGCCAATGTAATTTCGAATAATGGGACTCGTGTTTCTACATGACATTAGAATCGTCCTCCATTAGCACGGCTGACAAAAGCCGGAATATTTTTGACAAGGGCCGCCGAGCGACGGCCGAGCAGGATGACCTCTCCCTTCGTTCCCGAAACCGCCACAGCTCCGATCACTTCATCGCCCGCCATTTCCACCGTGGATCCAGCGGTGAATCGGCCCTCAGCCGAAACCGACGACCAAACTCGCCGGCCGGCTTGATCTTTCAGTAGCGCGGTCACGCTGCCGCCCGCGTTAGATACAAGTGCGACAATGCGGCTTTGCGATGAAAGAATCGGAGACTTTGCTGTTACGGTGTCTTGCGAAGCCATATACGAACCCTGCTCCGTGTTGACGCCGACGGCAAGTCCGCTGGCGGATATGGCCAAATGATTCGGACCGCTCTCGCCCAACGTTCGACCGGCGCTCCAGGTTTGCCAACCATTCTTGGATTCTTCGACGACGTCAATCGCCGAAGCGTAATAGCTTTCGTTGACGCCGTCCGAATGCTCGACGAGGAGAGCCAATCCTCCGTTGTTCGATTGAGTAACCGCAGTCGCAACCGCGAACGATCGCTTCGGCATGTCGGGCAGCAGAATCGGCGCCGCCGAAGTGCCGTTCACGATGAAAAGAGCCGGCCGCAGCCCCATTATGTCCACACGTTCGCGGCCCGTCGTCGGGATTCCGGGTGGAACGTCGTTGTTCATAGCGGCACGAACGTCCTCGGTCATTTCGTAATCCACTTCGAGTGTCTCAACGACGAATGGCAGCCCGCCGCTGATGACGAGTCCGCCGCGGGCAATGCCGATCGATCCGAATACGAAGCCTTCGGGAAGATCCGTTTTCAAAGGCGACTCAGGCGAAAGTTGTCCGCCTTTATCAATACTTAGCGAATAGATCTCCGGGCCGTCTTTATCACCGACCAGCCCAAAATACTTTCCGCCGATGCTGGCCGCGGCTATCAGCGGAAGTGCGGCCTCGTTAACGCAGCCGCAGTCGACCGATTCCGGTCCGTCAGGTATGAATGGTTTCGAAACTAGTTCTTCTTGTGATGTCGTTCGTTGCCCGAGTGCAAAACCGGCAGCACCCATCGCGGCAACGGTCCCCTGGATAAACCTGCGGCGGGAAATACCGAACCGCGGGCCATCTTCATTTCTGCGTCTGGACTCATCGCTCATAGTTTTCCTCCTACTTTGTTGGTTGCGTGCGGGGGGAACGAACAGACTTAGACCACTGGGAAAAGGTAACGCGAAACGGTTAGAGAACAATTTCGCCAGCGGACTATTTAGGGGCTTCGGCTATCGGTCGAAGCGTGGGACTTGCGGGATAAAGCTCCGGCGGCCGAACTTGGTTGCTAACTAAGTGCGGGAATTGTATAGCGGGTTTGGTGTAAAGGCAAGAGACTAGCTGTAAATTACACATCCCAATTCGCCGGACATACGTTTTTCTACCATTCCGATTATTGCGGAAGCTATTGTTGCTCCGCCCGTACCTGACGGCTCGATCTCGTTAGCGTAGTCCGTTTTCTGATTGCAGACTACGCGCAGGTCGATAACCGGAAGACTTCGTTTTGCAGCCGCGTAGAGAATTACATCATTAAAAACAGTGAGAGCGGCACACGCTACTTTCTGTATCGCGTCCTCATCAAAATTCGGGTAATAGATCGTGCATACCGCATGTTGAAGACCTGTTTCGAACATCGTTTAGCATTCGAGTATATTCCCTTTCAAAGGCTTCTGCCCGGTCCGAGAGATTCGAAAGAACCTCCGCCGAACTCGACGCAGGCATTTGCAGAATGTCCGCATTATCGATTGCGTTGTTGCCACCAGCGCTAATGACCAGGAAATCGATTGCTCTGCTGAGAGAAGTGATCTGGTCGGAAACGTGCCGAGACATATTCCCGTCAACAGCGTGCAGGTCGAAAGTCCAATCTGGCTTCAAGCTTCGCAGGTGTCCAACCACGTCGGGATCGGAGCCTACATACGCTTTATTGTCGAAGATTGAGTCGCCTAAAAGCGCTATGTTAGGCACTAGTTAAATTGCTCCAAAAACCTCACGTCGTTTTCGAACATATGGCGGATGTCGTCGATGTTGTACATTAGGGCGGCCATGCGTTCGAGGCCGAAGCCGAAGGCGAATCCGGAGTAGACGGTCGGGTCGACGCCGACGGCTCGCAGAACGTTCGGATGCACCATGCCCGATCCGCCCAGCTCGATCCAACCAGAGCCTTTGCAAGGGCGACATCGGTCTCCGTTTGACGTCCCGCTTCCGTGGCAGACGAAGCACGAGAAGTCGAACTCCGCCGACGGCTCGGTGAACGGGAAGTACGACGGGCGAAAGCGCGTCTTGGTATCTGAACCATACATCCGCCGCAGCCATTCGGTTACGGTGCCCTTCAGATGAGCCATCGTGATGCCCTTATCGACGCACAGGCCCTCGATCTGGTGGAACATCGGCGTGTGCGTCATGTCCGGTGTATCGCGGCGGAACACTCTTCCCGGGGCGATCACACGCAGCGGCACTCCGCGACGCTCCATCGCTCGGATCTGCACTGTCGAGGTCTGCGAACGCAATGCGTAGCCATCGGTCGTGTAAAACGTATCCTGCGATTCGCGGGCCGGATGATCGGCCGGGATGTTCAACGCGTCGAAGTTGTAATAGTCGGTCTCGATCTCGCGGTCGTCCTCGATCGCGTAGCCCATCGAAACGAAAATGTCCTCGATCTTCTGCCGCAGCAGCGTGATCGGATGCAGATGCCCGACGCGCGGACGCCGGCCCGGCAGCGTTACATCGACCCGTTCGCGCTCGGTCTGGGCGTCCGAGATATAGCCGTTCAGCTTGGCTTCGACCTCGTCGATCGCCTCGGTAATCTCTCGCTCGACCGACTGAACGAGCTGCCCAAACCGACCGCGTTCTTCCGCGTCGACCTTGCCGATCAGCTTCATTGCTTCGGCGATCTCGGACTTCTTACCGGTGTGCTTCGTCTTGAACTCGGCAAGCTCCTTGCTCAACGCAACCGCGGTCGCAAGCTTCAGATCGTTGGCCGATGATCTGACATCGGCGAACCGCTCAAATTTTGCTCTGAACGCGTCTCGAATTCCCTCAACCTGTCTTTTTTGTTCTTCCATTAAATATGGGCGGATGACCGCAAGGTACTAATTGTAACAGCGGCTATAGTTACGGCAAATCTCAGTGCTCTCAGTGTTCTCTGTGGCTGAATAAAAGTTTGCTAAGATAACCGCTTATCAACTCATAACAAATGAAAGCAATCGTAAAGAGCAAAGCCGAGCCGGGATTGTGGATCGAGGACGTAGCCGAGCCGGAGATGGGTATCAACGACGTGATGATCCGCGTCAAACGCGGCGGCATCTGCGGCACGGACCTTCACATCTACAACTGGGACGAATGGGCGCAGAGCACCATCAAAGTCCCGACCACGATCGGCCACGAATTCGTCGGTGAGATCGTCGATGTCGGGTCGAACGTGCTCGACTTCGCCGCCGGCGATATCGTCAGCGTCGAAGGCCATCTCGTTTGCGGCCGCTGCCGAAACTGCATGGCGGGCAAGCGTGCGTTGTGCGCGAACACACGCGGGGTAGGCGTGAACACCAACGGCGGATTCGCCGAGTTAATCGCCGTCCCGCAGACCAACATCTGGAAACACAAGCCCGGAATTGATCTCGACGTTGCCGCGATCTTCGATCCGTTCGGCAACGCCGTCCACACCGCGCTCGAATTCGAAGTGTTCGGCGAAGACGTACTCATTACCGGAGCCGGCCCGATCGGCATCATGGCCGCCGCGGTCGCCAAACACGCCGGTGCACGCAACATCGTCATCACGGACGTCAACCCGTTCCGCCTCGAACTCGCCCAAGATATGGGCCACGTCACAAAGGCCGTCGATGTCAGCAGGCAGTCGATAAAAGACGTTCAGAAAGAGCTCGGCATGAAGGAAGGCTTCGATGTCGGCATGGAAATGTCCGGCGTGCCCTCAGCCTTCAAAGACATGCTCGCCAACATGTTCCACGGCGGCAAGATCGCCTTCCTCGGCATTCCTTCCGCCGAGTTCGACGTGAATTGGAAGACCGTCATCTTCAACATGATCACCATCAAAGGCATCTACGGCCGCCAGATGTACGAGACCTGGTACCAAATGTCCAACCTACTCGAAGCCGGCGTCGACATCAAACCCGTCGTCACCCACCGCTATTCCTACAAAGACTTTGAAAAAGGCTTCGAAGCCATCAAAGAAGGAAACTGCGGCAAGGTCGTTTTGGATTTCGACGAGATCTAGGTCAGAACCGCAATCGGTAGCGACCGGTGAGATTATCAGAACCGCGAGCAATAGCGAACGGGTTCCTCCGATCGGCGTTTGTTCTAGCATAGCCACGCCATTTATGGCGTGGGTGGCAGATGAGATTATCCCCAGCCCGTTCACGGGCTTTGGAATATGCAAGGGCGTGAACGCCCTCCGAAATTAATCGTCTCTAACCACGCCGTAAACGGCGTGGCTAAGCGAAATCGATGGGATCGCGCAAAAGTTCGTTAATTCTAAGAAGTTTGGTTTCATCACTTGTCGAATCGATAATTTCAGACTGAAATCCGACGAAATGTTGTGCGGTTTTACGCTTTTTAGGTAGGAGAAAATAATATGCCTATCAAAGGAAATCTATTCACGTTGTCTGTTGCACTCACGTTGCTTCTCACAATCGGACTCGCGTGCGGGGGCGGCACACCCGTTCCGCAGGCCTATCAGAGAAACTGGGTCGGCAGCGACGGCTCGACGATCTATATGCTGTCCGACGGAAAGGCAGGGTTCAAGCTCGGTGGCAAAGAGGTCACCGGCGGCGAGATTGACGAACCCGCCAAAACCCTCACCATCTCACTCCTCGGCATCAGCAACACCTGGAAGATCGACCAAGCCCCATCAGGAAACGTAATGGTCCTCGGCGGCACCCGATATACGAAGAATTGACGTTGAAGCCGTGCTAAGATAGAAGAGCTATGACCGTCAATGTATCCACGACCGAGTTTCGCTATACCGTGACTTCCGCAGGGGTTATGCGTATCGGTGCAAGTCGCGTCTCTCTGGACTCGGTTGTCCTCGCCTTCAAACAAGGATATTCTCCAGAGGAGATTGCCCTTGATTTCGACTCTCTGACGCTTGGCGAGGTATATTCCGCGATCAACTATTATCTACAGAACAAACCGGAGGTTGAAGAGTATCTCGCAAAACGATTTTCCCATGACGAAAGCCTTCAATCTGAGGTCGAGCAACGTTTTGATCCGCAAGCTATTCGTGAAAGCCTGCTTTCCAAAGCAAGTTGAATGACAAAATTCCTAGCGGACGAAGATCTTAACAATCGGATCGTGCGCGGAGTTCGCCGCCGGTCCGAAACGATAGATATTGTTCGTGTTCACGAGGTCGGGCTGCTAGGCGAGCCTGATCCTGTTGTGCTGGAATGGGCTGCCAACGAACAACGTATCGTTTTAACTCATGATGCCGCGACGATGATCGGCTTTGCTTACGATCGGATCCGCGATCAGCGGATCTTTCCAGGATTAATTGTTATCTCGCAGTATGCACCGATTGGAAGAGGCATTGACGACATCGAGCGGATCGCATACAGCAGCGATTTCCAATTAGCCGGTCAAGTAGTCTATCTGCCCTTTAGAGAGTTTTGATATGTACGGACAATTCAAACAACACCTTGACTCCACGATCAACGACATCCGCGAAGCCGGTTTATATAAATCGGAGCGCGTGATCGACAGCCCGCAGGATGCGCGGATCCACGTGGGTGGGCGGGAAGTGTTGAACATGTGCGCGAATAACTACTTGGGCTTGAGCGATCATCCGGCGATAGTCGAGGCGGCGAGGAAGTCGCTGGACGAATGGGGCTACGGGCTTTCGTCCGTGCGATTTATCTGCGGAACGCAAGTGATCCACAAAGAGCTTGAGCGGAAGATCAGTGAGTTTCTCGGCACGGAGGACACGATCCTTTACACGAGCTGCTTCGACGCGAACGGCGGGCTTTTTGAGACGTTGCTCGGCGAAGAAGACGCGATTATTTCGGACGAACTCAACCATGCCAGCATCATCGACGGTATCCGCCTGTGTAAGGCTCAGCGTTTCCGATACAAGAACAGCGACATGGCCGACTTGGAAGCGAAATTGGAAGAAGCGAAGTCCGCCAGATTTAAGATGATCGCAACCGACGGCGTTTTCTCGATGGATGGTTATATCGCCAAGCTCGATGAGATCTGCGACCTCGCGGAAAAGCACGACGCACTCGTGATGGTCGATGATTCGCACGCCGTAGGGTTCATGGGCAAGACCGGCCGCGGCGTCCACGAACATCACAACGTGATGGACCGGATCGACGTGATCACGGGCACTCTAGGCAAGGCTCTTGGCGGAGCGAGCGGTGGTTATACGAGCGGCAAAAAAGAGATGATCGAGTTGTTGAGACAGCGATCACGCCCGTATCTCTTCTCAAACTCCGTCGCCCCACCGATCGTAGCTGCCTCGATCGCCGCAATCGATTTGCTTACGCAGTCAACTGAGCTCCGCGACAAGCTGATGGACAACTCGCGCTACTTCCGCGAGAAGATCGTCGCCGTTGGCCTCGAAGTCCTGCCGGGCGAACACCCGATCGTTCCCGTGATGTTCGGCGAAGCTCAGCCGGCAGTTAACATGGCCGAAGCCCTGCTGACCAAAGGCGTCTACGTCATTCCGTTCTCGTTTCCAGTCGTCCCCAAGGGAAAAGCACGTATCAGAACGCAGGTTTCCGCTGCGCATTCGAAAGAAGACCTCGATTTTGCAGTCGAGAAATTTGCGGAAGCAAAGGCGGAACTTGGAATTCAAAAAACATTAACCGCAGATTCACGCTGATAAACGCAAATAATGATATTTGCGCAACCCGCGTTGATCTGCGGCTAAACATTCTTTCAAAACAACTACGCAGCCGCTTGCTGTTTACCCAGCGCGTCTTTCGCCTGGCCGGCGATCATCGCAAACGTTTCCGGTTGTTTGACGGCGATGTCGGCGAGCGACTTGCGGTCGAGTTCGATGCCGGCGAGGCTGAGGCCGTGAACGAACTGTGAGTACTTGATGTCGTTCAGACGGCAGGCCGCGTTGATGCGGACGATCCACAGTTTGCGGAAATCGCGTTTCTTCAGCTTGCGGCCGGTGTATGCGAAATTCAGTCCGCGCTCGACCGATTCCTTCGCCGAACGGTACAGCTTCGATTTAGTGCCTCGGTAACCCTTGGCAAGGTCCAATATCTTTCTGCGCTTCTCGGTGCGCTTATTACCACGTTTTGCTCTAGGCATATGAACTCCTTTTAGTCGTTCGAATGCGGATTGCGGAATGCAGAATGCGGAATTTCCCGATTCAAATATGACCCCTAATCAATCCCAAATCCGAAATCTCAAATCCCAATTGATTAATCTCGGCCGTACGGCAGCATCTTCTCCACGCGTTTCTGGTCGCCCTCGGATACCAATACATCGATATCGAGGTTGCGTTTACGCTTGTTCGTCTTCTTCGTCAGAATGTGACGAGCGTGTGAATGGCCACGTTTGAATTTGCCGCTCGCCGTTGAGCGAAAACGCTTTGCCGCGCCTTTATGTGTTTTAAGTTTTGGCATAATAGTCTCCGTATCTTCGGCGGCTCGATCCGCCACCGCAACAGGCTGGAAAGCCTGTTGTACATTAAAAAATTCCGTCCATCAGGTCGTCTTCGGGTTTTTCTTCAACCTTTTTGA
Organism: uncultured Acidobacteriota bacterium; assembly: GCA_902826795.1. Taxonomy (GTDB): domain Bacteria; phylum Acidobacteriota; class Blastocatellia; order Pyrinomonadales; family Pyrinomonadaceae; genus OLB17. The sequence goes on along the minus strand of CADEGD010000013.1, from coordinate 64,271 downwards.
CCCGCTCGCCCTTTTCCTTCTTCTTATCGGGCGTATCTGAAATATCCGCGTCCGGAGCGGTCGAAGTATGCTGAGCGGCCTTTTTCACGTCGGCCTTGCTCTTCTTCGGAATGAAGATGGTGAACATTTGATAGCCTTCCATCTTCGGTGCTACCTCGACATCGGCGATGTCCGAGAGAGCTTCCGTCAGTCTCTTCAAGATCGCTGCACCGAGCTCGCGGTGCGACATCTCGCGTCCGCGAAATGCGATCGCCGCCCTTACCTTATCTCCGTCAAGCAGCCAATCTCGGGCGTGCTCCATGCGGTAATTGTAATCGTGGTCGTCCGTACCCGGTCGAAACTTGATCTCTTTGACCTGTACGGTGACCTGTTTCTTTTTCGCCTCGTGCGTTTTCTTTTTCTGCTCGTACAGAAACTTTCCGTAATCGATGATCTTGCACACGGGCGGTTTCGCGTTCGGGGCGATCTCTACGAGATCCATCCCGCGTTTACGTGCCTCGGCGATCGCGTCGCGCGAATCCATCACGCCCAGCGTCTCTCCGTCTTCGGTAACTACACGTACCGAGGGGACACGAATTCTTTCGTTTGTGCGATGAAGCGGCTCGCGAATACGCGGCTTCCAACGGCCTCCAAATCTTCTTGCGATATTAACCTCCTAAGTTATTTGCCTGTCTCAGAGCGACCGCGACACTTTCTGCCGCGTGATCTTCTCCTTGAACTCATCCAGCGACATCACGCCGATGTCACCCTGTTTTCGCTCGCGCACGGCGATCGTTTTATCTTCAAGTTCCTTATCGCCCAACACGAGCATATAGGGAACTTTGTTGATCTGTGCGTCGCGTATCTTCGCACCGATCTTGTCGGATTTCAAATTCATCTCAACGCGGAATCCCGCGGCCTTTAATTCGTCTGCTACCGATTGAGCGTAATCGTTGATACGGTCCGTGATCGGCAGAACCGTTACTTGAACGGGAGCGAGCCATAGCGGAAACGCACCTGCATAATGTTCGATCAACACGCCAAAGAAACGCTCGATCGAACCGAACAACGCGCGGTGGATCATGTAAGGCCGATGCTTTGCGCCGTCGTCGCCGGTGTATTCAAGCTCAAACCGCTCCGGCAGGTTAAAGTCCAACTGAATGGTACCCAACTGCCACACACGACCGATCGCATCTTCGATCTTGATGTCGATCTTCGGGCCGTAGAACGCAGCTTCTCCTTCGATCCGTTCGTACGAGATACCGCGTTCGTCCAGAGCGCTGGCAAGCTGTTCTTCAGCGGCCGCCCAATCTTCATCGGCACCGAGATAACCCTTGTTCTCGGCACCGCCGCGAACTGAAAGCTCAAACTTAACCTTGTCGAAACCGTACGTCTCGAATACTTTGATCGCGAAATCGAGGCAATCGGCCACTTCGGCGTGGACCTGATCAGGCCGCACGAAAAGGTGAGCGTCGTCTACCGAAAATCCGCGAACGCGCATCAGCCCGTGCAGCGTGCCCGACAGCTCGGCACGATAGACCGTGCCCATCTCCGAGTAACGCTGCGGTAGGTCGCGATAGCTGCGGGGTGAGGACTTATAGATGCCGATGTGGAACGGACAGTTCATCGGCTTAAGCCGATATTCCTCGTCCTCGATGCTCGTCGGAGCATACATCGAATCCGAGTAATTACCTTCGTGGCCGCTCGTCACCCAAAGCTCGCGTTTCGCGATGTGCGGCGTATAAACAAAACTGTATCCGCGTTTCTCGAGCTCTTCGCGGAGCAGCCGCTCCATCTCGTTGCGGATGATGCCGCCCTTCGGATGCCACAGGATCAGGCCTGCGCCATACGCCTCATCGATCGAGAACAAGTCGAGTTGTTTTCCGAGCTTACGGTGATCGCGTTTCTCGGCCTCTTCACGCTGCTTGACCCAAGCGTCGAGTTCTTCCTGCGTCGCGAAAGCCGTCCCATAGATGCGCTGCATCTGCTGGTTGTCGGCGTCACCTTTCCAATATGCTCCCGACATTGCGAGCAGTTTGAATGCCTTCAGTTTACCCGTGTGCGGGACGTGCGGCCCGAGGCAGAAATCGATGAACGGCGAATTGTCGATGTAGTAAACACTCGCCGAACCCTCAACTTTCTCGTCGATCAACTCACACTTCAGCGGCTCTTCGCGTTCTTTGAAAATGTCGATGATCTTTGCTTTCTCGATGATCTCGCGGCGATAGGGAAGATTCTGCTTTGCCATCGCTTTCATCTTCTTTTCGATGACCGGCAGATCTTCTTCCGTCAGATTCCTAGGAGCGATGAAATCGTAAAAGAAACCGTATCGCGGATCTTCCATCAGCGCCGGCCCGACGCCGAGCTTCGTACCCGGAAACAGATCGAGCAAAGCCGCCGCAAGCAGATGTGCGGTCGAATGGCGGATAACTTCAAGTCCGTCACGCGTATCGACCGTGATAGGCTCAATCGAGATAATTTCGTCGGTGGCCGAAAGCTCGCGATTCAGATCTACTTCCTCACCGTTGACCTTCGCCGCCAAGGCAGATTTCAACGCGTCGCGATCAAACGCCTTGATCGCGTCCGCTACCGTCGCCGGAGCAGGAATAGCGCGCTGGCTTCCATTCAGATTTACGTTCAGTTCGCTCATACCATTTGTTGACCTATCGTTCAGAGTTCAAGATTCAGCTTGTCTGCTGGTTAATCAAATAACCCCTCGTTCACGGCGAGCAAGCTAAAGCTTGAACTCTGAACGAGAAACTAAGTCACCCTTAACTAATCAACGATCAACAAATTCCTACTACTAACCAAGATCAGATCCGATAAGAGCGACTTTGCTTGTTCAGCGTATACGCGATAAATCGCGCACTCTGAACGTGTCCCGCCATTAGAGGCGGGTCGTAGTAGTTGTCGTAACAGCAAAGTTCTTCGAAAGCATCTTATCGAAAAATTGTAGCGGCAAATGCTGGATGCAAATGCCGCATGTCTAACAAACTGCTAGATTATACGGGCTCTCTGTGGAAAACGCAAGACTGGAGCAGCAAGCATCCCCGCTGCCTGAGAGTACGGAGTGCGGACCAGTTGATGATGCGTCTAAGATCTTGCCACTTACGCTGACGGCAAGCAAGATGCTTGCCGCTCAAGTCTATTTGCCGGCCAATAACGCTTGCTCGGCTCCGACCCATTCCCATGCGGCCTGCTCATCTTCGGGGTCGAAGAACCGGATCTGAGCAGAGAACAGCCCGGAGATAAGCTCAACGAAGTTTCGCATCCAAGCCTTGGCGCCGATGACCGCGTACTTATCGATCTTCGAGATCGCCTTGTACTTAGTTTTCACAAGGTCGTCGTCGAGAGCCGCGAGCAGATCGAAACCGCCGAAGTTCTTCATCCGAGCGAGCACATTGAACTTACCTTCACGCTCGAGGTATGGCTTCATGGCGGCGATGGCGGACTTAATGTCCTTCTCGCGGAGTCGGCCGTTTACTTCATAGGCGAAGACATTCTCGTTTGTCGTCTGTAGGAAATGGACCGACGCCGGAGCATCTTCCGGTTTTGGCAGCGGCTCGGGTTTCTCGGACGCCCACGCCAACGCCTTGGCGCGTTCCGACGGATCGAACACACGCACGTCGATCGATGAGAAAACCAATCCCTCGACCCGAGCCATCGTTGCGATCCAGCCCTTGTCGGTCACGACCGCGGTTCGATAGTACTTGCCCAACCGTCCCAGTTGGCCGATGCCGTTCCAAAGATCTTTCAACGCGCCTTCGATAGTCAGGCCCATCGAATCGTCAACCTCGGCGAAGAACGATACTCGCTCGTTCGACTTCAACGCCTCGTTGGTCGCCTTCGAAGCTTTGTCGATATCGGCTGCAGTAACGCTGCCGGAGATCTTCATCGCGATCAGATATTTCGGTGATTCAAGAATTTCGATCATAGATTTCTCCCCCAAATTCAATATCAGAATCTACGACCGACGGTCACTGAATGTTCAAGAAACCAACGTTTCCGTCATCAATTAATAATTTTGAATTTAGAATGTAGAATTTACCGATCGCGAATTCCACATTCTACATTCTCAATTCTGAATTGATTCGGAAACAAGTTTGGCCTGTTCGCCTTACTGCATCGAATGCAGACCGAACATGTTCCCGTCAGGATCGGTGCACAACGAGATGAAGCCGTAGTGCCGAATGGACATGTACGGTCTAAACACGT
>CADEGD010000013.1:0-60067 GCA_902826795.1 uncultured Acidobacteriota bacterium | reverse complement strand
TTCAATATGTGTGAAAAAGGAGCTTACGCCGTGCGGCACATTCGACATTCTCGGTCTTAACACGTTGCCGCTGGCACCGGCCACGCGGCTCTCCTCAACGTCGCATTCTTCCGTGATGAAATATACAAGCGTGCTGTTACCGCCGCTTGGCATTCCGTCCATCTGGCAGAGTGCTCCCGAAGCTCCGGTCTGCGTCATAGAATTCTCATCGCGCGAAAACATCAACATCTTTAACGGATCGTCGGTCGGATTGGGCAGCTCAGTCATCATTATGCCGAGCACCGTCTCGTAAAATTTCTGACCGCGGCCTATATCCTGGACGTAGATCTCGAACCAGCCGACCGGATTAACTCCCTGCATATTTATAGCTCCTTAGAATGAATTTAGGTCGGCGATATTATATGCGGAATTTAAGAAAAGGGAAGTATGCGGGTGTTAAGGTTGTGGGACGAGTTCCAATTGGTTCGATATCCAACACGTGGGAACGAATGACGCAGGGTTAGCGAAGATTTGCGGTCAAGCAAAAACCCGGCTGAATTTAAAATAAAAATGGTAGGCACTAGCAGAGTTGAACTGCTGACCCCTACCGTGTCAAGGTAGTGCTCTACCACTGAGCTAAGTGCCTACGTCTTTGTTGTTCTCCGCCCGAAAGCGAACCCTAAGAATTACAAATCGGCATTATTGGTGTCAAGTAAACATGTGGTGACGGTCGCCTCGACGCTTTCGTACTACCGCAGCCTATATGGGCGAGGTGCGTGTTGAGTGTACTAGAACAATACGGATATCAACTTTTCTTTCTATCAATTCGGGAAATCTCCGCCATTTCGTCGTTTAACCTAGTCAAACAGTAACTGGCATTTCGTTTGCTTCGGACGCCGTGATGCGTCCGATAGGGCGTCAGATTTCCGGAAACGGGCTTAGTCAAGGGAGGGAACGTATGAGTACCACGATTTTGACAGACATTAATGTGCCGGTCGCGGCCGGCAGGATCAAGGATTCGGTTAACCAGCAAGTGTTCGGCAAGAAACTCGGAATGATCACGCGTGTGTTTGGCTGTCAGCATAGGAATCTCAGCCGTCCGTTCAGCCAGGGCCGATCCGGCTATCGTGCCTGTATCAACTGTGGAGCTCGCAAGCAGTTCAACCCGAAAACGCTCGAAACTCATGGAGCGTTCTATGCAGCCCCGGCGGCCGGTGAGGCGAAACACTTCTGACCTGACTGCGATTTGTCAGTTCAACAGGTCGATCTCGCGGGCCACGACGGTAAGGTCGGCTACGAAATCTCGATACTCGGCCTCCCGAAGGTCGGAGGGCGTTCGCAGGATGGCTGATGGATGAATGGTGGCGATGGCATTCGCCGCCAACTCGGTTTCCAACCATTGTCCGCGCATCTGAGTGACGCGAAAATCCCTGCCGAATAAACTCTGTGCGGCACTTGCACCAAGGCATACTAGTATACGCGGTTGAGTCAACATCAATTCCGCCCTAAGCCACGGGTCGCAGGCGGCGACCTCCGACGCTTTCGGTTTTTCGTGCAGCCGGCGCTTTCCCTGCGGCTTCCATTTGAAATGCTTGACGGCGTTTGTGACGTAGATCCGCTGCCTGTCGATGCCGGCCTCAGCAAGAGCCTTATCCAAAAGCCTTCCAGCGGGTCCGACGAACGGATGCCCCTTTACGTCTTCCTCATCGCCGGGCTGCTCGCCCACAAATACGATCCCAGATTCCAGGTCGCCTTCGCCGAAAACCGTTTGAGTCGCGTTTTTGTAAAGGTCGCATCCCTGACAGCCTTCCGCAGCCTTCACAAGGTTTTCATACGAGAGGTCTTCAGGAAGAAAATCGAACGCTGAACTTGATTCGGCCATTTCTCGATTATAGCTGAACAAGACGGCGTCGTTTTGGATGCTGGTAGGCAAACACTCGAGTCTTCAAAAGCTTGCGAGCATCTTCCACTCTTCGCGAGAGAATTCTACGCCTTCCGGAAATCTTTCGGCTACGTCTGCCCGCAGTCGCGGGGAATGTTCGACAAGATACTTCGCAAGCGCTTCCTGGCTTTGAGCGACGTAGCTCGCTCGATATCGGCCCGCTTCCAGCGTCGAGAAAAAGGCACTGAGGAAGGCTCCGGTAGCCATTACTTCCGGAATGTGAGCTTCGATCATGAATGACTCGAACATTTCGCACAGATCATCGCGGACAATTGTGATGACCTCGTATGTCACGCGGTCCATCGGTCGATTTCCTCCGCGAGCCTTCTCATTCCGTCCATTATTCCTTGTTCGAAAGCTTGACCCATCGCCGGAAGAAAAGACTCCGCCTGTTCGCCCGAAAGAGAGATATTTTGGGTTATCCGAGTGCGGCCGTCATCTCTGCTTTCGAAAGTCCACTCGAAGCGGTCGATTGCCCCGGGAATCGGTATCTCGATAACCGCTCGCTTATCTTCTACATCGACAATTTTCCACTCAATCAATTGTCCATCTATTGTTTTTGTAATGCCGTTGGATCCTTTTACAAAGCCGCCGTTGAGAGAAACCGATTCGATCGCCACGTCGAGCGTCCAATTCTCGACCCGCGTCCAGAACTCCCAAGCGGCTTGATCGTTCGCCTGTACCTCTGCCGAATGCGTAAAAATGTTGACGGCAGACATCTTATGCCACGTGAGAACAGAAGCGGTGCATGGCGATCGCAACGAGGCGGGTGGTGCAGTTATCTACGTCGAACTTTGGATTGACCTCGGTAAACTCGATCACTTTTGTGTTGGCGAGCGACGCGGCATACTTCACAAGCTGGATAAACTCACCCGCCCGCAAACCAAGTGGAGAAGGAGCCGACGTGCCCGGCGCGTCCGCCGCTCGGACGACATCGAGATCGAATCCGAAGAAGGTGTTGAGCGCGGAGCTGTGTCTGATGAACTTCTGCTTGATCATCTCCTTGAGTTCGACATCGCTTTCCGCACGCGACCGGAGAAGTTCGAGGCTGATCCGCTGAACGCCGAGCTGGCGAATGTATTCGTAATAGACCGGCGAGCAGAAATGAGTTTGATAGCCGACCTCGAAGAACTGGCCGGGAACGAGATGGCCTTCGTCGAGAAGCTGCCGATAAGGCGTTCCGCTGTTTCGCTGATCGGCGATGCGCACGTCGAGGTGTGAGTCGACGTTGATGCCGATCCAGTTTTTAGAGCCAAACGCTTCGGCCATCGCGACGCCGTCGGGATAGGAGACATCGTTTCCGCCGCCAAGCACGATCAGACGCTTTCCATCCCTCAGGACCTGTGCCACGACCGCCGCGTGAGTGTCGTGAGTCTCTTCCAGCGAGCCGCCGATCTTCGTGTCGCCGAGGTCGAAAACCTTTTTCTTTATGTTGAACGGTGTCAGCTTATAGAACTGCTCGCGGATCGCGGACGGTGCATGTTCGGCGCCGGGACGTCCGTTGTTCCGCCGCACTCCTTCATCCTGCGGGCATCCGAGAATGACGATTTCGGCGGACGCGTAATCGGCTTCCTCACGTTTAACTATCTCTCCTAGCCGCGGATCGTTTTTGTCGTTGCGGGAAAAGAACAGGTCAGGATTCGGCCTGGTGGTTTGGCTGAAGATCTCGTTCATATTGGTTTTCGACGGGACTTCCTAAATATAGCCGAGTTATCCGTATTCGAGAAATAGGCGGTTTTGCACGAGTTGGTGACTCTACGCCAACGATATGGGTAACGTTGGGCTGACCGAAAATAGTACGGGAAAGCCTTTAATAGCGGCATTTACGGTGATTCACGTGAGTGGAACGGTCATTGCAGAAACATCGTCGAAGCAATTAAATCCGTCGCGAATTAGCGACCGACATATTCTCGGAGGAAGATATGAAAAAAACATTTGTATATTTTGTAATGTCCACCTTGCTTGCGGCGATGTTCATTTTCGCGGCTCCAACTTCAAGTGAGGCTCAGTCGGCGTATTATCGTAAAAAGGTCTACCGTAACGGCCGTGTTACTTGGGTTCGCGTCCGCAAACCTAGCTACTACCGCCGTCACCGAAACCGAATCAACATGGCGATTGGTACGGGTGCAGGCGCCGTGATCGGCGGCTTGATCGGTGGAAAGAAGGGTGCGTTGATCGGCGCCGGTTCAGGTTTGGCCGGTTCAGCCCTCTACACTTACAAGCTGAATCCGAAGAAACGTAAGTATCGAAAGGTTCGACGTTACTAAGATTCCCGCACCGTTGCACGACGAGGCCCTCTTGACCGGAGGGCCTTTTTTCAATATGCTTCGGGCGTTCCTGTAACCTTTCCGCCCGGAGGCCTTTTTAGTGAGATCAGTAATGTTTCTACTTCTCGTCGCGATGGGAAGCATGGCAGGTGCCGGCAAAGCATACGCGCAAGGTATGACCGATGCCTGTGGTGATTCGGCTGGGAGCAATTGGGGAACCGATCAAGCCGTGTTCGGACGCGTAAGCTTGCAAGGGTATGAAGGAGCTAAACTTCCAAAGATTACCGTCACGCTGCTCGATCGAAACCGGAACGAACAGCGCTTTACGATCGACCGTAACGGCTACTACTGTTTTCGGGGAGCGGATGGAAGCGGCGGCACGATAATCATCGATGTTGAAGGCCGCGAGGTTGAGCGGAGGAGCCTTGGATCTTCGACCAATTCTTTACGGCAGCATCGACAGGATTTCGAACTCTATGCTTCCGGCCCGCAGCAGAAGACCGGCACTATATCCGCTAAGTTCGTTTACAAGAGAGACGAGGCGAATACCACGCTTTTTGACAACGCCGTTGCAGCGGATCAGAAGAAGGAAACGGGTGCGGCGATCAAGCTGTTGAGAGAATTGCTCGGAAACGATCCGCGCGATTACGTTGCCTGGGCGCGGCTCGGGTCGATCTACTTCGAAGCGAACGACATGGCCGCGGCCGAGAAAGCTTACACCGAAAGCATCAGGTTCAAGCCCGACTTCAGCTACGCAATGATGAATCTTGGACGCATCTACATGGCCAAGAACAACATCGACGGCGCGATAACTTTTCTTCTACGAGCGACCCAATTGGAACCGAGTTCGCCGCGAGGTTTTCAGCTTCTCGGCGAGGCTTACCTTATCGCAAAGAAAGGAACTTTGGGTGTCGAAGCACTTAACGAGGCGATAAGGCTCGATCCCGTCGGAATGGCGGACTCTCATCTGCTGATGGCTGCCCTTTACGACCGTGCCGGAGCCAAATCGTACGCCGCACGCGAATACAAGATCTTTCTGGAGAAAAAGCCCGAGCATGCCGATAAAAAGAAATTCGAGAAATACATTAAGGAAAATCCTCCTGAACCGTCGAACTGACCGTGTATTCTTCCTAGATTGCTTTAACTGTGACTCGGCTTCATAGGGATGTTGACACCGTGATCTGCGGCGAAACTTATTGCCTCCTCATATCCCGCGTCTACGTGTCTGATGACACCCATTCCCGGATCGGTTGTAAGCACGCGTTCGATTCTTTTTGCTGCTTCGGGCGTGCCGTCGGCAACGATCACCTGTCCCGTATGCAGCGAGTAGCCGATTCCGACTCCGCCGCCGTGATGGAGCGAGACCCACGTGGCACCGCCCGCGACGTTGATCATCGCGTTGAGGTAAACCCAATCGGCGATCGCATCCGAACCGTCCTTCATCGCTTCGGTCTCGCGGTTTGGTGAGGCGACGCTACCACAATCGAGATGATCGCGGCCGATAACGATCGGGGCTTTGAGCTCGCCGCTCGCGACCATTTCGTTCAGCTTTAGCCCGGCCTTTGCCCGATCGCCGTAGCCGAGCCAGCATATGCGTGCTGGCAAGCCTTGAAACTCGACCTGTTCCTGCGCCATCGTCAGCCATCGCGAGAGATGATCGTTTTCGGGGAAGAGATTCATGATCGCTTCGTCGGTTCTGTAGATATCCTCTTTCTCGCCGGAGAGAGCGACCCAACGGAACGGGCCTTTGCCTTCGCAGAAAAGTGGCCGTATATAGGCGGGCACAAATCCGGGATAGTCGAACGCATTCTCCACGCCGTGATCTAATGCGCGTTGGCGGAGGTTATTTCCGTAGTCGAAAACGATCGAACCGAAACGCTTAAACTCGAGCATCGCCTCAACGTGCTTCGCCATCGAAGCCATCGCCTCGCGTTCGTATTCGGCGGGATTCATCTTCCGCAGCTCTGCGGCTGATTGGACCGAAAGGCCGGATGGAATGTACCCATAAAGCACATCGTGAGCCGAGGTTTGGTCCGTCACCACATCGGGGATCACGCCGCGTTTTATTAGCTCCCAATGAACGTCGGCGGCATTTCCCAGCAACGCGATCGACTTCGCTTCGCGTGAATCGACGGCAAGTTTGGCAAGATGCAGCGCTTCGTCTATGCTTTCGGTTCCGATATCGACCTGCTTCAACTGCAGCCGCCGCTCGATCCGCCACGGATCGACCTCGACCAGCAGCCCGACTCCGCCGTTGAATGTGATCGCTTGAGCCTGAGCGCCGCCCATCTCGCCGAGTCCAGCGGTGAGCACAAGTTTGCCCGCAAGCGATCCCCAGCCGTGCTGACGAGCTAGCGACCCGAAGGTTTCATACGTACCTTGTAGAATTCCTTGCGTGCCGATGTAGATCCACGAGCCGGCCGTCATCTGGCCGTACATCATCAGGCCGTCGCGTTCGTAACTGTCGAACTGTTCCTGCGTCGCCCAATGCGGCACGATGTTGGAATTCGCAAGTAGAACACGTGGCGCATCCGCGTGAGACTTAAACACGCCGACCGGCTTGCCCGACTGAACAAGCAGCGTTTCGTCTTCCTCAAGCTCTTTCAGCGACCGCAAGATCGCGTCGAATGATTCCCAATTGCGGGCCGCTTTACCACGTCCGCCGTAAACGATCAGGTTTTCCGGATCGAAAGCCACATCGGGGTCCAGATTGTTTTGGATCATCCGGTACGCCGCCTCGATCAGCCAATTTTTGCAGGTGAGTTCGGTGCCCGTCGGCGCTTTGACGATTCGAGTCATAAAAGTTGTTAACCGTTACGAATGCAATATAATATCCGCAATTCGTACTGATCGAAAATATGAGGTCAATCTAATGTATAGATATGTTCTTGTCGCCTTCGCTGTCCTTCTAGTTGCCTTCGTCGCAAACGCGCAAACGACGCCCGCACCCGCCGGTTACGACGCCGCTCTCGCCGCCAAACTCGGTGCCGACGAACGCGGGATGAAGATGTACGTGATGTGTTTTCTCAAGACCGGGCCGCTGAAGGTCGACGACGCGAAGAAACGGAGCGAGCTGATGGCAGGGCACTTCGGGATGATCAATCGTCTGGCTGCCGAGGGGAAACTTATCGTCGCCGGGCCGTTCAGCGAGGGTGGAGACTTCCGAGGTATCTATCTATTCGACGTGAAAACAGTTGAAGAAGCGCAGAAGCTTACCGAAACCGACCCGTCGATCAAGGAAGGATATTTCAAGGTCGAGTTCATCAAGTGGTACGGTTCGGCAGCCTTGATGGAAGTTAACCGCATTCACAAAAAGATCGCGAAAGTCGGCATCTAGTTTATGCATTGCGATCTGCTGATCACGAATATCGGGCAGTTGTTGACGTGCGCTTCCGGCGGCAAGCCCAAGCGCGGAGCGGATATGCTCGACCTCGGAATCATCGCCGACGGAGCCGTTGCGATCAATGGCGGCAAGTTTGTCGCCGTCGGTCCGCGTACGGATGGTGAATCGCAGTTCGAGCCAACCGAGACTATCGATGCGGATGGCAAGGTCGTCTGTCCCGGCTTTGTTGACCCGCATACGCACATCGTCTACGCGGGTGACCGCTTAAACGAGTTCGAGCTGAAGATAAAAGGAGCCGATTATCTCGACATTCTCGCGGCAGGCGGCGGGATAGTGTCGACAGTTTCAAAAACCCGTGAAGCAACATTTGAAGAACTCGTTGAGCAGAGCCGGAAGCGTCTCGATAAGATGCTCGCGTGCGGCACGACGACCGCTGAAGTAAAAACGGGATACGGGCTGAACACGGAAAGCGAACTAAAAATGCTCCGCGTGATCGAGGAACTTGATAAGACTCACGCGGTCGATCTCGTACCGACGTTTCTCGCGGCTCACGCCGCTCCGCCTGAGTTTAAGGGAAACACCGAGGGTTACGTCGATCTGATCTGCAATGAAATGCTTCCTGCGGCGTGGGCGTGGTACCAGGATTCTCACTTCTTCTCCGAAAGCGTACCATTCTTTGCCGACGTGTTCTGTGAAAGAAACGCCTTCGACCGCGAGCAAAGTGGCCGCGTACTTGAAACTGCGGCATCGTTGGGTTTCAAGCTGAAGGCTCATGTGGACCAGTTCACAAACCTCGGCGGATCCGCGTTCGCGATCGCCGCGAAGGCGGCATCCATCGATCATCTCGATGCGATCTCAGACGAAGAGATAAGTCTACTCGCCGGCAGCAACACGGCCGGTGTCGTGATCCCAACAGAGAATTTCAGTGCCGGGAAAACTCAATTCGCCGATGTGCGCAGGATGATCGATGCCGGTTGCGCGATCTCGATCTCGACAGACTTCAATCCGGGCTCGGCTCCGTGTCCGTCGGTGCCGATGGCAATGGCGATTGCGACGCGCTATCAGAAACTTCTCCCAAGCGAGGCCATGAACGCCGCCACGATCAACGCCGCGTTTGCGATCGGCCTCGGCGAAACTCGCGGCTCGATCGAGGTAGGCAAAAATGCCGATATGCTGATCGTCAATTCTCACGACTACCGACAGATCTCCTACGAGTTCGGCGGTAATCTCGTAAGCAAGGTTGTCAAGGCAGGTGCCGTCTTACTGGAAGCTAGAAACTGAAGATTCATACTGACCCGCAACATGAATGACTTCCAATCAGTTCAACAACATGCTCACGAACATGGCCCGATGCTGGAGCGATCGCGACTATGAATCCGTTGCGTCCCACTTCTCGGAAAACGTTTTTTACAGCGACCCGCTGAACTACACGATCCGTGACCGTGAATCTCTGCTAAGCTTCTTTCGCGATGACGACGGCAAGCCGCAGTCCTGCGAGTTTCACGGATACGTCTTTGACCAAGGTCGCCAAGCCGGAACGGCGGAGTATACGTACGAGGGGACATTTCGCTATCACGGCACAGTTTGGATAGATTTGAGGGAAGATAAGATAGTTAGCTGGCGTGAATATCAACATCGTTCAGACAAAGATCGCGCGGCATTTTGGAATTATTGAAGCGATCCGATTGCACAGGAAATTACGTCCTTAAAAGGAAAGTTATGAGGAAATTATTTTTATTTCTCGTTTTTGCAGTTTGTTGTTCAGTCGCGAACGGGCAAGGTAAGGCTCCCGAACTGAAGCCCGATACTCCGTTCGCTTTCAGCCTGATAAAAGACACTTCTCGCGAATTTCAATTCGATCTGAAAAAGGGCGACTACGTGGAATTCGAATGGAAGAACCAGCTCGACGGCTACTGGATCGAGACGGCCTTGCTATCGCCTGGCGGCAAGGACGTTCTTTTCGGCGATGGCTCATCATTAATAATTCCGGCGTCGGGGGCGTACAAGTTCAAGGTTACGTTGAAGGGACCCGCCGACGCCGCGCCCGACAAGCCGCAGAAACTCTCGCTAACTTACAAGAACGTACTCAAAATTCCCGCCAATACAGTCGTAAGCGAAACGAGAAAGATCAATGGTTACGACGTTAAGATCGTCGTTCCAAAAAACAGTGAAGAGGGTGGAGATTCGTTCGTGCTGATCGAAAGGGGCGGCAAACCGGAAGCGCTGCTGAAGGCGGATTCGTTCGGCAGTTCGGGATTCAGTTTCGCTGGCAAAGGCGAAGGTGGGGCCGAGTCGGGTGCCGTATTCGCAAAGTCAAACGACATCACCGGCGACGGAACTCCAGATGTGGGAATCGAATATTTCTCGGGCGGAGCTCACTGCTGCTTCGAGTTCTACGTTTTTGAACTGGGTAAGGAAGTTATACAAGTCCCACCCATATACGGCCGCGACAATCCTATATCGGCGGCAAAGGCGAACCCGAAAGGCGGACTCATTCTGGAAACCGGCGATTCGACATTCGCGTACTGGAACGTCCCGTTTGCCGGATCACCGCTTCAATCGGTCACTCTTGAATTTCGCGAGGGAAGTTTTCGTGCAAGTCCGTCGCTAATGAAACGGCCCGCACCTGCGACGGCGGAGCTGCAAAAACTAGCCGCGGAAGCGAAGGCAAAGATCAGCAACGCCGCATACACGGGCGACTCGTTTGCGGGTATAACCGACGGTGACGGATATATTTTTGAGGATGCTTTTTGGGGGACGATGCTCGATCTGATCTACACCGGACATAACGATCTCGCATGGAAATATTTCGACATGGTCTGGCCTGCGACGAAGCCGGGTAAGGAGACGTTTAAGAACGATTTCCGAACGAGGCTCGAAGAAAGTCCATATTGGGACGATATCAAGCCAGCTAACTGGTAAGCAGGTGTCTTGTCTTATTGAAGATGGAAATAGTTTTGGATGGTGAAAGTCTTACTTTCGAACAAGTGCTTGCCGTAGCATACGGAGCGCCCGGCAAACCGCGCGTTTCGCTTTCGGAGGTGGCGAGCGAAAATGTACAAAAGGCTGCGGATGCCGTCGACACGCTTCTCGAACGCGGTGAGATCGCTTACGGCATCACGACCGGATTCGGAGCGTTCAAAGATAAGATAATCAGCCGCGAAGAAGTCGAACTTCTGCAGCGGAATATCGTCGTTAGTCATGCGGTTGGCGTCGGTGATCCGTTCGATACGCCGACAGTTCGGGCGATCATGCTGATCCGTGCGAATACGCTGGCGCGTGGATTTTCAGGCATCCGCCTCGAAACGCTTCAATTGATAATCGATTGCCTCAATGCAGGCGTTCATCCGGTTATCCCGGAAAAGGGAAGCCTGGGGGCGAGCGGCGATCTTGCACCGCTGGCGCATTTCGCGTGCGTGCTCATCGGCGAAGGCAAGGCGAAGTACGACGGCGAAGTTCTCGACGGGGCCGAAGCACTAAATAAAGCCAGACTCAAACCGCTGACGCTTAAGGCAAAAGAAGGCCTCGCCCTCACGAACGGCACCACGATAATGACCGCCGTCGGGCTGCTGGAAACCGCGAGAGCTATTCGGCTCGCGGACCTTGCGGACGTTTCGGGATGCCTTAGTTTAGAAGCCTTGAACGGAACTCTGTCCGCATTCGACGACCGCATTCATCAACTCCGCCCGCACCCGCGTCAGGTGGAGTGTGCGAAGAATTTAAGGAAGCTTTTGGCTGGAAGCGATTTTGTTCGAGGCTTCGACCCAACAAACGTTCAGGATGCCTACACGCTCCGGTGCATCCCTCAAGTTCACGGAGCCTGTCGGGACGCCGTTGCCTACGCCGAATGGCTGCTCAAGATCGAGCTGAATTCCGTCACCGATAATCCGCTGATCTTTCAAGATGACGCGGGCAAGATCGAGGTCATCTCCGGCGGAAATTTTCATGGCGAACCGCTCGCGCTCGCTTTCGACTACCTCACAATTGCCCTTGCCGAACTTGGGAACATCGCCGAACGCCGCATCATGCGTCTAACCGACGAGGCGTCGAACGCTCACGTGCTTCCGGCTTTTCTTACCGATCACGGCGGGCTGAATTCGGGGTTCATGATCGTCCAATACACGGCCGCGGCCCTGTGTACTGAGAACAAAGTCCTGGCGCATCCGGCGAGCGTCGATACGATCCCAAGCTCGGCGAATGTCGAAGATCATGTATCGATGGGCGTCACGGCGGTGCTCAAGTTACGTCAGGTTGCAAAGAATCTTGAAACGATACTAGGCCTCGAAGGTTTCTGCGCTGCGCAGGGCATCGATTGCAGGATGAATACCATCGGGAAAGATAAAAGCCTTGGTGACGGAACTAAAGAGATGTATGCAATGGTTCGGGAGAAAGTTCCGTTCATCGAGAAAGACTGCTACATGAAGTCTCACATGGACGAAGTAGCCGCGATTGTTTCAAACTGGCTAAGGTGAGGATAAGTTTATGCAGGGAAAAGACGTGTCGCTGTTCACGCGGTTTGCCCGCGTGGCGTCAACTGTCACCGGCCGGCCGATAACTTTCATTGCCGCCGTAGTAATAATTATCGTATGGGCTGTTACCGGGCCGCTGTTCGGTTTTAGCGACACGTGGCAACTCGTTATTAACACTGGTACGACGATAATCACGTTTCTGATGGTCTTTCTCATCCAGAACACTCAGAATCGCGACACTGAAGCGTTGCAGATCAAACTCGACGAAATCATCAGGTCGATCAGAGGGGCGAGGAACGAAATGCTGGATCTCGAAGAAATGGACGAGCGGCAATTGGACCAGATCCGTAAGGAATATTTAGAGCTCGCCGAACACGCTCGCCTCCACATTGAAAAAGGCGACGAGGCCCACGCAAAAAGGAGGAAGAATTGACTCGATTTTTCTGCATCGTCGCTGTTTTAACTTTATTGATCGTCCCGGCTTCCATAACGGCACAAAGCTCGGCGTATCTCAAGGCCGCCGCTGAGCGTTCCAGATTGTCCGAAAAATCGTTCAACAGCCGCGTCTGCGATCACAAGAATGACGCGGTCGCCGCCCGCGTTCTACGCGAGTACGGCGCGGTTTTTGTCGCGTCCGAAGAGATTCTCGTTCCCGCAAAGTGCGTGTTCGAAAACGGCACGGCCGTAACGGAATTTCAGTCGCGGACGAAGCTTGCGTCTCAGCGATTCGGGGCGACCCAGATCACCCTTCAGGCGGGAGCGATGGATGCATTGAATGCGGCGATAAAAGACGCAACCGCTGCGGGGTTGAAGATCACTCCGCGCGGCGGCTCCATTGGAGGACTTCGCAGTTACGAAGATACCGTTCGACTTTGGAATTCTCGATTCAACCCTGCGCTTGCCTACTGGGAAGGCAGAGGAAAGATCGCAAAGGCCGACGCGGATGCAGCAAAAAAGCTGACGGCCTACGAACAAGTTCCGCTCGTCTTGAAATGGGAGCAGAGCGGTTATTGGTTCAGCACTGGATTTAGCCGAACGATCTTGAGTTCGGTCGCGGCTCCGGGAACCTCACAGCATCTTTTCGGACTCGCTCTCGACGTGACCGAATTTGCAAATCCCCGCGCTCGTGCCATTCTCAACAAACGCGGATGGTTTCAGACGGTGGCTGACGATACGCCGCATTTCACCTATCTCGGTCGTGCCGAAGAAGATCTGCCAAAGTATGGCTTGATTTTGGTCGAGAGGAATAGCTATAAATTTTGGATACCCGCGAAGCAATAGAGCAATCGAATAAAGATGATCTGTCCGCAATGTAAAACTCCTAACGACGACGAGTACGTTTTCTGCGTCAATTGCGGAAATACCATCGGCAACTCCGTGCGATCGGTAAACGAGCCGCCCGAGACCCTGATCGTTCCGAACGCTCCTGTCGTAGTTCACCGGCCTGATCTGCCGTCGCAGCCGACTATACTCCATGTTGAATCTCCTCGTCGCTCAAAGCTGCCGTTGATCCTCGGCGTTGTCGGCGTTTTAATCGCTGTTGCGGGAATCGGCGGCTACCTCGCTTATCGTTCGCTCACAACTCAGACCACTGTAGCTGCCGTTCTGCCCGAGCATATAGGACTGTTTTGGAAACGGCCCGACGGCTCGGCCGTGGTCGAGATAAAGAAACAGGAGACGGCTAACCTGCTTGAATCCCGCGACGCGATCGCGAAAGATGCTGCGTTACCGCAGGTGAACGATCAGCCGGAGATAATTCTCTATGCCGATGCCGCTGAGGTTCCGGTGAGCGATCTGAAGTTCGTCCGCATCGACACAATATCGGACGAAGGCAAGCTGAAGTATCTCGACTTCCAGGCGGCGATCGTAGATGAAAAACCGGTGATGAAGCGGATAAAATTCTCTCAGCCGTTGAGCGCCGGGAAGTACGCTTTTGCTCTTGTGTCGGGATTTGCAAACGAGGGGAAGCATCGTCTGTGGCCGCTTGAGGTGAAAGCAGGATCGCCAAATGGAGCGACGTTCACGCAGGAAATGGCGCTTACGCTCAAGCCCGCTGTGTCGCCGACTCCGGCCGCGACAAAAGCTCCAGAAAAAAGCGAGCCACCGGTCGGAGCAACGGTAGCTTTCCTTACTAGAAAAGATGTTTGGCTTCGAAAAGATCCGGGATTGCAGAACAAAGGAAAGCTATTGCTGCTGCGGCCCCGGCAGAAGCTTTACGTGATCCGCTATTCTTCTAACACTGATACTTGGGAAGGCATAAGTTCCAACTGGGCGCTGGTGCAAACTGAAAACGGCAGGCAAGGCTGGGTCTTTAACGCGTTCTTAGATCATGGAAACTAATAAAACGAACGGAATGATTGCGGCTATTCTGATCGCGGCAGCGTCAATCGCTTGCTGGTCGCCCTCGGAGTCACCATCGGTCGACAGCTCGACACCGCGACCATCCGCAACCTCAACGCCGTCCAACACGAATCAGATGAGCGAGACTAACAAAGCTCCGACAACGATGACCGGTTTCAAGGCGAATTTGCCAACGGGATTTAAGGAACCGACAGACGACGCGGGCCGCCTGCTGTTAAAAGAATACGGTGCCGTCTTCGTAGCACGCGGTGGTGTAACGCCGCCGAATACCGTAGTCTTTCGCGATCAGGCCGAGGTCACATCATTTCAAAACTCTCTGAAGACCAGCAGCGAAAACATCGGCGGCTTCAATCTCGAACTCCAGACCGTCGCGATGGACGATCTGCGCAAGGCGATCGCTGATGCAAAGGCGGCTGGCCTTAGCATCTCTCCACGCGGTCAGGATTCCGCCAAGCGCACCTACGACGAAACTATCGAACTCTGGAAAAGCCGCGTGGAACCGGCACTCAAGCATTGGGTGAGTAAAGGGAAGATCACGCAGGCCGACGCCGATAGGATCCGCGGCCTCTCGCCTTATCAGCAGGTGCCGGAAGTCTTGAAGCTTGAGCAGCAGGGAATCTGGTTCGCCAAAGATCTGTCCAAATCGATCATCTACTCCGTCGCGCCGCCCGGAACCTCGCAACATCTTTCAATGCTCGCGCTCGACGTGAAAGAACACGAAGACGCCAAGGTCCGCGATATCCTCGCCAAGCACCGGTGGTTTCAAACCGTCACGTCCGACCTTCCGCATTTCACGTATCTCGGTTTCGGCGAAGATGAACTCTCCAAACGAGGCCTGAAGAAAACTACCGATGGTGGCCGAACGTTCTGGATACCTGAGTAGACAGATCATTGAATATGAACAGCCGAACCTTCATATCGACCACGATTTTTCTGATAGCTTTCATCTGTATCTCCTCGAGCGGCTTCGCGCAGACTTCCGGCCGGACAAGTGCAGCCGACGAGGCAATCATGAGAGCGAACGTGAAGAAATTTCACGACGCGAATAAGAAGGTAAAGGTCACAACTCTCTCGGGCGAAAGGATCAAGGGCCGGATCGTAAGAGTCGGCAACGAAGACTTTACGATCAGGGACGCGGACTCCGGCCGCGAAAGCGTTCATGAATATTCAAAGGTGTCGAAGATCAACAAGATCGGCGGGATCTCAACCGCAGGCATCATTACACTTGCCGCTGTAGGCGCGGTCGGGGCAATTGTCGCAGGAGT
Organism: uncultured Acidobacteriota bacterium; assembly: GCA_902826795.1. Classification (GTDB taxonomy): domain Bacteria; phylum Acidobacteriota; class Blastocatellia; order Pyrinomonadales; family Pyrinomonadaceae; genus OLB17. The sequence goes on along the minus strand of CADEGD010000013.1, from coordinate 44,441 downwards.
GTTTCTGAAACGCTGCCGAAACGAAGGTGGCTGTTGAAGACTTCAGCCTACTTTAAGTAAGCAAAAACTATCTGCCGGAGCAGACAGCAGCGGATGGGACGATGAATCCCCCTTTTCTGTGTTTTCCTTCTGGTTCTGCGCTTTCTGTGGTTGCTCTGTTTTGCCAACTACTATCCGATCTTACCCTAGGCCAGACTTTCAAATATCGAGTACAAAACGCAGCCGCCGAGTATCACGGAAACGAGGCCGACAACGGGGAGAAATCTCAGCGCCCGCGGGACCGCTGTTTCGGCAAATCGCCGATGCCATCTCCATGGAATGAGGATTAGAACCGCGGTGGAAATGATCATCATCCAACCGAAGATAGTAAAAGCCGTCGAAAAGATGAGAAAAGGCGCCTGAAAAAGGATGGAGCCGCCTACCAACAGCCTGAGGGTCATTTCGAGGAAGTGTTTGAACGGTGACGTAGCAAAGCCGAGAAGAAATGCTTTAGCTCTCTCGGCGGTAAACAGCGAAACTCCACCCAAGGCCACGAGAAAGACGCCGAAGAGCAACACGATCCCAAATGTGCTGAAGTAAAGCAGTTGAGACAAAGTAACTTACTTCCTCATTGATCAGCGGTCTCTCGCAGCGGCAGTATTCACCGGCGTTGCCCGATCGTAAAGCTGTAAGAGACCTTTCTGATCGTAGCTACTGGCTTTCCGTTCTTTATCGCCGGCTCAAACGACGTCTTGCGCGCCGCTTTTATTGCACTTTCCGTAAGCCCGTCGGGAAGGGTCGTGACCGGCAGTACGAAGCCGATCTTTCCGTCCGCCTTGAATTCAACGCTAAGTGTAAGCGAGCCCTGAACTCCGTTGCTTCTGGCCTTTTGCGTATACGGAGCCGGATCCTTCCTCTTTATTTTCAGTTCTTTTTCGTAGCCGACCTTAAATTCTCTCAGGCCTTTTGTTTTTGTCTGCAAAGCCTTGATCGCTTCCCGTTCACGGCCAAGATTCGCGAGCGAGCCGCCGAGATAGGTCCATCCGGCCCAATGATCGGGCTCCTTGGCGAGAAACTTTTCAAGCACGACAACCGACTCGGCAAAGTTACCGTCGAGATAAAGATCCACGCCCTTTCGCAGCTCTTCATCCTGGCCAAAAGCGGCCGACACAAAAACCGAAACAACGAACAATAGCCGGAGAATAGATACTTTCATGAAAAAAAAACCTCGCTTTTTTATGTGACGTGTGAAGATCCGAACTTTTGCAGAAAAGGATATCGAAACTAGACTAACCCGATCAATTTGAGAAATAGCTCCCAAAACAAAAAAGCGGATCATCGCGATCCGCCCATTACTCGAAAAAAAATTGTGGTACACCCGGCATGATTCGAACATGCGACCCTCTGATTCGAAGTCAGATACTCTATCCAGCTGAGCTACGGGTGCGTCCCAAGTCAGATTCTATTGGTCGGCGTGGCCGATTGCAAATTCCGGCGTTGGGCGAGAAACTCTCCGCTACTTTTGAATTCCGCGGCGGACGTACAGCACGACCTCGCGGATCTGGGCTTCGGTCAGGTCGTCTTTGAACGCGGGCATGCCTTCGTCGGGGACACCGTTGATTATGTAGCCGGAAATTTTCTCGTCGCTAAATTTCTTGATCTTGTCCGACGTTAGATCGTCGACGTTCAGCGTTTTTCCTTCGATCGTCATCTTGCCGCCGGTGCCATCTTCTTTGTGACACGCGGCGCAGTTCTGGCTATATAACGCCCGACCGCCGGCGAGTTCGTCGAGCGGAGTTGCGGCGGTTGTCGCCGCGGGTGCCGGAGTCGTCGCATTAGAGGTTGATGTATTCGTCGGCGCCGTTCCGCAGGCGGCGGACGCGATCGCGCCGATGACGATCATTTTCAAGGTTGTTCGCTTCATAAATTTTCCCGCTGAGTGTAGCTTAGACTTAAAGATAATGGAAGCGAAAAAGATATTGATCGGCGGCGAGTGGACCGCATCGAGCGAGGCCTTCGAGGTAAAAAATCCATACGATGGCGAGCTTCTCGCGGAGATTGCAAACGCCGACGCCGACTTGATCGAGCGTTCTTTGAAAGCTGCTCGAACTGCCGCGTCGAAGATGCGAAACCTCGCACGGTTCCAGATCGCGAAAGGCCTGCGGGCTATATCTGCCGGGATCGAAGCTCGTAAAGAGGAATTTACGCGCTTGATCGTGCTCGAATCCGCAAAGCCGGTCATCTACGCTCGCGGCGAAGTGGATAGAGCGATCGCGACGTTTTCGTGGGCGGCGGGCGAGGCAGAGAGATTCGCGGGCGAATCGGTGCCAATAGACATTCAGGCTGCGGGCCGCGGAAAAAGGGGACGAACGCTGCGAATTCCACGCGGAGTCATCTATGGCATTACGCCATTCAACTTCCCGCTAAATCTCGTCGCGCATAAGGTCGCCCCGGCTCTCGCAAGCGGCAACGCGATCGTCATAAAGCCCAGCCCGCGAACGCCGCTTACTTCTTTATTGTTAGGCGAGGTTTTTCTCGAAAGCGGCCTTCCGCCATCCGCCCTTCAGATCATTCCTACCGATGTCGCGAATATCCCGAAGATAGTGAATGACGATCGCGTGGCGATGATCTCCTTCACCGGAAGTGCCGCCGTAGGTTGGGAACTCAAGAACAACGTCGGCAAGAAACCGATAGCTCTCGAACTCGGCGGAAACGCTCCCGTGATCGTGGATGAGTCGGCAGACGTTGAGAAGTCTCTTTCGCGGACGCTGACCGGCGCCTTCGCTTACTCAGGCCAGGTCTGCATCTCCGTCCAGCGGGTTTATGTTCACTCCGGATTATTCGACAAATGGTCTGCGTCTTTTGTTGAACGAACGAGAAGTTTGAAGAAAGGCGATCCGCTGGATGAGAAAACTCAGGTATCGGCGATGATTGATGAGGTCGCAGCCGTGCGTGCGGAAAGCTGGATAAATGAAGCCGTCGATGGCGGAGCGAAAACATTAAGCGGCGGAAAACGAACCGGATCGTTTCTCGAGCCAACTGTGCTTACAAATACTGACTCGGAAATGCGCGTGGTGGCCGAGGAAGCATTCGCACCGGTAGTTGTTGTCGAGAAGTTCGACCAGTTCGCCGACGCCATCGCGATGGCGAACAATTCAAAATACGGCCTGCAGGCCGGTGTGTTCTCGAACGACCAACGCAACATCGACCTCGCCGTCGACCGGCTCGAATACGGCGGCATCATCATCAACGACGCCCCGATCTTCCGCGTCGACAACATGCCCTATGGCGGAATGAAGGAATCCGGCTTTGGCCGGGAAGGCGTGCGTTACGCGATGGATGAGATGACTGAGTTGAAGCTAATCGTACGAGATCCGTAGAAGTTTTGCATAAGCACAAGGAAGCGTTTTATCATCTCTCCCTGATCTGAACTACCCATTTCTCACTTGTCACTATCCACTGAAGAGGCTGGGACCTTCAGCCATCAATTTTCTTTAGTGGATAGTGGATAGTTTTAAGTGGATAGTTGTGACTGAGTCAACCACATAAATTTATGAGAAACTTTGGCATCTGCTTTCTATTCGTTGCAATCCTTTCAGTCACTGCGTTTTCTCAAGACAGCGTCTCGATCAAAGGGCTGAAGGATAAAGTCACGGTCGCTAGAGATTCATATTCGCGTCCTTACATCTCGGCCGCGAACGAAAACGATCTCTATTTCGCTCAAGGATATACGCTTGCCAGCGACCGTCTGTGGCAGATGGATATGATGCGGCGTGTCGCACGCGGAGAGACGGCGGAGCTGTCGGGAACGCGTACGCTTGAAGAAGACAAGCGTTGGCGGCGGCTTGGGTTCGCAAAGACGGTCGAGGAAAGCATACGGTTCCTTGATCCAGGCCTTCTTGCCGCGCTCGAAAGTTATGCGGCCGGCGTGAATGCTTATATCGCGACACTCAATGACGAGACGCTTCCGGTAGAGTTTCGGATATTGCAATACAAACCGCGTGAATGGAAGCCGTCCGATTCGCTCATCATCGGAAAGATATTGGCCGACGCACTGAGTTCCACGTGGCGACAAGACTTACTGAAAGCTCAACTGCAGGGAGCACTTCCGAAAGATAAATTCGATCAGCTCGCCGACGTCCGCCACGATCAGGACGTGATCCTCTTCGGCAAAGACGTTCCTCTGCGAAAGTCCGCGACTGGAGCCGTGGGCGTCCCGCCCACGATGGACGTCATCGCCGCCGCCGAACGCATCGACGCCGTTCGCGAATCATCTCTCAAAGCCATCGGTTTCTTTGCCGAAGATCTCGCCGCGAGCAACAACTGGGTCATCTCCGGCAAGCGGACGGCCGATGGCAAGCCGATCCTCGCGAACGATCCTCACCTTGCCCCGACGGCTCCCGGAATCTGGTATCTGATCCATCTCGAATCGCCGTCAATGCGCGTTGCAGGCGTTACATTCCCCGGCGTTCCCGGGGTCGTTCTTGGCCACAATGAACACATCGCGTGGGGTGCGACGAACGTCGGGCCGGACGTACAAGACGTTTATCTCGAAACTTTCGACGCCGAAGGAAAAGTTAAAACTCCGGGCGGTTGGGAGCCGGTAAAGGTAAGAACTGAAACGATCAACGTCCGTAAAAATCTGCTTGCGGCGGCGACCGAGCCGGTCTCGCTAGAAGTAACCGAAACCCGCAATGGCCCGATCATTATCGAAGAAGGCGGGAAGAAATATTCGTTGAAATGGACGGCTCAGGATCCGAAGAATAACGACTTTGCCGCATTCTTTTTCCTGAACCGTGCGAAAAATTGGGAGGAGTTCAAGTCCGCCCTCGCGACCTATCGCGGTGCGACGCAAAATTTCGTTTACGCGGACACGAAGGGAAACATTGGCTGGCACATCGCAGGCTCAATCCCTCTTCGCAAGACCGGCGACGGCTCGCTGCCGTATGACGGAGCGACGAGCGATGGCGATTGGACCGTCTTCATCCCGTTTGCCGAACTGCCGAGCCTTTACAACCCCCCGAGCGGCTTCATCATGACAGCCAATCAGCGGATCGCGGGAACGGATTATAAGTATCCGCAGTTGATCCGGGACTTTGCTACACCGTGGCGGGCTCGGCGTCTGTTCGATCTTCTGAGCGCAGACAATAAAGCGACGGTCGAGTCGGTCGGGGCGGCTCAGTTTGATTCTTTCAACATTCCGCTATCGAATCTTTCGAAGGAGATCGTGAAAGCAAAAGGAGCGTCCGATTCGACTCTAGCGTTGCTCGCCAGTTGGGACGGAAAGATGTCGCCGGATTCTCAGGCCGCTCTGTTGGTAAATGAGATCCGGGTTTGTCTCGGCAACAAGATCGCCGATGGTGCCAAACCCGCTCCGGCTTATTTGGTGCGAGAAAGAATTCTTGACCGGGCCATTCGCGAGAGATCCGCGTTGTGGCTTCCGCCGGGAGTTTCGGACTATCCCGCTCTGATAAAAGCGTGCGATGCCGAGTCAATCGCGGCACTCGAGAAACGCTACGGGGCCGATCGGGCTGCCTGGATCTGGGGCAAAGCGTCGGCATCGCGTCTGTCGCATCCGCTCGTTTCGGCTCCGCTCATCGGCGGACAGTTCGCTACCCCGACCGACGGCTTGTACGGTTCCGGACAAACGCCGAACGTTGCGTCGTTTGTCTCGATGCGCCTGATCGCAACGCCCGGCAACTGGGATACGACGCGACACACGATCCCGCTCGGTCAGTCCGGTGACGCGAAATCACCGCATTTCAGAGATCAGTTCGAGGCGTATAAGACTGGCAATTCGCTGGTCTATCCATTTTCTAAAGCTGCGGTGAAGGCCGCGACTTTAAAGACCTTGACTCTAATCCCATGAGTCGGAAAATCTATAACTCGATCCCATTCTTGGTGATTTTGAGGTTCTTGGCCGAGTCACGAAACAAGGCGGCCAGATTTGCATTACACTTGCGTTGTAGTTTGTCGCGGTCGTTATCACGTTCAAACTGAAGCCGCGGCAATCCAGTCATGGTAAGAAATATCTCCGACGCGAGCTGCTTTTCTTTCGGGGATGAGGCTGAGAATGACTTGTCCTTCTTCAGAGCTTCTGCGATCTGAACGTAGACCGCAAAAGAGCTTTCAGCAGGTATACTTTGTAAATTGTTGGCGTTGAGATAATTTACCACGATGTAATACGTCAGTGCCGAAGCAAGATCGTTAAGCGGCATTCCGAGACCAGCTTCCTCAGCAACGCTGATCTGATAGCGCTCCCACATGTTGCCGACGATTTGCTCGGCATCGCTTCGGGTAACGTTCGATTTTGTCCCAAGCTCGGAATAGATCAGTTCGGCAAGCGGTGAGGAGGCCGATCGCGTAAACTTAAACGCCGGCACCCAGATATTTGCGTATCGCGAACGCGACGGGCTCGTACCGCTTCCATTTCCGGCCGGAACCCGCCGATTCGCCATCCGCTGATTATCGATAATGCTTTGAGTAACTCGATCGTACTGCTTGTTCTGCCACAGATTCGTCCAGAACGTATCTTGCGTATAGATCGGAGGCGACGGTACATATTGCCCAGCGGCACTTTCCGAAAAAGTAAAACAACAAAACGAAGCTAGAACAATTGCTCTCATCTGTCTGAACTTCATATCAAATCTCTCAAAACAAAAAAGAGCGTTTCTTAAATACGACGTTCTTTTGGCAATCAACGGATTTACCTTAGCATAATCCCATCGGCACTATTTAAATGATTGGCTATAACCTCCTATTGCCTTGAGCCGCATTCATCAAATCGAGGTGACGAATACGATTTTTCTCGGAGGTCGGCTCCTTGGTCGGTTTCGAACTATACTCGCCAATTGTGAGATGTTCTATCTCGCGAAACTTGGCGGCGGCGGTGCGAAGTCTAGTCTTGAACCCTGATCCCTAGCTTTTGCCGAGACGGGCGAGGAAGTCTGAAAGGATAACGGATGCGGCTTCGGAATCGACTTCCGAACGAACATCGGCAGCGCTTTTAGGCCGCTGCCACAGCCTGCCGCGGGCTTCGTAGCTTGATACGCGTTCGTCCTGCAGGAAAACGGGAATTTCCAGCGAAAGCGAGAGCTTGCGGGCGATATCGGTTGCTTCCGTGGTCATCGGTATCTCATCGCCCTCGAAACCGAGCGGCAAACCAACTACGACCGCCACGGCATCGAACTCCGAGACGGTTTCTTTGATATCGGAAAGCAGCTTTTTCCACGATGTTCGCTGTAATGTTCGAACAGGCGTCGCGATCATTTGATCGGGATCTGAGACGGCAACGCCGACTCGCTTCGTGCCCGGATCGATCGCAATGATCCGCCCGCGGCGTGGACAAGCCGAAAGGTCTGTAATTTCAGGGCTTTTGATAGTTTCTTTCCGTTGCACCTTAATGGAACGCGGACGCCATCGTCCGCAATCTTTCTAACGTTTGCACCGTCTCGTTCGATGGCAGATAATTGAGAAACCGCTTTTTTGCGGTTTTCGTATCATCTTAGCAGTATTTCTTTCGAGGTATCTTAATGTCATTTCGCGGAAAAATGTCGATCTTGGGAATTTCGGCTCTCATTGCGTTATATGCGGTCGTGGGCGGAATGCTCAGCCCGTGGACGCGTGCCCAGCAGCCGATCAACGATTCGGGCGCTCAGATGCGCATCTTCGAGTCGGTCCTTCAGCATATTCAAAACGATTATGTCGACGAGCCTAACCTTGAAAAGGTACGCCTCGGAGCCCTTCGCGGACTCGCGGGCGGCCTCGACCCTTACTCGTCATATCTGACCGCAGATCAGGTTCGCGATTTCAACGCCGCTAAGACTTCGAACAAGGTTGGCATCGGCGCGGAGTTCTCGCAAGTTTCGCTTTATCTCTACGTGGTCTCGGTCACTAAGGGCTCGACCGCCGAGAAGGCTGGATTGAAACCCGGCGACGTTATCGAATACGTCGAGGGTAAGGCATCGCGAGATATCTCGCTCTACGATGCCAAGCAATTGATCGCGGGCGACCCGGGAACTCAGGTTAACCTGCGTGTGCTGCGTTCCGGCGAAAAACCGCAGAACATCCGCGTGACCCGCGGTGCGTATAAGACCCCGCAGGTCGAGACTAAGGTTGAGGCAGGCAAGATCGGCGTTATCAAGGTCTACAGCCTGGAAGCCGGTGAAGCGAATGACATCAAGAACGCGGTTCAGTCGCTCACGAAGCAAGGCGTTCAGAAGATCGTTCTCGACCTTCGCGGAGTGGCGACCGGCACGATCGACGAAGCCGCCGCGACCGCCAATCTGTTCATAAAGGACGGAGAACTTGCTAAGATCGTCGGCAAGGACAATTCGGTCACCAAGGTCTTTACTGCCGATCCGTCGAAGGCGATCTACGACGGCCAGATGAACGTGATCATCGACCTCGGCACAGCTGGAGCCGGTGAGGTCGTCGCCGGAGCGATCCTTGATCGAAAGCGTGGCGATGTAGTCGGTGAACGGTCGTTTGGAGCCGGCGTCGATCAGAAGCTTTTCCCGCTCCGAAGCGGCGATGGCTTGCTTCTCACGGTTGCGAAATGGGCATCCCCCGTGGGCACGCCGTTCCTAGGTGAAGACCGTGCTTCGATGGGCGTGAAACCCTCGGTCGAAGTCAAGCGGCCGGATACGCCGGAGCCGCTCGAGGTCGAACAGTTGATCGACCAGCAAGAAGATCAGAATCAGAACCCGCAGCCCAACGCGTCGCCAACTCCGGCGGTCGAAAAGCCGAAAGTTCAGGTCGAAGACCTCCAGTTGAAGAAAGCCATCGAGCTTCTGCAGGACAAAGCCCAGGCGGCCAAGTCGGGCGAGTAGAACGATCTACAAGAAACGTTGGAAGCCGGTTCGCATCCCTGCGGACCGGTTTTCGATTGTAGCTAAGTTACAAGGCTGTTAGAATCGCGTTTAATGCCCACCGCTATCAATGTGCGTCCGGTTCGCGAGGCCGACCTGAACGAATGGTTTAGGCTTCGCAAACTGTTGTGGGATGAGAACGACGATGCCGACCATCGAACCGAGATGATGGACATTTTGAGCCATCCGGAATCTCAGTTGGTACTTGTTGCCGACTCCGGGCAGGCCGGCCTGGTCGGGTTTCTCGAGGCCAGCATCCGGCCATTCGTTGAAGATTGTCATACCGACCACGTGGGCTATCTCGAAGGCTGGTTCGTCGAACCCGAACATCGTCATGGCGGCGTTGGGCGCGAGTTGGTCGGCCATGCCGAAAATTGGGCGCGTCAAAAAGGCTGTACCGAAATGGCGTCCGACGCTGAGGTCGGAAATGAAGCAAGCCTCAACGCACATACCCGCTTGGGATATGAGGTAACGTCGCGGCTGGTACACTTGAGGAAGGAACTTTCGGATTGAGCAAGATAGTTGTTAGATCTTTTGGATTGTTTATGCTGCTCGCGGCGGCTTTGCCAATCTTTGCGCAGTCATCCGATCAGATGTTCCCGACTCCGGTAAAATCGACCGAGGTCGTTAGCTCGATCAAGGCTCGGGCCGTCGGCGATCCGCGACTTACCACTTATTTCTATACATTTGAAGGCGAACAAGGCGACGTTTTCATTAACGTCCAGTCTAAGAATTTCACTGGCGACATTGATGTGTATGCCGTTCCGAGCCAGCAGCCGTTGACGAAGATCGTTATTTACGGCGATCAGCCTGAAGCCGAAACCGGACGTGTTATCTATCTTCGTAAGCCCGAAAGACTGTTGTTGAGGGTTCAGGGCCGTTCACCAGGCGATGAAGACGCCGCGATACGCATCAAGTTTGCGGGAAGCTTTGCGGTGTCTAAGCTCGACGATTCTAATGATCCCGCGGTGCCAAAGGTCGAATCGACCGCCGACACGAGTATTCGGGTCAATTCTGTCGGCACGATCCTTGAAGTGATACCGAAGGCTACGCCGACTCCCGCAGCCGAAGCGGCTAGTACGGATGCGATGGCGGAAAAGGCCGAGGTTCCCGCTGAAGAAAAGAAGGATGCCCCGAAGGAAGAAGCGGTCGCCGAAAAGGAAACTCGTTCGGTCGAGGTGGTTGTCACCGACCCGGTGAAGCCCGAAGGAAAAGCCAAAACCGGAACGCCACGTCGGACCACGTCAGGCGGTCGCTCACGTCGTGCTCGTGCGACGGCAACGACTCCCAAGGTGGCCGAGCCGGAAACAGAGAAAACAGAAACCGAGAAAGCCGATACCGCTCCGACAACTCCACGAAGTACGTCGCGACGCCGAGCGGCAGCGGTTGTCGCGAAGAAGCCAGAGGAGCCGAAGGTCGATCCGATGGCGAATGTACGACTCGTCGTCTACTTCAAGGATGGCTCGACGATCGACAGGCCGATGAACGAGGTGTTGAGATTTTCAGTAGAGCGAGCGATTTTGACCGTTATCTCAAAAAACGGTTCGATCGGCAGGTATAACATGACCGAAGTTTCGCGAGTGTCTATTGAATAGCTGGCGATGGAGCGTCGATGTTTTGCCGCAAACGCCCGACAAGATCGCTGGTTGGGCCGGCCTTTTCAAGGTCAGTGAGTATCTTCCGAGCACCTTCTCGATCACCCTTTCGCAACGTAGCAATACCCAAATAGTAAAGAGACGGCAGATGGTTGGGATCAGCCTGCCTTGCTTTTTGAAACTCCTCGATCGCCCGTGGGTAATTAGGGTTCGGCCGCTCGACGAAGGTTGTGCCGAGGTCAGTTCGGGCGTTGGCGTCGTCGGGTTTTATCTGAAGGGCTTTTGAGTAATAAGACTCAGCCTCGTCAAAGCGTTGTGAATCAAACAATGCGTTGGCAAGAACAACGTTTCCTTGAAAGTTTTGCGGATTGATCACGACGCCGCGCTTGTAATATTCGATAGCCTGCTCGAACCGGCCGATCTGCGCGTACATATCGCCAGCCTGCATCTGGGCCGCGAAGTTCTGAGGTTCGGAATCTGCTTTCTGAAGCGTCGCGGTTACGTCGGCCTGCATTCCGCTTGCGGGAACGGTGACCGACTGATTCGTAGCCGACGAGGTTGAAGGAGAAGAGGTCGCAATGACGTCTTGACGATTTAACGAATTGGCCGCAAAGAAGCCTCCGGCCAGACCGACTGCCAGACAAGACGCCCCGATCAATAACTCGCGCGATCTCATTGACGGACCCGTTTGAACCAGATGTGCTGGCGTTGCGTTTGTGGAGCCTCGATCAGCGATTTGTTAGCCTGTCCGGATTCGTAGTAAAGATCGAACTCGATCTGAGGCTTGTCGACCATCTCAAACCCCGCCATACCGAGCTTCGCAATGGCCTTTGCAAATGCATTTTGGATGGCTCGATTTTGAGCACGGTTCGTTATGTCCTTCGCTCCCTCAAGCCTCTCGTCCTGGGCGAACTTAGTATAGATGACCTCGGCTTTCACCTCTTCGTTCTGACAACCGCCCGGCTGAACGTAGCAGATGTTCACCGCACCCAACGTAGATCCCGCGTCGCCAAACGGATACGGGCGATAGCTGCCCTGAATTACGGCGTAGTCATATTGGACCGAGACGGCGCGTTGAGCTTCCGAGGTGGACGTGGTTAGGTAACCTACCAGGCCGCCAATGATCGTGAATAATCCAACAGCCAAGATAAAGGAACGTGTGAGCATATTTCCTCCGGTCAGGGCTTACGCGTAGCTATGCAAGCCCGGCAGCAGATAACTTACCCCAAGATAGGTAAAGATAACGAGGAGAAACCCAACGATGGCGAAGTATGCGGAACTCCGGCCCGTCCAGCCGCGGGAGATGCGGGTATGCAGGAATCCGGCGTATGTGAGCCATGCGACCAGCGCTCCGGTTTCCTTTGAGTCGAATCCCCATGGGCGCCCCCATGATTCGTTCGCCCAGATCGCACCGGTGATAAGCAGCATCGCCAGACCCGCAAATGCCAGGCACGCGGTCTTATACATTAGCCCGTCAAGCGATTTCAAACTTGGCAAACGCTCTCGCAACTTATCGGTCCTGAATGCGAACAGGATCACAAAGAACGTTCCGGCAAGAGCGGTTAGCAATCCCGCAACTTCGACCGGATTTGTGTTCAAGCTTAGATAAAGCCGCTCGCCGTTCATTTGCACGTACTGGCGACCCATTTGTTCCAATTGGATCGGGGAAAGTGCGGCATACTCGGCGGCCGATAGCTGCTGACGCTCGGCGAGAGCACGCCCGGCGGTTACATACTGCGAGGGATCGGCAGCGAGCTGCGACGTAAGTTTTGCCGGGACGTCGCCCATCCCGCGGATGCCGCCGATAAGTAGGGCGATTGCCACGACTTGTGCGACGAGGGAAAGCTTCAGCAAAGCGTGGCCGACCGATCTTGCAGTCTCGTTCTGTTGATAGATATAGACGAGGAACGAGACGATCACGCCCAAAAGCAGTATCGCTGCGATAACCAACGCCTCACCGACCCACGGAACTTCTAATCTGAACGGAGCCGAAAACGGCTTGCCGCCACCGTCGTTCGGAAGGAAGATACCCGAACGATAGATCAACTCGGTGAGAACGGAAAACTTGCTGATCGTTGCAATAACCGCAAGGCCAAATACGCTCGACCAAATGGCCATCGCCTCGACCTTTGCTTTGTCTTTAAGCAGATAGATAACGGCGATCGCAAAACAGACGAGCGCGACCCCGTAGCTTAGAGAAGCTACGCCAACGTGGATCGGTCGCCAATATGAATCGAGCACTGGCGGAAGATCGATGAACTCGCCGCCGATAAAGCGGGCGAGGGTCAAGATCAACGCCGCCAGCGGCAGCGTAAAAGCCGCAAGTACCTGAAAGTTCCTTCGACGAGCGAGAAGCAGCGTAGCGATTCCGGCGCCGAACGCGAACGCCAAGCTCAAATCGTAAAGATTCGCAAACGGAATGTAGCGAAATACCCACGGCTGTTCCATGTTGCCGCTCGCCCGCATCTTCGCGATCTCCCAATCGTATGCGCCGACCCATCGAACGAGCCAGCTCGAGAGGTTAAAAAACACGCCGAGCGCGGCGCTCCAAAGGCCGATCTTTCGAGCCATCTCAGATGGAGCGTAGAGATTCGTGAGTTGAAAAAGAGCGGCAAAGATATAGCACGCCAGAGCGATCATCATCAGGGCTCCGTCCGATATGAACCGCTGGCCGATCTCGATTCGAAGCAGGAGCATTCCGAGCGATCCTACAATGGCAAGTATCGCGGGAAGATACGACGTCCACGATGACGGCCGAACCGCTTCAGCCGCATATATCTTTTCGGTTGAAATTACTTGTGCCATAACTACTTCTCTAGCTTGTCGATCATCTTCGCGAAACGCTCTTCGAATGCAGCGTCGTTACGGTTGGTGTCGCCGCCGATCGTCGCCGCATAGCTTCCGAACTGATTCGGTTCGATCACTGCCCAGACACGGCGATGAGAAAAGGCGAACACAAACACCAGAGCTGCCATCAGGCCGATCCCGCCGAAATACCAGGCAATGAACGCTCCGTTGTAAGGGTCGTACTTGATCGAGAGCACGTGCGCGAAGGGAGACTTTTCATAGTCGGCGAGCCGCCATTTATATCCAAGTTTCGGTGCTCCGACAGGGATGTTCTCGGCGATGTTTCCAGCGAACGCGAACACCCTCGTGCGCTCGCCTCCGGGCGGTGTAACGCCGAGTACGGCCACCGGATTGTTGTATTCGCCCGATCGAGTGTCGGGCTTACCCTCAGCTCCAAACACGAAATCGGGAAGGAATTCTTCATATTCGACATACGTGCCGTCGGGCAAAGACGCGGCACCGTTACGCGGAATGCTCAACTGCTTCTGAGATCCATCAGCCTGCGACGTGAGCTGCAGGTCGATGTTACGAGCGCTTCCCATCGTGATCGCACTTGCTTGGAAGAACCGATATCCGCGATAGCTAAACGGCTTGTTGAGGCTCACGTCCGCAACGGTCTCGCCGTATTCGGGATCGGTGATCTTGATCTGCGTTCTCCAGTCGAGCGTGTTCGGTACGTCGATCGACCCTTTCGGATCGATAAGCTTTTGCTGAATGTCAGTCGTCTTGATCGAGAAGGGAAGTTGGACGTTGAACCGCTCGCGCTTGTCCAGATTGAATTGGATCATCTGGATCTGGTCGCTCTCGTCGCCGGGGATCATTCTCACATCCGCATCGAATCCGCTCTGAAGCGCGACAAAATGTCCGATGAAAAGGGTAAGCAGTGCAACGTGGACAATGTATGCTCCGAGCCGATTGTATTTGCCCGCTTCACCGAAAACTGTGAGCTGCCTGCGGGTAATTACGTTCGAGAAATCCTTCTTGCCGTCTGCGTTTTGACCATATTCCGTAGTCTTTGATTCCGTAATAACGGTTTTATATCTGTCGGACTCGAACAGAGCCTTGATCTTTTCGGCTGCGTCGGCTTCCGTGTCAGCGGTAAGCGTAATCGAGCTATGTGCCTTTTGATTGAGCAGCCAGTCCTTTGTCGCTTTGACTTTCGGTGATACCAGATACGACCAGGCAGTCGGGAAACGATCGATCGACGCAAGGATTATATTGAGCGAAAGGATCAGAAGCAGGAAGTTGTAGTACCAGCTGTGATAAATGTCGAAAAGGCCGAGCGAGCCGTATACAGTGCGCTCAGCAGGCGTGAGCGAGGCGAAGTAACTGTCGAAGCCCTGTACGTTCTGCTGGATGATCACCATCCCGACGATCGAGAGGATCACGAGAATGATGAGCAGAAACACACCGAACCTTACCGAGCTTAAAAAATCGACGGATCGATTAAGCACGGGCTTTGCCGAACTCTTGGCTAAGACCTTAGCCTCGAAAGTGTCTTTTACGGCCGACATTGATCTGAATAAAATGATAAACCAGCGTTTCTTACTTTGTCACACATTAAGTAATTAGTTTTGCTTCTCAATCGATCAACATGCGTCACGCCGGTCATCCTTTGAATTCGCTGCAATAACCGCTATTCTGTTGGCTTACAAAAGATGGATTCAGCCGCCGTACAGATAACAACCATCAGCAGCCGTGAGCGCATCGCAGCATTCGTCGAACTGACAAAACCGCGTATCGCGTTCATGCTTCTTCTTACTTCGGCGGCCGGCTTCTATCTTGGCAATCGCGGATCGTTCGATTTGGTGCTGTTCACGAATTCAATGATCGGGATTGTGCTGCTGGCGTTTGGTGTGGCAACGCTGAATCAGTGGTTAGAACGACGGACCGATGTGCTGATGGATCGGACGGCTACGCGGCCGCTTCCGACCGGGAAGGTTACGCCTCTAGAAGCCTTGATCTTCGGATCGATCCTTTGCCTGAGCGCCGAGATCTATCTCTACTTTCTAGTGAATCCGCTGACGGCCGCGCTCGGTCTTAGCGTGATCGTCGGTTACGTTCTGCTTTACACGCCGCTGAAAACTCGCACGTCGGCTTCAACGGCGATAGGTGCGATACCGGGTGCGATGCCTCCGCTGATGGGATGGACCGCGTCTGCGAACGAGATCACGCTCGGAGCGTGGGCACTCTTTGCGTTCCTTTTCTTGTGGCAGTTTCCTCACTTCCTTGCGATCGCATGGATGTACAAAGATCAGTACGCAAAAGCTGGCATTCTGATGCTGCCGGTGGTTGAGCCGAGCGGCCGGATCACCGCTCGCCAGATCGTTCTTTTTACAATCATGATGGTGCCGGTTTCGCTAGCCCCTTTCTTTCTCGGTTTTGCTGGGTGGATATTTTTGGCGGCCGCGACGATACTTGGTATCTGGTTTCTCATCGAAAGCGTCCGGGCCGCGCGGTCAAAGACGCCGGAGATGGCTCGCCGACTCCTCCTTGTTTCCGTGCTATATCTGCCCATTCTTTTCGCGATACTTGTACTCGATAAACGCTAACAGATGCAGATAGGAACCGCTGAGCTTGACATCGAAGAAACGAAGAAGCGATCGCCTCGCGCTTCGCTTCCGAGATCTTCGGGCCGGCCTTCCGGCGGAAGCGGCAAGAACGGCGGTGGAAACAACGGCGGCGGTGGCGGCAGTTCCCGAAGTGACGAACCAGAAATTGACGACATCAATCGAGATAAATCTCGGGTGATCTCGTGGTTTCTGCTTCTCGTAGTGCTGATGACCTTCGGCGGACTGATCGGAGCCTATATCGTGATCGCCACGAATGGTGCAATAGAGTGGAAGCCGTTCAGCCTGCCTCCGCAGGTCTGGGTAAGCACATTCGTGATACTCGTGAGCAGTTTCACCTACGAACTGTTTCGAAGGGCGGTGAATGCACGAGACCTCACGCGATCTCGCTGATATCTGCTTGCTACGACCGCTCTAGGCGGAGTATTTATAGCGTCGCTGCTGATCGCATGGATGGAACTGGTTAACCGCGGGTTCTACATGCGCGGAAATCCGTACGCTGGGTTCTTTTACATCCTTACTGCAGCCCATGCGATTCACGTTATCGGCGGGATGATCGCGCTGGGCGCAATCCTGCGGCGTTCATGGTATCCCGCCGTCAATGAAACAGAGAATGTATATCGCGCTAATGTTGCCCGTGCGGTCGGTTCGTATTGGCACCTAATGGGTGGATTGTGGATCGTGCTTTTCTTGCTTCTCGGATTCTGGAAATAGATGGATCTGCTTCAGATTTTTCCTCACCTCAATGCAATGCTGAACGCCACCAGCGGGCTTTTTCTGCTCGTTGGATTTTATTTCATCCGGACGAAGCAGATCGCAAAACATCGTGCGTGCATGCTAACCGCGGCGGGTGTTTCGGCTATATTCCTGGCCTGCTACCTCACGCATCACGCGCTGAGAAGTTACTATTTTGGCATTGGCCCGACGCGGTTTACCGGCGAAGGGTTGATTCGGCCCATTTACTTTACGATCCTAACGTCGCATACGATTTTAGCTGCCGTCGTGACGCCTTTTGTGCTTTTGACGCTGTGGCGTGGATTAAAGGGTCAATACGACAAACACAAGAAAATTGCTCGTCTTGTATTCCCGGTTTGGCTGTACGTCTCGATAACGGGCGTGATCGTATATCTTCTGCTTTACCAGCTTTATCCCGCTCAGTAGATTTGCCGCAAAAATCCTTGTATCCAGACAAATCCTGTGGTATTCTTTGATTGTTGAAAAGTTGATCACCGAGGTTGCTCCATTGTGGAACAACGCGGGGGAACCACAGTCGACCGGAAACGGTAGACCGGGGCGAAGAGCTTATGACAAGCTCAGGGATAATCTTTCGTTCCTAGCCCGACAGCTAACCTCGTAGGTGTTGCAAAGAAGCTGCTGCAGGTCCACAAAGCCCTTAGGCGCCGATTTTGTTATCTGCTTTCCAACTATCAAGCAGACATCCAGTCTTCTCAAAGAGGGAAAGTCCCGCGATTTTGCGGGACTTTCCTTTTGTCATTTTGCGTTTACGAAAGACTCATCTAACATTCGATGAATGTTAAAGCTCTTCGTAACGTTGATCTTATTGTCCTGCGTTTTTCCGGTCTGCCCGCAATCGTCTGGAACCGACCTCCAATATTATTCGGATACAACTTTATCTGATCTGGCACGCCTTCAGTCAGCAGCACTGTCGAGCGACTACGCGTATCGCCAGACGGCGTATCTTTCGAACAATATCGGCCCGCGTCTATCCGGTTCGAAGCAGGCTGAGAGAGCAGTCGAGTACGTGGCGGATGAAATGCGAAAACTTGGAGCGGAAGTTCGCCTGCAGAAGCTGAAAGTCCCGCATTGGGAGCGGGGAATTGAAACGGGCGAATTGGTGACTTTTCCAGGAATGGCTGCCGGGACGACGCAGAAAGTGGTGCTTACCGCGCTCGGCGGAAGCGTCGCAACCAAGGTTGACGGCCTGACGGCCGATGTAGTGGTCGTGAACAGCTTCGACGAGTTGACCCGACTTGGGCGACCAGGAGTCGCCGGCAAGATCGTGCTGTTCAATTCGAAGTTCGACCAAGAGATGGCAGACAGCGGATTCGGCATTCAGGCGTATGGTCAAGCGGTGCAATATCGCGGCGGCGGAGCTTCCGCAGCGGCTCGATTAGGTGCAGTCGCTTCGCTGGTAAGATCTGCAGGCGGCTCGCAAAATCGACTGGCCCATACCGGCGGCGTCCGTTATGCGGAGGATGCGCCGAAGATCCCCGCTGCAGCGGTCAGCAATGAAGACGCCGAGACGATCGCATACCTCGCTAAGATGGGTCAGGTACAGATGCGATTAGCGTTGACGCCAAAAGCTCTTCCTGACGCGGAGAGCTACAACGTGATCGCCGATCTTAAGGGCGTCGAGAAACCTGATGAGGTAGTTATCGTATCTGGACATCTCGATTCTTGGGATCTTGGAACCGGTGCTTTAGATGACGCGGCCGGAGTGGCGGTTTCGATGCAGGTTCTAAAACTAGTCAAGGATCTCGGACTTAAGCCAAAGCGTGCGCTGCGTTTCATCGCTTACATGAACGAAGAGAACGGGCTTGTTGGCGGAACGGATTACGCCACCGAGCAACGCAGTAACATAGCAAATCATGTCGCCGCGATCGAGGCCGATCTCGGAGCGTCGAACACGGTCGGCATCCTTTTTGCCGGGAAACCTGAAGTCGCGCAGTCTCTTGCTCCGATATCAAAAATTCTCTCAACCCAGGGCTCCGGCCTCGTTCAGCAACAGGCCGGCGTCGGTGCAGACATCGGTCCGCTGACGCAGCTTGGGGTACCTTCATTTGCACCATGGTTCGACACGCGGACTTATTTCAACTATCACCACACCGCTGCGGATACCTTCGACAAAGTCGATCCCAAGCTGCTGGCGAAGTGCGGCTCGATGATGGCCGTGCTGGCGTATGGACTTGCCAACCTTGAGCGTCCGCTGCCGCGTTAATTGATAGGGGAGGCGGTATTTTGATACCGTAGATAGTATGAACAGGCCACCGCCGTATTTTCCTCAGAATCAGCTTTCGCCGCCGGACGAGAATCGTTATCGTAAATTCAAACTTGCTTTAGGCGTAATAATCTTTGTCGCGACGTTAGTGCTGATCGGGCTCGGCTTCGGGGCTTACTATCTGATCAGCTGGCTTATCGCCGGCTTTTTCATTTCAAGAAATCTTCAAATTAACGGTCCGGATTGACTGCACCGCGAAGTCCGGTCGAGGTTGCCTTTGCGCGTTGGCCCTCGATCGCCAACTGTTTTGCCTGGGGTAAAAGGTCGATAGCTTTGGAAAGCTGCGTATCAAATTCGTTGAAAACCTGTAATGAAGAGGTCGAACCATATGCCGCGGTGATCAATTCCGAGCGAAGAGTTCTTTCAACGAAGCGCCGTTCCTTATCAAACTGTGCACCAGAGACCTTGTATTTGCTGGACGCATACTGTTTTAACGCCGCAAATAGCTGATCGGTTATGGGGAAGTCAGTCGACTTGATGTCGTAGTTAAAGGTGATCGGCCGATCGATCTTGTACGATTCGAATCCCGCGATCTTTCCGTGAGCGAGATCTAGGGCGAATCCGAAGATAGGGCTTGCCAGCTTTGACTGCGACCGAGCTTGTTCTGCGGTGATCGTGTCAGGTTTAATTGCGACGTCAGGCTTGATCCCGCCACCGCTGTAAACCGGGCGACCGGCATCTGTTTTCGATTCAGGGCCCTGCGGAGTTTCGCTGCCCGGTTCGCTGTCGATCCCGCCGTTGGTGTAATAATCGTAAAGGTTTCCGTCAGAATAATCGCGCTGGATCACGCGGCCTGCAGGCGTTTTGTATTTGGCGATGGTCAACAGCAGCATCGAGCCGTAATCGAGCATGAAGGGATTCTGCACCAGTCCCTTGCCGAAAGTATTTTCGCCGACGATCAGGGCACGATCATGATCTTGCAACGCTCCTGCGAGGATCTCGGAGGCTGAAGCGGAGTTACGATTGACGAGCACCACAACCGGCATCGATTCCGGAGCCGAGTTCTCGGCACGGTAATTTTCCGAGGTTCCCTCAAGCCGTCCGATCTGTGTAAACACAGTTTGCCCCGCAGAAAGAAAACTGTTGGCGACGCGATATGCCTGGCTGACCAATCCGCCGCCGTTGTTCTTTAGGTCGAGCACCAGTTCTTTCATTCCCTGAGCCTTGAGACGCTTCATCGCCTCGGCAAACTCGGCATAGGTTGTTTGATTGAACCCGCCGGTCATCGAAATATAGCCGACGCCTGGACGGATCATGTACGCCTCAGGGATGGACGGTTGAGGAACCGAATCGCGGACGATATTGACCGTTTCGCGAAGTCCGCTACCATGTCGTTCTACAAGCAGTTTGACCGGGGTTCCACGCGGACCGCGGAGCATGTTACGAACCTCGGGAAACGCCTTGCCCAGCACGTTGGTACCGTTGACTTCGACTATCTTGTCGCCGAAGCGCAAGCCCGCCCGATGAGCGGGAGCATTCTCGAACGTCGCCCGGATGTAGGTGGCGACCACCTTCCCGTCCGCGTCGCTCAAGTCACCGATGGTTGCGCCGATACCGAAATAACGCGAGCTTTGATCGGTCCGAAACTGCTCGAATTCTTTAGCGTCGAAATAGTTTGAATGCGGATCGAGCGAATGGAGCATGCCGTCGATCGATGACTTTACAACATCGTTGTAATTTATCTTTTTGCCGGCGACGTAGTTGTTCTCGATGACGGCAAGAGCCTCGGCAACGTCAACCTCGATATCCTCGGACCTAACAACCTCGCCGGGAGCAGTCTTCGCAGCCGTTACCGGCTTTGCCGGAGATTTTGCCGGATCTTGCGTCTGGGCCGCTGTCGATATCGTGAATAGAAGTGAAAAGATGAAGAACGCTGGTAAGAATGGCCGTTTTTTCACTCTGGAAATGCTCCTTTTGGTACAGCTAAAGGCTACTGATTCAGAAATAATAACAGCTATTTGAGTAAATATCGACGCAAATAGTTGCATCCGCTTGTCTTGTTTACGCAAAACCGAGGGTTTTGTTGCGAGTGCGTGATTGGTTACACTTACAGAGTAAATTGTTCTAATTCGGCGGTTTCGAGAGGTATCTCCACCATGATCAAAGTATCCATGACCTTCTTGTTGTCCCTTATCTTCGCTGCGCTCGCTCAAGCACAGGCACCAACAGACGCTCCTATCGATTGGACCGCGTACAAGATAGACAGCCATAAATTATCGATCAGCTTTCCGAAACTGCCTATTCGATTCGATATGGGCGATCTCTGCAATCAGAAAAGGACCGAGAACTTCCTCGCCTACGCTGAAGAGGTGGTCTACAAACTCACCGTGGTGAAACGCGAGCAACCCGATTTTAACTTGAATTTTTGTCGGACATCATCGAAGTTCGGGATCGACACGCTCAACGCACGGCGCGCTGAACTCCAGAACACTAGCGTCAAGACCTCAACAGACGGAGCAACGGAACTCTGGACGAGCAGGCCGGGCAGCCAAAACAAAAAAGTTTGGATAATCGATGAACTGAAGAAGGGTCGGTGGATCGAACTTACTGTAACGGGCCGGGGTGATCTTCCGAAAGCGGAAGAATTTATGCGCTCATTAGATAGCTCATCCAGCGGGGATGGCATCGCGGTCGGCGAGGGGTCTGAGCAAACGCTGGGTGACCGCGGCGTGGATACCAGCGTGATGGTCGCCAGCCCAACCCCGGAGGCTGCGGCTAAGGAAGAGGGGTCGGCGCCGCTGGAGATAATCGGAAAGGTAAAAGCCCAGTATACAGACGCTGCCCGGAGCAATAAGGAACAAGGCACCGTCACTCTGCGAGTCACATTTTTGGCTAACGGTGGTATCGGGAATATCGAAACAATCAATGGCCTGAAATATGGACTCACAGAGCGAGCCATCGCGGCCGCCAAGAAAATGGTCTTCCTTCCGCAGCGAGTGAAAGGTGTCGCCGTTACCACAACGCGTCCCGTCAGCTTCTCGTTCAATATTTACTGATCGATGAACCTCCTCGAAGTCTCAAATCTTCAGACTCATTTTCCGACCCGCGCAGGTCTCGTGCGAGCGGTCAATGACGTCTCCTTCTCGGTCGGCGAGGGCGAGTTGGTTGGGTTGGTCGGTGAATCTGGGTGCGGGAAATCGATAACGGCGCTTTCGATAATGCGTTTGATATATCCGCCGGGGAAGATCGCGGGCGGTTCGATCAGGTTCAAGGGAGAAGAGCTAACGACCGCGAGCGAAGACCGGATGCGAGAGATCCGCGGTAACGACATCGCGATGATTTTCCAAGATCCGATGACCTCGCTGAACCCGGTCTACACCGTCGGCGAACAGATCGCAGAAGCTCTTCGTCTGCATCGAAAGTTGGATAAAAAGGCTGCATGGACCGCTGCGATCGACGCCATGCGAGAGGTTGCGATCCCTTCGCCCGAACGCCGTGCGAACGATTATCCGCATCAGCTTTCTGGCGGGATGCGGCAGCGTGTGATGATCGCGATGGCTCTGGCTTGCGATCCCGAACTGCTGATCGCTGACGAGCCGACGACGGCGCTAGACGTTACCATCCAAGCCCAAATACTCGAATTGCTCGATAACCTTCGGAAGACCCGTAAACTTGCTGTGCTACTGATCACCCACGATCTCGGCGTGGTCGCCGAAACGGCCGACCGCCTTTGCGTTATGTACACCGGGAAAATTGTCGAACAGTCGGGCGTCGATGAACTTTTCGCCGAACCAAAACACCCTTATACTCGCGGTCTCTTTAACTCCGTACCGAAGTTAACCGTCGCCGACATCGAAAGGGAAGCGAGGCTCCAGACCATCGAAGGAACCGTTCCAAGCCCCACTGAGCTCCCGCCCGGATGCCACTTCGCCCCTCGATGTAAGCATAAGATGTCCGAATGCGAACTCGGCGAGATACCGCTGTTCAATCTTAGCGATGACGTGAAGGTTCGTTGTATTCTCTACAAAGACAGTGTCGATCATCTGCATACGCAAGCGGCAGCCTTTGGTTCTTGAACACGACGATGAGTAACGCCTTAGCCCGAAAACAGTACACGGTGAATGAGTATCTCGACTTCGAGGAGCATTCGCGTCAGCGTCATGAATACATGGATGGCGAGATCGTTGCCATGGCGGGAGCTTCCCGTCGGCACAGCCGCATTGCGAGCAACATCGGCGGAGAACTTTATCAACAACTGAAAAAGAAGCGCTGTGAGGTTCATTACGGAGATCTGCGGCTTCGAGTGCGAAAGACGCACTACGTCTACGGAGATGTGGCTGTTTTCTGTGGAGAACCGGAACTCGAAGTCTACAAGGATACCGAAACACTTCTGAATCCGAAGGTCATCTTTGAGGTTTTATCGAAGTCGACCGAGGCTCGTGATAGGGGTGATAAGGCGTCGGACTACCGACAGATCGAAAGCCTGACAGATTATTTTCTTGTCGCGCAAAATCGAGTGCATATAGAACACTATTCACGTCAAAAGGACGGAAGCTGGAAACTACTAGAGTATCGCAATCTTGAAGATGCGATCCGGCTATCAAGCATCAGTGCCGAGCTAGGAGTTTCTGATGTTTACGCCGGAATCGATCTGCCAAAGCTCAGACTTGTCTAGACCTTCCTGTGAACCAACCGTCTACACAGATAATCTCCGCCCCGCTGACGCAAGTTCGCGATCTCGTCAAGCATTTCCCGATCAAGGGCAGCGACGACGTCGTGAAGGCGGTTGATGGTGTTTCGTTCGATATCAAGGAAGGTGAGACGCTCGGGCTAGTCGGCGAGTCGGGCTGCGGGAAGTCGACGGTCGGGCGATGTATTCTTCGTCTCCACGAGCCGACGAGCGGCGAGGTCGTTTTCGAGGGTAAGAACATAATCGGGTTACCTGATCGAGAAATGCAGTTACTGCGTCGCGAGATGCAGATCATCTTTCAAGACCCATACGCGAGCTTGAATCCCCGACTCAGCATCCTTTCGATCGTTTCTGAGCCGCTCAAGATACATGGAGTTTCGAGTAAAAAAGAGCGCGAGGATCGCGTCGCCGACCTGCTATCCAAGGTCGGTCTTGATCCGAAATATATGCACCGTTATCCGCACGAGTTTTCTGGCGGTCAGCGGCAGCGAATCGGTATTGCGAGAGCGCTTGCACTTAATCCGAAGCTCATAATTTGCGACGAGCCGGTGTCGGCCCTGGATGTATCAGTGCAGGCTCAGGTCGTGAATCTTCTGCAAGACCTTCAGCAGGAGTTCGGGCTCACGTACCTGTTCATCTCTCACGGACTCGCCGTCGTCGAGCACATCTCGAATCGCGTGGCGGTTATGTACCTCGGCAAGATCGTCGAGCTCGCGGATTCGGTTGAGCTGTACAAAAATCCGCTTCATCCCTATACCAAAGCTTTGCTTTCGGCGATTCCGGTTCCCGATCCGACAGCGAAGCGTGATCGCATTGTTTTGAAGGGTGATGTGCCGACGCCGATCAACCCGCCGTCGGGATGCCGATTCCGGACGCGCTGTCCGTTTGCGATCGAGGAGTGCTCTGCCGTCGTTCCGGAACTTAGAGAATATCGCCCGGGCCATTTTTCGGCTTGCATACGAATCGAAGAACTCAACGATATTCAATAGTCGGAACATTTCTTTCCCTGCTTGCGTAATCCCTCACAGTTCTATAATTTCTACAAAACTTGCAATTACGCCTTCGTTGTTTCGAAGGCCTAGAAACAGGAGAGATCGCTAATGGAAAATAACGAAACTCCCGCTTGGGAACCGCCCCCGCCGCCTGAGAAGATCACGCCGGCCGAACAGCCTGAGATGTCTGAGGTGTCGACCTTACTTAACATCTTCATGGAACCGGGCCGGACGTTCGAGGACCTTCGGAAAAAGCCCCGCTTCATTCTCGGCCTTGTGCTGATCGCAGTCCTAGCAAGCATCTCGGTCTTTGCGCTTTATCAAAAGGTCGGGGAAGTCGGCGTTCGGCGGGCGGTAAACGAGCAGCTCGACCGGAGTCCGCAAACCGCCAACATGCCGGCCGACCAGCGCGATGGCGTTATGGCGATCAATATGACCATCCAAAAATGGATGCCGTTGATCGTCCTCGTGATCGTGGTCATTTCGATCTTTTTGATCGGTCTCTTCTACTTTCTCGGAGCAAAGGCGTTCGGTGGCAACGGCGGCTATTTGCATGCGCTTTCGGTGGTGGTCTATTCATGGATCCCGCCGGCCGTGGTCGGATTTGTCGCTAATCTGATCGTCCTCGTTCTTAAATCAGCGGACGAGATCGATCTGACGGCCGCTCAGCGTGGACTCGTGCAGGCTAACCCAAGCCTTCTGGTTGACGGTAAGACGCAGCCGGTTCTCGCGGCCATCCTCAGTACGTTCGACTTGTTCATGATCTGGGGCTGGATACTGGCCGCTATCGGGCTGCGGATAACGAACAAACTTTCTTCGGGATCCGCTTGGGCGATCGTTATCATATTCGCTCTCGTTGGGGTGTTGTTCAGAGTTATCGGAGCTTTTTTCTCGTAAACAAAGCTCGTAACAACGTTAGAGGCCGCCTCGATTTCATTCAGGGCGGCCTTCGTTGTTGAACGTTGTCTACTCGTATCTCAGCGATTCGATCGGATCGAGGCGGGCCGCTTTCCAGGCTGGATACAGTCCGAAGAACACTCCGATCAATACGCTCGCACCAAATCCCAGCGGAGGAGCCCAGTAGGGAACGTATGACGGGAAGAATAGGGCAACAATAAAGGTCAAGCCGTACCCGATCGCAAGGCCGAGTAGCCCGCCAAATCCGGTGAGAGTTGCAGCCTCGATCAAGAATTGAAGCAGGATATCCGTTTGCTTCGCTCCGATGGCTTTTCGGATGCCGATCTCGCGAGTTCTTTCTGTCACCGATACGAGCATGATGTTCATAACCCCGAGCCCACCGATCATCAGCCCGATGGACGAGATGGTGATCATTGCGATAGCGATTCCAGCCGTGATCGATTGAAACTGCTCGATGATGCTGGATGCAGTTGCGGTACCAAAATTATTCGGTTCGCCAAATTTAGCCTGACGACGAACGCGAAGAAGATCTTCTACGTCCGACTGGGCTTTCTCCATCATTCCCTCGCGCGCGACGGCGAGGATAAAGAGGTCATCGGCATTCGGTTTCAAACGGGATGCCGCACCCATCGGCATGTAAATGATATTGCTCTGGTCGTTGTTGCCGCCGCCGCCGCCGAATAGTTGTTCGCGCTTCTGCAGGAGGCCAATAACGGTGAACTCACGTCCGCCGATCTCGAGGGTTTTGCCGATAGGTGATTCGTAGGGAAAGTAGCTTTCTTTTACGGTATCTCCGATCAACGCAACATCTTTTCTGAAATCGACTTCCGACTGCGTAAACCACCTTCCCTCGATCAAGACCTCAGTGTTGGTCTCCGCGAGTTCAGGGAAAGTTCCATTCATCTGGATCGCCGAAGACGTCTTACCGTTTTTGCCGGTGACGAGGATCTTTTGACCAAAGTAGTTATTGGAAACATCGAGGAAGGGAACCGCAGTTTCGATCGACGGCAGTGCCTTGATCGCGTCAACATCCTCAAGCACCAGAGGCTTTCGCATTCGCTCTTCCCGCGTCGGTGCCGAGGTGCGAAGCCCGATGTCGAATTTGTAAATGAAGATCGAACGAGTGCCGAATGACTCGATCTCTTTTTTGAAGGCCGTGTCGATGCCGCTAATTACGGATGACATCAGCATGACAACGATCACGCCGATAACCACGCCTACGATCGTAAGAAACGAGCGCAGTTTATTGGATCGAAGCGTGTCGATCGCCATTTTGAAGTTCTCAAAAAATGAACCGGTAAGAAACTTCATTCTATTCCGCTCTTAAGGCCTCGATCGGGTCGAGACGTGCAGCTTTCCATGCTGGATAAAGCCCTGCCAAAACACCTATGCCTCCCGCAACTACGATCGCCAGGATTCCAGCCGACAAATAGATCCGAGTCGGGATTATGTAGATCGTGATGATGAAACCGATCAGGAACGCAAGTATCAGCCCGACCACCCCGCCGAGGCCGGCGAGTACACCTGCCTCAAATAGAAACTGCCGGAGTATATCCGTCTGACGTGCTCCCATGCTCTTGCGGATCCCTATCTCCTTGGTTCTCTCCGTAACCGCGACGAGCATTATGTTCATCACCACGATCGCCCCGACGACAAGAGCAATGGTAGGGACGATAAGGATGACGGTACCGATCGACCCGAAAACCGAGTCCTTAAATCCACTGATGGCGTCAGGAGTTAGTATCCCGAAATTGTCTTTCTCGCTGAATTCAAGGCGGCGCTTTACGCGCATCAGCTGTCTGGCTTCGGCAACGGCCTCGGCAAACTGCTTGTCGTCTTTCGCCGAGGCTACGAAATAAAGGCCGCGACTGCCTCGAAGTCCCCCGAAGTTTGCCCCATACGTCTTGATCGGAAACTGCACGAAGCTGTCTTGCGGCTGACCGAAGATCGTGCCTTTCTCGACTTGGATACCGACGATCTTGTACGGGATCCCCGAGATGGTTATCTCGCCGCCAAGAGCTCCGCCTTGCGGAAACAGTTTTTTCGCTATATCGGAGCCGACGTAAGCGACTCGCATCGAATTGTTGTTTTCAGTATCGGTGAAGAATCTGCCCTCGGCGATATCGTATTTATCGATGATCGCCACAACCGGTTCGACTCCTTCGATTCGAATGTCGCGAAGCGTCTCACCACCTCTTTTTATTTCACGCGAGTTAGGAAGCGCCTTTGCTCCGATGTCGCCGATGTATTGAGCACGCTCTTTAATGAACTCAAGCTCGTCGAAGGTCAGTTCCTTGTTACGTCGCTGGGCCTCGGCGATAGTGTCAGTATCCTTAAAATCTTCGAAATTGAATCGACGGATTGTGAAGGAGTTAGACCCGACGCCGGCAATCTTCTCGTCAACGTAAGCCGAAAAGCCGACTAGGACCGACAGTACGACCATGAATGCTGTGACGCCGATGATCATTCCGAGCAATGTCAGGAATGACCGCAGCTTATGCGCCAGGATCGCGGCGATCGCAAGTTTTAGTGCCTCGAGGTTATTCATCCCTTGTTCGGATCGTAGCCCTCAACAATCTAGTACGCAATGAACTGATTCAAAGTTTTGAACAAAGGGTTGAGTGTAAAAGGGGCATTTGATCCCGACCGCGGAAAGTAGAGGGCAAATTTGCGTGGTTATTTACCGGATCACTTCGTTTTCTTATCGCTTTCGATTCTGCCGTCGCGGATCGTGATGACACGATGGGCGCGTTCGGCGATGTCGTGCTCGTGCGTGACAAGAATGATCGTATTACCTTCTTCGTGAAGCTTCTCGAAAAGTTCCATGATCTCGTGGCTTGTTTTCGTGTCGAGTGCACCCGTCGGCTCATCGGCCAGAAGGATCGACGGATGATTCACAAGAGCCCGAGCGATCGCGACGCGTTGACGCTGTCCGCCGGATAGCTCGTTCGGCTTATGACCGACGCGGTCGCCCAATTCGACGGAAGCGAGTGCCGCCTGAGCCTTATCATGACGCTCACCCGCGCGCATACCGGCATAGATCAGCGGAAGTTCAACGTTGTGCAGGGCTGTAGCCCTAGCAAGCAGATTGAATGTCTGAAAGACGAAGCCGATCTCTTTGTTTCGTATCCGGGCAAGCTCGTCGTCGGTCATTTCCGAGACGAGGTTGCCGTTGATCCAATAATCTCCTTTCGAGGGCGAATCCAGACAACCGATAAGGTTCATCAAGGTAGACTTTCCCGAACCCGAAGGGCCTATGATCGCCAGGTACTCACCTTTCTCGACCTTGAAAGAAACGTCGCGAAGAGCGTGGAGCTGCTCGACACCCATCTGGTATGTTTTCCAGATGTTCTCCATCGAGATCAGCGGCTTGCCGGCAGGCCTGACGTCGGACGCACTCGACGGCGCTGGATTTGATCGTTCTTCATCCATGAACTTGTACATCGGATCGGCTTTCGTATCTAACATGTGGAGTCCATCCTATGAGCCGTTCGCCCCGCCACCGCCGCCCTGGCGTTCCTGCTTCCTTACCTGAGTGTCGTCCTTAAGGGTGTTGAGGATCTTGCTTGGCCCGGTTATCACTTCCTGGTCCGCCGAAAGTCCGGATAAGATCTGGATATCGGAGTCACCCGTGATCCCGGTTTCAACAGCGACAAACTTTGCCCGGCCGTTTTCAAGTACGAACACGCCCTTCTGAGCCTTCGGTTTATCGAAGGATTCCTGTCCGTTCGGCGACGATGCGGGGGTCGGAGAGCCTTCCGGCTTCTTTTCAACGATCGCCTGAAGCGGCACTGCGATCACATTATTCTCGGTCTTCGTCGTGATCTCAGCGGTCGCGCTCATACCCGGCCTCAGGGCTCCCTGCATTTCTGCGTTGAGATTGATGAGCCGGATAACGACACGAAACTCCTTGGCTTCCTGAACGTTGATGTTGGTTGAAAGTCCACCCGAGGTTTGTGATTTACCGACTGCAAGAGGCGTTTTTTGAAGCACTTCACCTTCTAGTTCCTGTTCGCCGAACGCGTCTACTTTGATCTTCGCCTTCTGTCCGACAGCGACCTTATCGATTTCGGTCTCGTCAACTTTCACTTCTACGTTGATCTCGGACATATCAGCGATCGTCAGCAGAGCCGTTGTGGAGAAGTTCGCAACAGCGAAGGTGCCGACCTTCGCCGGGATCTCTGCGATGACACCATTGATCGGAGCAACCACAACCGACTTATCAAGCTGATTCCTTTGTCCCCTTAACACCGCTGCCTGCTGATCGGCCGACTTCGATGCCCGCTGGATCGCGTTCGATGAGTCTCTGACCGCAATTTCTTGTTGACGAACACGAGCTTGAGCATCGCGAATCGAGATCCGCTGAGACTCGAGCCGTTCGCGTGCCGTCTTAAGCGAAACCTGAGCGGTCTCAACACGGTCTCGGGCCTGATCGAATTCCTGCCGCGCGATCACGCCACTTTCCAAAAGGCTTTCGGCACGCTTTAGTTCGCGGTTCGCAGCGTTTAGTTCTACTTGAGCCCTGTCGATCTCGGTTTGAGCCGTTGCGGCATTCTGTCGAGCCGTATCGATCGCGATCTGCGCAACATTCAACTGCTGATTTGCCTGGGCACGCTGATTCTCGGCCGCGGTGATCTGAGTCTGAGCCGATTGGAACGCTGCTAATTGAGCTTCGGTACCGGACTCAAGCTGATTCGGATCGAGCCGCACCAGCACCTCGCCCTTTTGCACCACGTCGCCTTCCTTCTTCGTGATCTCCTCGATCTTGCCCTGAACCTCACTAGTAAGATTCATGAACTGAATCGGGCGGACCTCTCCCGAAGAGGTCACCGTCGACTTGAGTTCCGGCTTAACCGCGAGCTTAACAACAGTTACCTCGGGTGTATCCTTTCGAGTCGCGAATATAGAGATCGCAATAATAGCGACGAGCAGAGCGCCGACCGCGCTTCCGATAATGATCTTCTTCTTACGGCTGAGAGCCATAATCGAGCAAACCTCACAAACTGGAATTAATAGATTCTAAACCTTTTAAGGCAAAACACCGACCCTGACCGCGTCAAGCCGTTTGTACGACGACAGATTTCCGATTGTTTCAAAAAACTGAATGTCATCTACATCTAATGGGTTTCAGGTTTAGCGGACCGCGTTTGCTTGAAAAATTTTGGTAAGACCTTTACGATTGCCCAGCATCCCGCTGTAAGTAGCATGAGTTTTGTTGTATAAGTATATTGATTTGGATCGACCCGGCGACCCGCTTGAGTTTCATGAAACACTGTCCGAATTGCGGAAAACAGAACAACGATACGGCTCGTTTCTGTGATGAGTGCGGAAATGCGTTCGCGGAGGCAGAAGCCCTCACGACTCGTGAGCCGACTTCCAGGGCAGCAAGTAGTCCGGGCTTCCGCGCGAGTTCCGTAACTTCTGTTGGCATTCCTCCGATCGTTGAAGCGAACGGTGCCGAGGAAGAAGAACGTGTTGAGTCACCTGTTCCGGCTCACCCGTCGGGCCTTCATTCGATGCTTATAATTGAACGCGGCGGCGGCCAAAACTCAGAGTTTCCCTTAAGTAATGAGGAATCGCAGATCGGCCGATGGGACGCCGACAACGGCATCTTTCCGGATGTAGACCTCGACGCTTTCGATGCTGATGCAAAAGTTTCGCGTCGGCACGCACGCGTGATCTTTCGCAACGGCTCGCATATGGTCGAGGATCTTGGTTCAACGAACGGAACTTTCGTGAATCGTGGGCGAAGGCTCTTGCCAGGCTCGCCTCAGGTGCTTACGGATGGCGACGAGATCATTGTAGGAAAGACGTTCCTTAGATTCAGAGTCAAGACAGATAGTCCGAAATAGTTCAGACCGAGTTTCTCATGACGACGTGTAACGAATGCGCTTCCGAAATATCGGAAACTGAAGCCTTTTGCCCGTACTGCGGCATTAAGATCGAGCGCTCGGTCGAGCCGGAGCCCGTTCCGGCGGCGATCGTCGAAACGGATTTCGAAAGTACGATCGTCATTTCATCGGGCGACGCGGCAGCCATGCGCGGGGTCGTTGAACAGACGCCCGATGTATCCCCGGCTCTAGAAACGCAGCCGTCGCCATTCGATCCGCCACCGTCACCTTTTGCCGACCCTGAACCAAATACTCGAAAGACTGCTCCGACGCTAGAAGATATTCCTTCGCCGTCGATCTTGTCCGGAGGTTTCGCTCGTCCAACTGATTCCGGCATTAACCTAGACGAAGACGCAACCCCGACAAAGGAAACGCCGGTTTTCGATGAGGATGTGGTTCCTGAGGTGCCTGAGACCGCCGCTCCACAAATTGATACCGAACCGTCATTTGCCGGAGTGGAAGAGGAAGTCGGCAGCAAGCAGGTAGAAGATACCTCTTTTGTCGATGTTCCGTCCCTGGAATTGCCTCGGCATATGGTCGAGCCCGCACCGGAGTCGGTGTCGCGCGCGGCTGAAGATGAGCTTCGTCCGCCGACGTTTGAGCTTGCTCCCAAACCAGACGAATATTCGGAGCCGGAAGCTATTGGGTCCGAGCCAGCGTTTGAACCGCCTCCACAGGTATTCCCAGAAACTGCGGCCGCGCCGTCGGTAGCCGATGAGCCTGCGGTGCCGATATTTGTATCACCCGTATCTGAACGTTTTGAGCCGGAACCACAGGTGTCAGCGCCGTTCGAATCGCCGGTTGCGGCTATTGCCGAACCCGTCCCATCTCAAGAAATTTTCGCCGAATCAGTCGAACAGCCTGTTTCGCCGGAGTTCGAAGAGCCCGTCAGTATTTCTAAACCATTAGAGAAGCTGGAAATGCCAGTGGAAGAGCCATCGGTTTTCGATTCGGTTCGAATAATGGATGGAATGCAGGCTCCGCCGGATGCGGTCGATACGATGATCCCCGGCCAAGGATTCCAGATAACGCCTGTGATACCAACTCCCGCTCAAACGGCGGAGCCTATCGCCGAACCGATATCGGCCGAAGAGGCTGTCAAATCCGGTGGGATCGGCCTGGTCGACACCGACGGGCGTAAGTCCGCGAAACTCAAGCAGCTTCCCGAGGGAACCGTTCTCAATGGGCGTTATGAGATCGTCCGAAAGATCGGCGGCGGCGGAATGGGGGCCGTGTATCTTGCCAGCGATAACAACCTCGGCGGAGTGCTGCGAGCCGTCAAGGAGATGGTTCAGGCTCACATCGAGGAAGATCAGCAGGAAAAGGCGATCAATGATTTCAAGCGCGAATCGATGATCCTTTCCACGCTCGATCATCCGTCGATCCCGACGATCTACGACTACTTCTACGACGCCGACGAAAGCCGGTTCTATCTCGTCATGAAGTACATCTCGGGCGGCGATCTTGCGTCGAAGCTTCGCTCTTCTGCCGATGGCAAGATCGAGGAACTGACCGTTACGGAATGGGCGATCCAGATCACCGACGTATTGAACTATCTTCACAACCAGCCGAGCACGATCGTCTATCGCGATCTAAAACCATCGAACATTATGCTCGATGGAAATTCGGGCCGCGTGATGCTCATCGATTTCGGCATCGCCCGAAATATTTCGCAGAAGGAAGAGAAGGGTGTGACCGCCGTCGGCACGATGGGATACGCGCCGCCGGAATTGTTTAGCGGAAACGTCGAACCGCGGTCCGACATCTACAGCCTCGGCTCGACGATGTTTCATCTGTTGACGGGTGCCGATCCACAAAGCAATCCGCTGCTGATCTTCGATTTCCAGAAGAATCCGCGGCCGAGGCAGATCAACTCGCGGCTTTCGGATCAAATGGAGCGCATCCTGATGCGAACCGTTGAATATAACGCCGAGGCTCGATTCTCGTCAGCAGCCGAATTGAAAGCAACGTTAGAGGATCATCTCGCTAATCTTCGTTCGGGTAATTTGAGCTACGGTGTTACGGAAGCTCCCATCTCGGTCAGCCTGGCTAATCAATCGGTATTCTGCGGATTCTGCGGACAGCGGATCGTCGCGACAGATCTGTTCTGTGCTTTTTGCGGTGCCAAACAGCCGATCGCGCAACAGGGCGTGCATTCCGAGATCTATCACAGCCAGGCGGTTACCGCCCGCCTGGTGATCGAAGGCACGTCTGAACTTTCGGCGCCGACCTACGCACTACAGAAGGACGATAATCTCATTGGCCGGCGCGATCCGATGTCGAACATCTTTCCCGAGGTCGATCTTTCGAAGTTCGATCCTCAAACGAAGATCTCGCGCCGTCACGCCAAGATCTGGCGGGATGGAACCGCTTTTATGCTTGAAGATCTGGGTTCATCTAATGGAACCGTTATCGAAGGCGGCATGACGAACGTGTTCAAGCTTCCGGCACATCAGCCTTATAAACTTTCGAGCGGCGACCGCATCAAGATCGGCGATACGCGGCTGCACTTTGTCGTCGGTTGATCTTGTATGAGTTCGAATCAGGAAGCCCTTCCGGCTAAGACCTCGCCTCCCAAACCGACGATCGCGAATTTTGATCCGGTCGCGATGAAAGCGCCGTTCTACCTGCGGGTTGGAGCGGTGGCTTTTGATTATTTGCTGATCGTGATCTGGCCGGTTCTCGGTCTGCTGCTAGGCAGAACGTTGGGGATCGACGGGGCAAAGCTGCTCACCGGTGAGCTAAATAATGTTGCCTGGCTCATCGCAATATTGGTCGGCTTAAGCAATGGCATTCTTCTCCCGCTCGTTACCGGTCAAAGCCTGGGAAAGATGGCAGCCGGGCTGCGGATCGTCGCGTCGGACGGTGGACATCCACCTGTCGGCTCGATGATCTTCCGACAGACTCTTGGATATCTGCTGACGCTCGGAAGTCTCGGACTTGGTTTTCTTTTTTCAGTGTTTAGTAGTAAAGGCCGGGCGCTTCACGACTATATTTCCGGAACGGAGGTCGTTTTCGGCAGTACGATTGTTCGAAAAAAGTCGTAATTTTCTATGCCTCAATTGATCCTGCAAACCGGCAATGGGATTCCTGAACATGTCCCCTTGAACAGACTCAGGACGACGATCGGCCGTTCGGCTCGAAGCGACGTGTGTATCCCCGACGCTTTCGCTTCACGTCTGCATGCAGAGATCAGACAGGAGGGCGACGGATTCTGGCTGCAGGACCTTGGCTCGGCAAACGGCACGCGTTACAACGGCGTTGTCGTTAAAATGCCCGTCCCGCTTTCAGTTGGCGGGGAAATTCAGATCGGCGAGACGAAGATCGTTTTCGACGATGAGAAGATGAAAATCTCCGCGGGTTCGACGTTGATCGCCGATCATACTGAGGCCCTCGATCCTTCAAAAACCATCGCGTTCAGCCGGCCGAAATCGGCAACCTCGGAATTTCTCAGTGGCCAGTTTTCGACCCGCACCGATCTGCTACAGCTTATAAGTAAGGTAGGCGTAGCGTTATTGTCGGCTCGCGGGCTCGACGACACTCTCGATCAAGTCGCTTCGCTGGTGTTTGAAGCCGTCCCGGCCGAACGCGTCGTCATCATGCTTCGTGACGAATCCGCCGCCGACGGAATGCAGATCAAGGTTGCCCGCCTTCGCAATAAGCCAGACCCGCTTGAAGAAGTCCGCATCTCGCGAACGGTTATGGACGAAGTGCTCAAGAACGGCAAGTCCGTCTTGACTGCTGACGCTCAGCACGATCCTAAATTTTTTAGTCAAACGATGGCACTACAGGGGATTCGCTCTGTTCTCTCCGTTCCTCTGAGCGTCGATGAGCGAACCGTCTTCGGCCTGATCTACGCCGATTCGCCGACTTATGAAGCGACTTTCACTGAAGAGCACTTAAACATCCTCACAACGCTTGCCTCCGTTGCGTCGATCCGAGTCGAAAACGCGTCGCTCATGGAAGAGCGGCTCGAAAGGGAGCGAATGGAGCGTGAGCTAGAGCTCGCGACCGAGATCCAGCAGCGTTTCCAACCGTCGGCCCCGCCGATCATTCCCGGTTATGAGTTCCAGGGAATTTCGTTTTCGTGTTACGAGATCGGCGGCGACTATTACGATTTCGTACCTCGGCACGACGGCCGGATGCTGATCGCACTTGGTGATGTATCAGGAAAGGGAACTGCCGCTGCATTGCTGATGTCCAGCGTCCACGCAGCCATCCACGCTCAGGTTTCCGCCAAGACGGAACTCAATCAGGCGATCACTTCCGTTAACAAATATCTTGCGGAAAACACTCCCGCGAACCGCTTCGTCACCCTCTTTGCCGCCGAACTCGAACCCGAAACCGGCATACTCACCTATATCAATGCCGGCCACAACCCGCCGCTTGTTGGAAGGACGAACGGTGATATCGACCAGCTTTCGGCCGGCGGGCTTCCGCTCGGATTGATGTCTTTTGCCGAATACGAGATCGGGCAGCTGAGCCTCGGGAAAGGCGAAGCGCTTGTTGTCTATTCAGACGGTGTTTCTGAAGCGAATAATCTGGACGGCGATGAATTCGGTATGGACCGGCTTATTGAGGTCGTCCGCAAGAATCTCGGAGCGTCGGCGGCCGGAATCCGAGATAAGGTCGAATCCGCACTGTCAGCCTTCACCCAAACCGCTCCCGCCAACGACGATATCACTCTCGTGATCGCAAAACGCGTATAGCTCCTCGAAGCTACTTTGCGTCATTGCGACAGCGCTGTTAAAAGTTGTTGACCCAAGACTTCCGTTGTCTTATCATAGAGGTCGGAAAGCTTTACCCCTCACCACGTCCCTCGCCTCAATGCCCGTTCAAAAGTCTAAGATAAGCCTCATATATTTTGTAATTTTCACCTTGATGCTGGTGGGATTAGTACCGTTGTTATTGACGGGCTGGTTTCTTTCCGAACGCAGCGGTAAGGAGCTGCGCGTGGTCGAAAATCGGTATCAGATTCAGTTGGTGCAGGAAAAAGCCCGCCAGATCGAGATGTTCGCACAGCGCTATGGAGATCTCGTACTCGGCATCGGCAACGCTCTCGAACTCTCAACCAGCAAAGAAGTTCTTTTTTCACCTCAGACCGAACAGCATCTTGGAAGCGTTCTGCGAGATAACCCAAACCTCGTAGGGCTCTATCTCAAGCCAGTCGACGGAGAGTCTTTAAACCTTTTTCGCCCGGGAGTTTTTGCGAACGGTGAGTTCGAAACGATCCTTAGCGATACGCAAAACAAGCTGACGACTCAGGAGCTTCTGTTGGGTCAGCCTGTTAAGCTTGCGAATTCAGGCGAGTACGCCATGACGATGGCATCGCAGGTCTCGATCGACAACCGAACGGTTGCGTCGGTGATCGCTGTCGTTTCGCTGCGTGATATCGCTCGAAGCGTCGTTGGAGTTGAGCCGACTAGCGAGGACCAACTTTGGAAAGCCGGACTGCCGATCGTGTTCGTGGTCGACCAAAATGGCACGGCATTTTTCCATCCGGATCCGAGCCTGATCGATTCGAAACGTCCCTTGACCGATCTAAAGATCGTTGATGAATGGCAACAGTCGAATAGGCAAGTTCAGTCAGGCCTTGTACCGTTCACGGCCGATTTCAAAGGCGACTCTCACGATATGATCGGTGCTTATTCGACAGCCCGACTAGGCAAGAATATGTCGCTCGGCGTCATCACGATGCAGGACGAAGCCAAAGCCCTCGCGTCGGTCGGTGAGATGCGCTGGCAAACGTGGCTCATCAGCATCGCATTTGCTCTTATCGCCTTAGTAGTCGGTGTAATCGGTGCGCGACTGCTTACGAGCCCAATCCAAACTCTCTCAACCGCAGCTGAACTCATCGCGGGCGGCGACCTGTCGACCAGAGTTGATTCACGAAATATCACGGAGATCGGCGTGCTGGGCAAGTCGTTTAATACGATGGCCGATAAGCTTGAAGATCACATTGCTCAGCTGGCGAAAGCCGCGACCGAAAATCGTGAGCTTTTTGTCGGAACAGTCAAAGCTTTGGCCGCCGCGATCGACGGAAAAGATAAGTACACGCGAGGTCACTCGGAGCGAGTCGCGCGTATCTCGGTCGCCATTGGCAAGGAAATGGGACTGGGTGCAGAAGAACTTGAAACGCTTCGCATAAGTGCACTGCTTCACGATGTTGGCAAGATCGCGATCGACGACAGCATATTGAAAAAACCTGCCGCTCTTACCACGGAAGAGTTCGACATAATGAAGACCCACCCCGTGAAGGGCTACAAGATCATGTCGCAAATACCGGCGATGAAGGACTTCCTGCCCGGAATGTATATGCACCACGAGATGGTGGATGGCAAAGGCTATCCGCAAGGCCTTCGCGACGAACAGATACCTCTTCAGGCAAAGATCGTCTCGGTTGCCGATACTTTCGACGCGATGACGATCGATCGTCCGTATTCTAAAGGAATGCTTTTGCCCGAGGCGATCGAGCGCATTCGGAGCTTTGTCGGAACGCGGTATTCGGCGGATGTCGTTGCGGCGTTGGTAAAAGGCTGTGACAAAGGTGAGATCGGACGTGGAGTGGTCAAGTTTATGAACGACAATCCGGAAGCATCTGCAAAGCGTGAGCAGATCTTGAGAACGTTCGATGAGGTTGGCGTGGAGCAGCGTGTCGCCTAGAGTTTATGCCCGAAGCAAATGAAGCTTGGCAGGTCGAAGTAAACGGGACTATCTACGACGCCCCGTTTTCGGAACTTCCCGATTGGATCGACGGCGGTTCGCTGCTGCCTGAAGACAAGGTCAGGAAGGGAAATCTGCGCTGGATCGAGGCTCGCAGAGTGCCTGCTCTTGTTCCTTTTTTTAACGCGAAAGGAAAGGGCGAGCCGATGCCCGTCGTAGTTTCGGTAAGCGAACCTGAACCTATCGAATCGGAGCCCGCGGTTGAGATTGTCGCTGATGTCGCGTCGAAAGCTTCGGCCACACCTGCGGCAACGTCAAACTTCGTCCCTGCCGATCCCAGTCGATGTACCGTCCATTCTGACGTCGAATCGTTCTATGTATGCGATGGTTGCTCGAACTCGCTGTGCAAAGCCTGCCCCAGTTCGTATGGCGGATCTGTCAAGATCTGCCCGTTATGCGGAGCTCTTTGTAAGCCGCAGGCTGAAGTCTCGCAAAAGCGAAAAACCGATGCGATAGCTGCGTCCAGCGACGGTGGCGGCGATATCCCGCGAGCCTTCGCACATCCTTTCAAATTCAAGACGAGTCTGCTCTTCGGCGCTGGTTTGTTTGCGCTGTTTACGGTCGGTCAGGCGGCCGCGGGGATCGGCGGCATCTTCCTAATGGTCTCGGCTCTCTTCTGCGGAATGCTCGCGAATATGCTGAAGTTCGGCGTACTCTCGAACACGGTCGACAATTTTGTTCAGGGTAAGCTCGATGCCAACTTCATGCCCGATTTCGAAAACTTCGAGATCTGGGACGATATTATCCACCCGTTCTTCCTCAGCATTGCCGCGTATGTAGTTTCCTTCGGCCCCTTTTTTGTAACGCTGATCATTGGTTTCTATATGGTTATGAGCACCGTCGCCGAAACTAATAAAGCGATTCAGGCCGATCTCGAGAAGATTCCCGGAACACATATCTACTCGGGTCGCGAACTTGCAGAGCAGTCAGGGCAGGTAAAGGACGTTGTCGCTCGCATCGGCGAAGAGAACGCAAGGCGCGCAGAGATAGCCTCGAACCGTGCGAGCGTCGCAGCGACTCAGGCCGAATCAGGCGAGCCGCCGACCGAAGAACCCTATCAAGTTATTGATGAGGAATCGAGACAGCAGGAAGAGCTTTGGGCGGCTGCGACGGAGAGCCGTAAAAAGTCTTTGGAATCGGCGATGGGCAAGACGCCTGAAACCCAAGCCCGGGAGCAGGCGGAGATATTCAAGGCATTCCTCGGCTTGGCGGCTCCACTTGTTGTCGTCGGCTTCATCACGTTTCTTTGGGGGGCGTTCCTTTTTCCGGCGGCGTGTGCTGTCGCGGGGTATTCGAAGTCGTTTCTCACAACGATCAATCCGCTGGTCTGTCTGGACACGATAAAGAGGCTGGGCGGAAGCTATGTAAAGATCTTGGCTATTGGACTGTTGCTTATCGTCCTGTGGCTGGTATTCGCCACGGTCGTTTCGATGGTCTTCGCTCCATTCGATTTGCCGGCGCTCGGCAATATTCCGGCAACAGGGGTCGCGGCCTTATTCACCTTCTATCTTTGGACCGTTTTCTCCTGCATGATCGGCTACACACTGCTGAAGAAGGCCGACAAACTCGGACTGCTCCGCTAAACCGGCTATCAATACGATTAGAACGCCCGTTATCATAGCGGGCGTTGTTTTTTGTATAATCGAGAATTTCACCCGTAGTGGGTTAGGCTTGATATGGCATTGTTTTGGCGTAGGAACAGGGAAGACAAATTTTCATCGTCCGTGCTCGGGCTGGATAAATCGATCGAAGAGCTGCAGGCTCAGGAAGCCGCCGTCGAGCGCGAACTTGGCCAGCGATTTTCAAAAGCGATCGAGAAGACGCGTGATTCGATCAACAACCGGCTTGACACGATCTTCGAAGGCCGCAAGCAGATCGATGATCAGTTGCTCGATGAGCTTGAGGAAATGCTGATCTCGACCGACATCGGCGTGCAGACGACGATGCAAATCCTTGAAGCTATCCGGAAGGGAGTTTCGCGGCAGGAGATTAACGACATCGATGCGCTGAAAGCGACGATGAAACGTGAACTCCTCGACATTCTACAGCATTCTAAAGATCATGGCGTGGCAAGCGAAATGTCTGTCGACGCGGGCATTAAGCCGTACGTGCTGATGGTCGTAGGTGTGAACGGAGTCGGCAAAACGACGACGATAGGTAAGCTTTCACAGCGCATAAAGGATGAAGGAAACGATGTGCTGATCTGTGCTGCTGATACATTCAGAGCCGCCGCGTCCGATCAGTTAGAGATCTGGGCGGGGCGTGCGGGCGTACCGATCGTACAGCAAAAGCAGGGAACCGATCCGGCCGCGGTGCTATTCGATGCATTACAGTCCGCGAAGTCGCGCAACTCCGACGTGCTGATCGTCGATACCGCCGGTCGGCTGCACAACAAAGCGAATCTGATGGCCGAGCTTGAGAAGATGAAACGGATCGCCGGCAGGGAAGTCTCCGGTGCACCGCATGAGACGCTGCTCGTGCTCGATGCAGTGACTGGCCAGAACGGACTCGAGCAAGCCCGACAGTTCACAAAGGTCGCCGACGTTACAGGCGTCGTTCTGACAAAACTCGACGGCACCGCGAAAGGCGGCATTGCAGTTGCGATATCGAAAGAACTAAACCTGCCCATCCGCTACGTCGGCATCGGCGAGCAGGTCGACGATCTAATGGTCTTTGACGCCGAGAATTACGTTAACGGACTGTTCAACTGATACGAGCACGATTGCGATATAATGAAGTTGCTTGAGGTAAACGATGATGACCCAAACGATTGAAGCGATTTATCAAAACGGTATCTTCAAGCCTTTGCAACCTGTCTCTGAAGAGATAACAGAAGGTAAGAAGGTCAGAATGACGGTGGATAGCGCTACCGAAGATGTGAATCCGATCATGAAGCTCGCTGAGAATTTTTATGAAGGGCTATCGGAAGAAGATATTGGTGAGATCGAAAAGATAGCGCTCGACCGTTCGAATTTTTTTGGAGATCGGAAGCCTTATGAATGAGGTCATGATCGACACGGACACACTGTCACTATTTCTGAGAAACGACCCAAAAGTCGCCGCGATAGCTTCGAAATATTTAACATTGCATTCAGGATTTACGTTTTCAATCATAACTAGCTTCGAGATATTAAGAGGACTTGAAGTGAAAAGTGCCGCACGTCAGCTTCAAAAGTTCGGACAGATTCGGGTTTTGAGTAAAGAGGTCAATCTGAGTCAGGATGTTATCTCGAAGGCAGCAAGCATCTACGCGGAACTATATCGACAAGGCCGGTTAATTGGAGACGCCGATATACTTATTGCCGCAACCGCACTCCAGCTTAGCCTGCCGCTAATCACCAACAACGAGAATCACTTCAAC
The DNA here is from genome assembly GCA_902826795.1 of uncultured Acidobacteriota bacterium. Taxonomy (GTDB): domain Bacteria; phylum Acidobacteriota; class Blastocatellia; order Pyrinomonadales; family Pyrinomonadaceae; genus OLB17. Next base: position 3,046 of record CADEGD010000013.1, on the reverse strand, counting down.
CGGAGTGCAGGCCTACAGGTCGTTAACTGGGCCGTCTAATAGATTTTTGATGTTGGATTATCGCGTTCTGCGGGTATTTTATGAAGAAACTCACCCTTCTCTCGCTGTTTAGCGTCGCTCTGATGCTCGTCGCCGCGAGTGATTCGTACGCCTGCTCGTGTATGGCGCCGTCGCCGGACACGCCGATGAAGAAACTGGTGGTCGATGCGAAAGACGGGAGCGACGCCGTGTTCGTTGGCAAGGTTGTTTCCGTACGAACCGCCGACGAGAATTTGCCGGCAGCGGCGAGGAACTATGTCAGCTTTTCGGTGCTTCGGTCCTGGAAGGGCGTAACGACCGAGAGCGTCGAGATCCTGACGGCGGCCAACAGTGCGATGTGCGGAGTCGGTTTTGAGGTCGGCAAGCAATACATCGTCTACGCAAACAAGGGAGAAGCGGAAGTGCTCAGCACAAACATCTGCACGCGCACGCGGAGGGTCTCTTCGACAAGTCGCGACGAGCGATATCTGGGCACGCGGCTTACGCTCATCGCAGACAGGAAGCAAAAGTTTCCACAGTGACAAGCGATAAGGATCATCTTCAACGGGCACTGGATCTCGCGGCCAAAGGCATCGGACTCGTCAGTCCGAATCCGCTGGTCGGGTGCGTGATCGTGTCCGGCGATGGCGAGGTTGTCGGTGAGGGAACATATTTCAAAGACGAAGTGATTCACGCCGAAGCGATCGCTCTCCAACAGGCAGGAGAAAGAGCCCGCGGCGGGACGGCATTCGTATCGCTTGAACCACACGGTCATCACGGCAAAACGCCACCGTGTACCGAGGCGCTGATCAACGCGGGGATAAAACGTATCGTTTGCCCGATCGAAGACCCGAATCCGCTCGTCTCGGGTAAAGGATTCGCGCGTCTTCGCGAGGCGGGAATCGAGGTTTCAGTTGGACCGCTGGCTGACGAAGCAGCGAAGTTGAACGAGAAGTTCATCTGCTGGCATACGAAAGGACGGCCGTTCGTACATCTCAAGCTCGCGATGTCGCTCGACGGCCGCATCTCGCTGAAGAAAAGCGTATCGACTGCATTGTCGGGTGACGCGGCTCGATATCGTGTACAGCAGCTCCGTCACGAGCACGACGCGATCCTTGTTGGCTCGAACACGGCCGTGACCGACAACCCGAGCCTAACCGACCGCAGCGGCTTGCCGCGTCTTCGTCCGCTGGCTAGGATCATTCTCGACAACCGCCTGCGGCTTCCACTCGATTCGATTCTTGCGACGACGACCGAAGAAGCTTCGACGATCGTCTTTACGAATTGTATAGATCCAGAGTCGATCGCGAGGCTGACCGACAAGGGCGTGAACGTGATCCCGGTCGAAGGCGGTGCAAGAAACATCGTCGGAGTTCTTGAAGAGCTAAAGAAACTCGAAATTCAATCGGTGCTTATCGAGGGCGGAACCGAAGTCGCGGGAGCAGCAATTGAATCCGGCGTCGTCGATAAGGTTACGTTTATCCTCTCCCCGATCATTATCGGAGGCCATGACGCTCCCGTCGCGATCGGCGGAAAAGGCGTGGAATCACTCGCCGAAGCGACTCGGTTGAAGGACCTAGAAATCACACGTTACGGCGAGGACATTGAGATCACCGGCTATACGTCAAGTTGATCGCAGGTTTCAGATTTGTTCTTCTTATTCTTCTTGTTCCGTGGTTGAAGAATAGGCGAACCCCTGAGCAAGATGACGAAGACGAAGCGATCTGAACAAGAATTTCGGCCGGCAAAAAAATCCCTCGGCCAGAACTTCCTTGTCGATCCGAATTACATAAGTAAGATTGTCGACGCTCTGGAAATAGGCGAGGACGAAACTATCATCGAGATCGGCCCGGGCCGCGGAGCGATCACCGAGTACCTTGTCGAATCCGGAGCTAATGTCGTTGCCATCGAACTCGACCGCGACATTGTCTCCATCCTGCGCCAACAGTTCGCATCTAGCAAAAATGTCTCAATCGTGGAAGCCGACGCGACCGGCGTGGACTTTGAGCGTCTTCTCGAAGACCAAAAACCAAAAACCAAAGGCCAGAGTCAGTCTATCAAGCTAGTTGCCAATCTCCCTTATTACGTCTCAACGCCGATCCTTCAACATCTCGCGACGCAACGTCATCTGTTCGCGCGCCTGGTGCTGATGTTTCAAAAGGAAGTTGTCGATCGGATAACGGCAAAACCGGGAAGCTCGGACCGCGGCTTCCTCACGGTCTTGACCGAAGCCGCGTTCGACGTCGAGAAACTCTTCGACGTTCCGCCGAACGCCTTCCAACCGGTGCCGAAGGTGACAAGTTCCGTAGCAATATTCCGGCCGAAAGAGAACAAGATTAAAGACGAAGAGAAGTTCCGAAAGTTGATCAGCATGGCGTTCGCACAGAAGCGAAAGACGATCTTGAACAATCTCAAAACCGTCTATCCAAACGCATCCGACTCGCTCGTAAGGGGAGAGATCGACCCGACACGCCGTGCCGAATCGATCTCGCTTGAAGAATGGCAGCGGCTATTCCTTGCTATCTATTAGTTGATCGGCATTCGGTGAATCAGGTGCCACGCTGACCAAATCCGCTTGTTCTTTCGCCGGGAAAATGAGCGACGCGATGACTGACAGTCCGATCGCTCCGCCGATGATGCCGAGGGACCACGAGATCGGAAACTTCCCGCCGAAAGCATCGTTCAGCCAAACCATCTTCAAGCCAACGAACACTAGCACGACCGCGAGTCCATATTGGATAAGGTGAAACTTGTGGATCACGCCCGCGAGCATGAAGTACATCGACCGCAATCCGAGGATAGCGAAGATGTTCGACGTGAAAACGATAAGCGGTTCACGCGTGATGGCAAAGATCGCTGGAACGCTGTCGACCGCGAAGATGATGTCAGTCGCCTCTAAAAACAGCAAAGCGATGAACAGCGGCGTCGCGTAAAGAATTCCTTCCTTGCGGATAAAAAAATCTTTGCCGTTTATCTCATGCGTCACCGGCATGAACTTCTTGAACACGCGGATCATCAGGTTCTTCTC
>CADEGD010000012.1:31332-89269 GCA_902826795.1 uncultured Acidobacteriota bacterium | reverse complement strand
TATGTGAATCCCTGTTTCCACGTCTGAGCGCCGTTGCTGGTTTCTCTTGCTTCGGAAAGGCGGTAAAGCGAGTCGTATTTGTATGTCTGAACGAACGGATGCGTAAGGCCAGTGAAGTTGAGAGTCTGACGAGCCACGTTGCCGGTGTTCTTTGCCGTATCGACATTGCCATTCGTATCGATCTCGCCATACTCGTAACCCAGCTTCCAGAGGTTTCCATTGTTAACTCCATGCCCGACCGCTAACTCAGTCACCTGTAGTCTCGAGTTGAACTGCGCTCTCTCCCAAAGACCGTTTCCAAGGCGCAGTTTCTCTATCCTGCCATCCGGCATGTAGCTGAACGCGTTCGCATAAGTTCGTTCGGTAGCCGATGGAGTTGCCTTGCCATAAATCCGCGAGATGTCGCCGTCGGATTCGAACTCGTTCTTCACCCTCCGGCCCGAGGGGTATTCTTCCTCGACCAGTGCGCCGGAGAAGTTGTAGGCGTATTTCGACGTGTAGGCCTTACCGTCGGTGATCTGAGCCATCTGCGTCATCCGGCCGAGGTTGTCGAATAACTGATACTCGGTCGCCGAGACGCTCGAGGTCACCTTCGTCAGCTTGCCCTTGGCATAGTTCGGCGTCTGAGGTGCACTTAGTCCCTTGCCGTCATAGTAGAAACTGACGCAAGACTCATTCGTATCGGATACTTAACTATTTATCCCAATAAGCCGTCTCTGGTGTCCAGGTGGACATCTCGACAAGAATTGAGGATTTCGCTGGACAGTACATGAAGATTAGGTCCCACTCAAAGGAGCCGGTCATCAGGGCGTCGTTGGGTGGAAAGCTTATTGACTCCACCAGTAGAGCATCGCCAAACTCCTTAGACTCAGAGTTGATACCGACCGCGTCCGGTATTTCTAACAAAGGCTCAATACTTCTGACAAGCGTCAAATAGTTGACCTCTAAGTCCCGATAGAACTTACGCTGTAGCTCGGACACTTGACCGGAATCGAGATCGAATAGATATATCTCGACAGTACTACCGGAGGGACCAAAGTTTACGTTACCCTGCCAGAATTTTTGTGAACTGAGTCTATTCAGTTTCAATTCACCCAATATGGGATCCTGTACTGTCCTCGGAAGCGTCATAAGTTTCTAAATGGCGAGTTCAATGATAACGCCCCGCTAGTTGCCATTCGCGCCGCGTGTCGTAAATTTACACCAATCACACGCCTCAAGAGATCTTTGGGTCTTAATATCAATTACTTTGAATCTAATATTCTCCCTCAATGAGCCACGGTTAAGTAGATCATTAACCGCCTTAAATTCACAGCAGGTTCTAGGACCGCCAAGACCGGTAACGCCACTGAGCTTTGCTTCGTCGATCAAGGGACCCATGGACGAATGTAAACCGGACTGAGGGACACCGGGCTTCCCACTAACCTGAAATGAGAATCTCATTCTCGTGAAGTCAGCTGCGAAAGCAACGGCACCGTCACTACGAGAAAATAGTCGAACGCCGGCAGCATATCCCCGAGCTGCTCCGCTGACTACTGCATTAGGAGCAAATGCACTGGAGCCGGTCAGTCCAACTTGGGTGATAAACCCTGCACGCTGGGCAGCCGCACTCGAATACTCTTTATAAGCAAACGGGCTGGAGACACCAAAATCATTCAGAGTCGTCGGGGTTCCTAAAACGAGGGGCGTCTCAAATGGGAGATTCGGTATTCCGACTGCAAAATTGTAACCGCCAACTCTTAAGCCTTCAAGCCGGGCCCCGGCGGTAGCAGGATTAGCCACCGGAACACCCGCAACATTGAAGAAAAGAGGCTCGTCTCTTATGGTAAGGTTCATCACAAGGCTGTAAGTTTCCCCAAAATCATCACCGCCGCCGGCATAGAGGTATCGCGTTCTTCCCGAATCATTCCATTTCGGCACCATGTGATAGAAGTATCCAGCAAAGTCGACCGCATTCCATCCCTCACCAGGTGATTCCTTGCTTTCCTTGTATTCACATCTTCCGTTTGAGCAGTTGCCCCTCCACCACGGATCCAATCCGGTCGGATCGGTTAGCGAGAGTGGGCTGTTGATTACATAGGCATATCTGTTAAAAGTCTGCGGATTGGCCGACCTGCCTGACGCAAGGAGAGGATCTACCGCCGTGAAGCGTCCGAAGCGGTTTTCGTACATCCTCGCTTCGGCGAAGTCGAGTTGGGTTTCGGAGTCTTTCTGGTAGCCGGTAAACTTTTGGCGGAGGTCGTCCGAGTTATTGCTGTAGTTTAGAGCGGACGTGCGGGCGGCTCCGACGTTTACAAAAATGTCCTCGCCGAACGGCATGAAGTCGCGGCGGGATTTGACCTGGCCGAACTGGTCGGCAATTATCCTCGGGCTGCCGAGGTGATCGGTCGTCGTATACGCAATAGTCGGAGTCTGCGAGACCTGATTCGAATACTCCGCGACCAGCTTGCCTGACGAGTAAACGAAAATGGTCTCCTCGGCTAAAACACCGCCTGCATACCGCTGCTTTTTGATCCTCTTACCCTCGCCATCGTAGAAATAGTTCCCCACGATCTCAGCACCGCGTTTAATTTGCCTTTGCTTGTTGTCGCCGTTGAAAATGAACAACCGAGCTGTCGACGTGATCGGGTCTATATCTCCAACGACATTCCCGTTCTTGTCGTACGTGAACCCTTGATTCTCTTCAAATCGGTTAGTATCTCTATCGATGGCGGGATTCGGGGCGTCGGTAATTCCTAAGATGTTCTGAGCAAAGCCAATTCGGTTTCCGTATCGGTCATAGTCCCAACTCTGCGTCCAGTTTTGAGTCGATCCCGTTTTCTCCGTCGCGACCTTCAGCCGATAGAGAGAATCGTATTGGTAACTTTGAACAAAACTCGATCCGGGCACGGTCAGGGTTTGACGGGCGATATTTCCAGTATTCTTCGCACTATCTACATTTCCCGTGGACGTGTTGAGTTCGCCGTACTGATAGTTCGTTTTCCAAAGGCTTGCGTTTGTTGCTGAGCTTCCAAGTCCGAGTTCTTCGACCTGTAACCTCGTATTGAACTTCGCCGTTTCCCATCGCCCGTTGCCGAGCTTCATCTGAGAGATGCCGCCCGAAGCCGTGTAGCTGAAGTTTGAAGCGTAAGGCGCGTACACAGACGACGGATTTTTCTGACTCGTCACCTTCAACAAATCGCCGTCCGATTCGAACTCGTTCTTCACCTTTCGGCCCGAGGGGTATTCTTCCTCGACCAGTGCACCGGAGAAGTTGTATGTGTATTTCGACGTGTAGCTCGTGCCGTCGGTGATCTGGGCCATCTGCGTCATCCTGCCGAGGTTGTCGAACAGCTGATACTCGGTCGCGGAGACGCTCGATGTAACTTTCGTCAGCTTGCCCTTGGCATAGTTCGGCGTTTGAGGCGCACTCAACCCCTTGCCGTCAAGTCGGAGCAAGTGAACATTTCGAAATCAACTAAAAGTCCACCGATGCTACGGTCACAACGCTGAAATTTCAGAGCCCTCCAAAAGAACGTCAGGAGGCGAGAGATCCCGGTCGGCGACCAGAATCCTAGAAGATTTAATTTCTATTTCACTCTCGGTGAAGAACAACCGAATAAAAAGATCGCCTGTTTCTTCATCCGTAGCCTGCGCGGACGTAAGGTTATAGTGACCCGGAGTAAGGCTAATCGCGGATCCAGAGCCCTCAGGGCCTTCGATCATAACGTCACCCGAGACACTCTCAAAAGGAACGGCAACTACTCGTCTTTCGTCTTGCCTCGGAATATAGTTACCGCTAAACACTTCTACAGCAGCGAGACCGAACTGATACAAAGTTCGAAAGGCAACGGAGGAATCTCGTCTCGCAAACCCTTGATCAAAGTGCGTTTGAGTCCAGTCATTACCTGGCAATTGAATGCTAGAGTCGAAAACCAAGAACTGATTATACGCATATTCGAGCTCGAATCTCGTGATGAGCATAAAGTTCTTGTTATTTTACAACGCAACTGGGCAGTTTATCGCGCAAACTCTGCCTCGACACCTAGTCGATTCGCACGATGAATTTTGTGAGAAGGTTGCTCATCTCTTGAGAATTCTTTGCTGTATGTGCCTCGACAATCAGTTGTTTTCCCGATCCAGCTTCTAAAGCTTCCATCTGAAGTTCTCCTGAACTCCAAGCGGTAATTCGCGCAAGAGTTCTCGCACTATCGATGTCTACGTAGGCAGCGGGTTTTTCGCTCGGACCGCATCTTACGAAATCGATGGTGATTCCTTTTTTCCCTAGTTCAGAACTATTATCTGAAGCCCAATTCTCCAAAACTTCTAAAAATTTCATATCTACTAAGGGACATTCGTCCGGCACATTATTACACAAGGATTAGTTGCAGGCGGCATCTGGGGAGCCGGACGTCCGAAACGAATTTCATTACGACCAAAAAGCGAGTTTGGCCCGGGTATTTGTGCCCAATCAGGCCTTCCCGCCGGCTGAAGCGAAGATCTTGGAACACCAAACTCGGCATATACACTTCCGGGGCGTGCTGGTCCGATGTAGGAATTAGGATTTGCCGGAAATGCTACGTATGTTGTGCCTCCGGCCCCGGGTTGGACGGTACCTGTTTGCTGCATGGCGGCATATTCCCCTTGACTCATCCATCGTCCAACCGTAACGGTATTGTTTACCGTAGTCTCAGGAACAACCGATAAGGTTGACGAGCCGCCGAATATAGTACCCCCCGCGACCCCCAATCCTAAAAGAAACCCGGTGCTACTGGCAGAACCGTAGCTTGCTTCTCTCGCATTCCCGTTGTACGAGAAGAATTGCGGTATGGCCAGCGGATTTGCGCCTTGGAAGTATCCTCCTTGGACGCCGCAGTTAAAGATACAGCTAGTGACGCCGTTCAGGGCATCGGACGGAGCGTTTCCGACTCCCTTGAGAATCCCGTTTATACCGTCTTCTACTCCTCTAACCACCGCTCCGGCCATTACCGAAATGTCTGACCTTGTCTGAACTGATGTTGGCGCTGGTGCGGCAAACCGTGCACCGTCTACTCTGTCGCCTACAGTCCAACCGTTTGGTCTTACGGTAGCATGATGCTCGACTCCGTTTATTGTGGTTGTCGTCTGGATTGTTCGTCTGACCGGTTTATAGCCATCTGCCGGGCCGCCTCTAAAGATCGCAAAACTTCCGCCCTTTCGATAAACTCGTAAGCTTCCCTTAAAAGTGCACAGTTGAGAAGTAGAGTTTTCTGACATCATGATAGGAGATGGAGGAAGACTGATGAAGAGGTCGAAATATAGCGAGACGCAGGTTGTGGCGATCTTGAAGGAAGGAGAAGCGGGGCGGTCGGTGGTGGAGATCTGCCGGGAGTACGGGATCAGCAACGCGACGTATTATCAGTGGAAGTCGAAGTACGGAGGGTTGGAAGCATCGGACCTGAAGCGAATGCGAGAGCTTGAGGACGAGAACAACCGGTTGAAGAAGATGTACGCGGACTTGGCGCTTGAGAACCGAGCGATCAAGGATCTTTTGGGAAAGCTCTGAGGCCGGGGATGCGGCGATGGGCGGTTAGTTTTTTGATAAGCGTGTGGGCCCTGTCGGTGGTGAAGGCGTGCGATATCGCAGGGCTTTCACGAAGAGCATGGTATCGCGACGATCCGGCGAAGATGGCAGATAAGAAGGATGCTCCGGTGATAGAGGCCTTGAATGGGCTTATCGAGAAGCACAACCGCTGGGGTTTTTGGATGTGCTTTCACAGGCTGCGAAATCTCGGGCACCAGTGGAACCATAAGCGTGTGTGGCGTGTTTATAAGGCTATGAGGCTGAACCGGAAGCGGCGTGCCAAGCGTCGCTTGCCTCATCGGGAGGCTGCTCCGCTTGGCACGCCTCCCGTGGTCAACAACACATGGTCGTTCGATTTCATGAGCGATCAACTGTATTCGGGGACGCGATACCGCGTGCTGAACATCATCGACGAAGGCGTCCGCGAAGCACTCGACATCGTCGTCGATACTTCCATCACGGCCAGGAGAGTGGTGAGAACACTCGAACAGCTAAAGAGCGAACGAGGCGTGCCCGAAGCGATCAGAGTGGACAACGGTCCGGAAATGACATCGAGCATCTTTTCAGAATGGTGCAGCGAGAATAAAGTGAGAATCGATTACATCCAACCCGGCAAGCCGAACCAGAACGCGTACATCGAACGGTTCAACCGAAGCTTTCGCGAAGAAGTGCTCGATCCGCACATCTTCTCGACGCTCTCGCAGGTCAGAGACATCAGCTGGGCCTGGTTGCTCAGCTACAACGAAGAACGTCCCCACAGCAGCCTGGGGAATATCCCGCCGGCCGAATTTAAACGCCGGCTCTTAGCTGAAAACTCTAGTTTCACCCTGTGACATTGACGGTGAGCTTACGAACTTTTCCGGAGGCGGTTCCAGCCTGAAGGCCGTTGGGATCCGTATAAGCGAGCGGGTTATTCAGAACGTAAACGTACCTATTGAACGTCTGTGGACTTGCGGATTTTCCAGACGCCAACAACGGGTCAACCGCCGTGAATCTTCCGTGGCGGTTTTCGTACATTCGGGCTTCGGCGAAGTCGAGGCCTGATTCATCATCCTTCTGATAGCCGGTAAATTTCTGGCGCACTCCGTCGGCATTGTATTTGAGGGCGGCGTTAGTGCGAAGATTGTTTGCGTCAGGGAATATTTCTTCGCCGAATGGAAGGAAGTCTCGACGAGATAACACTTGGCCCATCGTGTTGACGAGAACACGCGGCGACCCGAGTTGATCGGTAATGGTCCAACTTGTCGTCGGGTTCTGGGCGGGCGGTTTGGATGAATACTCGGCGATCAGCTTTCCGCTTGAATAGACAAAAGTCGTTTCCTCATCCAGAACACCGCTGACGTACGCCTTCTTTTTGATCCGCTTGCCTTCGCCATCGTAAAAATACTCGCCGACGAGATTGTTGTTTGCGTCGCGAATCTCTTTCTGCTTATTGTCTCCGTTGAAGACGACCGACCGACTCTCGGCATCCTCGATCAGTTCTCAATATATTGATCGCGAAAAGGTAACTAACGGATTACGGGTTCTTTACAACCTGCTCAAGCTGAAACGTCGCATTCTCGCTTATTATCGAATCTGTCGAGCGTTGCAACATTTTGAGTTTCTCTATCGCTCTCGGTGTTCCGATTGCACTCAGAGCCCACATACATTTTTTTGCTAGAGCTCGCATGTCGTCGTAGTCGGGAACATGTATCGCTACCTCGTACAACTTGTCCGCAGAATCAGGATCTTTGATCATTTCAAGAACACTCACGATGTCCTCTTCTGAACGGTGCCAATTCTCGTCCAACAGAGTCAACAATACTCCCGTGTAGTCCCTATCAGCCCCGTCCCTACAGATCACCGCAAGAGTATTGCTTAGTCCATGAGCATCCTTCTCTGCCGCATTGAGCTCCAATAGCGGTAGTGTCTTGTCCTTGAACAAGAATCTCCCCGTTGGGAACTGCTCCCAATAGTTGTCAAAATAATCCGTTCTGGCTAGGAGCCCAGTATAAAATTTTTGAAAGTCAAACATTTACTCAATCACCTTAAAATTCCTAATCAACGGGTTAAATAGATGTGTGTTGGACTGAATTCCGAGGTTCATTACGCCCTGCTCTGGCTTCCAAAGTAAATTGCCCCTCGCAGCCCATCCACTGCTACCGGCAGCGGTTCTGTGCGCCACGCCAACCCGGTTGAAAAAGTTTGTCGCACCTGACCTCATATTAAATTGTACAAGCACATCATACCCGGGCTTTGTGAGATAGGCCCGCGAATAACTCGCGCTAGAGGAGACGAATAGCTCTTTGCCGGGCATGTAGGTAAGTCCTCCACTTTTCTGGAGCGCTGCGTACTCGGCATTTGACATTGACCGATAGAAAGTTCCACCGCCTCTTAAAGCATTTATCGACGAAGCAAGCCCCTGAAATAACAGAGCACCGTTTGTCCCGTAATAGAATAACTTTCCTCCCGAACCGGTGTTTTCATCCGGCTGTATTGTCGGGGCGTATGGCAGACTGAAGCCAAATCGATTGCCTACCCACGCTCCGGCATTGTAAGTTTCAAGCGGTTTATTCAGTATGGCTGCACCCGACCACATTACGGCGGCGGCACCATTTCTTACCTGTTCGTCCCTAACGGCAATTTGCTTTGGGTCTATCGCGGAATATTTGGCGTAGAAACTGGCAAGATCCTGCTCAACTTGATATCGCCTGCCCATGTCCTGACCACCAGACTTGTACAAAAATGCCGTTTGTCCAGTGTTATTCCATTGATCTACCGTCGTATACCACTGCCCCTTGAAATCAACCTCCTTCCAATCACCCTCCGTTGGCTTAGTTTTGCTCTCTTTGTATTCGCAACGTCCATTCGAGCAGTTACCTCGCCACCACGGGTCCAGTCCGGTAGGATCGGTCAATGACATTGGTCGATTACTAACGTAGACGTACCGATTGAAAGTTTGTGGATTGCCTGATCTACCCGACGCCAGAAGCGGATCGACGGCAGTGAATCGTCCGAAGCGGTTCTCATACATCCTTGCTTCGGCGAAGTCGAGTTGGGTTTCGGAGTCCTTCTGGTAGCCGGTGAATTTTTGGCGGAGGTCGTCTTGGTTCGAGCTGTAGTTGAGAGCGGCCGTGCGGGCGGCTCCGACGTTTTCGAAGATATCCTCGCCGAACGGCATGAAGTCGCGGCGGGATTTGACCTGACCAAGCTGGTTCGTGATGATTCTGGGTGAGCCAAGATGATCTGTCGTGGTGTAAGCGACGGTAGGAGTCTGAGATACTTGGTTCGAGTATTCAGCAACCAGCTTGCCAGAAGAATAAACGAAGACGGTTTCTTCCGCGAGTACACCACCAGCGTACCTTTGCTTCTTGATCCTCTTACCTTCACCGTCGTAGAAGTAACGACCGACTACTTCGCTGCCGCGTTTAACTTCGGTCTGTTTGTTGTCGCCGTTAAAAACGAATGTGCGTGCTGAGGAGGTGACCGGGTCTACGTCGCTGATAACGTTGCCATTCTTGTCGTACGAGAACCCCTGATTCAATTCGAACCGGTTGGTACTCGCGTTGACTGTGGGATTTGGAGCATTCGTTAAACCGGCGACGTTCTGGGCGAAACCAACTCGATTTCCGTAGCGGTCGTAGTTCCAACTCTGCGTCCAGTTCTGGGTCGAGCCTGTTTTCTCGGTCGCGACCTTCAGTCGATACAGGGAATCGTACTCATAATTCTGGACAAAGCTCGACCCCGGTACGGTTAGCGTTTGCCGTGCGATATTGCCTGTATTCTTTCCACTATCTACATTGCCCGTAGATGTGTTGAGTTCCCCGTACTGATAGTTCGTTTTCCAAAGGCTTGCATTAGTCGCCGAACTACCGAGGCCGAGTTCTTCAACTTGTAACCTCGTATTGAACTTTGCAGTCTCCCATCGCCCGTTGCCGAGCTTCATCTGAGAGATGCCGCCCGAAGCCGTGTAGCTGAAGTTAGAAGCGTAAGGTGCATAAACCGACGACGAATTCTTCTGGCTCGACACCTTCAGAAGATCGCCGTCGGATTCGAACTCGTTCTTTACCTTTCGGCCCGATGGGTATTCTTCCTCGACCAGTGCGCCGGAGAAGTTGTAGGTGTATTTCGACGTGTAGGTCCGGCCGTCGGTAATCTGTGCCATCTGCGTCATCCGGCCGAGGTTGTCGAATAACTGATACTCGGTCGCCGAGACGCTCGATGTCACTTTCGTCAGCTTGCCCTTGGCGTAGTTCGGCGTCTGAGGCGCACTTAGCCCCTTGCCGTCATAGTAGAAACTGACTGCAGGAGTTGAATCCGAATAGCTCCGAGTCTTGACCCGGCCCGCCCGGTCATATGTGTTTGTGATCGTAACGCCGTTCGCATCCGTGGCGGTGAGAACGTTACCGAGAACGTCATAAGTAAACCCGGCGGTCCACTGGCCCGAAGTGTTAAACGAATCGGCAAGATTCAACGCCGTGTTCACTTCCTGCTCCGGCTGCTTAACCCTAATCAATCTGCCCAGCGAGTCGTACTTGAAGAACCGCTTTTGAATACCCTGCGTCACCTCGACCATCTTTCCGTAGAGATCGTATTTGTAACTCGTGGGCTGGTTTGGAGTAGCCAATGCCCCGAGGTCATTCGTCTCCGTGCCGCTGATCGCCGTAGGTTCATCGACGCGGAGAAGCTGGCCGAGAGCGTTGGTTATCGAGCGTCCTTTGCGTCCCGAGGCGTCAGTCGTAGTAACAACGGTTCCGACAAAGTTCGGTACTGTAGAGATGTTGAACGAAGTCACTCCAAGGCTCGTAAGGTTGTTTGCGGTTATGTCGGCGAGCGTGGCCGGGGCGTATGTTTCGACGGCGCGGCCCATCTCGTCGTACCGAGTCTTCGACCAATAAACCGTATCGCCCTGGCGGAAAGGATTTGTTACCCGTTCGACGCGTCCGAAAGAATCATAAACCGTCTCGACAAACACGTCTCCCTGAGAATCCTTCGCCTGCGTCTTGATCGTGCGGCCCAGGCCGTCCGCCCACGTGATCGCCTCATCCCAGTTGTTCGCATCTATCTGTTTCCTTACCTTCACAAACCTCTGATTCGCCGGATACTGCCCGTTCGAATCAGGCACGCCGTAGATCGTCTGCGATTCGGGCGCGGTAAAGTTGTCGGCATACACCCTGACTGGGCGCAGTGAGGCGTCGTACTCCGTCTTCGTTATTTGCCCGAACTCATCTTTTACCGATAACGGAAGACCGGTAGTGAAATCGTAAGTCGTTTCAACTGTCGATGTCTGATTCGTCCCAGTCGTGTTCGACGGATCGGGAGCCGGCGAGATCACCTTTGTCGGGTAGGCATACTTGTACGTGGGATCGTATTGCGTCTCGACAAACTTGTTCACGTCACCCGACGCATCCCAAACCTTCCGGACGTTTCCGAAGTTGTCGTACATCGTATGCGATTCGAGCCACGTATCCGTTTCCTTCACCCAAGTCCGCGTCGTTGTTACGTTCCCGCGCAGATTCGAATTCGGATCTTCCCAATTTGTGGTCGTATAGCTGTTGTCGAAATACTGGCTCTCGTCATAAACGTACTGCGTCTTTGCCAACACATCGCTCGGATTCGCCGGATTCAACACACGTGTCTCCACGGGTCTTCCGAGGATTCCCCTGGCTTTGTAGGCGCTGTCGTAGCTGTAATCCGTCTCGGTTACGCTAGCCAGTTTGCTCGACGGGAACCAGCCTTCGATCGTTGCCCAAGTCAGCGCCGGATCTTCGGCGGTAGCCTTGGGTACGCTCGCAAAATGATAGGCTTTTTGGCGCTTGGCATTTAGGTGAGAAAAAAATTCTGGATCGGAGCTTCCAGCATCATCATATTCAATCGTGCTTAACTTGGCTAAAGCGTAGCCTGAACCCGGCTCAAACACTATTGAGACCGATCTCTTGGTACGAGCGTCACGCGTCCCTTGGGGGCCAACGCCGCCTGATCTAGGTGGAGCGACCACGTAATCCCACTTCGTCCGTTTGAGGATTTCCCTGCTGTTAGGGTTACCGGCGTTTAGAGGTTTGGTATAAACTCGCTCATCTACCGGTTTTCCCGCTAAAGGATCCTCAAATCCGAAGAGGTAGCCTCCGCCGTTACTGTAAGTAGTTTGTGTCCGAGAGCCATCCGGAGCGTCTACGACATTTCCGATACCGAAAAGTTGCGGATCGCTACCATAAGTCCAGATCTGGGTTTCGGTGACGCCGTCCTCAGAAAGATATCGCTGCACGACGCCGCGATTCCCTTGATTATACGGTCCCGTCATTCCCGACAATGCGGGAACCATGGCGTAAACGAATCTTTCGTAGGCTCCGGTCGGATGAATGATCTTCGTGATTTCCCCATAACGATTGTATCTAAACTTGTATTTCGAACCGTCGGCAAGGGTGGTCTCGTGCAGAACGATCGGGTTGAAAAGCCCACCACAGATTCGGTATTTGTAAGTATTCAAATACCAACGCTGAGGATGGGTCTGCGTGATGACTTGTTCGGTATGGGTTGGGTCGGCAATAAAGAGGCGGGGATTAGACGTTGGGTTGTCGTTGTCTCTGTCCAGACAAGTGTCATTACCCTGACTGTAAAGAGAGTCGGACACATTTTCCAAGGCCGACTCGGAGCAGCTCGCTTCGCTCCCAGTGACACAAGAGTCGGGCTTCAACATTTCCCACTTTTGCGAGTAGGTTATCGGCTGATTCTCTACGCCGGGAAGTTGGAACGGAGTTGTCCCTAATGTTGGCACTTCGAGATTTGATGGGAAAGGATCAGTGATCTGACGACCTAAAGTCTCGGTCCACGTCTTCGTTTCACCGTCGTAAAGTGTGACGTTCCCGTATTTGTCAATGTATCGCTGGTCGGTGCCCTCGAATGTTTTGAAATGATATCTACTTCCATCGGGCAAAAACAAAGTGCTTTCCCCACTCGGATTAATCGGAGTTCCGACTACAAGCTTCATCCCCGATCCATCTACTGAAAGGTATGAGCCTTCATCCGGGATGCAAGGTACCAGATTGCAGTCGTAGACCTCATCGTCCTTTCTAAATTCTTGCGTCGTCCCATCCGGCATTTGAATCCGTAGACGTTTAACCTTGTAGTCAGGTACCGGAAAGGGTGATGGAGAAGGCCACGGCCCCGGCGTCCCGCCTCCAGGATCGGTATTGCAAGTGTCGAAAGTTATTACCGCGCCTGGCAGTTCGTTCTCAGCTGGACAGCTGTAGACGCGAATATGACGTCCGAAAGGACAGGACGGGTCGTTGTTAATCCACTGTTCGTCAATTAGCTGGCAGGTTGACTCGGTATTGCCAACCTCGCCATCCCAAATGAAGGATTCGACCTCAGGAACTATCGAAATCGGCCTTAAGGAACTAGTCCATCCCGACCTAGAGCGCTCAGCGTAATACGGCATCACTGAGGTAATGTAAGTGTAAAGAAATGGCAGGAACTGAGTCCCCTGACCGCTTAACATCCGACCTCGATAATCGAACTGTCGCATCGTCCATACTTTGGATGAATACGATAGCGAAACCGGTGTCGAGTTTCCACTTCTTCCTGCGTAACCTGAAAGTGGTAACGAAAACTCCATCGCAAAGGTCGCCGGATTGACACGCGCGTTCGATCTCATATTGCCGTCTGCCCGGTGATCCGAATCTCGTGTTGCTTTAACGGTACCAAAACAGATAAGCAGAGATACGATTAACGTTAATGTTGTTTGGGATTTTCGACCAATGTTAAGTAAGTGATTAAATGCTGCGGGCTTCATAGTTTTTCTCGATTCATTTAGCTCAATTGCCAATCTAAACATGCGCATAAAAGCACTCGGCTCTACCTACGGTAGAAAGCAGGGACCGGTATATCGCTGGGGGCGCCCCAATATTCGGTGCGAGTGGTGCCGTTGCTGGAGCGTTTGATCTTCCAGACGCCGGGGGCGGGGTCTGCGGCTGGAGTGTAGACTGCCAGATCGGTTTTGCCGTCGCCGTCGTAATCGTTGTGGACGGGTTCGTCGCCTGATGTTCCCCACTGAACCGAGACCAAACTGTTTGTGCTGGACTGGAAGATGTACCAATAGCCGGTCGAATCGTTGAAAACCGCAGCGTCGGCTTTGCCGTCGCCGTCGTAGTCGCTCGGGACTATTTCTTCACCGTCGCCCACGACCGCCGTACCATATCCGCTGTCGGAAGACCGGTACCAATGGTAAGCGTCTGTCGAGGTTCGATAGACAGCGGGATCGGCTCTTCCGTCGCCGTCGAAATCCGCCGCGGCAACTTTATCGCCTAAGTTCGAGCCCCAAGAGAATGTCAGCGTACCGCCATTGCTGAGGTAGACAAACCAGTCCATCTCGCCGTTAGCGTTATCTTTTCGAGCGATACCGAGATCGGCTTTACCGTCGCCGTCGAAATCCGCCGCGATCGGGATGTCGCCAGAAGTTCCACCCCATTGGATGGAGTCGACAGTTCCGGTCGAGGTGTAGTATATCCACCAATATCCGCCGTCACTCCGGTAAACTACGAGGTCGGTCTTACCGTCACCGTCGTAGTCTCCGGGCATCGCTTTGTCCGTCGCATGACCGCCCCACGAAGCGAACGTGTGAGACGAGCCATTGCTGTCCATGATGCACCAAAGCCCATTAGATGGCCGCCAGACGGCGATGTCGGCGGGCGGTGCGGCGGTGGCGTTTGCGTCTTCGACCGCCAGCAGACGCGATCCGGCGTAGATGTATTCTTTCGAGAGCTGCGGCGTGGCCGATGTCTGGGTGGATGAGTTGCGGACGGGGGCGTCTGCGTTCCTTCCGAACCATCCGACGCGCTTTCCGCTCATCGGGTCGGTCTTTGGGAACCAATCGTTAGCCGCGAACACGCCGACCGCCACAAGAAGCAAGCCGGCGAACACACCGATACCCGGCAACAGGCGTCTTGGCGCTCTTGCACGTGTGGGCGATTTGTCGAGAGACATGGGGATCTCCTTTTCTGTCTTTTAAAGGGTTGTTACAACAATGACCGCCAGGCGAACGCGGCCCCGAGAATTTGATTGTCACGAAAGTTATCCTCAATCGAGAAATTTGTCAACCGCTATTTCTTAAATGTAGGTAGCACATCATATGTCCGGTTGAGTTAGCAGGTGATCTTTCCTCTTTTCGCGGTTGAGGAGTTGTGAATAGTTTTCCGAAGAAAGAGATTCCTTCCCGAGTTCTCATCAATAGATCATGGAGATTAGGAATGAGTCAGGGAGATTCGGAGACGTTCTGGGGTATTAAGATTCTATTCGAGAGTTCGATAATTCATTCCGGGTAATTTTTGATCCGAAACTAAGACTCAGGATTCAATTATTGAGTTCAATAATTCATTCCGAAGAATTATTGGTTCGGTCTGAAGAATTATTGGTCGACCAAAAAGATCTAGGATTCGTTCCGAGAGATTAATAATTCATTCCGGAGAATTATTGGTTCGTCCTGAAGGATTATTGGTTAGGTCTAAATGATTTTTGGTGAGGTCTGAAGGATTATTGGTCGACCAAAAAGTTCCAGGATTCGTTCCGAGAGATTTAAAGTTGTTTCAGAATGAACAAATTGGCGAGAAATGAACTGATTTCGTACAAATTGAGGCGGAAATATAGGATTTGGCCTTCGGACTTTCGGTTTTTAGTCTTTGTGACTCGGTTACGGATTATGGATTTTGATCGTCGGGTTCTCTGACCGGAATATGGTCGATATCGGAGAAACATTAACTGTCAGAAAGGGTTCGATGCGACCGGAAAGTGATCGTGCGCACCGTGCATCATTTTGATGATGTTAAAAGCGCGGAGGCGATAGGTTTTCTGTGATGTCGTTCGTCAGTTTCGCGTGAAAAAATTCGACGAAATGTCCACGAAACACACGAAAGAGGGAAAACAAAACAGGAAGCAGTAGATGAGCAGAAGTGATAAACGGCTAATAAAGAGGCTGGAAAAACAAAAATAAAAAAATTTGTTGACACGTTTGCAGCGTCGTGCGTATACTGCGAAACGGATCGAAGGGAACCACACTCCCTGATTCTCTCCCAAGAGATTTCACGGCAGCTCTCACGCCGCACTCGCCATAAATTCAGCTAACATTTACGGCTCCCCCGGCAAAGCTTCCCACTGATCCTAAACCACATTAGGAGTAAAATAATTATGCCCCGTAGATTTTGGTGGCCAAGCAGTTTGGCCGATCAGATAACACTTCTCAACAACTTCAGCGCAAAGATCGGATCGTATTCGACGGTGCTCGGCTGGACGCCCGCTCAGCTCGGGGCGGCGAACGCGCTTTGCATGGACATGGTTCAAGCGCAGGGTTACGCCGACGCGTCGAAACTGACGATGCAATCGGTCACGCAGTGGCGCGACATGATCTTCAACGGCGAGCCGGTCGGTTCGAACGCGGGCCCGTGTCCGCAATTTTCGCCTGGCCCGGTCGAGGCCTTCACCCAGGGCGGCGTTCAGCAGTTTTCAAAACTGCGCGACCAGATCATCTCGAACAACGCTTACACGAGCGCGATAGGAGAAGATCTCGGGCTGCTCGGTTCCGAGATAACACCGCCCTCGCCGGAAAGCGTCTCGCCGAATCTGAAAGTGACGGTGACCGAGGGCGATTCCGTGATGGTCACGGGAAGCATGCAGGGAATGAACGCCCTGAAAATGATGTATACGCCGAAGGGCGGCGTCGCCCGCGAGGTCGCATTCATCACCTCGACTCCCGCCGGATTCACCATTTCGAAGACCGATCCCGAGAAACCCGAAAACGGCGAACTCCGCGCCGTCTTCTATAGAAAAAATCTCCCCTACGGCAACCAATCCCCCATCTACCCCATCACCCTTTCCTAAACTCGTCCGTTCTCCCAAACAATATAAAGCCGCCCGTCTATCCGCGAGCGGCTTTCTTTTTTTACGGATTAAAAAAGAACAATGCGAACCGAAGGCTGGAGCAGGGAATCAAAAGAGCAGGAATGTAGCTATTAAAGACTTCGGCTAAGGCTGCGTATTGTGTTACTTTTCTTTTTAATAAAATGCGAGTTCTAATAATTCAAAACTGGACAAAACTTCCGTTGTTGCTGTTGGCGTCGATCTTCTTTGCGGCTTCGGCAAATGCGCAATCGGCCGTAATCGTTCGCCCCGGTGCTCCGGGTGAAGAAACGAAGAAACTCCCGGCGGACACGCGGCCCAATCTTCCGCCGACGAGTAAAAAAGATGTCGAGTTCATGCAGGGCATGATCATGCATCATGCTCAGGCTGTGGAGATGACCGATCTTATCGCCGAACGCAGTGACAATTCGGATATCAAACTCATAGGCGGTCGCATCACGAAATCTCAGAGCGACGAGATGGAGTTTATGAAGCGTTGGCTTGAGGCACGCGGACAATCGACCGAAATGAAGATGGACGCCGGAAGTTCTCACGGCGGTCACGATCAGGGCGGACATCAAGCCGCGACTCATCAAATGCCCGGCATGCTCTCGCCGGAACAGATGAAGGCGTTGAAAGAAGCCAAGGGCAGGGAATTCGAGTTGCTGTTTCTAAAAGGGATGATCCAGCATCACGAGGGAGCACTTGTGATGGTAAAAGACCTTCACGGCAGTGCCGGCACCGCCCAGGATGCCGAACTCTTTAATTTCGCCAGCGACGTCGATAGCGGACAGCGGGCCGAGATCAAATCGATGCAAAACTTATTGGAGCGATTTAACGTAGAAAAGAAACCATGAACCGAATCAAGAATCTAACTTACGCAATTCTCTTAGCCGTATTTTTCATGTCTGCCGCCGAATTGGTGACTGCTCAAGGGCAACCGCCTCAAGCGAAGCCTCTGCCGCCCGGCATGAAGGGAGCGAACGCCGCCGATCCTCGATCGAAACTGAAGTCGGGACTTTTTGATGCGGGCGAAGCGGCATTCGGCATAAAACATGTGTCATTGACCAAAAAGCCTGCAGCGTTCGATCTCGGAGTCGATCCGAATTCTCCAAAGGTCGCAAACGCTCTGGGATCACTGGGTATTGGCGATCCGGCTCAATTGCCTGCGGGAATGCGTATGTCGATCGCCGGGCTTGCTCTTGCAAATTCCGACCTCGCGTTCCAGGGCAAACATTTATTTCTTGGTAATTTCTACGGCATGAATATCTACGATATATCAAAGCCGGCCGCTCCATCGCTCGTTACTTCGATGCTGTGTCCGGGCGGACAGGGCGATGTATCGGTTTATAAGAATCTGATGTTCATGTCAGTCGAAATGCCAAACGGCCGAGTCGACTGCGGCGAGCAAGGATTTCCTGCAACCGCCGGCCAGCCCGGACAAGGGCCTGCCGCCAATAAGGATCGTTTCCGTGGCGTTCGTATTTTCGACATCAGCGACATCAAGAATCCGAAACAGGTCGGCGCAGTTCAAACCTGCCGCGGATCGCACACGCACACGTTGGTCACCGATCCAAAAGACAATAGCAATATATATATATATGTATCGGGGACGTCATTTGTCAGGCCGGCTGAAGAACTGGCCGGATGTTCGGGCGGGAATCCGAATGAAGATCCAAACACTTCGCTATTCCGTATCGAGGTGATCAAAGTTCCGGTTACCGCGCCTCAGGAAGCAAAGATCGTCAACTCGCCGCGCATCTTCGGTGATGCGGCTAGCGGCAAGATCAACGTTCTCGATAACGGCGGTTCGCATGATAGTCCTCGAGTAGAGCAGACGGATCAGTGCCACGACATTACCGTTTACTCCGAGATCGGCCTTGCTGCCGGAGCATGTTCCGGCAACGGAATTCTGCTTGATATCAAAGATCCGGCAAATCCGAAACGCGTCGAAGCCGTGAACGACAAGAACTACGCTTACTGGCACTCTGCCGCGTTTTCGAACGATGGCAAAAAGGTTGTATTTACCGACGAGTGGGGCGGCGGAATGGGTCCGCGGTGTCGCGAGACCGACCCTGATAAATGGGGAGCAGACGCCATCTTCGCTCTGGACGGAACAAAGCTCACGTTCAAGAATTACTACAAACTCCCGGCCGCTCAGACAGAGCAGGAAAATTGTGTAGCTCACAACGGTTCGCTTATCCCGATCCCTGGCCGCGACATTAAGGTGCAGGCTTGGTATCAGGGCGGCATTTCGATCATGGACTTTACCGATGCGGCAAATCCGATCGAGATCGCTTATTTCGACCGCGGACCGATCGATCCGAAAATGCTCATCATGGGCGGATCCTGGTCAGCCTATTGGTACAACGGCCACATCTATTCTTCGGAGATCGCCCGCGGACTCGATGTCTTTGAGTTAGTTCCGACCAAGTTTCTCTCCAAGAACGAGATCGAAGCTGCCAAAAGCGTCACGGTGGCTGAGCTCAATGTTCAGAGCCAGCAGAAATTTGTATGGAAGAACAAGGCCGCCGTCGCCCGTGCTTACGTAGATCAGCTTGAGAGAAGCAACTCGCTCTCCACCAAGCAGATCGCCGAGCTTCGGGCATCAGTTGACGTCGCCGAGAAATCAAAGATGTCAGAGCAGTCCGTCGAGAACCTGAAGAATCTGGTCTCTTCGCTCGAGAAGAATTCGGATTCAGTTCGGCTTCGCGATTTGATCGCGGTCTTCGAATAATCGATCTGATCTTTTGCGGAACTGAGCCGGCTGGGAATCCGATCCCAGCCGGCTTTTTTGTTTGCCACGCCGTTGGTAAATAAATTCGAGCTATTGAATAGTTCATTATCTCGAATTCGTCCTCCTCGCCTCAGTTCGTTCATTTCCTCCGAGAGAATCCGAAAATCACAAGAAGTTCATCCCAACTGCGTCGACTAACCAACATTTCCAGATATCGCCGCAAAGTATTTCCAGCCTTTTTCGAATCGGCACGTTCCTTGCCCTTTTAACATTGCCGAACGCGTTTTCCGAACGGCATAAATTCAAGCATTCGAACATTTACGAGACTTTGAATTTCGTAACGCGCGCTATTCCAAGGGCGTTACAACCTGTTCTCTCCCGCGCGTTTCCGGCGTTATTAATAAGGAGTAAAACTATGAAAAGCTTTGTAAGAATGTGGATCCCCATATTCCTTCTTTGCCTCTGTTTTTCGGCCAGCGCTTTTGGCCAGGAGCGGTTTGGCGCGATAGAAGGAACTGTGACCGATGTTAATGGGGCGGTCGTGCCTAATGCGTCCGTAGTAGTAAGCGGTGATGCCTACAGTCGCACCATTACGGCAAACGGTGACGGATACTTTCGACTTCAACAGGTTCCACCGGGAACGTATAGGATTGAGATTTCCGCACCGAACTTTGAGAAGATCACTCGCACGGACGTGCTGGTTACACTTGGAAGTGCGGCAAATGTCGACACGCAGGTCAAGGTGGCAACCGTTGGCGCAGTCGTAGACGTAACTGCCGAAGGAGTGGCGACGATCGATGCGAGCACGAGTAAAATTCAAACGAGTCTTGGGGAGAAAGCCCTCGAAAAACTTCCTAAAGGAACTAATTTCACGACTGCGTTGAAAGCTGCCGCCCCGGTTCGCGCTGAACCAACTGCGGGTGGTTTTCAAATCGATGGCGCCAGCGGCTCTGAAAATTCGTTCGTTATCGACGGACAAGAGGTAACAAACTTTCGAACCGGCAGCTTGGACAGCAACAATAACATTCCGTTTCAACTGATCCAGGAAGTGCAGATAAAGTCGAACGGCTTCGAAGCTGAATACGGCGGCGCCACAGGCGGCGTTATAAACGTTGTGACAAAGCGCGGAGCGGATGACTTTCACGGTGACTTTGGCGTTGCATTTGACCCCTCAAAGTTGTCAGCCGGCCCGCGTCGGATATTAGACAGCAGCACCTCGATTCCAGCGGCCGCGGGAAATCGTTATATTTTCCCCGCTAGAGACGAGTTTCTGAATTTCTTCCCATCGGCGACGCTCAGCGGTCCGATAATCAAGAAACACCTTTTCTTTTTCGGAAGTCTTTCACCCCAATATCTAGAAACCACAAGAAGCCGAACATTTCCTGATGACGGAGTAAGGCAAAGCTATACCTCCAGGATCCAGCGGGACTACAGTTTTCTTCGGCTTGACGGACAGGTAACCGACAAACTTCAACTTACGGCAAACTATCTCTACAATCCGACACGTGTGAATGGTGTACTTCCGCTCTTCACAGCGTTAGCAGGTCCGAGAACAGCTGGAGGTGCTCCCGTCGTCGCCGACCAAGCCGAACTTGGCGGGCGCACGCCTTCGAACAACGTCGGTGTGTCCGGCTTCTACACGCCGACTCAAAAACTAACTATCGATGCCCGTTATGGCAGGGGCTATTTGAATGAAAAAGGCTTTTTCGACAAAGACTCCCTCGTAACGACCTCCATTTTGAACTACGGAATTCCTGCGGCGACAAATTATACATGCACGAGTTTCGCATGTTCTGCAGGTGCAGCAGGTTACCGGCTATTCCAGGACAATAGCCTGGTTTCGAAAGACATCTCAATTCGTGAGACCTTCGATGCGACGGTTGGGCTCTATTTGAACAACTTCGGAGGCAGGCACGGCTTCCGGTTCGGCTATCAATACACCGGCCTTAGCAACGATGTAAGTGATGGAAATGTGGCGTTCGGGATAATTGACGTCAATGTTGATCCCGCCGCAACTACGTCCGATCGCAACGGCTGCAGGAGGCCTAATAGAGTTGCTACACCGGGATGTCCGGTAGACGGTCCCGAAGTAATTGGTATTGGCACTCTCGCCTTAACGGGACGCGAAGGGAAAGTAAGCAGCAAGAATGAGGCACTCTTTATTCAGGATGCATGGCAGATAGGAAATCGCTTGACGCTTAATTTGGGGCTTCGAATTGAAAGAGAAGACGTTCCGTCCTTTAGAGAAGGAAATCCGGGCATCAAGTTTAGTTGGCAGGACAAACTTGCACCGCGAATTGGCGCAGCGTTCGACATTCTGGGCAACGGAAAATGGAAAGTATTTGGAAGCTATGGACGTTTCTTTGACCGTTTCAAATACGAACTGCCTCGCGGTTCATTTGGCGGTGAGGTTCAGGACGTCTACGATTTTATCGTCGTCAATCCTAATATCTTCTCGTATACCCGCGACGGGATCATCGCAAACAACATTCGCTTCCAGGATCAGAGAACGCCGTCGAATCTTGCAACTGATAATCGAATCGACCCGAATATCAAGCCGTTTCAACAAGCCGAATTAACTTTCGGCACGGCTTACGATTTTGGTCGGGGATTCATCCTTGAGGCCCGTTATACTCACAAGAATATTATCCGGGCGATCGACGATATCGGTTATCACAACAATAACTCCCTCGACGATCGTGATAACGAGGAATATTTCATCGGCAATCCTGGCGAAGGATCCTGTGCAAAGCCGGCTTGTGGTAGATATGACATTCCTGGCGCCGAAGCGGTAAAAGCAAAACGTGTCTATGACGCGATCGAAGCTCGTGTTCAGAAGCGTTTCGGACAATTCTCGCTAGACAGTAGCTACACGTGGAGCCGACTGTTCGGTAACTATTCCGGATCGGCAAGCTCCGACGAAGCACAACGAGGTGGTGGCGTCGGACGCAACAGCCCGGCGGTAAGTCGCTACTTCGATCTTCCTTTCATTGGATACACCTTGGATGGAACTCCCGATGAGGGGCTATTGCCGACCGATCGTACTCACTACGTCAAGTTTGCGGGTAACTACCAATTTGACTGGTTCGGAAACAAATCGAATACGACTGATTTTAACCTCTTCTATCAAATCGGGAGCGGAACTCCGGTAACAACACGCGCTCGATTCGCGGTTGTTTCCGGAATGATCCTGACGGAACGAGGCGATCTTGGCCGCACAGATACGTTTTCGCAAACCGACTTTAGCATGAGTCATAAGTACCGGTTCGGTAGCGACAATCGGTTTGCCGTTGCATTCGATGTGAACATTCTGAATTTGTGGAACCAGGCCACTGAGCTTTCGCGTCGTGAAACCTTCAACAGAAGTAACTTCGATCCGGCTGCGGTCGGGTGTACGGTTCCTGCGTTTGACCCTGACAATACTCCTTTCAGATGTTTGACTCGGGCGATCTTTAGCGGTCGAGTAACTTCTGATATCGTTCGGGCCAACAGTGTGGTCGACGAGCGGTATAATTTACCGCAACTCTTCCAAGCTCCACGCGGCGTGCGTTTCGGGTTTAGATTTATGTTCTAATTGCCTGTAAGCACTTACGCAAAAAGCTGCATGGAAACTTATTCCAAGCAGCTTTTTGTTTTTAAGATGACGACCCTAGTCCGACTCTCGACGTATCCTTCGTCGTCGAGAGGTCTCGCGGCTGCCGCAGAAGTAAGTAAGGATCATCACTACCAGATGTGCGGCGAACCAAATGTTTTGATATCCCATGTTCTGGTAGATATAAATGAGAATAAGTATTCGCGGCGCGAGAACTCCTAATGCTATGTCCAGCCAATTCGGGACTAGATTGGCCGGATACCAACCTTGAAACAGGTAGACGAGCAGCGTAATACGGGGAAAGAAAAGCGAGATCAAGAGAAAGTAAAAATCCATTTAGTTGCCCCGGCTTGTAGGTGCGGTTTTAAGACTAGGTTTGACCATATTTGGAATGCGGGCGAATGCGCTGGAGGTGATGTACCACTTCTTTTTTCGCAACTTCCATATATTTAGGCACGTGCCTTTTTCCATACCTTCTTGGCTGTTTGCGTACTCGCATTGGTTCCATGCATACGCAAGATCCGCGGATTCCAGCAAAGCGACCTTTCTAGGGAAAGCGACTGAAAGATATTTGTTCATCGCCTTGACGGCATGTTTCTTTCCATAGATCGGCGGATTTTCCTCGATTATCAAACGAATATCCTCAGCAGCCCATTCATCGAAAGCGTTTCCCAACCCTCCGCGATCCATGCTCATTCGCAAAAACTTCATCGAGGGGTCTGCTGCAGACCATCGTCGTTTATTAATATCTCTCGTCGCTTTGCTGGCGATCGCTTTGCCGACTGGCGGAGCCGCTTCATCATATTCGGTCATTACATCGATGATCGCGTAAAACTTGCCGTCAGGCTTTTTCGACCAGACGGTAATATATTGACCGATCTTTCGCTCAGGCCCGCCCTTCTTTTTTGGCGTCTGTTCCCAACTCCCAACCGTGTAACCCAAGAGACCATTGGCCGAGATATCGGCTAACTCCATCGTGCGTTTTAAGACAACCGGCGGTTCTTCTTTTTGAAGATTCCACCAGTCCTTGCCGTTGGTCGCCTCGGGTTTGAAGATTACTCCGTCGTCGCCGAGGTACTTCAAATACGCTGTCTTCGCACCGACCTCAGCCGCATAGCTCGCCAGGCTTTTATCGGCGTCTATCATCTGCTGAAATTCCGGCTGGGCAAACGCAAATGTAGAGGCGAGTCCGATAGTCAGTATAGTCAAAAGGCTTTTCATTTCCCTCATCTTAACAAATAAGAATTATTTTGACAGACGTTTCATTGTTGCAATACAATTCCAGTACCCGTACATTTCGGGAAAGCAACAATGAGCCATTTGAGCTTAGTTAAAAAACTGTCTCTTCTTCAAGAAGAGCACAGACACATCGAAGAAGTATCTCTGGAACTCACTGGCCTCGCATTCGAGCGTGGTTCGCTGATAGATATAGCCGGCGGGCCTTCTACAGGAAAAACCGCTTTAGCTCTATCCTTACTCGCAAAACTTACCGCAGCTGGGGAGATCTGCGCAGTTGTCGATTCTAGTAATGGTTTCGATCCTCTATCGGCCGTTACTTCAGGCGTATTGCTCGAAAATCTGCTGTGGGTGCGCTGCGGAGGTGATGTTGAAAAGACATTTATGGCAGCAGACCATCTTGTTCAGGCTAAAGGATTTGGGGCGATCTGGCTAAACCTTGGCGGACTGCCTTTACGAAAACTCCACATGGTTCCAAAGACATATTGGTACCGATATCGCACCCGTATAAAGGAGACACCGACGATGCTATTTGTAACCTCCGAAGAACCGGTCACGGGCTCGGCATCGCAGCAAGCCTACACGTTTTCGCGTCCTGACATGGCAAAGTGGTCCGGCGGAGGAAGATTCAAACTCTTGAAGTCATTAGACATAGAAATGACTTCAAGAAAGCAGTTTTACGGCCGTCCGCTCCAAACCAAGATCGAGGCGGATTACACTAATGGCTAGGTTATTTGCATGCATTATCTCGCCTGATATAGAGAGTTTGAGGGTTATCGCGAGAGAATTTTCATACCTCATCGAGACGCTTGATGACGGTGTCTTATTCGACGTAAGCGGCCTTGAGCGATTGATAGGAGATCGCGATTCGATCGCGTCTAAGATCGTTGAAGCATTACAGCAGCAAAATACGCAAGGAAGCGTTGCCATCGCCCAGACCGTAGACTCGGCTTGTCTTCTAGCTCGGCAAAAAGACGGTTCTGTATATGAAGCCCATTCGTCGGATACGTTTACAAAGTTGCCGCTCTCCGACCTGCCTATCGAGCAGGACTCGATAAACGTATTCAACGATCTTGGACTTCGGAAGGTAGAAGACCTTCTGGCAATTCCACACGAGGATCTGATAGGTAGATATGGCAAAAGTTTTCGTGACATCATCGATATCATCGAGCAGAAAAGCTCGACAATCCTTGTCCCAAACGTATCTGACTGGCACGTTGATTGGAGTTACGATCTTGACCTCCCAGTCCAGGATTTTGAGCAGTTGATATTCCTTCTCAATCACGGCTTCGAGAAACTTTTTGTTTCAATTAATGAACTCGGGCTAAGTACAGAACACCTTGATATCGCTTTCAAGCTGAAAGCAAATCCATCTAAAAGCTACGAGATCAAAACTTCGTTCCCGACCCTCGAACGCTCATTTTGGCTAAAGCTAGTAAATCTGCGAATCTCGCTAGACCCACCGCAGGCCGAGATAATTAGCGTCAGCGTAAGGGCTCATTTCACAAAACCTCGGCCGTCACAATACGGTATGTACGCTGTGGCTCGCCCTGAACCTGAGAGTTTGCTGCTGACCGTAAACAAGCTCAAAAAACTTGTCGGCATCGAGAATGTAGGCGTTCCGGAGATACTCAATAAGCGTTTGGCAGAACCATTTACTCTCAACGCAGACAAACTGCCGGAAGGAGTCGAGTCGAATTCTGCAGAACCTCAATTTCCTAAGCTTGCTTTTACTTTTTATCGCCCGCCTCGCCACGCTGAAGTGATCTACCGTGATGGGCGCCTTGTTTTCATACGCACACGTAATTTCGACGGATATGTCAATGGTTACAGCGGAGTTTGGAAAGGGAGTTCAAGCTGGTGGGACAAGCCTTGGAAAACGCAGGAATGGGATGTTGAGATCGAAAATCGCGGCATTTACAGGCTCTGCAAGCTCAGTAAGGAGTGGTTTCTGTTAGGTGAATATGACTAATGTGCTCGCTGTGGGACAGGGACATGAGACACCTAATGTATTGGTTTAAGTATTGAGATGTTTTGCGAACTTCATACACGGTCGGCTTTCAGCTTTCTCTCATCCGGTTCACAGCCGCAGAGGCTGGTCGCTCGTGCAGCCGAATTAGAAATAGGCAGTATTGCCTTACTCGATCGGGATACGGTTGCCGGAGCGGTGCGGTTCCACTTTGAGGCTCGTGAGCGGGGAATTATCCCGATAATCGGTGCTGAGATCACCATGGATGACGGCAGTTTGTTGCCCCTTATCGCACAAAATCGATCGGGATATGAAAACCTTTCAAGGTTGATCACTAAAGTAAAGCTAAGAAGTAAAAAAGGCGAACACTTTGCTACGCGAGAAGATGTCGAAGGATACTCCTCAAACCTGCTCTGCTTTACGGGCGGCGCCGATGGATACATACACAACAGCATCAAACGCGGACGAGGGCAGGACGACCTCGGATGGTTGAACTACACTTTTGAAGGTCGGCTTTATGTAGAACTCCAACGACACCACCTACGTGGAGAAGAGCATATCAATCAGGTATTACTTGGCTATGCACACAAATTTCGGCTCCCTTATTTCGCTTCGAACGGAGTGTATTACGCAGACGATTATGATCGTGAATTACTTGACGTTTTCACATGCATTAAGAATCACTGCACGATCTATGAGGCGGGAAATCTTTTGTCTGAAAACGAAGAGCGTCACCTCAAGTCTCATAGCTCGATGCTTGATCTCTTCGATGATATGCCCGAAGCTGTCGAGATTACTCAAGAAATAGCGTCTCGCGTGAACTTCTCGATGGATGAGCTTTCTTACACCTTCCCTGACTATCCGTTAAAGGAAGGACAGACGATTAACTCTTTATTGCGAAATAGAGCCATTGAAAGATCATTTGTTCGATACAAATCGGAAAGCTGGACCGTCAAATCACAAGTCCTCAGTAGGCTCGAAATGGAATTCAAGGTTATTGAAGATAAGGGCCTCGCTGGATATTTTCTGACTGTCGCCGACATCTCCGATTTCTGTACGGAAAACAAGATCCTTTCTCAAGGCAGAGGTTCTGCTGCAAATTCTGTTGTTTGCTATTGCCTGGGAATAACGGCTGTCGAACCCATCAAGAACAGGCTGTTATTCGAGCGTTTTTTGTCGGAAAAATACGAGCAATATCCTGACATCGATATAGATCTGCCATCGGGGGACGACCGCGAAAAAGTGATCCAGTCGGTCTATCAAAAGTACGGTGGTAACAATGGCGCTGGGATGACCGCAAACGTTATCAGTTATCGGGGGAAATCCGCAGTTCGCGAAGTAGGAAAAACTTTCGGCTTCGGCCCTGACGTCCTGAGTCGGCTTTCAAAAGTGAACTCGCATTACGAAACCTTCAAAGGGAAAGAGCTTGAACGAAGATTGAAAGAGAATGGATTTGACCCGACAGAAAGCCACGCGCTCAGAAAGTTTTCTGAGATGTATCACAGGATCCTCGATTTTCCGCGGCACCTCGGACAGCATTCCGGCGGGATGGTTGTTTCATGGAGCGGCCTCGACCAGATAGTGCCGCTTGAACCCGCGTCGATGCCCGGAAGGACGATAGTCCAGTGGGACAAAGATGACTGCGAAGCGCTGAAGATCGTGAAAATCGATCTACTGGGCTTGGGAATGATGGCCGTTTTGCGTGACACCATCGAATTGATCAGCGAGCATCATGGAAAAGATCTAAGTCTATACAAACTTCCAGACAGAGATCCAAAGGTTTTCGAGGCGTTGCAGAAAGGCGATACGGTGGGAATGTTCCAAGTAGAAAGCCGTGCGCAGATAGCATTTCTACCGAAATCACGGCCCGAGAAGTTTTACGACATCGTCGTTCAAGTAGCCATCATTCGCCCCGGCCCTATTGTCGGGAAGATGCTGCAATCTTATCTCAAACGTCGCCAAGGGTTGGAAGAAGTCACATATGTCGACGATCGGCTGAAGCCGATTTTGGAGCGTACACTAGGCGTACCTCTTTTTCAGGAACAGCTGTTAAAGATCGCTATGGAAGTTGCAGGATTTTCCGGTTCGGAAGCGGAAGAGTTGCGGAAGGCGATGGGATTCAAGCGGCCTGACATCAAACTCGAACTGATCGGCCAGAAACTGCGAGAAGGAATGACGGAGAGAAACATTCCTGAAAATGTGCAGGAAAACATCGTCGCCTGCGTTAAGGCGTTTTCTAATTATGGCTTTCCAGAATCTCATGCATTCAGCTTCGCATTGCTTGCATATGCGTCAGCCTATTTCATGATCTATTATCGGGCATGCTTTATGACGGCGATGTTCAATAATTACCCGCTGGGATTTTACAACGCTGCGACCCTTGTAAAAGACGCGCAGAGGCACGGCTTAAGATTTTTAGCTCTAGACATCAACCGTTCGGACTACTTATTTACTGTAGAAAACGGAAAGGTTCAAGTTGGGCTGAAATACGTACGCGGATTACGTGAAGATACCGGCAAGGCGATCGTGAAAGAGCGCTTAGAGAATGGCTGCTATTTAAGCGTGGCAGATCTGATCGATCGAGTTCCGATGATCAACAAGCGCGAAATCAGGGCATTAAGCGTCGCGGGTGCTTTGAATTTCGAAAATAGTGTTCACCGCCGCGAGGCTCTTTGGCATTCGGAAATTGCTATTCAGCCTAAAGGCGAGCTATTCGAGAATACTTCTAGACCAGTCCACATTGCCGGGCTCTTCAGAAAGATGAAAGGGCTGCAACTCGTTGAGGCTGACTTGAAAAAGACAGGCATCTCTATCGGCAAACATCCCATGGCGTTTGTTCGAGATGAATTGAGAAGGCGAAATGTATTGTCAGCGGTCGAATGTATCGACCTGCGTAAAAACCAGATCGTATCGGTAGCTGGTGCGGTTATAATTCGACAGCGACCGATGACTGCGAATAAGGTCGTCTTTATAACTCTCGAAGACGAAACAGGCCATTCTAATTTTGTTGTGATGCCGGATAAGTTCGAAGAGTATCGAGTAGTGATCAGCCAAAGCGATTACTTGGTAATTCGTGGGATATTCGAAGAACGCGGAATGATAAAAGCAATCAGCTTCAAAACCCTGGAAGGATTCAGCGCCGAAGTGGTCTCACACAACTTCAGATAAAATATTTGAAAAGGTTGGAGGCGGCGATCGGAATCGAACCGATGAATAAAGGTTTTGCAGTTCGAACCGACGGCCTTTTACCGAGTGTCACCGACCTTCACGAGCCGATATTTACTGACGTTTTCGAAGAATCGCGTTCAATCAGTATCATCCCATCCTACGAAGCCCATACGATAAACATACGATAGAGTCTTTTTCGATTCTGCCGACCCCAGATGCGCCGCAAATGCTGGAATATCGTAATTTTAGCATAGCGGAGGATCAATTGTTCAGCGACTGCCTACCCTTTTCGCGGGAGAGAGATCGGAGAGCTGAGCGCGGATTCCTGGCCCCCCGCATAGGCTTCCAAAGAACGGGAGCAACTTGGTTCAAAGCTGCACCGTTGGTTCGAAATCAAACCTGCTT
Organism: uncultured Acidobacteriota bacterium; assembly: GCA_902826795.1. Lineage (GTDB taxonomy): Bacteria > Acidobacteriota > Blastocatellia > Pyrinomonadales > Pyrinomonadaceae > OLB17. The sequence continues at coordinate 59,754 of CADEGD010000012.1, read as the reverse complement.
CCCGCTCCATCGGTGAGCGATCCGCACACGTGCCTTTCCAACACCCTATGTTATGGCGTTCACTCACTCAATGGGACGGCATAGCGGTTGCCAATAGCTAAACAAAGCGGCTGACAGAGGTGTGTCACATTGAGGCGTCATCTTTGCCCGCGAAATTTGAAATTTCGGGGAACCCTGTGGTTCCACCTTATCGAGATGAAGCTATACAAACAACCCAATGGGAAAACCTGGTCGATGCGGTTCGTATTTGAGGGACGCCGGGTCGAGCGGTCTACAGGTTACGCCAACAAGAGAAAGGCGGAGGCATACGCGGAGGCCTTCCGAACACGGCTACGGAGCGAAGGTATTGGATTCCTGGAAAAGAAGGATTACCCCACATTAAAGCAAGCTTTGGCGGAATTCCTTGAGTGGTCAGATACCAGGCAGAAGAAGAATACTACCAAGCGATACGCGACAGCTTCCACGGCTCTGATCGAGCACTTCGGACGAATGCGTGTGAACCTGATCGGGAAGCCGCAGATCGAGGGGTTCATCACTTGGAGAAGATCGCAGTTCGTTACAGCTGGAGGTGTGAAACCGAAATCGGGCAAGCCGAAGAAGCTGAAACGGAAGATCTCCAACGCCACGGTGAACAGGGAACTCGCATGCCTGAAGAAAGTGTTCAGCAACCTTGTCGCGGATGGGGTGCTTTCATCGAACCCGGCCAGATTCGTGAATTTTCTTGCAGAGCAGAACGAGTCCGGCCGCGTGCTAGACAAGAACGAGGAGCAGCTTTACCTAGCGACGGCATCACAGCCATTGCGAGATTACGCAATGCTGCTCCTTGAGACCGGCATGCGCCCGAACGAGTTGTGCAGACTCGGGGTCCGTGATGTTCATCTCGAAGGTGATAAACCCTACCTCGTGATCACGGACGGGAAGACAAAGGCAGCGAGAAGGTCGATCCCGCTATCGAAGCGGGCATTGGAAGTCCTGTCACTTCGCGTTCGCCACGCAAAAGGCAAGTACGTCTTCCCCGCAGGCAGAAGGGGCGACGACCCCAACAGTTCGGCCTTAAAATTCAGCAATGCTCATTACGGCGCGCTCAAGCGAAGCAAGATAGACGGTCTCAACCGAAGTGGAACCCATGGGTCGTGCACTCTCTATTCGTTCAGGCACAGCTTCGCGACACGATTCCTCGAACGTCGTCCAGGAGACCTGCTAACGCTGGCGGCTTTGCTGGGCCACTCAAGCCTCCGGATGGTAATGCGGTACGCCCACCCGTCGGATAACCACAAATTCGAAGCGATTAGGTCGATGGAATCCCCTTAGGGTGGATCCAAACGAGTAAGAATCTGTCGTGTTGAAGAGGGTCTGCCTCTCTTCCTGAAACCCTAACTTGCACATCCGCGTAGAATACGCTAGATTCCATTTCTATCGTGTTGAGACCTTTCCAAAATCTAGCGGATAAGCAAAGCGTGAGACGTCTATTGGCGTTGTGTATGCTTTCCTTGTTGGTTTTCGAATTTGGATCGGGCGGTTACCTTTGTTCCGGTGAGCACTCGTCGGAAGGGCGGGCCTTCTCGACATCTGGACACGTGCATGAAGGATCGGACGGCAAGACGTTCGCATGTATCCTGAGTCACGATAAGGATGAGCGTTCTTCGATTTCTCAGGACGCCAACCCTGATATTGCATGGTTAGGTTCGGTCCCGAACCTTGAGCCTGCAGAGACCTCTTTCTCGGAACCGTCGATACTCAATTCGACGCAATCCTACATTCCTCCACCTCCCGAACTTCCATTTCAACCTCCGAAGATCGCTTAGAGCGAGGGAGATTCTGTATCCCTTTGCCTTTAGAGCCGCGCGCCATTGAGTTTCGAACTCACTAGCACGAACTGGCCTAACAGGGTGAAGGATTTAAGCCAACACTAGCGACGACTATCGCCCTTCAACTTTTGAATGGCGATCGAAATAAAGAACTCTGATCGACAGCCTGACTGTCCCTGTTAAGAGTCTCGTGCTAGCCCGGCGGTTTCAGGATCAAATCGCTTCCCCCGGTCTCACTCAGATGCATCCGTGCGCCCTTTTGGGTGAATCCACTACCTCCATCTCTTTCAAACTCTGTGTCAACGACTGTTTAAGTCGTTTACGGCTAGCGAACTATTTGGGGCACTGCCTGCGGGCCATATTCCGCGAGCTTCGATCAAAAATGCTGAAAGCAATAAACCTAACAAAACGATTTGATTCAACCGTCGCGCTCGACTCGCTCGATCTGCATATCAACGCGGGCGACATCTACTGCCTGCTCGGGGCGAACGGTGCCGGCAAGACTACGACTATAAATCTGTTTCTGAGTTTCCTTCAACCGGATGAGGGGCACGCACTCGTCAACGGTGTGGATGTGACCCGCGAGCCGCTCGAAACGAAGAAGTATCTCGCTTATATCCCCGAACAAGTGAACCTCTATCGGAATCTTTCCGGCCTGGAGAATCTGGAGTATTTCTCAGCCCTCGCGGGCCAGAACAGTTACAGCCGGGATGAGCTGCTTGGGTTTTTCGACGAGGTTGGACTACAACGAGGGGCCGCTGAACGGCGAGTCTCAACCTACTCAAAAGGAATGCGGCAGAAGGTGGGGATCGCCATCGCACTGGCGAAGAAAGCGAGTGCCTTGCTACTGGACGAACCCACTTCGGGGCTCGACCCGCAGGCGTCGAACGAGTTCAGCGAGTTGCTCAAGAAATTGAGCGGGCAAGGCTGTGCGGTGCTGATGGCGACTCACGATCTTTTCCGAGCAAAGGAGTCCGGAACGCGAGTGGGCATCATGAGGCACGGCCGCCTGCTGACCGAGATGACGACGGACGAGATCGGGCACGCGGACCTCGAGAAGATCTATTTAGACCATATGAGAGGTTAATTGAAGTCCTCTCCTTGTGCAGGAAAACACTCAGACCGAAGGGAAGATCATGAACAGAATTCTTATCACGTTTTTACTCATTATATTGGGCATGTCGACGGCCGTTGCTTCGACTTCGACCGCTACGCTTTCGGGCCGCGTGGTGGACAGCAACGGCGCTGCGATCGTTCAGGCCGAGGTAGAGGTTGTGAGTATAGCAACCAATGCGAGCAAGAGAGTAGTTACCAACGACAGCGGCTTCTACATCATTCCGGAACTCGCACCTGCTGAGTACCGGGTGACGGTAACAAAGCAAGGGTATCGTACGCTCGTGCGGGACGGCATCACTCTCAACGTCGGCGCATATTCCACGCTGAACGCCACGCTTTCAGCCGGGAGCATCGAAGAGAATGTCACCGTCGAGGCGGGCGAAGGCGAACTGGTCGAGCGGGACTCGGCCGCGGTCGGAACTCTCGTCACGCGAAGGTTCATAGAGAATCTACCGCTTAACGGCCGCAGCTTCCAGACGCTTATCGAGCTGACTCCGGGCGTTAATCTGGTGCCGACGAGCATTCAAAGCACGGGCCAGTTTTCGGTGAACGGGCAGCGCTCAAACGCGAACTACTTTAGCGTGGATGGCGTTTCCGGGAATATCGGCAGCGGAACGAACTTTCAGTTCTATCAGCAGGCGGCCGGGAGTCTGCCGGGGCTTTCCATCTTCGGCGGCACGAACACCCTGGCCTCGGTCGACGCGGTCCAGGAATTCCGCGTGCAAACGTCGAGTTACAGCGCTGAGTTCGGTCGGCAGCCGGGCGGGCAGATATCGTTGGTCACGCGTTCCGGTTCGAACACGTACACCGGCTCACTCTTCAACTATTTCCGAAACGAGAAATTGGACGCCAACGATTGGTTCGAAAATCGGGCCGGACGAGACCGGCGAGCACTGCGGCAGAATAATTTCGGCGGCACGTTCGGCGGCAGGATAAAGCTCCCCCAGTTTGGCGAAGGGACTCCGCCCCTCTACGACGGCAAGGACCGTTCTTTCTTTTTCGTCAGTTACGAAGGATTGCGACTAACGCAGCCGCAGACAAGCGTGCTGCTTGCCCGGGTGCCGTCGCGGGCCCTGCGTGCGTCGGCCACCGGTCCGTTCAAACAGATCCTCGACGCGTTCCCGCTTCCGAACTCGCCTTTCGTCGCCGGAGATCCGGCCGACACGGAAAGATACATCGCGGCGCTTTCTTATCCCTCAAAAGTTGACGCACTCAGTTTCCGCATCGACCAGAAGATAACGGATAAGGTGAACGTGTTCGGACGATTTAACGATGCTCCTTCCAGCCAACGCTTTCGGGCCTTTCCGAGCCAGAACAACGCTTACGAAAACAACATCCGGACGCTCACCGTCGGCTCCACACAGTCGTTCTCGACGAAACTCGTCAACGATCTCCGCGTGAATTACAGCTACACTCGCGGACTGTTTTTGTTCGAAGGGATCGAGGTCGACGGCTCGCGCTTGCCCGATGATAGTTTATTGTTTCCGAGTTTCGCTCCGCGCGAGTCTGCCTCGGTTAGTATTGTGCTCGGAACCGGCGGCAGCAATATCTCCTCAGCAAATTTGACTCAGGGGAAGACCATCGGGACCAGGCAGCGTCAGATCAACATCGTGAACAACCTCACCGCGATCGCCGGTAATCACGAGATGAAATTTGGAGTTGATTATCGTCGGCTGACGCCCAAAGTCGATTCGCGTGCGTTAGGCATCACCTACAGTTTTACGACGCCCGCGGCCCGGTCGACGGGGATCCCGAACAGCATCAGTGTTCAGGCTCTAGCCCCGATAACGGATTTCGAGGTAGAGAATCTCTCCCTGTTTGCGCAGGACACATGGCGGGTTAATCGTCGCCTGACGCTGACCGGCGGACTACGCTGGGAGCTGAACCCGCCGCTATCGGGCGAACGGCTGCCGTTTCAGATAAGCGGCATCGACAACCTTCTGACGGCCACTCTTGCGCCCGCTGGGACAAAGCAATGGAAGACCGAGTACGACAACTTCGCACCGCGCCTCGGTGTTGCGTATACGGTTTCCGAGAAGCAGGATCTTGTAATTCGAGCCGGCTTTGGCATGTACTACGACCTCGGCACCGGGACGGCTCTTCGCGGATACACCAGTTATCCGTACAACTCGAACAAGACGATCACCAACCCCGCGCAATTGCGGTTTCCCGCGAACGAGGTCGATCTTCAGCCTCTTCCGTTCCTCGATGCTTCGCCGCCCCCATATTCAGCCAGCTTCTTTTTCTTTGATCCAAACTTGAAGCTCCCGTACACGCGGCAGTGGAATGTTTCGGTTGAGAAGGGGTTCGGGAAGAATCAATCTTTGACCGTCTCATACGTCGGGGCAGCCGGGCGCGAACTTCTCAGAAACGAGCAGATCCAGAATTTCAATTCGGGCTTCGTGAGGTCGAGGTTCTGCACTCCGATCCCTAACCCCCTTCCGCCAGCTTGTTCGCCGGCGGCCGCACCGCCACCTGTCGTTCTGATAAATCCTGCGATCTTTGGTCCTAATCCCGCATTGCTCAACGACTCCACCCAGATCCTGAATGGGTCGGCAGTCTCGATCACGCGGAACGGAGCGAGTTCTGACTACCACGCCTTGCAAACTCAATTTCAGAGTCGGTTCGTCCGCGGACTGCAGGCTCTTGTCTCCTACACCTTTGCCAACGCCATAGATGATGTATCGGATGAAACTATCACGGGGATCCCGTTGCAGAACGCCGCGGTCGGGCTGGAACGCGGACCTGCCAATTTCGATGTGCGTCACAACTTCACCGCGGCCTTGAGCTACGACCTCCCGACGTGGAGAGCCAATGCTTTTACCAAGGCGATCTTTGGCGGCTGGGGTGTCGACTCTATTATCCGGCTTCGCTCGGGTCTGCCGTTCTCCGTGATCTCGCAGAGCTTCGATCCTCTGAATATCGGATCGACCCGCCGGGTGAACCTCATCGACGGGGTTCCGATATGGCTGGAGGATGTGAATGCTCCCGGTGGGAAAAGGCTGAACGCCACCGCCTTCTCGGCGCCGCAGCTCGGCTTCCAGGGTACGCTCGGGCGCCATTCGCTTCGCAGTTTCAGCCATCAGCAAGTCGATCTATCCATCCGACGAACGTTCCCATTATCGGAAAGGGTTCGCATTCAATTCCGCGGCGAGGCTTTCAACGTCTTCAATACGCCGAACTTCGGCTTTCCGGCTGCGTCGTTCGGATTCGCAGGCTTCGGTCAGGCGACAACGATGCTCGGTCGGAGTTTGAGCGGAACCTCATCGACCAGTCCGAGCAATGGCTTCAATTCGCTTTACCAGGTGGGCGGGCCGAGGTCGCTCCAATTTTCACTCAAGTTAATGTTCTAACTCAAGGAGATTGAATAAATGAAAAACGTACTTTTGATCGCAATGGTTTTGGGATTTTCGAGCATCACCTTTGCTCAGACGAAGGATAAGGCAATGCCGCTCTTCTGGGTACGGGAGGACGGCAAGTACGGCTACATCGACAAGGTCGGCAAGGTTGTCATCAAGCCGCAGTTCGAGAACACGATGGGGTTCAATGAAGGCTTAGCCGCCACGAAGCTCGCCGGCAAATACGGATACATCGACCTAAAGGGCAACTGGGCGATCAAGCCGCAGTTCGACTTCACCTACATGTTCTCCGATGGGCTTGCGATGGTGGAGATAGAGAAAAAGTCTGCGTGGATCGACAAGACAGGGAAGATCGTGATCCCCCCGCAGGTTTTCGAAAAGACGGCCGTCGGATTCAAAGAAGGTCGTCTTGCGGTCAGGAAGGACAGTAAGTGGGGCTACATCGATAAGACCGGACGAATGGTCATCGCACCTCAGTTCCAAGAGGCCAAGGAATTCAACGGCGGTGTCGCACAGGTCGTCACCGACGGCCATCAACATCATTGGATAGATGCCAACGGCAAGATCCTGTGGAGCCAGGAAAAGACAGAAACCGCTAAGGGCTCGGAGAAAACGCACTAGCACCCCGGCCCCGCTGGTTCTTGAAGGATCGCGGGGCTGACATCGGACGCAGAATTATGAAGATCTTGATCGTAGTTTTATTTCTGTTGACGCTCTCTAACGCTGCCCTCGCGCAGCGAAGCGAGTGCTTTCCTTTCGAACGACTTCCCCCGGACAGTCGCGCGAAGGCCAACGATCTTTTGCTTAAGGCTCTGGACTCGGAGGCTCTCTACACCATCGTGGGCGGCATCAAGCCGATGTCCAGCGGATTCGCTAATTTTCAGGTCGATGTTCGCCCGCCGAAGGATGAGAAGAAAGCGGAAGAGCGTCAACGCACTCTCGCTGAACTGGACCAAACGCGGGAGATCTTGGCTAATTTTCGATGCGGCGAGAAAGTGTTCGCCGATGTTCAGAATTTCGCCAGAAGCTTCGACGGCAAGAGATTTAGCGAAGCAGTAGTTTTCAATCGACCGAGCCTCGCATCGATCTTGAGGACGAAGTCCGCGTTCTTCGAGCGCTGGGCGATCACTCCAAGGTCGCACCCTCTGCAGGTCCTGTACGCGGTCGAGTATGACCAGACAGGTGCGAGATTCGGCGGGTACGGCTATCTGTTCGGCTATCCAGACCATGCGGTGCGGTTTTTCGTACAGGCGGCCGCCGAAGAGGAATCCACGGGGAAATTCGTTGAGCGCGACTTTTACGCTATTTCGACATTCTCTAGCCCAACTAATCGTTTCGTCTATGCGGTCCCCAAAGGTCATCTTGAGACCGCCGTCGACCGCGAACTGAAGGATAAAGCGCTCAGGATCTTCGAAGAATACAAAGCGAAGAGGGCGAAGCACATCGGCGATGGGAAGAAGGGCGTCGTCGAGCTGCTCCGCGAATGGCTTTGTGACGAGAGAGGTGAATGCGGATCTTCTCCCGAGTGATCGGGGTCGCAATAAAGAGGGTTCGAACGGAAGGAAGAGTTATGAAATACCGTGGTTATTAATGCAAAGCTAGATCGGTTTGGGATGGTCACGTCCTGCGTCTGTGCACTTCACTGTTTAGGTGGGCCGCTCCTATTTGCCTCCTTGCCGCTTCTCGGAGCGACCTTTCTCGCTGACGAGATGACGGAGAACCTGCTGCTTCTGACGGCTTTTCTTATAGGAATCTCGAGTCTGATCCCGGCCTATTTACTACATCACCGGCGGACGCTGCCGTTCGTCGTGTTCGGAGCCGGTGTCCTACTAATTCTAGGGGGAAGGTTCGGAACTGACGAGGGCTCCTGGCTGGAGTCCGCTTTCTCCGGAGTTGGCGCGATTCTCCTCGCCCTCTCACATTTTATCAACTATCGGCTTTGTGCCGCCTGCTGCAAGCTGGGCACGGAGGAAAACTAATGATCATTAAGATTGCTCGCAAGGAAATGACGGAACTCTGGCGAGACGGGCGGTTTCGCTGGTCGGGGTTGATAGTGTTCGCTCTCTTGCTGGTCGCTCTGGCGGTAGGGTGGAAGAACTACACGACGGTGAAACGCGAACACGACACAGCAAACGCGGAGTCGCGCCGAACATGGGAAGATCAAGGGAAACGAAATCCACACTCGGCCGCGCACTTCGGCGTTTACGCGTTCAAGCCGAAGACGCCCCTGTCGCTGATCGATTCCGGTTTGGATAATTACACAGGTACGAACATTTGGGTGGAGGCCCATTACCAGAACCCTTCTCGCGGACGTCCGGTAGAGGACGCGACTGCACTACAGCGTTTCGGGGAATTGACGGCCGCGGGTGTGCTCTTGCTCCTTTTGCCTCTCCTGATCGTATTTCTCGGGTTCGACATCTTTGCAGGTGAGCGTGAGCGCGGAACCCTAAGGCAAGCGTTGAGTATCGGCGTGAAGCAAAGTGATTTTGCGCTCGGAAAGCTTCTTGGTCTGCTTGCGGCTCTCGGGATATTGTTAGTACCCGCTACTATCGCCGGGGTCCTTGCATTGGCACTGGCGACGGGCAACGATCTGCTGCTTGCGAGCCTTCCGCGCTTTACTCTTCTTTGCCTCTCTTATCTTTTATATTTCTCGGCGTTCGCCGGTATCGTCGTAGCTGTCTCAGCACTCGTCGCCACGGCACGCCTTTCGTTGGTTATCCTCATCGGCTTTTGGATCTTGAGCTCACTTGTTGTGCCGCGTCTCGCTAACGATCTTGCCGAGCGCGTTTACCCGGAGCCATCGTCAGAGCAGTTTTGGGCCGCGATCGATAAGGACCTAAAGGAAGGGGTCGATGGCCATAACCCTGCGAATGATCGCACAAAGGCTCTCGAAGAAAAGCTGATTCAGCAGTACGGTGTCGCAAAGAGGGAAGACCTTCCGATCAATTTCAACGGTATCGCCCTGAACGCCGGCGAAGAGTATGCGTCTCAGGTTTTCGACAAACACTGGAGCCGCGTTTGGCACACCTACTATTCGCAGCAGAAGGTGCATCAGGCGTTCGGGGTCGTCGCTCCCTTCCTGCCAACGCGATCGTTGTCGATGGGATTCGCGGGAACCGACCTTGCTCATTACGAAGATTTTACAGGGGCGGTCGAGCAGTATCGCCGTGACTTCAACCGAATGCTGAACATGGACTTCGCGGAGAATTCCAAGACGAAGGATGGATACAACTACTTCGTCGACCGAGAGCTTTGGGAACGATCGCCTGATTTTGCATATCAGCAACCGAATGTCACGTGGGCTCTGACCAACCAGATCTGGAATCTATTGATCCTCGCCGCGTGGGCGTTCGGAGCGATCGCGATAGGGATCTATGCCGCTGTAAGGATGCGGATCGACTAAAACAATGTTGACGAAAATAATAAAAACCGAATGGCTGAATTTATTGGCTGAGAAGAGTTTTGCGCTGCTTGCGTTCGCTCTTCTAATGCTCATCGCCTACAGCGTGTGGAGCGGGGCGACGTGGGTTGAGCAACGAAGATCACAAACCCAGACTCTGCTCGACAAGCAGGAAAAGGATCGTGCCGAGGCGAAAGAGAAGACCGAACAAGGCTTCACCGGATCGACCACACCGGGCAACTTTCAGCCTGACCCGAGCGATCCATACACGATGGGGATGGGGCTGCAGTATGCCTCAATGCCGTTCTCCTCAGGGGCGGTTTTCTCGATCGGGCAAGCTGATGTACTGCCTCTCGACGCTGGCGTGACGGTCTCTACGCTGCAGCGAACCAAGGCCGATAAGGAAGGATTCGAAAACCCACTGAGCTTTCTTTCGGGACGCTTCGATCTGTCTTTCGTGATCGTGTATTTGTTTCCACTCTTTATCTTGGCGATCTCTTTCAACATGATCTCCGGCGAGAACGAGAGCGGGACATTGCGATTGCTGCTGTCTCAACCGCTCACGCTTAAAGTACTTGCGGCCGCAAAGCTCGTGGCGCTGTTCGTACCGGTCATATCGATCGTCCTTGTTGCCGGCTGGGTAGGGACATCCATCTGGGCTGACTCGGTTTCGACCGACCTTGTTATCCGATCGGCACTGTGGGGACTTCTAGTAATAAGCTATGCAGCGTTTTGGTTCGCCCTCGCCGTGTTCGTTAACTCGTTCGGATTCTCCTCAGCGACGAACGCCGTCATTTCTTCGGCAAGCTGGCTGATCCTCGTGCTGATCCTTCCGTCGCTGCTGAACGTTGCGATCACAGCCGCGTACCCAGTTCCTTCCCGGTCAGAACTCGTCTCGGCGGTCCGCAGCGTGAATCTCGACATGCGCCGCGACGGGTCCCGAATAATCGCGGAGCATTATCAGGATCATCCGGAGCTGATCCCGAAGGACGGAAAAACTAGCACTGAGGATTTCGGTCTGGCTTTCGTCATCGTGCAGCGTGAGCAAAAGGAGCGGGTTGATGCAGTCGAAGCCAGGTTTGGCGAGCAGCTTCGAAACCAGCAAAGCCTGATCAGCGCCTTCCGTTTCCTTTCCCCATCGATCGTCGCGCAAGAAGCCTCGAACGACATCGCCGGAACCGGCCTCGCCCGCTACCAGCATTTCCGCGAACAGGTTAAACAGTTCGACGCCGCGTGGGGCGACTATTTCGTACCGCGGATCTTCCGGAAGGAGAAGCTGTCCGCCACCGATTTCGATTCCGTACCGGTATTCAAATACGAAGAAGAACAGTTGGCCAGCGTTGCCCGCCGCGTACTCACGGGAACAGCGTTTCTGTTAGCCGCAGCCGGAGTACTTATTCTATTGGGATTCAAAAGGCTTCGGCACTTCAACCTTGCCTAGTATCGGAATACTGATCAAAAACCATGACGAACGTAAAATACACCCTCTTATCAATCTTTTTCACCATCATCCTGTCATTCTCCGCAGCCGCGCAGACGGGAACCGTGAGAGGAACTGTCCTTGATCCTAATGGCGCCGCTGTTTATGGTGCAAATGTGACACTGCGGCGCGGCGCCGAGGTCTTCACATCTACCAGCGGGGCGGATGGAGGATTCTCATTTCGCAATATCTCAACCGGAACTTACGCCGTTACAGTCAATGCCAACGGGTTCACCGTCGTGACTCGGGAGATCTCCAGCGATACCGGCGAGCTGACGATCACGCTTGCCGTAGCAAACGCTGCCGAGACAGTCGTTGTGCAATCCGAGGTGGATTCGTATTTCGCGACAACATCGACAACCGGAACGAAGCTCGATATTCCTCAGCGAGATCTTCCTCAATCGATCTCAGTCGTGCCCCGCTCGATACTGCAAGACCGCCTCGTAACTCGCCTAACCGAGGCCGGCGACAATGTCGCGGGAGTTCGAACGGTTACTGGTTACAGCGGGACGAAGACCAACAACTACCTCATTCGTGGATTCGCCCAGTCATTTACAGCCAGCGGTACGGTGCGGAACGGATTCGCAGAATATGCGTTTCTGACCCAGCGCGATCCCGTTAACGTCGATCGGATCGAGTTTCTGAAAGGTCCAGCTTCACTTCTTTACGGTGCGAGCGAGGTGGGCGGGTTGGTAAACACGATCACCAAGAAACCGCTGCCCGAACATCGACTCGAACTCGGTTTCGCCGCCTCTACATTCAAGCAGATCCGGCCGACGGTAGATGCGACAGGACCGTTAAACGAGAGCAAGTCGCTCCTTTACCGCGTCAACTTCGCATTTGACCAGGGTGAGAGTTATCGCGATCTTGTCGATTTCCGCAATGTCTTCATCGCGCCTTCGCTGATCTGGAAAATCGGCGACCGGACGATGGTCCTCGCAGAACTCGAGACTGGACGATTCCGCAACGACTTCGACCGTGGCTTTCCGACCGAGCCGGAATTCTTAACGGAAGATCGAGGCGTGAACTACGCCGAGCCGTGGACCAACTCCGTCAACAAAAATCTGAACCTGATGCTGAATCTTACTCACGCATTCAACGACAGCTTCAGCATCCGCAGCGGATTCAATCATGTTCGCAGTCAGACGGATCTCGATGCTACAAGCTACGGTTTCACTCAACTCGCGGCGGACCGGCGAACCATCAACCGGATCGCCGTCCGCACTGACGAGTTCTCGGAAAACTACAACTCACAGAATGAATTCTACGGGCGTTTTTCCACCGGGAGTTTCAGGCATAGTCTGGTCGCCGGCGTGGAATACTCACGTTTTCGTTTCAAGTATATCTTTGACCGGTTCTCTCTAGCCTCGATCGACCGAATTAGCCCGGTATATGGAGCACAGCCGGGAGCTCAATTATTCGGCTTCAACGACGACAGTTCCGCGAACCAGTGGGGCATCTATGTTCAGGACCAGATCGAACTTCTGCCAAAGCTCAAGGTCTTACTCGGCGGACGCGGCAGTTTCGTCGATTCGGCCACGAGAGATTTTCCCTCCGGTACTCTCAAGAATGAACAATCCGTGAGCGGGTTTACGCCGCGCGCCGGGATCGTCTTTCAGCCATTCCAAGCCACCTCACTTTACTTCAGTTACGCCCAATCGTTTGCCCCGAACTTCCAGTCTCGCTCGCGATTAAACGAGCAGTTCGAACCGACGCTCGGCCAATCGTACGAGGGCGGCATAAAACAAAGCCTGCTCAACAATCGGGTGTTTGCGACGCTTGCGCTCTATCAACTAGAGCGGCGGAACGTCCTCGTGCCGGATCCGGTAGATCCGTTCACCTTCAGCATTCAGACCGGTTTGCAGCGGAGTCGCGGGATTGAAGTTGAGGTCAACGGGCAGGTCGCACGTGGCTTGGATCTAAATGCCACCTACGCGGCGATCGAGGCGGTCGTCACCGAGGACACTCGGCCCGAGTTTATCGGCCAAAGACTCGCCGGCGTCCCGCGGCACTCGGGCGGTATTTACGGTAACTACGTTTTTGATAGGCGTGGGCTGCATGGTCTTACGGTCGGCGGCGGTGTCTACTTCGCTTCAGAATACTTCTCGAACCTTCCCAATCGAGCTTGGCGCTTGCCCGGATATGCCCGAGCGGATTTGAACTTCGGCTACCGACGCGAGAACTGGCGGTTGGACGTAGCGGTCAAGAATCTGAACAACACCCGATTCTTCGAAACCGGAGGATTCAACACGATGCTCCCGCAGGCTTCACGACACGTGATCGCTTCGGCAACTTACGCGTTTTAACGGTGGCCGCAAGGAGGTGGATCGAAATGTTCGTACCAGGTCATTCAGCGTCAATTCTCGTAGCGATAGTCGCAATACTGCTTGCTAGTTCCGTGCGCGGAGAGACGATAAAGATCGCCTCAACCACGACACCTCCAGTGATTGACGGTACGTTGACATCGGGTGAATGGGACGCGGCTGCGCGTCTGAATATTTCCAGCCAGATCGAACCCGTCAACGGAGCTTCCGGTACAGAGCGGACTGAAGCGTTCTTGATGTATGACCGCGAGAATCTGTACGTCGCGTTCAAGGCGTATGATTCCACTCCGTCTGCGATTCGTGCGCCGGTTTCCAAGCGCGACTCCGTCTCACAAGGGGATGACTTCGTAGCGCTTTGGCTAGATACGTTCAACGACCGCCGTCGAGCCTACGGGTTCCGATTTAATCCACTTGGGATTCAGGAGGACGGCATCTTCTCCGAGGGTGACCGCAGTCTCGCGTGGGACGGTATCTATGAATCGAAGGGGCGTATCGGTGAGGACGGCTATATCGTCGAAGTAAAGATCCCTTTCAAGACACTGCGATTCTCGATTGACGAATCGAAGTCGTGGGGTCTTCATCTATTCCGATCGATCGCTAGAAAGAAAGAAGACGTTTCCTGGATGCCACTCCCGCGCGACAACGCGAACATCTTCTCACAGATGGGCAGTCTCACGGGCCTTGATGAGGTCTTCGCCGGGCGAACACTCGAGCTTATCCCGACGGTGACCGCATCGAACACCGCCATGCGTGAGCCGGATGTTGCCCTACCCGACGGAGCCCGGATGAACTCGGTGAATCGGCTCGATGTCGGCCTCACCGCCATATATCAACTGACGCCGAACCTGACATTGTCGGCCACCGTCAATCCGGACTTTTCCCAGATCGAAGCGGACGCTCCGCAGATCACCGCGAATCAAAGGTTCCCGCTATTCTTCGAAGAGAAGCGTCCTTTCTTTCTCGAAGGAGCCGAGGTCTTTCGCCCAGTTTACTCCGCCGCGCCGAGGATCATTGATACAAGACAGATCGTCGATCCGGATTGGGGCATCAAGCTCACGGGGAAAATCGGGAAGAATAACCTCGGTTTCCTTGCCGCGTCCGACAAGGCACCGGGCGTCCGCGTTCCGCCATCCGATCCGAATTTCGGGAAGAATGCTCTGTTCCTGATCGGAAGGTTCAGTCGGGACATATTCAAGGGCTCAACTGCGGGTTTTTCCTTTACCACCCGTTCACATGGCAACGCATCGAATAGTGTTGGAACCCTTGATGGACGGCTCCGGATCGACGATCGGCAGTACTTCTCCTATCAGTATTCTTACTCTCTAACTAAAGAGCCCGACGGAACAGAAAGGTCTGGCGGTGGAGTATATCTCGCGTACACATTCGGCGATGGCAAGTGGGACGTAACCGTGACGGACTCGCACTACGCCCGGAATTTCCGTGCGCAAGCTGGGTTTATCCGTCGCACCGGCTACGACCGCTTTTATAACAATTCCGGCCGGTCGTTTCGGCCCACGCAGAAAAGCTGGTGGGTCCGGGTCCGGCCTTTTGCCGTGACCTCGGTTTTTTTTAACGAGAACAGAAAACTGGACGAATCCTTCTTCGATCCGGGCGTTGATATCACTTTGGCGAACGGAGTAACGATCTACACCTACATCTCGACCCGAAAAGACAATTTCATGGGGACCAGTCTTCGATCGGGTTCGTACAACCTCCGATGGGGCGTACAGTCGTTCAAAAAGATCATCGCGTCTGGATCACTTGAGATCGGGACGGATGCGAACTTCGATCCGGCAAGGGTCGAGGTTGGGAAGCTCTTTACCAACGACGTAACTGTAACGGCGAAACCGCTGGCCAAGCTGAACTCGGAGTTCCGATGGATAAAGACGAGTCTGAAAAGTCGGCTAGACGGTGCAAAGCTGTTCGATGAACGGATATTTCGCAACCGCACGACGTACCAACTGGATAGGTTCCATGCGAGTCGATCGATAATAGACTACGACACCCTCTCGCACCGCCTCGGCGTTAGCCTGCTCTATAGCTATACCCCACGACCGAACACCGCGCTCTACGTGGGCTACGGCGACGAACTCTACAAAGATTTGGACCCGCTCAACATTCGTCGTGGCGGCTTGCTGCGTCAGAGTAGATCGCTGTTCGCGAAGGCTTCATACAACTGGAGATTCTGATCGTGTAAAAAGCGAAAGCGGTAGAATGGCCAATCACGTGACGGTCGAAAACTTTTCGGATTTGGCGAAAGAGTGACAGACCAAACCCAAGACAATACTTACAAGCGGTCGAAAGTAATGTCACGATAATCCATCACTTGAACTATTTCGAAATTCCGAACGGCTTAGCGATCCTCGACTAAATCTCTCATTCGACGAAAGTCGGTTTGCTGGCCCTCCAGGACACAGCAGCGGTCAGTAGCGTCACCTTCTTCATGGAAATATCTCGCCAAAAATCAAAAGGGAAGTGGACAATAGTTACGATAATCTACTTAAGGAAGCTACTCTTAACATGACATTACGTATCTGTAACTATTGATGTTAAGGGGGTTATTGGAGGCGGCGGTGAGAATCGAACTCACGAGTAAAGGTTTTGCAGGCTTTTTTTATAGCATTACGCTGACTTCCGTAACGCTGTTTTGCCCTGTTTTATTGAGTTCTCACCATTGTTTGGCATCGTTTCGTTTTGCGATGCATCGCTATTCTGACGCAATTTTGACGCATTTTCCTCGGAGAGCGGTCGAACCCCAACCCATGCTTCAAGTCGACGTGTAGCAGATTCCTGCATTCCCTCGCTAACGTGCAGATATGTATCGGCCGTCACAGCGATCGAGGAATGACCGAGTCGCTCGCTCACCACCTTGATATTCTCACCGTCCTCCAGCAGCCACGTGGCACAAGTGTGACGCATATCGTACGGACGCATCGCCGGCACGTTGGCCTTGTCGAGGATGCTTTTGAACTTGCGATTAAGGTTCGAGAGTGTGAAGGGCGTGCCTATCTCAGTCGGGAAGACGAGATCAAGGTCTGTCCAATAGGCGCCGATCTTCATTCTCATCTCGAGCAGTGCCTTTCGGTGAGTCCTGAGCTGCGCGACGAGCGTCGGCGAGATCGGGATCGTTCGCCGCGACGCATCATTCTTTGGATCAGTGAATTGATACTCGCCCTTCGGAAATCTTACTAGGGCTTTGCGAACCTTTACGTGTCGATCGGTGACATTCGCCCAGGTCAATGCGAGGAACTCCTCCGGACGCAACCCGGTCTCCACGTCGAACATGATGAGCGTTTTCCAGAAGAGGGAAGTCGTATTAACGATTCGCTGATATTCTTCCGGAGTAAAGACGCGATACTCTCGCTTCTTAGCTTTGGGGAGAACAACCTCACAAGGATTCTTCGTGACGAGATCCTGCTGAATGAATTCCTTAAAGGCCGCCTTCAGGATCATGTTGAGATAGCGGATCGTGCGAGGCGACACGGTCATGGAAGCGTAGAGCCCGGAGATCTCTGACCGAGTGATCTTACCAAGTGAGAGTTTGCCGATCGTGTCCTTTGCGTATCGATCGTAAACCTTTCGATAATCGTCGAATGTCTGACGTTTAAGGACCGGCTTCTTTACCTCGTTCAGATATTTGTCGAATGCACTATTGAGACTCTCCTTGGTCGTGGGAGTCGTGATGTTCTTTTCAGAGGCGAGCGCTTTGATTCTAGCTTTGGCTTGACGTTCCGCTGCCTGCTTCGTCTTGGCCTTGATCGTCTCGGACAGGGTTCCTCGGCGCCCGCTCTTCTTCGATTCAATACGAATACGAACACGGTACAACCCATCGTCGCCGAAGCCGATCAGCCGAATCTGTCCTGCCATTGGTGACACAATTTACCTCAACCGCGCGACCTTATCAACATCGGCTTGTGACAATTCCGGCTCATCAGACGTCATAAACTGAATGATCAACGATTTCGCGAAGTAATAGTGCTTCCCGATCTTTCGCCCCGGAATCTCGCCGTTCCGAGCTTTAGCGTTTACCGTATTCGGCTTCCAGCCAAATATCTCGCAAATATGCGACGTCTGCATTATGTCTGGGTACTGCTCCAGCATTCACACCCTCCCTGTCCTAAAACCTGCTTTTCAATATCGCCCGTCGCTCAAGATCTACCCGGATCGAAGCTCTGATTTGTCGCTCTGGAGTCGGGAAGTCGAGCGGTGGGAATTGGGAGCCAAGATCTCCGTAGAACTCGTTCACAGGAGCGAATGCCGACGCTCTCAGGCGGTCGAGCGACTCTAGCCGCTCCAGAGCAGCCAGAAAGTCTCGACGACTCTGCAGGAACGCGATCTGCTGATCGATCCGCTCAATTTCACTCTGTCTCTCGCTACGTAAAAGCATACTTGTCACCTATCGATTGGTACCCCCGAAAATCTCAAATCCGCCAAAACCGTAGGCTGCGTCGGTATCGGCCTGAGCCGGACGCTGCAGTTCTACGCTGGTGCCTGGACCTGTATCGTCCTGAATCTTTATGTTGACCGCGTTGAGCCCGCCATTCTGAGCCGCCTTGATCCGCTCTGCAGTGAGATTCTCGATTCGCTTGAGAGTGGCGTCCATATTCTTTTGGTAACCGAGGGCCTCGATCTCGCGACGCTCAGTTCGCTCGGCCATACGTTCAGCAACGGTGGCTAATCTTTCCCTCTGGCCGCTACTCAGGCTCGATGGATCGACGCTTCGACCAAGTGAAAGAATGCGCGAATCGAGAAGGCTTCGCTCGGCATCACTGCCCGGCTTCATCTTGTCGAGCTCGGTGAGCTGGCGATCGAGACGGCCTTGAGCTGAGTTCGCAAACTCGTCGACACCGAGCCGGCGGCGGATATCGTTCTGAATCTCGTAATTACGAAAAAGACCGGTGGACTCTTCCTCCTGACGGACGAAATCGAAGAGCCCGACGCGTCCCTCCGGCGACATTCCAGAGAAGTACTGACGAAGCCCTCCAAGATTTCGAAGCTTACCGCCTGAGAGGTCGCGAATGTAGCGATTAACCGCATCCTGAGCCTGACTATCCGCAATTTCACGCGACCGTTTTCGGGCGTCCTCTTCTGATCCACCGCGGCGGAATACATCTGCCTGTTCCCGAAGTTCGAACGCCTCCATTCGGCTATCGAGTCGGGCACCGAAAAGCTGCTTGGAATTAAACGCTCGCTGGCTTTCGAGAGCTGCCTTCTGCATATCCAGCGGCAGAGTTGCGATCCTGCCCTTCAACTCTCGAAGTGCATCATCGGCGTCAAAAAACACTTTTGCGATCGGATTGTCTGCTCCGGCCTGTCGAGCAAGTCCGCGGAAGGTCTCCTGGTAAACCTTGTCGAGCTCCTTCGCCCGCTCAATGCCTTTCCGGGTAGATTCCGCTCTCTGCTGTTCCTCACGTATCCGTTGCTGCCATCGATTATCAAACGACGCCTGCGATCGCTCTTCGAGGGACATCTCGGCAATGTTGATCTGCTCGCGAACGAACTTCAACTCACCTTTCAGCCTCTCGAACTCTGGCGTGAATTTACCGGTGCTCGGATCGGTGACCGGACCAAGTGCGAGCCGGGCGTTGAGTTCCTGCTCTCGAGCTTTGAGCTGTTCCGGGGAGAGGTTTGAGAGCACCCGCTGACGTTTCTCTAACACGAAGCCCCGATCTTGGTCGACGATCATCTGGCGAACGCTTTCTTTCGTGTCGTACATCGCTTTAGACTGCTTGCCAGCAGCGATAGCGATCGCTTCCTCCACCTTCAACCGACGCTCGGCCTCGGAACGGATATCACCTGTGATCTTGTAAACCACGGCGGCTCCGGCGGCACCAATTGCGAGTGCGGGCCCGAAAGCGACCAGAGCACCTTTGGCCGCAGTGAGTACGGTCGATACTTTACCTCCCGCGGTGGCCATTGCTTCTAGGATCTGCGGGCCTTGCTGAATTGCGATAAGGCCGACTCCCTGACCGCTTCCGAGCTGCGTAAACACGTCGCCACCTTGCCTGGCGAGGTTCATTCGACTGTACTGATTCTCGCGGCTAAGTGAAGAAGGACCGCCCGGAGACCGTCCGCGGATCATATCCATCGCCGCAGCCGAGCGGTTTAGACGTTCCTGCTCTTCGCGGGCGCGAGTGATGTTCGGGGCGAGCTGCGACGTCGACCTTGCAAACGAGCTCGCCGCGATATCCGCCTGGGAAAGTTTGCTCTTCATAACATCGAGAGCCGTGTTGCCGGTGAGGATGCTTCGCGATGCTCGGTTGATCTTCGCTTCAAGATCGGTCGCTACGTTACCGGTGGTCCGGGCAGACGCTTGAACGCTCGCGATTCCGCGTTCCATCGCGGTAACGTCAGAGGTGAAAATCGTCTGTACGATATTTGCCATAGAGCATTTCTCCTAGCTGTTCGATGCAGCCGAAATTCGTCGGCGTTCCTCTCGGTAAATCTCGCGCTCGGCATCGTAAGCCGAGACGAAAGCATTGAGCGTGACGGTCCGTTGTTCGGCTGGATAATTCTCAGCTGCAACGGTCAGATGAATTTGTTCGCGAATATCCATGATGCTGATCTTTCGTCGATCGCCTTCCGCGATATGCTTCTCCCAAAGCCTTTCGGTCGCTCGCTCGAACTCGGTCGCCTTTTGCTTCTTCGGACACTTGCTGCAGAGCTGCTTTCTGTTTCGGCTAAGGTCCTCCGTCTCCTTCGGGCAGATCAGCGGGCAGCGAGCGTAGCCGAGATCAAGGGCGTCGACGCTGGCTCGGAAGGCGAACCAGGCCGAGCACGCGAGCCGAAAGGCTAAAAGAAATTTACCGTCGGCTGCAACCGTTCGAGATAGCTATTGACGATCGTGCTCGCCAACCGGTGAACATCGTCACCTCGCGTTGCAGCTTCCTCAAAATACGCATCGACCTCTGCTGACGGATCACGTCGATCGCCGTCACCGTCGTATTCGTAGAATGGCTGATCGCCTTTGTCGACGGCCTTTGTCAGGTTCGCGACGGACCAGTTCTTGATCGCCTCGATCGAGCAAGTGAGATGATGCTCACGCTTCGCGTCGACGTCGTCCGGATTGGCAAGCGAGGCCAGCTTCGCGTAAAACTCGCTCTCCTCGCCTAGCGTGATTTTCTTCAAATGAAAGACCGGATTGACCGTTCCAAACCCGGCACCGATCTTGATAGATGTATTGCTCATTTTGGTAAAAGTTCTCCTCTGATGTGTGGCTTTAGGCCGCTGTGCCGTATCGCTGCTCACGATCGAGCTTCGCGACAGTACGTCCCTCGACATCCGCAATTACCGGAGTGAACGGAACGACCGGTGCCCGGAAGTTCGATTCGCTCGTCGAACGCCATTCGGCCGGAGTGAGTTCGGCGAGTGAATGCAGGTCAACGTCCGGGTACTGATTCCGAAGATCCCGAAGCTGCGATCGCAGTATGCCGATCGAGCTCTTTCGGACGATAAGACCTGTGCCAAGGGATGTGATCAATTCGTTCGCCCGGTGGATGCCATCGTGATATGCAGCGAGTTCATAAACGATCGCCTTCGCGAGCTTGCCCATCGTGGCAACATCTTTCTCGCGTCGGGTCGCCTCGTCGTTCGCCGTGACAAGCAAGGTCTCCGCTCGCTCGGCCTCGCGAAGAGTAACCAGCGTTTCGTCGAGCGAACGAAGTTCAGCCCGTTTTCCGTTCACCGAATTGAGGGATACTTTGCCGCTGATGAGTTTTTCTTCGAGGTCGCGTATCTCCGTCTCGGTCGACTCTCTGGCCGTCTCGCACTCTGCAATCCGTTCCTGAATTTGTTCTAGCCGTGATGCTTTCATTTCTGTAATCCTCGCAGTTTCAAAACCGCATTCTGTAAAGTCTCCATGGTGTAAAGTCTGGACCCGTTCAACTGACGCCGAAGGCATCGTCGATCGTGCGATCGGGACGCGATGCCCGCTCATGTCGCTGACGGGCTGCATTGAAGGGATCGGTGTCCTTTCGACCGAAACCCTCGTCGATATTTCGCATTTTCCCGGCCTCGTTCTTGGCGGCTTGATCCTTGCGAATCTCGTCGAAGAATTCCGAACTTGGTTCCTGCTGATCTGCCATAATTTTCACGCTCCTTTCAATTTCGAAGTGTCGTAGTTCATCGACCGTAACTCGGCGAGCAAGATCTCGCGCGTTTCTCGGTTCTGCGTTCGAAGCTTATCCAGCGGACCGGTTAGGTCGTCGATGATCTTCCGGTACTGAACCCGGCTCTCTTCCCAACTTGATCGTGCTTCCGGCTCGAACTCGAATAGATCTGCCATCGCATCGATCTCCCGCACAAGATCTTCGAGCCGCTCAAGCTCGGCGGCTCTCAGTAGCTGCATATCTTCGTGAACGCAGAGTTGCTTCCAGTGATCGAGATAGGTCTGCAATCGGCTTTCGATCATTCTGCATCCTCCGCGGGTATTTCGGGCTTCGGTATAGTCGAGGCAACCGGCTCGATCGATATCGCCGTGACAACCTGAAAAGCCTTTCCATCCAAGCCACTCATTTCAACCTTCTGCGGACGCTTCACGCCATAGATCTCCGCCAATTCGCGAACCGCTTTCACGATCACATCGCCGGACTTCATCTTGAGCCGGACGTCGTTCTCGGTTGAACGGTTGGTAATCTGCATCCGGGAATAGGGCAGCCAGGCGGTAAGCAATTCCTCGAGCGTCTCGGTCGTCAGAGTTCGATACTCACGCGCAAGATCCTGAGTGTCGTCGGCGAGCACTTCGAGGACCGCGTGAAAGTCATCCCGGACCTGCGAGAAAGAAAAGCCGCGCGTGCTTTCTCCTTTGCTCTCAGCCTCGCGTTTCAAGTGTTCGCTGATCTTCCGAAGCGAGACGCCGCTTCGACGAAGCTCGAACACACGGCGACCTCGCTCCAAGATCTTGGCCTCCTGAGCCGGCGTCCGACCGCGTTTCTTTCTGGTTGTAGTTTCCGAGTTCTCCATCAAGAATGATCAGTTTCTATACCGATTACTTTCCAGCCTGTCTCTGGCACCTACTGCAATCGCATGGCGCTCCGCTGGCCTGCACCTCTGCGAAGTGAGTTTGAGCCGCCGCGTACCGCTCGTCGTCCGTCATTCGAACTGGAACCTTCGCATTCAAGATCCGAAGAAAATCGGGCGATACAGGACCAAAGCGAACCGTGTCAAAGTCCGGCTGCGGCCGACCGTCGGTGTGTCGGATCGCTCCCTGATTCATGAGATGATCGAGCTGGTGCTCGTTCGCGACTGAAGCTAACTCCGATTCCTGTCCGGGTAAGAATAGATCGCGAGAACTCATTCGAACCGCGTTAAGAATTTCAAAGTTTGGAATGGCCATGGTCTAGCTTCTCCACAAAAAAAGCGATACTTTTTCAGGTTTTATGAGGTTCTACCGACACATCGAACAGCGGCACGGTGGCACTCGATTAGCGACGGCGTCCCAATGAGCCTGAAGGTTGTCATCTCGCTCGTAGGTCGTGACTCGAACCATCCCGCCTACAGATCCGACTCCGGGAACGTTGGCTGTGCGATCGACAGTTGATGCCCGGTTGCCCGATGATGCTCGGTTCTTAACACCGAACGCCGAAGGTTTACGTATTTTTGGAAATCGTGCTTTTGCCAATGTGTTTTAACTCCTGCTCAAACCGTCTTCATCTGCCCGGTCGCGATGATCGAACCATTGTCGAGGACGTTCTGTAAATCCGTGCGCGAAACCACCGTCCCCTGGAGCCTCAAGATCGCTCCTTGGTGAACCCGCGGCATCTGCCCACTTAGCTGGACAAGAACTCGCGGACGCTGCTCGATCTCTGTCGCGATCATTCGATCTACGAGCGATCGGATTTGTGGTTTTGCGAGATTCTCCGAGCCGATTGAGTAAGCAGTTTGGAGCGAATATCCCGCGCGGATCGCCGCTTTCGTCGCGTGCCCTAACTCAACGTATTCGAGGATGAAGGCCCGTTGCTTTGGCGTAAGTCGGCCGAGTTCCTCCGCAAAATCTGCTTTTTTCGAATCTAAGGTTTCCATTCGCCCACTCAACCAAAAAACTTAGGTTTTATAAGGTTTTCCGCTCAGAGTCCGCGAGACTGCAAGATCCTCTTCAAACTTCGCTCGGCCTTCGGTTTCGAATACTCCAGCGATTGAATCGCATCACGAAGCTTCTCCATCTCGGAGAGCAAGATCTTCTGGCCGGCGTCGACGGCATCACCTCGATCGCTGTGAAGCTGGTCGATCCTGATCACCTTCCACGAGTCCGAGCCAAGGTGATCGGTACCGATCCGACGAAGGCCGTCAGTCGATCGAACGACGCGGGCCTGAGCGTCATACCACCAGTAGTTTTTCGTTAGAAGGAATGAGCTACCGTCGGCGATCGCTACCGGCGACTCTTCCGGCGCCACCGGCTTTGGCACCGCCTTAAGCCCACGTGCGCTTCGATCGATCTCGAATTGGTTATGGAATTGTTCAGTTTTCATGCGTCAATGCCTCTTGGATCCATCGTTCCTCGTCGGCTTTCATCTCAGCGACGATCTGACGCGCTGTAATAACGCCGATCCCGAGTTTCCGCTTTAAGCCCGGCCACTGTGCGAGCATCAACTCGACGCTGAAATCCGGCGGGGTCTCACCATCCGCAAGCCGTGCGACGCGGTAGTCAACCGCTCGTTGGTAAAGTTCGAGATAGTGCTCATACCGCACTCCGTGCCTGGTAAGTTCGGCAATGAACGCCGTGGCCATAAGCTCGGAGTCGTCCGCCTCCATTGGTCGCCAGCCGTTAGTCATCCATCGGAGAGCGAGAATCATGAGCATCGTTGCCATTTGCTCTCGAGAGGGCTGAACCCCGTTTCGCATTTGAGTGCTTAACGAATTGTCTGCAGCTTCGTCTAAGGCTGTTTTCTGCATATTCGTGAATTACAGCGCAGCTTCCGCGATCTGACCGGTGCCTCGCCACACCGTTTCCGGCGAGTTGCTACCTCTGGATTGCTGTTGCAACTCGGCCTCGGTCGGGTACTCGTTGATTACATTTCGCGTACTGGCGATCCTGTCCAAATTCGTCGGCTTCCCGGCCTTCTGGTCATGTTGTACTCGATACTCATCCGCCCTCCGCATCCAGGTTCGCCACGCCGCTGTCCAATTCATCTTTTCGGCTCTAGGGCCTGCTTCCGCAATCCAGTAATCAAGAAATTTCTCGGTCTCTCTGTTGATCGAAATCAGAGGCACATGTTCGGCTGCCCATTGAAGATCCGATTCGCTAACTTCAAATTGGTCCGGGATTCTGTGAGCGGCGCTCTTCCGCTTCTTTTTCTTTTCATTGGAATCGGAATCGGAATCGGAATGTTCGTTTTTGTTCGGGTGTTTGTTCGGGTTTTGTTCGTTAGTTAAGTCCCTTTTTTCTCTACGCTTTACACCTGACAGCCTGCCCGCCTCCTTCCGTTTCTTTGAGTTTTCGCACTGTTTTTTGCGCTCAAATTCTTGTCGAGAATTTCGCGATTTCGAAGCGTCCTTTTTATCCGGCTCGAACATCGTCAAAACCCATCTGGCCGCCTCCGGTGTGCATCCTTTTCCGATGATGACGGCAAGGCGGGCTGGATCACTTGGAACGCCCTCGTTCAGCCACGCATAATCGAGTGCTCGCCGATAGTAACCCTCGATTTCTATCGGCATCTCAGCCACACGCATCGATCCTAGATGATCTTTCGGATACCACGAGACAGCAGGCGATTTAAATTTACTGATCATCTATCACGCAAAAAGTGCGGCGAGCCAGCGATTTCTCAACCGTGGATGCCGCACTGCCGCCTTCGGCCTACTAGCAAAAGAAAATAAGAAGCGATCGAGCATAAAATAATGCTCGGAAGCGAGCCCAACCTCGGCATTATTTCAGCCCGTGCAGAGATTTTCCGCTTTACTCCGCACGTCGGCTACCGGGCCCGCAAGATTGATCATGCCGCCATTTTTAGAGGCTGCCTGCACCTCTCCACGTAACTCCGTAGATCATCGACATGAAAGAAGCGTCGTGCACCGATAATGCGATACGAGAGTTCTCCCCGGGAGACAATACGCCCGAATGTTCCGTCTGAAATCGGTAGCCCGATCTCAGTCGACAGCCAGCGAACCGCTTCAGGTTGCGAATACAAAGTTTTTTGAGTCATGAAATGCTATCTCCTTTTCCTGTGCTGCGTAGTGTTACGCCTTTATTTGATTCGCCTACTTTGTTGGAAATGATTATTATGCGATTATGGTATTGAATCAACAGCGCATCGAGTGTTTCGACAAAAACGGCTTAAACCTCAAAAGTTCGCGTTAATGCGTAACAGATGTAATGGATAAAGACCAAGAAGTCCGAGATTGCCCGCAACATTTCTGGGATTTCATAGAGATCCTGAACGAGCTTCCATTCCGAGGAGATCACCCTAGTCACGTTGAAATCAACGCGCGAGTCGCCGAGGCCTTCCGAGCGGACGAGAACGTAGGTCCAAGTTGGATCGGTCCGAAAACTGAATCTTATCTCGCTAGAAAGTTTACCGGGAAGCGGGAGATGCATCTCTATGATCTTATAAGTCAACGAGCCATCTTGTTTGAGATCTTGACCGTGACCGGTCCCGCTCTTCGTGAGTCACCTGACGGTAACAACCTTTACCTTCTGAACCGTCAGATCGACATCTCCTGTCGCGTTCAGGAGGGTAAGTTCACATATGAGATCCTGCGCGGACTTACTATTCTGGATAAACTGAAAGACGTTCCCATCGATCGGTTAGGAATTTGCAACGCCTGCGATAGATTCTTCTGGATCACGCGCTTCAGCAAAACCAACCCGAAAACGTGGTGCTCGCAATCTTGCGGGAGTGCCATGAGAGTTGAGAGGTCACGAAGGGCACAGTACGGAGAAGAGCTCGCGAAGAAACAGGAAGCTCGCCAGCGGTCTGTTTTTGCTGAGAATCATCCGACGAATGTTGAATTGGACAAGCGGATTCGAAAGCTCAAGAAGCTGCTTGATTGGAAAAGGTAGGAAGCACCTTCGTGGCCAAAAGAATCGAACAACACATAGGGTTGCACCGGCTATCTGCAGTTCCTCGCGATCCGATATCCTGCCCTCTCGGCGTCAACCGACGTGGTAAATAGCACACGATACCTTGGACTCACTTTGTTGTAAGTTGCGCAGTTCGGCCGGTGATAGCGTCGAAGATCCTGATCATCTTGGCCGCGTCGTTTATCGAAGGGAGGAGTTCGAAATCGATCAGTTGTTGAATCGCCGTGAACGAGCATTCTGGTCCAGGCTTATTGCGTCCCAGATCACCTTTGGATCGACTTTTTAAATTCTCTTCTACGGGTAATTCTAATCCACGTAACTCGCTGATCGACTTATTGAAGTTAGGCGCTGATTTCTATCAAAATTGAATCCTCCGAAGCACATTGTTTGTTTTCTCTTATCGGTCACAATAAGGGTTTCGTAAAACTCGAATCCTTGGGAGGTATCGTATCTACTTACTCGATCGCCTGGCTCACGGCCGCAGAGGTAGTTAAATTCGGCCCGGCTCATACCCACGACTGGTTCACGTGCAACTCCAACCTGAGCAATCTTTTCGAGCATCTCTTTCCATTCTTTTTCTTCAAGCTCCTTGAGCAACTTCGCCCGCTCGAGGCGGAGCTCCCAAGCCGGCTTGACGTTCTGCAATCCCCAGACTCCACGCTTCTCGGATTTTGCGAGAGACTCGGCTTGTTCGTAATCCGCTCGTTCGACAGCCGGCTGTAACCTCGCCTCGGGAACGCTGTACCAGGCCGCTCCATCACGCAGGAGGCTGCATACACTCACGTCGACGCCGGAAAGATAGACCTTGGCGATCGTTCGGCCGCCGGAAAGGCTCGCGAATTGGACCGTAACAGTCTTTCCCTTGAGCATCGTCGATAGGTGGTTCTTGACCACGTCCTGAAGCGGCTGCGACGATTCAGGAGGATCCACGTATTGGAGTTGTACCGTGAATTTCGTCTGCGTGGTCTGGAAGGTGAAGCTCTTCTGATCAAGGATCTCGACCACTTGGCCAGTCATCTGCTGAGCTTCGATCGAGACAAACGACGAGAGAATAATGAAAGCGATTAGGAGATAGTTTTTCATGGGGCTTGGCATTCCCGGACGGGAATTGAGATGGAAATCTGGCAACGGAGAACTTTGTTGCCGGATCAATTTTAACAGGGCAGAAGTGTCGAAATCAAGATTATTGTTAGTCCGGTAAGTGTCGAGTAAGGCCAGTCCCGATAGTCTGATCAACGATCCGCTGAAGATCGGGTAATTCTTCCGAGGCGTAAACCTCCTGGTATGCGTTTGAAATGATTAGACCATTCAAAAACGTAACGAGATGATCGGGTATCGGAGAATAGGTTAAACGGTATGGGAGGAACCGACCGGCAACGAACACCACGCTTCTCGAAACAGGAAATACGACGTAGCCTTCGGGAGCCTTTATTCCTCTGCGCCAGTTGAAAGAAACTGGGTTGTCGGAGGTCACGAAATTGGCGGTTCTAGAAAAGAAAAACGCTCCTGTCAGGCCTTCGTATATAAGTCTTGGCACGGTATCAGCTTCGACGAACATGGATAACGAATGTAGAGCTCCAAAATCATTTGACCAGACCTCTTCAATCGCTTGTATGGCTTCCAGAAACTGATTCCGACGCGACTCATCCGGGATAGCCTGAGCTTGAGCCTGACGCTGCCGATGGTGCTCTTCGATTACAGGTTTCAGAAGAGCCGGGCCAAAAACATCGGTCATGTAAGGTGAGCGGCGAAAAAAGATGTTCAGGAAGTAGCAGAAAAGAGCAAATTCGGCATTCGTGATTGGTTCATGGCGAAGGATTTTTGGAAGTATTATTCCTAACTCCCCCTCGCTGCGACCGAGGAGCTTCTCTGTGTGTTCAGAGTCAGAAGCGCGACGCATGCTCGCGAGCGCAGACC
>CADEGD010000012.1:0-31322 GCA_902826795.1 uncultured Acidobacteriota bacterium | reverse complement strand
GAGCGAGTACATCGCATTCCGACCTCCCGTATGCTTGATCGCAGCATGTCGAGGTTTCGATCCTTTTCGGTAGATCCAAACTCGTTTATGAAGATGCCCTACTGAAGTTTTCCAGCCGTTAAGGTAAAACCGCGGGACGTAATGGTGAAATCGGGAAGTCAATCTGGTACCCCGGATCGCTGTGCAATCCTACCCTCAGATCTCTGCCGATGATCTGCTCGTTCCTGACTATGAAGTTTGAGCATTTCAGACCTCTCTGCGGCATGTCGCGATAGCAGCTTCTCACGCTCGACGATGTACTCCCTTGCAGCCTCTTTGCGTTCGTCGCCCGAAGCGATCTTTAGGTGAGCCTCTTGGAGTTGAGCGAGAAGCTTGATCTCCGATTCCTGACGATTGTGCAGTGCGTCACGCTCGACTTTTTGGACTGAGATCATTCGATCCCATCCGGATTCAACCTTCTGCGCGATGGCCGACGTTGACGTGAGGATCAGGAAGAGGAAAACGGACGCGATACCCATGGCGAGCTTGCGATAGAATTCCTTCTTCGCCGATCGCTCCTCTTCCTTTAGCCGAGTTCGCTCAAGCTCTATTCTACCGAGATGCTTCCACAGATCTCCGTAAGCCTGTTTCACAGGAGACCCCATTATTGCCTCACACGCTTCTGCAAAACCCTCGGCCGGCGTTGGATCGTCGAGGAACGGATTAGCTTCGAGTACGGCGTTCACGTGCTTACAAGACTGGATATCCTTGTATCCGCCGCACGAGCATTTTAGTGAGTAGATCGGACTGCCGATGCATTCAACGGTGTGAATCGCATCGCCGGACGTTGAGAGAAATGTTACGGTCATGGGCAAAGTTCTTTCGGAGTACGAATTATTACGCATCCAATTTTCTAAAGAGAGGGGGAAGCGAAGCGCCCTCCTCCTCTTCTTCTATATTCTTGAATCTAGGTAAAGACTCTAGTTAGGGTTAAAACTATTAACTATTTTCGGTAAACCCGATTAACCACCATGGTTAAAATCTTTAACTATGTGGTTAAAAAGATTTACTACACAATGGTTAAAATGATTAACCACCTTTCCGGCTTGCTGCATACGCGGTTGCTTGCTCCTGAGAAGGGAATGTTTGGTCCGCACCTTCAACTTCCTGAGATCCGCTCGAATCAACACAGAAAGCCGGATACATAAATCTGTATCGATTTGAACCCCTGTTTTTTGACTTTAGACGCTCGATCCATCCGAACCGCTCAAGCTCGTCCAGAGCTGCAGCAACGGTTGGTTTGGTGAGATTCGATCGTTCTTCGATCTTTTTGAAGGAAGGCCAGGCAAAGTCTTCGCTGTTGGATTTAAAGCTTCGCAGTGCGATGAATACGAGCTTTGCCTTCGGTGTTAGATAGCGGCCTCTCGTTAGCAGGAGCGAAGTCACGCGGACGAAAGGTTGATCCTTCGTCTCGTCGAGCTTGAGCCACGTATTCTTGCCCGCAGGATCTTTCTGGGGTACACTCTTAGCCATCAGACTTTCGACACTGATCCGCCGGGACTCGTCTAGCACGCGAGACCGGCAATTTTATGTCTTCTTGTTCTTCGGAATCGCTTTTAAGGCGAGTTCGAGATACGACGGAAACGGCATTTCATCGCGTTCCCATCTTGCAACAGTATTTGCAGAGACACCGAGAATCCTCGCCAGTTCTTCCTGAGTGTATCCAAGATTCTTTCGCTCTGTTCTTAACCCTTGTCCGTCCATAGCAAGGATTATACCCACCGTATAGAGATGGTGCAATAAATATCGAGGAATATTTATAAGAAAAACTATACGCCACGTATTGACATTAAGGTTATACGTGCGGTATAGTCTTAATTGTCGGTGAGAAACGAAAAATCACCGGATCAGATACAAAAAAAAGAAAGGCCCGGTCCCAGTCGCAAAACAAGTCCGTGCCTCTCAGCAAAATCACCCGAAGGAGATTTCTGTATGCATAATAGCACACCTGTCATCTATTCCGTTCCAGACGAATCAACCGATATCCAAGAGCGTTTCCGAAAGGCTCAGGCCGAATACCGCTCGCAGGGCATCATGGCACCGAGCGAATGGCCGATGAACTCGGCAGCCGGTCGCGAGGCATATCGTCGAAGCATCTCGCGCCATCGATTCCTGAGATCGATCGACCGCCAGCCTCTCCAATCAACCGCGGGAGGTGCAAACTAATGGTCTTAATCGGCGACACGCACACCCCTCAGACCGAATCCCTGCCCGTCGCAAGGGCAAAAGCCCAAAACGCTGTCACGTGGCTCCTGTTCGTCAACGCGACGGTGTTCACGGCGTTCCTTGCCGTCTTGGAGGTCTTGAAATGACATTCACCTTGGAAACGGTCGAGACGGCGACGATCGATGCAGAGATCGCCGACTTCTACGCCCGGTACGACCGGGAGCCGGTCACCGTGAAATGCAAGATCTGTCGATCGAGCGAGACAGCTTCAAGAAGGGAACTCGAGCTCGGCGGATGGATGCTTGTGGGCCGCGGAGAGTTCTGTCCGAAGCATTGATGGAGGAAATGATGAAAACAGCAAAGGTAACTGAGGTCCGCGGAGTGCGTCCGTGGAATGGAAAGAACGGCACGATCTTCTATCACGATATCGTGCTCGACAACGGCGATCGCGGTTCTATCGGTAAGCGCAGTGAGGGTTCGATCAAGGTCGGCGACGTGATCAATTACACGATCGACGGGGGCCGGATATCCGTTCTCAACCCGAACAACGGACCGCGCGGAAGCTTCATCGGTAAGCCGGCTGCGAGTCCTGCAGCGATGGCCATGAGTTACGCGAAGGATCTCGTCGTCGCGAACCTTGCGAAGAGCGAGAAGCCGCTTGATATGGCCGCACTTGCCGATCGAGTGATCAACACGGCCGATAGATTCAATGCCTGGATAAAAGCGAATTCTTAAGGAAGGGAAGGTGCTCTCCATTGCCTTCAGCCTTACGCGAAAGTATTGCTGACGGCCTACCCACAAGGAAGCAACAGGAGAGCTTCCATTTCCGGAAGGTTTTCGATTGCCGGATAGCAAAAGAAACCATGCTCAATATACACGAAATCTGTTGCAGATAAAACCGCAATGAAGAATGGCTCCTCGAACGTGCGTTAACACCTCGAAGAGCCAGTTAGAAAGTCCCCAAACAATCACGAAAGGAGAAATTCTATGTCAAATAATACCGCCCTTATCAAAGTTCCGAAAGCTGTACCGGCAGCTCACGTGTCACGGGCAGTCGCCCAACTGCGATGCGAATACGGCATCCACGATCGAGCTTTCACAAAGTCGGATTTTCTTCGGATATGCAGGAGAGAGAGGATCTTGCTGAATATCAAAAGGCTAGTCGCGAAGTATCGATCGATCGCCGAGTTCGAACAAACTCTCGGTAGCTATCAAGGCATTCTCGGTTACTACGTCCGGCTCCGCGACGATCTTCATTTTCGTACCTATCCAATGATCTATCTCCGGTGTCTCGCGACCGCGGAGTGCTTCGACCTCGAGACTGCTTTTCACGAACTCGGACACCACTTCCTCGGTCACTCTAGGCCGTTTCACGAGGGAAGCGATCGGTATTCCGATGACGCAAAGGCGATGGACGCGGAGGCGGATCTCTTCGCCCAGCTTGCGATGTGCGGAGGTGGCGACGATGCGATCCACTAACGTATATAGGTTTCCCGAGAGGCCGGGAGAGCGTCCCGTCGTTGTGCCGGCAGATATACCTGAGAATGAACTTGCCACGATGAAGATCAACGGCGAATCGCTTGAGAGAGTCGGAATCTACGATGGTGATTTCGTTGTCGTCAGAAAGCGAGTGTACGAGTCGGATATACAGCCGGACACAGTTCACATCATCTACCTTCCGCTCGAAGATGATCTGGTCGCGAGAAAGGTTGAATGCGATGGGGAATATTTCATCCTTCACTATTGCGGTCTTGATAGCCGGTTGCCATTGCGAGTCCACTTGAGCGAGTTCGAATTTCGCGGTCAGGTGATCGGTCTGAGTCGCCAGCAGACGGAATGGATGGACGTCGTCGACCAGCAGGATGGTGAATGGCCGTCGGTTTTGGATGGAGGTCGCGCATGAGAACGACCGACATCTTGAAGGAGATCCTACGCCGTCAGGCGGAGATCACGGCGGACCTCGAAGCGATCCGGGCGATCGATTCGGAATTCGACGCCAGCCTCGCAGTGATCATCGCTGAGAACGAACTCGCCGCGAGGGACACCCGAAACCTACTTGAGCGTTACCAGTTCTACGCCGATCGTGTCGACCGCTCGGAGGATTTCTGATCGTGGAAATGGAAGTAAAGCGACGGCATCGATGGATCGGCATCGATGCCCGAGACGGCCGCGGTCGATGCTCTCGCTGCCTCACCCGGCGTGAGGTCGTCGCGACCGTCGGCATCCGCCGGCATCGTCAACTCAGATCTTACGTGCGGATCGATGGCGTTCGGTTTACCGGTTTGGCGCCGGAATGTACGTCAGTGACAGATCAATTACAAAGGCTCCGATCCACGTAGGTCTTCTTTCCGCGAGAATTCCAGTAGAAGCAGCCGCCGCGTGGTCCGCGGATCAATCCGCTTTGACGAGGCCCGTTCGGACCTCGGGAGCCTGTCGAGGTCGATCGAGAAGGGTAACCCTCGGAACCTGATTCAAGCGATCTTTCTGGTGCAGGCGATCGAGAATCTTTCGGCTTTACCCGCGGTGGAGTTATCGATGGCGATGGCGAGGCTGGCAGAAGGCTACCATTTGAAATCAGAGTTTGAGGTCTCGGCGTCGGAGGTTCGTCTCTCCGTGTTGAAGCCCCTTTACTGCAGAGCGAACCGCACATACCTAGGACGGCGAGAACGACGATCAGGCCGACGATCGCTGATTGATCTCTCTTTCGCATATGGCGGACGGAAAAGTCCTACGGCCGACGTCGAGTATGAGGTCGCACGTACGTACCATCCCTTCGGTAGTAGCCTTTTACGCGAACCGATCCGCCGGTGTTTACAGGAGAGGATACCGACGTCGGGCTTCCGTCATACCAGACATCAACTCCACCATGGCCAGCACATCGGCCAGATCTGTCGATCGCGTAGGTGAGCGTTCCGTCCTTGCACTTCGCCGTCGCGGTCGAGCTCTCGGCAACAGGGCTCGTGCTCGCAACCGTCGCAGGTCGAATCGCCGGCTCAGTGCTCGTCTCTTCTGCCGCCTTGGGGATTGGACTACGGCTTGGAGTGACGGCGACTGGTTTAGTTTCCGTGCCGATGGTTAGGTCGAGAGTGGAGAGCGTTCCCGGTGCCTGATATACAACTGCTGGAGGCCGATCGGATATCACCGGCAATGGCCTGGAGTACGAGCGATCCGGAGATCTGACCACTGGGCCTGTTACATAGCCGCCGGATGATCGCAGCCGGATCGTATCACCGTGAAGCCAGCCTACGTATTCCGGGCTCTGGACTAGGAACCAGGGCCCACGTTGCTGGATCACGTCGACGACGGTCGACTGCGGAAGAGTGTCGACTACAATTCCGCTAGAGTTCGGCGTACCGCGGAGATTTGCGTTGACAGAGATTACCTCAGCAGTCTGCGATCGTGACGTCGCAGCGAAGGCAACAAGGACGAGGAATACTGATAGGAGTTTCATACCGCCTCAATTTGTCTGAAAAATGGTGAACGAGAATTCGCCTACATTTACACATAACTTACCTGAACTGTCCAGCGCGATGAAGGCCCTATGTAAAGCGTCTCCCTTTATCGCGCAGCGCGTAAACGTTTGCGTCGAACTCGAAAAAGTCAGTAATCATGCTAGATCCGTCGAAAACGAAGATTTCTCCTTCGTTCGTTTTGAGGTCGAGGTTACATATACGAATCAGCCAATAGGCCTCACCGAGCTCCTTCATAACACGATATTCGTTTTCGGTGAAAAAGAGGTTCGACCAGAATGGTCCGACCGTGGTTTTGACTTCGATAAATATATCCTCTCCCGCTCTCACTGACCGGATGTCGTAACCTAAACCGTCGCCCACCACCTTAGACGAGTGCTCCAGCCTAGCTAGAAACTTGGGGCCCTCTTCCGTTCTGATTCGCGAAGCCTCATAATGCAATGCGATCAGTTCACCGCGACGACCGACATCGCCTTTTGTAGCTGCCAACCGCTCATAGAATTCCTGCGAAACGTTCCGAATCTTCTTATGCTTCAGCTGCCTCTGTCGAGGAATGTGAGTCGGGTCACTCTTGAGAGTTGCTACGCGATCATTATTCGAATTCGCGTGCTGGGAGGGGCCAGAGCGATTATGAGAACGTGAAGTCTCTTCATTCAAATTCTTTGAAGCGCCGTCTCGCTTCGGAACTTGAGAATATCGAGTAGAGGTGCTCCCGGCTGAGGAAAAACGTAGATTGCCAACTTTATGTTTAATGAGAGAAGAGATGCCCGATGACTCAAGGCGAAGAAGTGTTCTTGCAAACGTGCCGCGGGAGTCTGAATCATCGCGGATTGCGTCTAGACACTTCTCAAGGATGATCCTGGCCGCCTCATCCTCCTCCTCATTTCTTAATACTCGTTCAAGGTCGTTCGCATACCAGTCTCGCCAGACCCTCTTGAGGCGAAGATCTTGATAAATTCTGTGATTCTGTTTGGACCTGTTCTCGATCTCGGCATTCAGCTTATCGAGGATCAATTTCGCCTCAGCTTCGATCGAGCCTTCCACTGGGGTAAACCGAAACACTAGTTCCTCGTGACGAACAGAGTCGAAAAAACGAGAGGGGAGTCTATTGAGTAGAAATTGAGAGATCGGATTTACCCACTTATCAATAAGAATAGCGGCCACGCAGAACACTAACCCAAGGATAAGTGGTGAAAAGCAGGCTACTTCCGACGCGTTGGATGATACGGCCGCGTAAATGCCGCACCCAGCGGCGACGATCATCACAAGGATAAGTGCCCCGGCTACAGCAGCTCTTAAGTTGTCTCTATATCGGTTCTCCCGTGTTTGAAGATCTCGATACTCTTCATACTCGGGAACTTGAATTTGAGAAAGGAGGGCTTTGGATATTTCCATACGCGACGAGAATTGACGCGGATGGTATCAGAATTCGCTTTCGGCTCCAAGGATTCGACGACGCACCTCGACGCTTTTGCGAAAATGGATCCAGGCCCGCATGACGCAAATTTGACGCAATTGATTTTTTTGACGTGTTGGGAAAGTGGCTAGAAAGGTGATATTTATTGGAGGCGGCGATCGGAATCGAACCGATGAATAAAGGTTTTGCAGACCTCTGCCTTACCACTTGGCTACGCCGCCGGAAACTAGAAGTAGGCAGTTGGCTGAAGGCGGTTGGCAGGTCGATCAATTCTACCGCCTACTGCTTTCTGCAAACTGCCTACTCAAAAATTGGAGCGGGAGACGAGGGTCGAACTCGCGACTTCGACCTTGGCAAGGTCGCGCTCTACCACTGAGCTACTCCCGCACGCAAACTGTAATTCTACCGTCTGAACTTTGATTGTCAAGCTAATTGACGGTGATATCTTTCAGGAAAGTCCAATCACCGCTGGCGTTCATTTTAATGTTCCCAATCCGCTTGTTGGCAACGACCATATTCGCCGGATACCAAAGCGGAAGGAGCGGCAGATCATTGCTGATAATTCCCCAAGCTTGAATGTAAAGAGCTTTGGCTTTCTCACGGTCTATCGCGTTGATCGCGTCTTCAAGTAGCATGTCGACTTCCGGGTTGCTGTAACGGCTGCGATTGCAACACGCGACGCCCGGGACGGGAATTCTTCCTGTTGTAAACAAATCCTTCAAGAAAATCGGATCCTGATTGCCGCCGATCCAGACGCCCGTATTCATCTGAAACTGACCCTGAGCGAGCTGAGTTCGAAGCGTTCCAGGGTCAAGCGTCTCGATCTGAACATTAAGGCCTACCGCCGTGAGCGAACTCTGAATCGCTTGAGAGTAACTATTGAACGCTGCGTTGCCGGAAGAATACTTAAACTTGATCGGCTCGTTCTTGTAGCCGGCCTCGCGGAGCAGTTGCTTAGACTTTTCCGGATCAAAAGCGTACTGCGTACCCCGAGAATAGGCCCACGAGCCTGCAGGCAAGATCGAACTCGCCGTTTTTGCCTGGCCCGAAAGAAGCTCCCTTATCAACTTTTCGCGATCAATGGCATAGCCGATCGCCTGGCGGATCTTAACATTATTCAACGGGGCTGATGTCGTGTTCAGCCCGACATACTGTATGTTCGAGCCATCAAATTGTTCAACCTTCAGGTTGGCGTTTTCACTAAGAAGCTTAAGCGTGTCAGGCGGGAGATTGGACGGGGCTGGCGCAATATCGACACCGCCCGTTTGTAGCTCGGCCTGCAAGCCACTTGCGTCTGTTACCGTCTTAACGCGGAGTTTCGCGAACTTCGGCGCACCCTCAAAATACTGCTGGAATGATTCGAGCTCGACGGTATTCTGTGACTGATCAAAGTTAACAAACTTAAATGGCCCGGTGCCAATCGGAGTGGTCTTCTGCTGCTCGACAGTGCCGTCCCCGATGATCGGAATCGCGACTAGGTTGGAAAGAAGCTGGTTCTTGAGGGCTGGCCTACCGACGACAAAGACAACCGTCTTGGCGTCGGGCGTTGCAAGCGAGCTTATATGTGGAATCTGCTTGCCGTCTACGGTATCGAAGAATGCGCCAGACTTAAAGCCTTTACTTTCGAAGAGTTTGTCGAAGGTATATTTAACATCCGCCGACGTAAAATCTTTTCCGTTATGAAACTTGACTCCATCTCGCAAGGTCAACGTAATTGTCTTACCGTCTTCGGACGTCTCGATGTTAGAAGCAAGGTCACCCACGTATTCGAAATTCTCATTCTTCTTGATCAACGAGTTGAACATTAGGTTTCTAACCCTTTCGGCGGCGGAGTCCGAAGCCGTTGACGTAAGCGTATCCAGAGTAGAAAAACTCTCGGGAAGAGCAACCGTTACATACTCATTGCCCGGCCGGCGGCAAGAGCCGGAAAACATTAATGCAGCCGTCAAAACGAAAAGACAGAGATTTTGAAGCAAAACACTTCCTCCGAAATTAGTTCAAGTTATTGTTGAGGTCGGCGATCCGACGATTTAAGTCTTCAAACCTGGTCGGGTCGAAATCGGTATTTCGGCACATACTGGCTTTAAGATCCAAGATACGCTCAATCGACTCGTTTAACCTCTCTTCGCTAATCGATCCATCGCTGACGGAATCGGAAATTCGCTCGTAGCCTGCGTCGATAGCATCGACACTTGCGCAAATAGCGAGCATATCCTCGCCCGCATCGACTGCCATTTTGCATGCTTCGCCCATACCGTAATTGCGGACGATTGCGCCCATTTCCATGTCGTCAGTAATTGCTACCCCTTTGAAGTTTAACTCGTCGCGAAGGAGAGTGGTGACCACACGGCGACTCAGCGAAGATGGTAATAGCTTGCCATTAACGTCAACTTCCTGCAAACGCGTGTTCGGAAACGCAGCGTGGGCAACCATAACCGATACGCTCGGATTCGAGGCTATCAAGTCTCCGTAGGGATATAGATCTACTTCTTGCAACTCCTCATCGGTTACTGGAACGACCGGGAGCTCCTCGTGCGAATCCACCTGAGCTGCTGCAAGTCCAGGAAAGTGCTTTAGGCAACCTAATATGCCGTTTCGACCGAGGCCCTCCAGAAAAGCACCTGCGAACTCGATAACTTCATACTTCGATCTACCAAGCCCTCGTGACTGCAGTCCATTCACGAGGTCGTATCGCTTTTCGTCAATGACATCCACAACTGGGGCAAAATCCATGTTAAAGCCTAGGAGACTGGTCGCCTCACCGACTATACCGCCGAGTTCACGGGCGTCGTTCGCGTTCCGAAGTTGGCTCGCCGCGGGCATCGGCGTCAGGATTCGACGCAGTCGGTCTACACGGCCGCCCTCCTGGTCAAGGCTTAGAAGCGGTGGAATCTCGATGGCAGAATACAGTCCGTCGAGCAGTTCGCGAGTCTGAGAAAGACTCTTGATATTTCGGGCGAAAAGACAAACGCCACCGGGTTGAATTTTTGCGATGAGATCTTCTGTATGACGATCGAAGTCAGGCCCGGGAATGCCGATAAAGAAAAGCTGGCCGATCTTTTGTTCGGTCGAGAGGGAACTGAGTTCAACTTTCGGCATACAAACTTAATTAATAGCCTCAACAGTATGTCTTTCGAACTCTAAGGCACCACTTAAACTATCTTCGATTTCAGTGATCTAAGCAGGATCTTGCTGTCGTCCGGCGTAAGCGACTCAACTTCAATCGATCGTAACTCATCGATCGCTGATTCGTTGGATACCGCAAACAGCGAGAATTGCGATGCGATGTTCTTACCGGCCGCCATCGCAAGCCCGGTCCGGCTCTCATCTGCAAAGACAGCTAGTTCGTACTGCTCAAGCTTTCTGAGGACCTCGCTCGCCCGCTCAATCACGTCGGCAGGCAATCCGGCCAGTCTTGCTACTGCTATTCCGTACGACTTTGACGCCTTCCCCTTGACTAGCTTATGAAGAAACACGACCTCACCGTTGCTTTCCGAGGCAGTTATCTGATAGTTCTTTGCGCCCGGTAGGTGCTCCGCCAGTTCGGTAAGCTCGTGGTAATGAGTTGCGAAAAGTGTCTTTGCGGAATGCCCGGACGAATTGTGAAGATACTCGGCAACTGCCCAGGCAATCGACAACCCATCGAAGGTCGAGGTTCCGCGACCGATCTCATCGAGTAAGATCAAGCTTCGAGCCGTCGCGTTGTGCAATATCGCCGCCGTCTCGGTCATCTCGACCATGAAAGTCGATCGGCCCGATGCAAGATCGTCAGATGCCCCGACGCGAGTCCAAACCCTATCGACAATCGGAAGTCGTGCGGACGAAGCTGGAACGAACGACCCGATCTGTGCCAGGATCTGGATCAGCGCGATCTGGCGAAGGATGGTCGATTTTCCGCCCATATTCGCACCCGTAACTATCAAAAGCCGGTCCGTAGAGTTGTTTAGGTAAGAGTCGTTCGGCACGAACGAATCGCCGATCAATGCCTCCACGACGGGATGACGTCCGCTTTTGATCTCGATCTCGTCCCCGTCGTGAAGGATTGGGCAAACGTAGTTTCGCTTGGCGGCCGTTTCGGCGAGCGACGCGAGTGCGTCGAGAGTAGCAATCGCCCGGGCCGTAGACTGCAGTCGCTGAGTTTCTGCTTTGGCCGCTTGACGGACCTGTTCGAACAACTCCGCCTCAACCGTGGCGATCTTTTCCTCGGCACCGAGAACCTTATGTTCCCACTCCTTTAACTGTTGAGTAGTAAACCGTTCGGCGTTCGCCAGCGTCTGACGCCGTTCGTAATCCTCGGGAACGCGGGCAAGCTGGGCTTTAGATATCTCGATATAATAGCCGAATACGTTATTGAACCGAACCTTTAGCGTCGGAATGCCAGAACGCTGACGTTCTGATTCTTCAAAAGACGCGATAGTCTGCTTTCCAGAGCGAGATATCTGCCGAAGTTCGTCAAGCTCCGTGCTAAACCCGTCCCTTATAACTCCACCGTCCGCGAGGTTGATCGGCGGCTCTTCAGAGATCGACCGGTCGATCAAGTCGGCGAGATCGGGCAAATCAAAAATATTCTCGGCCAGCACTTGTAGAAGGAGTGACCTGCTGTCGGCGAGATGACTGTCGATTTCGGGAACCTGCCTGATCGACCGTCGAAGGGCGAGCATGTCGCGCGGACTCGCGTTGCCGAGGTTTACACGGCCGACGAGTCTCTCCAAATCGGAGATCTCCTTCATCACGAATCGGAGTTTATCGCGAAGTATAGAATCGCAAAGTTCGCTAACCGCCGATTGACGCGTTTGGATCTCGCTTCGTTTTATCGATGGTCGCAAAAGCCACGCCCTGAGCAATCGGCCTCCCATCGACGTAATTGTCTCATCTATTACTTTAAGTACGGTTTGCTTATTGTTATCAGATCGAGTATCAGCCAAATCGAGATTACGAAGCGTGACTGCGTCCAGAACCATAAATTCGGACGAATCATAGTAGCCGATCTCGGAAATATGTTCGGCTGCAGCTTTTTGGGTTTGCTTAGCGTAGTCAAGGCAGAAGGCTGCGGCCCTGACCGCCTGATGGTGACCGCTCAGTCCATATCCCGAAAGATCGTGCGTTTTGAAATGTCGTGTGAGAAGATCACCGGCTCGGTTCAAATCAAGATCTTGTTCAACTTCAGTAAGAGCCAACTCTGTCTTAAATGTTGACCCGGATAAATCACCTAGCAGTGGCTTGTCTCTTTGAGTTTGAAGGGAACCTTTTAACAGAGCCGCTGTTTCAGGTGGATACAATATCTCCCGAGGTGAAAAGCTTTCTATCTGTTCAACGACCTTTTGCCAGGCGTTCTCTCCAAGAAACTCGGTCGCCTGAAAAGATCCGGTCGAGAGCTCTAAAAAAGCGACCCCAAATATTTCACTGTTGCCAGCAACGGAGGCGAGGTAATTTGATTCTCTCGACTCGGTGAGCTGCGAATCTATCGCGGTACCGGGTGTGATCACCCTCACAACTTCCCGTTTTACCAGCTTTACGCCCTTTCCAGCAGGTTCCGCCTGCTCACAAATGGCGACTCGATATCCCTTTTTTACAAGTTTTCCTATGTATCCCGCAGCGGCGTGGTGCGGAACTCCGCACATCGGTAAGGGATTGGGTGAGTCTTTTTGACGTGCGGTGAGTGTTATCTCTAATTCTCGGGAGCCGATTATCGCGTCCTCGTTGAACATCTCGTAAAAATCGCCGAGCCGGAAAAAGAGAATTGTTCCCGGGTAGTTTTTCTTGATCTCGAGATATTGCCGAAGCATCGGCGTAACATTTTCCATTTGCTAGGGTCGTTGGCTCGAACACCAAGTGTAGCTAAGTGTCCAAAACTTTCAAAACCGTCTGTTTTCAAAGAACTACCGCTTCTGATAAGATTTCGTACAGTTAGAACTTTGTATTTTCGGCCTCTCGCGTTGGCGGTCGTACCGCGTTTTTAAGCGAGTTAGTCTGAGGCAAGATTCAGATGTGCAAAGCGGTTTTCTACAATGAAGTGCGTTTGTTGCGCGCGTTTGAGCTTGGATTTGCCCTTTCGGTCGTTTTTGGGGTCACGGGGATTGTCTCGGCACAATCATCCCCGATCATCCCTGGCGAAGAGCGTTACAGGATCGGCTTTCAAGATCGCGTTACCGTTCAGGTTTTTCGACGTCCGGAACTTACACAAACCGTTGATGTGAATCCGAACGGAACCATTAACCTTTTCAGATTGCCGGAGCCTGTCGCCGCTGTCTGCAAGACCGAAGGCGAGTTAGCCAGCGATATCGCCGACGCGTACAGGAAAGACTATCTACGAAATCCTGAAGTGAAGGTAATTGTTGCCGAACAGCGCTCACAGGCTTTTGCTGTGATCGGGGCTGTCGTGAAACCGGCTCAATATATTGTCAACAAGCGTATTCGTCTTTTGGAGCTTTTAGCGTTGGCGGGCGGACCGTCACCCGAGGCTGGCTCCCGCCTTATCCTTGCTCGAACCGGAAGTTCGTCAACTTGTCAGGATCGTTCGAAGGCTCAGGATGCCTCTGACGTTGTTTATGCGGATTTCAAAGTGAAGGATGTTCTCGAAGCCCGTGAGAACCCCGAGGTTCGACCTGGAGACATCGTCTCAGTGCTCGAAGAAGATAGCGTATATGTCTACGGAAACGTTATGAAGCAGGGTCAGGTCAAATTCAAGGAACCGATCACTCTGATGCAGGCGATCGCTTCGGCGGAAGGCCTTCGGCCAGCCGCAAAAAAGGACAAGATCAGAGTGCTGCGCCAAAAGGCCGGAGAGTTGGAAAAAGAAGAACTCGTCTTCGACCTCGGCAAGATCTCGAAACGCGAGGCCAACGATCCTTTTTTACAGCCAAACGATATTGTCGCGGTTAGCGAAGATGCTGCGAAAAGTATTCTTCAAGGCATCGGCCGCTCGCTGACGCAAGGAATTCCATCGATATTTTACCGATTCCCTTAAGCTGATCAATGAAAGACAGTCGCGAGATCATTCGAAGCCTTCCGGTCAACGAACCCTCCGAATTGGAGCGGACGTATGATTCTCAGGCCGTGCCTCAGACCGGCAGGTATCAAGGCTATCGAGACATGTATGCGTCGGACGGCTTTCAGCTTGCCGATTACTGGCGGGCCATAAGGAAGCGTCTTTGGCTTGTTTTGGCGGTGGCCGTCGTCGCTACCACCTTGGCGGCGATCTATATGGCCCGCAAGCCTAATATTTATCAGGCGAAGACTCGTATCCAAGTCGATCTTGAGCAAACTAACCCAGACTTGGTTACGAGCGACCGACAGCGGCCGATGGCCAATCCTGATCCCGCCTATTTTAATACGCAGCTTCAGTTGCTCAGTAGTGAAGCTCTACTGAGGCGTGTCGTGAAAGAGCACAATCTTGACACAAACGCGGAGTTTCAAAAAGGTACAAA
Organism: uncultured Acidobacteriota bacterium; assembly: GCA_902826795.1. GTDB lineage: Bacteria > Acidobacteriota > Blastocatellia > Pyrinomonadales > Pyrinomonadaceae > OLB17. The sequence goes on along the minus strand of CADEGD010000012.1, from coordinate 16,803 downwards.
TCAAGGCTCTGCTTTACAAGGTATTCTGCGGTCGCTGGGCCTGTCGAGCGATGCAGGATCATCTAATGCGGCGCCCAAAGACGAACTCGCGACTTCTGACGAGGTCGTTGAGGCGATGAGGCTTGCACCTTACGTTGAACAGGTCAAAACGAACTTGGTTATCGATCCCGTTCGAGAGTCTCGTGCGACCTTCAAGGATACGCGTCTAATTGAGGTTTCGTACCGACATACTGATCCGGAGTTTGCGGCCTTCGTGGTGAATAGCATTGGCGATACTTTCGTCAATGCGAACGCAGAAAAGAGATCTGGAACGAGCCGAAAGACTAATGACTTTTTGCAGCAAAGAATAGCTGACCTCCAGACCGAAATCAGGAATGACGAGCTGAGTCTCGTTGATCTTAAGCAGACCGCCGGAATCCTTAAAACGGACGGCGAACAAACCATCGTTCTCGACCGACTTTCTGGCCTAAACAAGGACCTTCTCGAGGCTGAGAATATTCGAAAACTCGCTGAGGCCAAATACAATTCGGTGCTTCGCTCACCTGACAATGCAAAGGCCCTGACCGAGGAGCGAATGGCCCGGTATATTACCGAGCAAGAGAACAGTCTAAGGGACCTGAGAAACGAAACGCAGAAGAAGATCGCCACGCTGAAAGCTGACCGGGCCAAACTTTTAGAAGACTTCAAAGAGACGGCTCCTGAAGTTAGGGAGATCGACACCCAGATAAGCAGTCTCGAAGGTTCGATAGCAAACGAGGTAGAAAAAAATCGGCTCGAATTGGATGATTTCCGAAAACGGAGCACTCAGGTACTTCTAGATAGTTTGCGGACCGATTTTCAGCAGTCTAAGGATCGCGAAGATAAAGTCCGCGCGTCTTACAACGAGCAATATAATCTGGCCCAAGGTCAGAACACAGGTGCTGTTCAGATCAAGCTGCTGGAACAGAACATTGAAACCAACAAAGGATTTCTCGATAACCTTCGGAAACAGCAGAGTGGTAATGACGTAGCCGCACAAGGTTCCGACAACAATATAAGTGTCGCCGACTACGCGATTCCCGATCGGAATGCCGTATCTCCGCGAAGAGTTTCGACCGTCCTTGCAGCACTGTTCCTTTCGACGTTATTCGGGATGGGGTTAGCACTTTTCCTGGAGTACCTTGACGACACCATTCGCACGACTGAAGAAGTCGAAAATTATCTGAATCTTCCGGCTCTGGCGGCCATCCCTACGATGGAAGCCGCTCCTCGGCGAAAGTTGCTTCTGGTTGGCAGCGACGCAGAGATTGGGGACCGGTCTGAACTTCTTATTCATTCAGACTCGCGATCATCCCTGGCCGAAGCATACCGGCAATTACGAACCTCGATACTTCTTTCGACGGCCGGACATGCTCCGAAGTCTTTGCTCGTAACTTCGTCTCTGCCGTCTGAAGGCAAAACCACAACCGCGACAAATACGGCCATCAGCCTCGCGCAGACGGGAGCCCGCGTTCTCATCATTGATGCCGACATGCGAAGACCGCGAGTCCACTCGGTATTTGGCATCAAAAATAATGTCGGCCTCAGCTCTATTCTCTCAAGCGAGCTCACTGAGAACGATGTGCTTGATGCCATCCAGCTTGACCCCAAAACACGGCTGAACGTTATGGCGTCGGGCCCGATTCCGCCCAATCCGGCGGAACTTATTGGTTCCGATCAGATGACCAAGCTTCTCAAGCTGTTGCAGAGACACTTCGATCACGTCGTTGTAGACTCACCGCCGATCACGTCGTTTACCGACGGCGTTCTCATCGCTTCAATGGTTGACGGTGTGATACTGGTTGTTCACTCAGGCCGAAGCTCAAAGCAGGTTGTTCGAAAGGCTCGTCAGCTTGTTCAGGATGTCGGTGCCAAGATCTTCGGCGTGGTGCTAAACAACGCTGACCTCAGATCTCAGGAAAATTACTATTACTATCAGAGCTACTACCACCGCGAAGGATACGAATCGGAGGATAGGCCATAGTTCCGCATGACAGAGATCAAAAGGGTACTCGTAACAGGAGCCGGAGGATTCATTGGGAGCCATCTCGTCCGGTTTTTGAAGGACAAAGGATATTGGGTTCGTGGGGTCGATCTAAAATACCCCGAATTTGACGAGACCGTCGCGGACGAATTCAACGTCGTCGATCTTCGCTTACGTGAATCGGCGATTGACGCTACGAAGGGAGTTGACGCAGTTTACGCGTTGGCTGCGGATATGGGCGGAATGGGGTTTATTTCATCTCACCATGCCGAGATCCTTCACAACAATTCGCTGATCAACCTGAACACTATCGAGGCGGCCCGCATGGCTTCGGTAAAAAAGTATCTTTACACCAGTTCGGCGTGCGTCTATCCGGAACATCTTCAATTGGATGCTGATGTGAAACCGCTAAAAGAAGAAGACGCTTATCCAGCTGCTCCGCAGGACGCTTACGGTTGGGAGAAGCTTATTTCTGAGCGTCTTTGTCAGCATTATCGCGAAGATTACGGCCTTGACACCCGAATCGTTCGTTTTCATAACATTTTCGGTGAGAATGGTTCGTGGGAAGGCGGGCGGGAGAAAGCGCCAGCGGCCCTATGTCGAAAGATCGCTGAGGCAAAACTTGCGGGCCGCGACGAGATCGAGATCTGGGGCGACGGTGATCAAACTCGCTCATTTTGTCACGTGGATGACTGCGTAGAGGGAATCTTCCGGCTAATGAATTCTTCTTTTTCTGAGCCTCTCAACCTGGGTCAGGATCGAATGATCTCAATAAACGAACTTGCGGACATTGTCGCCAACATAGCCAACGTCACAATATCTAAGCGACACGTGGACGGCCCGATGGGCGTACGCGGCCGCAACTCCGACAATACAAAACTCAGAAAAGTTCTCAATTGGGAACCAAAAATTTCTCTTGAGGATGGACTGCGGCGCACTTATGCTTGGATCGAAGGAGAAGTAATACAGAAAGGGATTGTTCGTTCTGTCGGGGTCTGATCAGTATCGACTATGAAAGTTTCGATCATCGGGTTAGGAAAATTGGGGGCGAGTATGGCCGCGGCTTTCGCTCATCGCGGGTTCACTGTCATTGGCGTTGATGTGAACCAGAAGTCGGTTGACGCGATAAATAACGGCAGGGCCCCCGTTCAGGAGACCGGGCTAGACGAGTATTTGGGGAAGAATCGGGAACGGATCTCAGCGACCTTGAGTCACGACGAAGCCGTTCTCGGGTCTGAAGTGTCATTCGTCATTGTTCCGACTCCCAGTGATGATTCCGGAGCCTTCTCGTTGCAATATGCCGAGTGGGCTTTTTCCCAGAACGGAAAAGCCCTTCGCAAAAAGAATTCGTATCATCTAGTTGTTTTGACTAGCACTGTTCTTCCAGGAGCAACAAGGGAAGGACTTCTTCCGATCCTGGAAAAGGAATCGGGAAAACGAGTAGGACGCGATTTCGGTGTATGTTACAGTCCGGAATTCATCGCGCTCGGCAGCATCATCAAAAACTTCCTCAATCCGGACTTCACTCTGATCGGCGAATTTGACGAGAGATCCGGAGCGATGCTCGAGTCAATTTACGCAGAGATGGTGGAGAACGGAGCTGGCTCGGCGAGGATGTCGTTGGAGAATGCCGAGCTGACGAAGATCTCGGTAAACACTTACGTCACGATGAAGATCACGTTTGCGAACATGATCGCCTCGATGTGCGAGCAGTTGCCGGGAGGAGACGTCGATGTGGTAACTTCGGCTCTCGCTCTTGATACTCGCATTGGCGGACGGTATTTGACGGGTGCACTCGGTTATGGCGGCCCGTGCTTTCCGCGCGACAACGTAGCTCTCTCATTTATCGCGGGTAAGCTCGGCGTAGATTCCAGTCTCGCAAAAACTACGGATACATTGAATCGTTCTATCGCGGAGCGGGTGACCGGGAACATTGCGAAAGAATTGAAGCCAGGCTCTACAGTAGCGGTGCTCGGACTTGCCTACAAGCCATTCTCTCACGTTACAGAAGAGTCTCAGGGCGTCCAAATCGCCGAAGCTTTGTCTCGGCGAGGATTTAGAGTTGTCGCCTATGACGCGCTTTCGCAAGAGATGTCAGTTGCCGAGCATAACTGGAGTTTTCTGGTTCTTGACTCTCTCGGCGAGTGTCTTTCTCAATCGGAGGCCGTTGTAATTACGGTGCCAGCCCCAGAGTTTGCCGAACTGTCAGAAATTGACTTTGAAAACCAATGGGCAACAGTCTCGGTCTTTGACCTATGGCGTACCCTTAGGAACCGGCTTTCAAAGTCACCTCGAATTCGCTACTTCGGCAGCGGCCTCGGCACAGATGAAAAGCTCGAACCCCTGCGCAAGCTGTGGACCGGTAAGTCAACCGCCTTACCAATAACAAATGCAAGTTAAAGAGCGGACAAAAATCGCGGTGGTGACGCCGATCCATAATCGGCGAGACATCACACTGCAGTGTCTTCGCAGCCTTTCGCGGATCCAGGATGACTCTCTTGAGGTGTCTGTATTTATAGTCGACGATCTCTCGACCGATGGTTCGGCAGAAGCGATAAGGTCTCAATATCCTGAGACGCGGATAATACAAGGTGACGGAAATCTCTGGTACACGGAGGGAACCAACGTCGGAATACGTAAGGCTCTCGAGCATGAGCCGGACTTCGTGCTCGCGATCAATGACGACTCGGTTTTCGATTCGCAATTCCTTCACTACCTCGTCGAGACAGGGCAGCAGAATCCGAAAAGTGTCGTCGGACCGCTTTTGTTGCTGTGGGATGAGCCTCACCGGCTTTTTCAAACATCTCCTAAATGGAGTACGTTCGAAGGCGGTTGGCGGCACTGGAACGATCAAACCGTGTGGACTGTTCCATCTGCTCCGTGGGAAGTGGATTTGATCGTCGGAAATTGTGTTCTTTATCCGGCGTCCGCTTTCGAGGATTGCGGCTTTATGGACTCCCGCCGATTTCCCAATTTTGGTGACGCCGAGTTCACTCCTAGACTCAAGCGCGCCGGCTACCGGTTGATCATTGACCCCAGATCGCGCGTATTCTGTCAGCCAAACGCCACTCCAAAGCGCCTTCGAGAGCGGCATTTATTGCAACTGGCAAAGGATCTTATCCTGGACTTGAAACATCCATCGAATTTTACGCGATTGTTTCTTTCGCATGTCCGCGGAGGACCGTCGGTGATTAAGGGCGCAACGGCATGGACGGTATACGTCGGAAACACGATGCTGAATTTGTTGCGTAAGAGCAGTCCGGAATACAGGCCCCCCGAACCTCCCTTGTCTCAGGTCTTCGATCGGTATGTCCTCACCCGCAAGTAAGAAGAGAAAGCTGATCTATCTCTGGCCTTACAAGGAGTGGGGCGGAGCTCAGTTGTATATGTTGACGATCATTAAGCAGGCATCCGAGTATTGGGATGTGGTCGTCGCCTTACCGAGGTCGTCAAAGCCGGACCTGTTGGAATTTTATGCCCAGTATAATGTCCCGATAGAGTTTCTCGACCACCACTTCGACGCAAAAGCCGAAAAGTCACTGTTTGGAAAACTTCGTCGCCAGTTCGAGCGAATTCGCAGCGAGATCGGCGCGTTTCGATACTTGAATAAATTCGATCTAGGCCAGAGCGTCGTCCATATCGAGGTCGCCCCGTGGCAGTCTTGGATCCTCCTAACTCTCTTGTCCTTCAGAGGGGCGTCGGTGTTCGTAACTTTAAATAATTTTCGCCCGGAGGCTTCGAGTTGGCGGCGGCTCGTATGGAAAGGGAGATTTCAGATCGTATGTCGTCTTCCCGGATTTCATATTTTCGCTTCGAACCGGGATGTCAAAGAAAGTCTCCGCGAATGGCTGCCCCCGAGCTACTGGAAATCTGTTCCGGTTGCTTATTCACCCATCGATCCGCTGCAGATAGCCCAGAGTAGAGAATCAGAAGTCGATCTGGCGGAGTTGCGTAACGAGGTTGGCGTTTCGAAAAATGACTTTGTGGTCTTGGCCGTCGGTCAGTTCATTGACCGAAAGGGAAGATGGGTCTTTCTAGAAGCCGCTAAAAAGGTATTGGACGCAGACCGCGATGTCCGATTTGTCTGGCTAATGCCTGAAGAGATCACGGAAGATGATAAAAAGCGGATCGAAGCGTACGAACTAAAGAATAGATTTATCCCGGTGCTTTCAGAAAAGGCAGGCAAAGATCGAGTGTCGATCTTCAATTTCTTTCGAACGGCAGACGTTTTTGCTCTGCCGAGTTACGTCGAAGGACTCCCGATCGCCCTCATAGAAGCTATGGCGCTGGGTGTTCCCTCCATTTCGACGAATGTGTATGCGATTCCCGAAGCGATCATTTCTGGGGAAACAGGCATTCTGGTCGAGCCTGGAGACAGTTCGGCGCTTGCCAGCGAGATTCTTCGCTTAAGACATAATCCAAATCTAAGAGAGCGGTTGTCTCGCGACGGAAGTCGGTTCGCGATAGAACATTTCGACGGGAATATTATGGCGAAGAGTTACCTCGAATCATACGAAAGATGCTTTGAATAACGTTTCGTCGATCCGGTAGTTTCAGCTAACTGCTGTATAATGCTTCTTTTACGGAGCGGACAGATTAATCAGTTTTGAGCGCCAACCTTTTATCGAACGGATCTTATCTGGAATCAGGCAGCCGTGACAATCGGTCGTCTTTGTTGAAGGGCGCGCTGCTGCTTTGGGCCGTTGTAATTGGTTTCGTTGGAATATTCCTTGTCGCTCCATTTCTTTTTTCAACGTACGAGCGCCCTTACCTCATACCTTGGTGCTTCGCCCTTGGAATCGTGACGCTTGCGCCGCTTGCCTATCTGGCTTTCAAGGGTAAGTTCGACTTATTCCACCCTTTGGTCTTGCCAGTCTGGACCTATTTCTTCCCGGGCTTTGTTATCGGCGGCCTAGTCCTCGTAGGCGGTCTTTCTCAGGCCTATTACCTGGCATACATTCGTGACGAAAGGTCCGACTTTCCTCTCACATTTTTGTACATCATCATTGGATTTTCAGCCCTCGTAGCCGGGTTTGCCTTCCCGATTTTTCGGCGAATCGGAGACTGGATCGATAGACGCTTCTTACCAAAGTGGGAGATAACCGACGCGACCGCCAAAAGAGGTGGTCTTGTTCTGCTCGCCATTGGCCTTGCCTGTTTCGTGTTCGCGTTCAGCCAAGGACTCCTTCGGTACGCCCGAATAGACGATCCGACATCTTTCGACGGATTGCTGACGATGTCTACCGTGTTTTGGCATCAGGCGGCCATAATCTTGTCAATTCATTTCTTCCGGCTTCATCGGCGAACTTCCAAAGATTACGCTGTCCTGGCGGTTCTTGTTGGATCCGCGATTACGACCGCGCTGATTCTTGGAAGCAGGGGAGGCTTGCTGCATTTTTTAATGCCGGTTATAGCTGGATTCCTATACTGCGGACGTAGAATCGTGGCAAAACACTATGCGGGACTTGCCGGGATTCTCGTAGTACTTCTCATCCTGGGAGCGATCTACGGAACCACTTTTCGCGCAATTCGCGGAGGGCTCGAGGCGACGTCCATAGAGGCTTACACTGCAACCGTCCCTCAAACGTTCGAAACGATTCTTGATCAGGGGCCAATAAACTTGCTCGGATTTGGTCTTTCTACGCTGGCCGTTCGTGTCGAACTTCTCAGCTCTGTCGCGGTGGTCGTCTCAAATTATGAGATCCTCGCTCCCTACGAAGAGGAGTTTGGTATATCGAATAACATTTTGGTGGAGTCGACCACTTTCTTTATTCCACGCCTGATATGGGAAGAGAAACCGGTTCCGGTCAATCCGGTCAGATATGCTGAGTTGTATTTTAATTACAGTGAGAACTCGTTTTCGATAACGCCAATCGCGGACTTACTGAGAAATTTCGGCCCGATAGGAATACCGATCGGCATGTTCCTGCTAGGAGGGATATTGAGAATGCTTCATCAAAGTCTGATCGGCACCGGGAAGTTCTCGTATTGGAGATATCCCTTTTACTTCTTACTGATTACCTCGGTTTCCTACGATGCAACCTTCAGCGGGATTGTTCCGCTGTTATTCAAGACGGCAGTAGTCGTAACCGTCGGGTTTGTCATTTTCTGGGCCGTTTCACTACGAATTGGTAGGAGTAAAGTCTCGACCTGATGAAGCGAAAAGTTTTTACAAACGGATGTTTCGATATCCTGCATGCTGGCCATGTCGATCTGCTTCGCCGCGCTAAAGAGCTTGGCGATGAACTGATCGTCGGGATCAACAGCGATAGATCGGTAAGGAGTATTAAGGGTGACGGACGCCCATTCAATTCGCAGGACGCGAGACGCGATGTTTTACTCGGCTTGCGGTCGGTGGACGACGTGATCATCTTCGATGAGCCTACACCTGATGAACTGGTTCGTAGGGTAATTCCGGACATATTGGTTAAGGGCGGCGATTGGAGTGTTAACGAGATCGTCGGAGCCGATTTCGTTCTTTCTAACGGAGGTCAAGTGCTTTCACTGCCGTTGTTAGAAGGATTTTCATCGTCGGCGGCGATCGACCAGTTGACCGGAAACGGAGAACAAAACCATTCCGAGAAAAAGTCGAACGATATCGTTGGCAACTCGATAAGCGAGCATATCGATACTTTTCGGATCGTGGATGAGACTCTACGTTCCGAGATACAAAAAACTGGGGAAATCATCGTAGATACTTTTCTTTCAGGTGGCAAGGTATTGATTTGCGGCAACGGTGGCAGCGCTGCTGATGCTCAGCACATAGCGGCCGAATTCGTTGGTCGATACGAAACGGAACGCCGGTCATTGCCAGCAATAGCATTGACGACCGATACGTCTGCGTTAACCGCTATCGGAAATGATTACGGGTTCGAGAAAGTCTTCGCCCGGCAAGTTGAATCGCTGGCTCGCGAAGGAGATTGCCTGATCGCGATAAGTACCAGCGGCAACTCGCCCAACGTGATCGCGGCGGTGATGGAAGCGAGACGACATGGTGCCCGAATCATCGGCCTTACAGGCGCCGGCGGTAAAAAGCTCGCCTCCCTTTCGGATGGAGCAATCCTCGCTCCTTCGACGAGAACCGCACGGATACAGGAAGTTCACCTAGCTGTCATCCACATCTGGTGTGAGATGGTCGACCGAGCGTTTCCTCAGACAAAATGACCGATATTTCGGCCTTCAAAAAAACGAATATCCTCGTCATCGGGGACGTAATGCTCGACCGGTATTGTTGGGGCAGCGTGACACGAATCTCACCGGAAGCACCGGTGCCAATCGTTCGGCTTCATCGACAAACCTCGCGGCCCGGGGGCGCGGCTAACGTAGCAGCGAACGCAGTCGCGCTTGGCGGTAAAGTTCAACTCATCGGACTTGTTGGCGACGATCAGGAAGCGAAGGAACTTAGCTCGGCCGTCTCTGAGATGGGCATTCAGCTGCCCCTTTTTCACACTTCGCCTAATCGTCCAACGACGATAAAGACCCGAATCGTTGCACATAATCAGCAAGTAGTTAGGCTTGACACTGAAGATATTCGCGACATCACGACTGTTGAAGCCGATGAGATCTACCGAAAGTTTGTCGAGTGCGTGGAGTCGGTCGATATAGTGATCCTTTCCGATTACGGTAAGGGGCTATTGAATGCTGAGTTGGTTCAGAAGATCATAAGTGTATGTGGAGAAAGTAAGAAGCTGGTACTCGCCGATCCTAAAGGGAAAATATTTGAAAAATATCGCGGGGCGACGATTCTCACTCCCAACCGGCGTGAGGCGGCAGAAGCCTGCAAGCTCGAGGAATCCGATCCCGATCTCGTACACAAGGCCGGGTCCGAACTTTTGGATACGCTCGATCTTGAAAACGTGTTGATCACGGAAAGCGAGAATGGAATGACAATTTTCCAGAAGGTAGTCCCGCCGGTTCATTTCGGCACCGCGGCTCGTGAAGTCTACGACGTAACCGGAGCCGGCGACACAGTGATCGCATGCCTCGGAGTGGCTCTAGCGGCCGGTTGTTCGGTCGAACAGTCCGCATATATTGCGAACATCGCAGCCGGTTTGAGTGTTCAACACATTGGGACTGTCGCCGTGTCGTTTGGTGAGTTACATCATGAACTTCAGCAAAATTCTGGAACAGCTTTGTCAGGCGGATGAGTTTTTCTGTCTGTTTCATTGAAAGGGGAAAAGGTGATTCGCCGAGCATCGAAAAAGTCTTTCGTTCGGTCGCTGCGGCGTTAACCGAGAGAGGCGTAACAACTTCTTTCGTCAAAGTTCCTTACGGCAACGATCCGTTAGCGACGCTAAAGAACCTGATTTTATTTCGTCCGCCCAAAGCCGATATCTATCACGTCACCGGACACATAGGATACATCGGCCTCGTATTGCCGAGGGATAGAACATTATTGACGATTCACGATCTGACAATCCTAGACTATCGATCAGGATTTCGCCGTGTTTTGATAGAAAAATTATTTTATTCGTGGCCGTTGCGACGGCTCAAATATTTGAGCGCGATTTCTAATGCGACGCGAAACAAGCTCTCTGAAAGAATCGGAATTCCAGTGGAGAAGGTGAAGCTAATCCCAAATCCGCTTCTCGTCGATACTTCGGAACCGCGTCCGTTCAACGAAAACAAGCCGAAGATCTTGCAGATCGGTACAGCGGCAAACAAGAATGTTATAAGGCTTGTTAACGCGATCACTGGCTTGTCGTGTAGCCTTCGTATTATCGGACATATCTCTACAGAGCTTCGAAGTCTGCTCGATGAGTCAGGTGTTGAGTTCGCAAACACCGAAGCTCTAGACGACAGCGAGGTCGAGCGTGCTTATGAGGAAGCAGACATCGTGACGTTGTGTTCGACAGACGAAGGCTTTGGGCTACCGATCATCGAGGCACAGGCGAAAGGGGTAATCGTAGTAACTTCAGATCGGCCGCCGATGAGTGATGTAGCGGGACAAGGTGCGATACTTGTTGATCCGGAAGACGAGCGATCCATACGTATGGGGATTCAGTCAGCGATTTCCGACGCCGAATTAAGAGAAAAAATTCGTCAGGGGGGTTATCAAAACCTCGACCGATACGAACCGGCGGCGATTGGGGAGAAATATTTTGCGATCTATCGATCGATCCTTGAAGACAACTGATGCCCAAAAAAGTCTTAATACTGGGTGGAAACGGGATGCTCGGCCACAAGTTGGTTCAGGTTTTTTCGGAACACTTTGACACTCAAACTACGGTCCGAAAAGCACCCTCTCATACAAACATGAGCGGACTTTTTGATGAGCATAAGATAATCGCTGGCGTTGACGCGTCAGACATCATCACCGTTCGGACAGCGATTGAAAGCTCAAGGCCGGACGTAATCATCAATGCAATAGGTGTCATCAAGCAGCTCCCGTCTTCAAAAGATGTTGTTCACACGCTTACTATCAACTCGATTTTTCCTCATCTGATCGCCGGCCTTTCCGCGGAATACGGCTTCCGATTTATCACTATCGGCACCGACTGCGTCTTTTCCGGAAATAAGGGGATGTATCGAGAGTCCGACATTCCGGATGCGGTCGATCTCTACGGCCGCAGCAAACAGCTTGGCGAGGTTTCGGTTCAAGAAAATTGCCTGACCTTAAGAACCTCGATCATCGGCCGTGAGCTAGAGACTTCACACAGCCTGATCGAATGGTTCCTCTCTCAAACATCTCCAGTAAGAGGCTTTGCTAATGCGATCTTTTCGGGATTTCCAACGATAATCCTTGCCGAATTGCTGGTAAGTATCATTCGCGACTATCCCGAACTTACCGGCCTGTATCATTTATCAAGCGAACCGGTTAGCAAGTTTGACCTATTGTCTCTGGTTAAGAAGGGTCGTGGGTCCACGATTGAGATCGACAAAGAAACCGAATTCATGATCGACAGGTCACTCGATTCATCAAGATTTCGCGAAGCAACCGGTTTCTCGCCGTTACCTTGGCCGGAAATGGTTGATAGAATGCTCTCAGATCCAACTCCTTACGATGAGTGGCAAAAGAATATCTTGATATGAAAGTTCTTACTATCTTCGGCACCCGACCGGAGATCATTAGGCTCAGCCTAATAATGAAGATTCTTGATCAGCACTGTGAGCACGTAACGCTGCACACGGGGCAAAATTACGATCAGAGCCTCAGTGACATTTTTTTCCGCGACCTTGACGTGCGTACGCCAGACATCCATCTCGGAATTCGTTCAGAGTCATTTGGCGACCAGGCGGCTCAGATACTAAAGGGAGTCGACGATGCGATCGCGGAGCATCGGCCGGACAAGGTACTTATTCTCGGTGATACAAACAGCGGCTTGTCAGCAGTCGTCGCGGCGAGACGCCGAATACCTGTGTTTCACATGGAGGCGGGAAATCGTTGTTTCGACGATCGGGTTCCCGAGGAAGTAAATCGCCGCATAATCGATCATTCGAGCACCATCCTTCTTCCATACACTGAGAGGAGTAAAGACAATCTCATTGCCGAAGGAATTCCGCGTGAAAGGATATACGTCACCGGGAATCCGATCTATGAAGTACTTACAAATGCTGCAGGCCAGATAGATTCCAGCTCTGTCCTGGAACATGAGAAACTTCGGCCTTTCGAGTATTTTCTCGCAACACTCCACCGAGCTGAAAACGTCGACCTGCCCGGTCGTTTGAGTTCTATATTCGACGGCTTCGAAGCTATCGCGTCGAAGATGGGCAAGCCCGTCCTGTTAAGCTGCCATCCGCGCACAGCCGAGAAGATAACCCAATCGAAAATGCAAGTATCGGATGGCATCCGACTCGTTAAGCCTTTGGGGTTCTTTGATTTCGTGAGACTGGAGCGGAACGCACTGGCCGTGCTAACTGACAGCGGCACCGTTCAGGAAGAGTGCTCGATCTTCGGCATACCGAATATTACTGTTCGTGACGTTACCGAACGGCCCGAAACGATCGAGGCTGGCAGCAACATCCTGTGCGGAGCGGACCCGGAGATGATGCTGCGTTGTGTTGAGCTTGCAATATCCCAGCCGTCGAATTGGACTCCACCGTCGGAATACACGGTCGCTAATACGTCGCAAACAGTTTCAAAGATAGTTCTTGGTGCTACATTCATTCGCACTTACGCAAGCTAGTTCCGGATAAACAAGAATGTCGGACTCAAAGGCCCTATTAAAGGAGGCATCAGAAACTCCTCCTATCAAGCCGCGTCTCTGGCTGGTATGTGAACTTTACTACCCCGAGGTAAACGCAACTGGTCACTACATAACCCAGATAGGAACGGGGTTAGCGGATGAGTTTGACGTGAATGTTATCTGTGGCCAGCCAAACTACCTTTCAAAAGGTATACGCGCTCCGGGTCGTGACTCATACAAAGGCACCAATATTTATCGTGTGTGGTCTACTACGCTAAATAAAGACATTGTTCTATTCCGTCTCGTAAACATGCTTACTATCGGAGCGTCGATGTTTCTTACGTGTCTTAGACATTTTCGACGAGGCGATAAGGTACTTGTCGTGACGGCTCCTCCAAGCCTGCCATACTCTACCGCCTTGGCAGCTCTTGCGAAGGGATCATCATACGTAGTTTTACTCCACGATCTATATCCGGATATCCTCGTTGCTCTCGGAAAGACGGCACGCGGGTCATTGCTTCACACCACTATCGAGTTCCTGAATCGTTGGCTTTACAAGCACGCTAACCGACTGATCGTGGTCGGCCGTGACATGAAGGATCGCGTGTTGAAAAAATCGGAAGGACTTGACGTCCCAATAGAGGTGATTCCAAACTGGTCAGATCTCGACGCGATCGATCCGGAACCAAAACGATCAAATCGGCTATTGCTCGAACACGGTCTGGAAAGCAAGTTTGTATTGATGTATGCGGGCAATATCGGCCATCCAACCGATATACGGACGATTGTTGAGGCGGCCGACGATCTAAAAAGAAATAATTCAATTCATTTCGTTTTCGTAGGATCGGGGGCGAAAAAGGTATGGCTGGAAAGGGAAGTTCGGGAACGCCGTCTCGAAAACGTTACGATCCTCGGCCAGCTTCCTAGAGACGAGCAGAATACTTTCCTTAACGCATGTGATGTTGGGCTTGTGTCGCTCAATGCAGGCATGTTTGGACTCGCAATGCCAAGCCGTACCTACAATATATTGGCAGCCGGAAAACCGATAATCGCTCTGACTGATGCGGGCTCGGAACTGGCTCAGGTCATCGATGAGGATGAAGTTGGATGGCACGCTCCGCCCGGCAATCGTACATCCCTCGTCAGAATGATCGAGCAGGCGATGAGCGAGCCGAGCCGACTGGATTTTATGGGGATCAAAGCACGTAAGGTTGCCGAAGACAAATATGCTCCTTCAACCGCGATATCAAAATATGCAGGCGTGCTAGGATCACGATGAGAATTTTGGTAACCGGTGCATCTGGCTTCGTGGGCTCAAGGACCTGCGACCATTTAGAGGTCGCTGGACACGACATTGTCCGCTGCGTCAGTCCACGGCACTCTGAGATTCCGACGTCGCAAGTTTACTCTGTCGATCTCTCGGATCCGCGTTCAGTTGATAGGCTCAACCGCCTCGGCAGCTTTGACGCGGTCGTACATAGTGCGGGTGTTGCTCATCGCTTCGGAAATACCTCGGGAAGTGAGTTCCGACGAGTTAACGTCGAAGGCTCAAAGAATGTTGCTGAGCTTGCAGTCAACCTCGGCGCCAGAAAGTTTGTCCATTTGAGCTCGGTGATGGTCTACGGTGGTGGACATGGAGGACGGAGCGTCAGTGAAGACAAAACCCCGTCTCCGGACGATGCCTACTCGCGAAGCAAGTTAGAAGGCGAACAAGTGGTGAAGTCATCTCTGCATGGAAGGTCTGTCGACCTAACTATTCTCCGCCCCGCTCCGATCATCGGAGAGGGAAGCAAAGGCAATGTTTCCCGCCTGATTCGGGCGATCGATAACGGTAGTTTTCGCTGGATCGGAGACGGCAGGAACCAGCGCTCATTCGTCTACGTTGGGGATGTCCCACGTGCCGTCGAATTCGCCCTCAACCTTGACCATCGAAATTGTGTGTTTAATCTGGTTGGGGGGAACGTTACAGTAGCCGGGTTAGTAAATACGATCGCGAAAGGATTGGGGAAACAGATTACCGGCTTTCGCGTTCCCGAAAATCTAGCTCGGTTGAGCCGTACAATGTCACGCCCTCTCCGCAAAATACCGGTCATCGGCCGCTATCAACGGACTTTGGAAACGTGGATGGCCGATGCCGTTTACGCGGGCGATGCGATCGAGTCATGCGGCTTTCGACCAGCTACAACGATAGAGCAGGCGCTGAACCTCGAAGTCGATCGATACCTTGAAAGTAGATGATCCTGTCCCTCATTTTTATTTCTTTTACTCTGACTTTCGCCGGCATCGTTATATTCCGTCGTCTCGCAAGGCGTACGAGCCGGCTGATCGACGTGCCCAACGAACGAAGTTCGCACGTTTCACCGGTCACACGCGGAGCGGGAATCGCAATTGTAATAACCGTTCTCAGCCTCTACGTCGTCGTTTCTAGATCCGACCTGAATACTAACTTTGTTATCGCCGCATCCGCGGTCGCGACTATCAGCTTTCTTGACGATCTTTTCACGATGTCGCCGACGCTGCGTCTTGTAATCCACATTGCAGCTGCTTCATTCCTGATCTTGTCGTCAGGCCCATACACTGAGTTGGCCAGAGTCGTCCCTTTCGACTTTCTTGCGCCCTTGTTGAGCGTCTTGTTTATCGTCTGGACGACCAACGTTTACAACTTCATGGACGGCATCGACGGGATTGCTGGCATACAAGGCGCCGGTGCAGGGTTGGGATGGATGCTGGCGGGTATTCTAATCGGCTCCGTTCCTACAGCGAGCTTGGGATCAATCGTGCTCG
Organism: uncultured Acidobacteriota bacterium; assembly: GCA_902826795.1. Lineage (GTDB taxonomy): Bacteria > Acidobacteriota > Blastocatellia > Pyrinomonadales > Pyrinomonadaceae > OLB17. Next base: position 891 of record CADEGD010000012.1, on the reverse strand, counting down.
GGTCTTGTTTGGCTTTTCTGGTGTTCAACTGGCAGCCGGCGAAGGTTTTTATGGGAGATGTGGGAAGCACATTTCTCGGCTTCACTCTCGCATCTTTTCCACTGATCGACACACAACGGGAGGCATCGACTGGTTTTTCGAGTCTAGGGTTGGCAGTTTTGTTCATGTGGCTATTTCAGTTCGACGCCGGACTCGTCCGCGCGGCTCAGATCTTATCGGCGAAACCCTTCTGGCGTCCGCATCGTGATCATCTTTATCAAAAGATAGTGGTCAATGGATATTCCCACGCTCAAGTCGCTGCGTATTTCGGCATTTTTGCAACTGCGACCGCATTATCTCTTTACTTGTTTCCGGGCGTTGGAAAGTGGATGTCGGTAACTATCGCTGGTGTCGGCGCGGTTGGGTTGCTATTCTGGTCACGGAAAAAGATTGACGTAAAGGTAGACTAGTGTTAGATTTGCAGGACATCGCCTAGCTGAAGCCCTGTTTTATCTCATCGAAGTATGAGTCTGGGGACCATTGGGGCAAAACCGCTTCACCGGACGCTCATGAGGGCGTACGACGTTGAAGTATTGATTGAAGCGGACGATACAAAGATCTTTGAACGGGTGAAAAGGATTTGCCGTGAGGCGTTTGTTGAAAAGCTTGATTTTTTCGAGCCCCCCGCAACGCTTGATAAACCAACTTATCGTTTTCTGACTGCACCGGATGGTTCAGTAACCTATGACCTAGATGGTGTTTTGCAGGGAACTTTCTTGGAAGGAGTTGGATCCGACCGATTTCTTAACAGCATGATACGTGCCCACGTCGCGGGTCGTACCAAGTCTTGGGTTTTCATTCATGCTGGTGTGGTCGAATGGAAGGGCCGGGCAATAATCATCCCGGGCCAGA
>CADEGD010000011.1:59933-90197 GCA_902826795.1 uncultured Acidobacteriota bacterium | reverse complement strand
TTGAATTGATACCAGGTGAGCCAACGGGATTTCCAGCGGTTCCCGCCACAGCGGCTCCCGGCAGCCCGTAATTAAACCGTGGATCGACCGCTCCGGTAAAATCGCTGGAACCAGCACCAAAACCTACCGACGGCTCTATCTGCCCGCCCGCACTTGAGCGATCATCGAACTGCTTGCCGAAACGAAAATTCAAACCTAGTTTCAAGAGATGATCTGAAAGTACGTAGGTAATGTTATCGACAAACTGGAACGTCCTTGCCTCGCGCGCATTGTATGCAAAGTTAGTGTATGCGTCCTGAACCGTATTCAAGATAAACGGAACGTCATTCCGAGGTTCTGGCGTCAGGAAGCTGAATCTGAATCGGCTGACCCCGAAGATTGCCTCGTTGGTTATCTTCCCGGTCGGCGACCAGCGGTAATTGAACGCGTAATTCTTGGGTCTCCTGAATGTGTCAACAATATTTGGAAACCCCGGAAAAGCCGGAAGGCCTCCATTTACGCTATCTCCAAGAGTGTTTTGAGCACCCTCTGCATAACGGAAATAAAATCGGTTTTTGTCGCTCGGATTGTAATCGAAACGCATGACCAAATCCCACTGCTTTTCCAGCTGCAGGGCATTGAAATCGTATCCTGCGGTATTCAAGCCGTCGCCACGCGTGAAGTTGTTCGGTAACGGATAGCTGTTCAGAATCCCGGTTACCAGCGGATCGAATGATACCGGACTTGTCGGCGTAGTATAGGTTGCAGTACAAGGTTGATTCGTCGGTGGGCTGCCTCCGGTGCAAGCAGGATATCGGGTGCTTCCATCGGCATTGATCGACGCTCCAAGAGGATTGGTAGTCGCACTCGCTGACGAACCAGCAGGAGCGTTCAACCCTGGCACGTAACGCCCGTTTGCCGGGTTCGTCGCACCGCCAACAACGTATCTGAAAATACCGGCCCTCGCCGTGCTTGTATAAACGGTGCGCTGGGCAAGTCTCGTTTCAGTGGCGTAGAGCCTCTGGTAGTTGACGAAAAAGAAAGCCTTATTCTTGAGCGTTCCAAATCTCCCGCCATCGCCAAAGCCGAAAGTCGGGACTGGCCCACCAAGACTGAATCCGTAAATATGCTGAACGAATTGTCGACGCGGAATTCCGTTAAGGTTATTTTCAAACTCGTTAGCAATAAATCGCGGCGTCTGATAGAACTCAAAAATGTTTCCCGCAAAACGGTTTGTACCGGTTCGGGTAACCAACGTTACCTGAGCTCCGCTGCTTCGCCCAAGTTCGGCAGTTGCATTTGTCGTAACGATTTGAAATTCCTGAATCGCGTCCGGATTCGGCCTCAGCGGCGTAAAGTTTGAACCGCCCGCCGTCGACTCGTTAATGTCAATACCATCGAGCGTAAAATTGAATGCCCTGTCTCGAGAACCGTTTACATGCACACCTCCACCGGTGTTCGAACCGACGACGACTCCCGGCTGATAATTCAGTAGATCAAGTGGGTTACGCCCTCTGAGGCCAACAATCGGCAAACTTTCCAATGTCTTTTGTTCGACGGTAGAACCGACGTTGCCGGAGGTTGATGTTTGCACTTGTTCGGCAGAGCTCTCAACGTTTACCACGGCCGTCACATCGCCTACTTCAAGCACAAGATTTACCGTCGCCGGCTGGTTGATAAGAGCCGTGTTGTTGGACGCTACGACTTTTTTAAACCCTTGCTTCTCGACCGAGATGGTGTAATTACCGGGCAGAATCAAGTCGAACGTATATTGCCCGCTATCACTGGTAGTAGTCGTGAGCGTCGAATTAGTGGCCGGATTGGTCAGCGTAACCAAAGCACCAGGTACCGCGGCTCCGGCGTTGTCGGTTACTGTTCCAGTAAAACGCGATGTGGTACCTTGCGCCGTAGCGACTACCGCCAAAAGGCATACGAAACTAAACACTGAGAACGCCGAGAACAGTCTTTTTATCGACATCGTAACTCCTCCGAGAATTCGAAATCTTTTATAACCAGCCTTGATGAAAATCGGGATTACCGAAAGAAAAGTTGATGTAACGTACCACACCTTTTCCGATTAGAAAAATCGAAAAGGCGAAAAATATTAACTTTTTGTGAATTTTACCGTTGATAGCCGACGATGATGCCTTTGGCGCCGACGGCCCAGCCGTTGCGGCGGGACATAAAGAGGCCGTAGAGGGAGTTTGAGGTGGTGCTTTGTTGTTTGACCCAGGTGCGGCCCTTGTCGGATGAGCGGAGGATCGAGCCTTTGTGCCCGACGATCCAGCCGTTCTTGTCATCGGCAAAGTCGACACGCATCAGGGTCTCGGTGAAATTCGTGATCACGCGCGTCCACGTACGGCCGCCGTTTTCGGTGCGAAGTATCGTGCCGCCTTCGCCGACTGCGTAACCTTCGTAGTCGTCGCGAAAATCAACGTTGAAAAGGGCGTTAGTCGTGCCGGAAGTCTGCGCCGTCCATGTGCGGCCGCTGTCGGTGGAGGCGAGGATGACGCCGTTGTCGCCGACTATCCACGCGTGCGAGCTTCCGTTGTAATCGAGATGAAACAGCTCGGTCTTGGTCGGCATCTGGATGCGCTGCCACGTCTCGCCGCCGTCTTCGGTCCGCATCACCAGCGAATCGACGACGACATCTTCATTCTTGACCCGACGCAGCAGCGACCCGACCGCGATCCCCCGCTTGCGGTCTGCAAAGCGTATGCTGAGGAATTCCGGCGTCATGTTCCGAAACTCGCTCTGGCGATAGATCCGCGTTTCGTTCCACGTCCGTCCGGCGTCTTTTGTGATAAAAACCTTCCGGCCCGCCACGAGATATCCGTCGTTGTCGTTACGAAAATATATCTCGTTGATGTCTTCGGTCAGATTGAGCGAAACCTTGCTCCAGTTTCGCCCGCCGTCGTTGGTCACGGCCATATATCCGCCATCGCCCGCGACCCATCCGGTGCGGTCAGATGTAAAATATACCGCTACGAGGTCGACATTTCCCGGAGTCGGCAGCGATGTCCATCCTGCCTGTGCGGCGACGGAAAAAGCAGCCGCGGCCATCAAAACAACTACCGGAAAACGTCGCCTTACTTGTGAAAACATAAATGCCAGCGAGAGATTTCGTGATAAATACGTGTCTTTTTAGGATACCCGAAAATGCGCGGGAATTCACATCACAGACGCTAATGCCGGCATGATTTGCTGATGAGTCTTTCTTGTTCTTCTTATTCTTCTTGTTCCGTGGTTATCATCTATTTTTCCAATTTTGCAGTCATCGGTTCATTTTTGTTCCCGGCAAAACATAAGGAAACCACAGAACAAGATGAACCGGAAGAAAAGACGGACAAGACCACTACTTCGTCACCCGATAAACTCGGCCTTTATAAACCACCACAACCTCTTCCCCCAAGGCGAAGTATTGCGCGAGCGCCTTTTCGCGATCCAGCAACGCGAAATATTCCTCGCTGCCGAATTTCACATTCGTCTCGGGCAGCCGACGCTCACTGCTAAACTCGGCATCGACCCACACGTTCGACTGATTGAAAAAGTTCTTCGCGCCCACGAACTGATTCGTCGCCGAATCATCGACCAGTATCCTCTCGTTCGCCGCTCTCTTCTTATCGGAGGCTTCGTCGAGCGAGATATTCTCCTTCATCGCGTTTTGCTGAACGCTCATCTGTACGGCGTCCATGCCGCTGATACTCTTAGCCTTCGCCGGCGCCGCCCGGGCGATCGATCGCTGACGCTCGGAGTCTCGCGGAGCATTCGCAAGCGATCCATCTGTCGCCAGATAAGACGTATAAGGCGTCACAATGCCGTATCGCGTGCCGAGGTCGGTCACTTCGTCGCGAAGCTCTTTCGTCTCGCCGTTCCGACGGATCTCCTCGATCAGCCAGCCGACTCTTCGCGAAGCCCACAGCCGCGGCAAGAATTCGTTGTTGTCCGTCCGCTCGGGAAAATCGAGCCCGTCGAATCTGAACGTCCGTGCTTCTCTGCCCGTCTTGCCGCGAACCGATATCGCGATATTTTTCAGATCGCTCGAGTTCTTATACCGCCCGATCATCGCGATCTGCATTCCCTTGAACAGATCCGTCACCTTTCGCGGATACATAAATTCCGCGTCCACGCCGCCGAGGTCGAGTTCGATGTCGGACAGCACCGGAGACGAAACGCGTGCAAAGAAGTTCGACACCTTCACCTCAAGGTCTTCCTTCGGCTGAACATAATCGGATATTCCCGAGTTCTCCGTCCCGATCCGATCGAGCAGTGCCGTGTTCACGTCGTATCCAAAACCGAACGGGAACATCCGCACGTCTACGTCGCTCGCCTTCGCTGCCTTCAGATTTGCGATGATCTTTTCGGCATCCGTCACGCCGACGGTCGGATTTCCGTCCGTCATAAACACGAGCATCTTCGGCCTGTCGGACTTGTCGAACTGCTTGAGTGACGCGATAAGCGAATCGTTGATGTTAGTCCCGCCGGTCGGCGTCAGCTTCTTAACGAAAGCTTCCCCGCGAGACTTCCCTGCCGCGTTTGCCGCGATCAATCCGCGCTCCATCAGTCGCTCTTCACCCGCGAACGATATGATGTTAAACCGGTCGCCATCGCGCAGCGTCCTCACGCCGAATAGCAACGCGTTCCGGGCCTTCTCCATCTTCCCTTCGTCCGCCATCGATCCGCTTGTGTCCAGCACGAACACGATGTCTTTATTGACCAGCTCACGCTCCGAAACCGAATCCTTCGGCGAGAGCATCAGCAGGAAATATCCGTCCTTGCCCGGCTCGCGATGCGTCAGCAGCGTCATCCCGAAATCATCGTCGGACAAGCCGTAGAAAAGTTGAAAATCGCTGTCGTTATCCTTCGTCTCAAACGACACCACCGACCGCGTCTCGCCGCTGTTCGTCACGTCTATCTTGTGCGATGGCGAATAAACATTCCGCAACGCCTGCCGCCCGATTATTTCCACACGCCCCGACACCGTGCCGAACTTCTGCGCCGGCATTCCCTGTCGCGATTCGACGCCCGGCATGTTCCTCCAAAGATTTCTGCCCGTCCCAAGCGGATATTTGTAGGCCACCGTGCCCGATTCGGCCTTCAACACCTGCGAATATTTCAGCTCGAGCTTTTTGTCCGAATTCCCCGGGATCGGAAAGATTGACGCCTGAAACAGGTCCTTGCCTGCATATTCCAGCAGGCCAGGATCACGCTGCCGCCGAACGATCTCGTCATATATTCGCCGCGCCTCTTCGCGAGTCCGCACCTCGCCGACGAGCTTCTTGCCGTTTTCCCAGATCGAGAATTCGACGATCGACGCTGCCTCGGGGATCGGGAAGAAGTACGTTCCCTCAAGCGTGTACGGCGTGTCGTTGCGAAACACCTGCTCGACGTGCGTCGTCGCGACCTGGCCTTCGATCTTCGTATCGATCTTGATCGACTTCACCGGCAGCACGTTCGGCAGCGGAATCGGCCTCGGTATCGGACGCGGTATCGGCCTCGGCCGGCAAGGGCGAAGATCGCAAATGATCGGCACGATCACACCTTGGGCGGGAACAGTCAAGGCGGCAAAAATTCCGCAAAACACAGCAAATACGGCAATAAGAAGGGCTCGCAAACTCGGCATTGATGTTAATTCTCCTGGCGTGAATACACGTTTCTCAAACTCAGAACGCGCCCGCGCGCGATTTCTTGCCACAAAATTTACCGAATGCGTTTATTATTGTCGTAGTTCTCCAAAGCAATAAACTTTCGGGAAATCGCCGTACGCTTTGTGAAAAACTTTGTGCCTTTGTGTTGAGAGCAATCTTCACGACGAACGTGCGAGGGTACACTAATTCAACGTCCATGAAAGTTCCACCCATAAGGCCCTTCATCCTCCTCGTCTGCATATCACTATCCGCAGTCGCACAAGCGCCTGAAACTCCTACCGACGATCACGTCTGCAACGATGACTTCGCCAAATCTCTCGTCGATCAGCAGGTAACCGAAAGCCGCTCGGTTGAAGAAACCGACAAACGCGTGCGAATCCTTACCAAGTCCGGCGATTTCCTTTGGAAATTCGATCAGCCCCGTGCACGAGAATATTTTACCGAGGCCTATAAGGTCGCCTCGGATCGCTTCAAGGAAAAAGGATTCGAAAAGAAGGAGTATGGCCGCGGGAATATTTACGTGCAGCTTCCCGACTATCGTTTCGAAGTTTTGCGAGCTATAGCGCGGCATGATCCGGCGTGGGCGAGGAAGTTGACGGACGAGATCCTCAAGGAAATGGAAGCCGATGCGGCGAACCGTAATGATCCGGACAAGAGCCAGGAGATCGGCTCACTGATGACCATCGCTCTCGAGAATGTGAAGACGAATCCCGCGTTAAGCTGGTATCTTTACCGCCGCTTGATGCGAGAAAACGTCGACTATTCATGGTATTGGCAACTTTTCGGCGTCGCGGGAAAAGACGCGGCATTCGCCGACGCATTGTATCTCGAACTTATCGCCAGCCATTCGACGGCGACTCCGCGTCGTGTGTTATATCTCTCGGCGTATCCTTTCGCACGCGATCGAATGTTCGGTTATGAAAAAACGCAATACAGCGCCAACATCCCGGAAGGCTTGACGGCGAAACCGCAACTACAGGCCCGCTTCCTTGATCTAATGCTTCGCCGTTCCGACGCATTCGCGAGCGATCCCAACAACTTCAATCTTCCGTCGACCGAAAGCTGGCGCCCGGCAGAGGGCGTTTACATCGTGACCGCACTGCAAGAACTGCAGCCGATCGTTATCCAATCCTTCCCGGCACTTTTGCCGCGGCTCCACGTGGCCCTCTCGAAAGGCATGTCGATGCTCAGCGAGAGCGATCGGAAAAAGATATCCGACCGCGAGAATGCGAAGTCCGATTTCAACCGCAGCTTTGAAGAACGCATCGCGGAACTTGAAAAGGCCGACGAGGAAGGAAAGCTGACCGACGCGATGATCCTGCGTGCGCTCATTGGCGGGCTAAAAACGGAGGAGCAGTTTCGCATATTTGAACCTTGGCTCGACAAGATCACCGAAGCTGAAGGCCGAGCCGGATCGATCAACTATTTCTGGTTCATCCGCTCTCAGCTTGCAACCAAAGAAAGGCGATTTGCCGACGCACAGAAGCACGCCGCGAAAGTGCCCGAGGTCGAGCATCAGGCGATCCTTTGGTTTGAGATCGCCGAAAAGCAGCTCGCCGACATCAACGACTCAGCGACCGCATATCAAACTCTCGCAGACGTCGGGAAGGTGGCTCGGCGGGCCGAAGATTCGGTCGGTAAGGCCCAAGTGCTGCTCGGTCTTGCCAATCTCTACGAAAAGCTCAACCACTCCTTCGCCGTCAGCGAACTCTCGGACGCAGTCGGCGTGATCAATAAGGTCAAGGACGCGGACCTGCAAGCCAAATACTTGCTTCGCTTTATTCAGGTCAAAGACATGAGCTTCGGCGCATCGTTCAGCACGCCCGGCTACGACCTTGAAACGACCTTCGCCGCCCTCAGCAAAAGCGACTTCAGCCTGCCACTTTCGAATGCACGGACGATCGACGACAAATACTACCGAACCATCGCCGTCATCGCCATAGCCAAAAACTGCATCGACCGCCCTCGGCAAAAACCCGACCGGTAAGAGGATGCGTTCAGAGTTCAAGCTTTAGCTTGTATCCGCTGCCGAGAAAGGTCCCGCCGCAAAAGACACAAGCTAAAGCTTGCACTCTAAGCTTAATCGATCGGCTTCTTATCCGCGCCATCCTCGTCCGTCAACGCGGCGTCAATCTCCTTCTCTATCTTCACTCGCAGCTTCTCGACGAGGGCATCGGCACGCTGCAGGTTCAACTCGAGGTTCGCGCGGTTCTTCTGAACTTCCACAAGCAGCAACTGCAGATTCGTTTTCTCTAGCTCAAGCGACTTCCGCCGTTGCTCGCGGAGCTGCTCCGGACGCAGCGACCCCACCGTCGCCATACTGCGCTCGATCGTTTCCGGCCGGGCATCGTTATCGATCTGGTCCATCCGCGTACGGATCGAACTCTCCTTCTCGATCATCTCGAAAAGCTGCTTTCGAAGGCCGTCCGCCCTCTGTTCAGACTTCGTGAGGATCTCGAGATTCATCGCAAGCTGACGCTGCTTCTGCTCCGGATCTTTCTTCTTCGACTTTGCCTCGAGCTGCATCAGCCGCTCGCGTAACTCCTCGATCGTCGGGTCCGAAGTTCCCGCGGGAATGGGCGTATCGACGGGCACCGGCTCGATCACGACCGTCGGATAGTCTTCTGCACGGCTAATGACGGTAGGCTCGCCCGTACGCGCAGGGACCGGCGTCGGAGTCGGTTTCGGCTTGCGCCGGTTCGACGTCTGCGCGTCCGAATCGAACGCAAACAGCCCGACAGAGAGCAGCACCGTCAAACAAAAACCCGTCACGTTTCTACGCTGTTTCTGATCCATTCTTGCTCTCCTTTTTCTCCGGCTTGTCCGCGATAAAATCTTTCCCGCGAACTATCTCGATTCCGTTCTTCGCCAGCCCGACGAACGGGATAGCGTCGATCGCCGAATTGATCACACCGTTCACCACACCTTTCTGCCTGATGTCGCTGCCGACCAGGATGACGGCAACAGCAGTACCGCCGAACGGCAGCATCTTCGCTCCTCGCTTGAAGAGCTGCCAACCCGCGGCGTGTGCGATCTTTCTGGGAATGCTGCGTTCTTTCTTCGCCATTATCTTTTACCGACAAGCCCGCCTTTTCTTTGTGCACTTCATGAAAACCTTTGTGCCTTTGTGATGAAAGCCTTTTTCACACGAAAATCCGCCCGATGAAAAGTCTATACTTGCCTTAAATTGATGACAACAGCATACTTTTCTTTGCACGCTATCTCTTGCCGATTGTTCCCTAAACATGCCGATCAAGGTCGATAACCTTTCAAAACGAAGCGGAAACCAGTGGCTTTACCGCGATGTTTCTCTCGATGTCGCGGACGGCGAGGTCTTCGCGATCTTTGGCCCGAACGGCTCCGGCAAACGCGAACTCCTTAAAGATATCTCGAACGATTCGCTGTTCGGCGGCAGCAAGGCATCGCTCATCGCACGCATCTTCCGCCCCGAAACCGTCGCCGGCGTGATGATGTTCGATCGTTCAAAGATTAACGAATCAAGCGGTCCACTCTTCCTCGATTCTCCTTTCAAAGGCCTTGACGCCGAAAAGCGTAAGGATCTGGCCGAGTCGATGAAAAACCGAACCGAGCCGGTAATATTCTCGACCTCCTCCTTTGACGATGTGCTGCTCGCCGCTGACCGCTCCGCCGTCTTCGCAAACGGCTACGTCCAGCAAACCGGCACGCCCCGCGATCTTTATCACGAACCGGCCAACCGCATCGTCGCGTCGCTCACCGGCCCGTGTAACTTGATCGAAGCCCGTCGGCTCACGTCGTCGAAATCCGACCTGCCCGAGTTCCAAACCATCGATGGCGAACATCGACTCTTCACCCAACGCGTCGAACTCCGCGGCCTCGGCGCCATCAACAAAAACGCGATGCTCGCCATCCGCCCCGAACAGGTCGTCCTCAGCTTCGGTGCCTCCTTCCCGGAAGACAACCTTCTCAAAGGCACCATCACCGACATACATTTCTCCGGCCCCGCAACCTACGTCACTCTAGATTGCTCCGGCCTCAGCCTCCAAGCCATGGTCACTCGCCTCATCGGCCTAAACCCTGGCGACGAATGCATGGTCGGCCTCCCGCCCGATCGCTTGAGGGTACTCGCAGACTAGCTAAGTTGTTTGAGTCGTACCATTTCGCGTGGGTCGTTTTGATCCATTTGGATCAAGTTCTAGAACTTACGGAGGATTGGTTGAAGTGATACCTCAGCTTTCAAGTCCCTTGTTTCGTTTCTTTCTGCGACACAGGATCTGTTTCATTTGAAACGGTGATCTAGCATTTACACTCAGCGTCCAATGACGTTACCAGCATTCTCTCGGCTATTTTTATTATCAAAGATCGGCCCGGAACTAAGCTCGGAGCAATTAGATTGCCACAGATGCAACACGGTGTCAATACCCCATGTAGTACATTTGTTTGATTCGCTGCATTAATCGCCCACCGGAGGTTCCTGTAATTAAATGGACCGCACCCAACAACGAAAAATGGCTGCCGGAAACCGGACAGCCATTCCCACTCTAAATCGACCATTATATGGACGGGACGAGGATCATCTGAACCCTGCGGTTGCGAGCCTTTGAGGCGTTGGTCGTGTTAGGAGCGACAGGCAGTGTCGCGCCCAGGCCGCGTGGCTCGATCCGAGAATCGGCTACGCCAAGTTGGCTCAGTCGCTCGGCTATCGCTTTCGATCGGCTATCGGTAAGCGTCGATAGCTCGGCCGGGTCGCCAGTCGCGTCCGTGTGCGACTCGATCTGAACACGATAATCCGGATTCGACACAAGCAATTCACCGAGCGAAGTTAAGCGCGCGTTGGCAACCGGCGCAAAACTAGACGCACGCGGAGCACTCCAGTAGGTTTCCGCCAGCGTAAGGACGATGCCGCGTTCGGTCTTAGCGACCGTGCCAAACCGCCGCAGCGAGGCGATGAGCGAAGCCTCGTTTGCCCTCATAGCTTCCAATCGAGCGTCGCGCTGTCGCTGTTCCTCAGCGTCGCGGCTGGCCTGCTGTATGGCGGTCAATCGGGCGGTCGCCGAATCGGCTTCGACACGGACCTTGCCCAAGTCTTCCCTAAGCCGGCCGTTCTCATTTCGAAGATCCCTCGCCTGGCCGGAGAAGTTGGCCACATCACGCTGAGCTAGTTCCCTTGCCCGCGTCTCGTCCGCGAGCTGACGCTTCAGATCTTCGATCTCGGCGAGCGCCTCGGCGAGCCGGTCTTCGATCTTGCGAACCTCGGCGTCGTTCCGGGCTTGTTCGTTTCGCTGTTCACGGGCCTGTCGGCGGACAAGTGACGAGCCTTCGGCCTTTACCGCAACGCTGATCGCCTTGCGAGCCGTGATATCGACATCCTCTTCCTTTCGGCCGGCCTTCCACGATTCCTCGGCATTGGTCAGCAGAGACTCGGCCTCACGAAGGTCCTCGGCAGCGTCGCGGTCGGCTCCGGCAAACTTTGCGAGGGCCAACGCCTGCTTGGCCTGAAGGATGGTCGAGGGCGTTTTAGAATAATCTATCTCGGCGATCTCCGGCGTACGCGTGTCGCGGAAGAAGTCGCTCGAATTGCCGAAATACTGAACTGACGGCGTTGTCTCGATTCGCCTTCCGCTGATCGTGTATGGATTCAGATTCTCCAGCATTATTTCCTGGCTCGGCCGGGCGACCAGGAAATGAGGTTCGGCAGTGATGATAAGTGCAAAATTCTGAAGCGGTGTTGTGACGCTGATCTTCGAGTCGAACTCCCAAAAACCACGCCGCTTGATCTCGCCAAGATTAGCTACCTGCCCATCGGGAGAGACCGCCCACAGGACATACGTCGCATATCCGCGACCAAGCTCAAACGGCCTGGGCATCTTCGATACCGACAGCTCTATCTCGGTGCCGTTGCGGCTCGTTCGTTTAACCTTTGCCTCACCCTTCATCCGCGGAAAACGCGTCGTCCCGCGAAAATTCACCATCACCTGCTCGTCGAGCGGATAGGTGATCGCGGTCGTACGACGCGCCACATCGACTTGTGCAAAAGCGGCAAAACTGAATAGGAGCAATAAGACAAACGTCGAGGCAATCTTTGAAGTAGGTAAGTTATGCATATTTTCTCCGAGAGACTGGCGCTAGAGAAAAAGATGCCACACTGAGTTGCGAGGTTGCAAACATTAGGGCTTTTGGACATATCCGCGACGCTTACACTATCATTTAGACTTCGTTCTTATCGCGGCAAATGCAGGACCTCAAACGATTGCTCAGGTACGTTCGGCCACATTGGCTGACCTTCGCGCTTGCCTGCGTCGCGATGATCCTGGTGGCTGCATTCGAGACCGCTACGGGAGCACTGTTGATCCCGCTTTTTGAGCAATTCATGCCTGTTGCCGGTGCGGAAGCCAAGGCTCCGTTCGACCTCCACAGCCTCGTACCGAAAGACAACTGGTACCATGCCTGGCTGGTTATCGCATCTCTGCTCTTGAGTTTCGCCGTCGGGAAGGGGGTTGCCGAATATTTCTCGTCATATCTGATGGCAAAGATCGGTCAGGCGGCCGTTCTCGACCTCAGAAAACAGCTTTATGACCACCTTCTAAGTCAGCCAGCGGCGTTCTTTGAACGTCACCGCACAAACTTTCTCGTATCTCGTCTTGCCGTAAGCTGTTCGGCGATCGAACTGGCCGTTAGCTCGAATCTACGCGATGTGCTTCGCGAAGCCTTGATCCTATTGTTTCTTTTGGGAGCCTTGTTCTATCTCAACTGGCGACTCATGCTTGGGGCGATTCTGATCGGGCCGATCCTGGGATTTCTTACCTCGAAATTCAGCAAACGGTTGCGCCGGCTTGCTCATGAGTCTTTTGAGGGTAATAAGCTCCTCACGGACACGGCTCAGGAAACGCTTTCGAATCAGACGATAGTAAAAGCATATCGTGCTGAAGAACGCGAAAAGGTTCGCTTTGAAAAGGTCGCGTCGATCATCGCCAAGGCTAATCTTCGATCCGGACGTGTTTCGGCCCTGTCGCCGCCGACGATCGAGATTATCGGTTACCTAGCCCTGCTGGTACTTTTGTATTTTGGCCTTCGCGAGATCAGCGAAGGAAGATTGCTGGCTGCCGAGTTTTTCGGGTTCATGTACTTTCTTTTCCGAAGCTACGACCCGATGCGGAAGATCTCTCGGCAGCACAACGAGATCAGTAAGGCTTTCGCTGCGGCAAAAGACGTTTGGGATGTGCTTGATGAGACCGACGTCTTGCCGGAGAGGGCTAACGCCGTCGAGCTTCAGCCGCTGAAGGAGCGAGTCGAGCTAAAGAATGTTTCATTCACCTATCAAAGCGACGACCGAAAGATCCTGGACGGTGTCTCGCTCTCAGTCGAGAAGGGTTCGGTTGTTGCTCTCGTTGGAGAAAGCGGCAGCGGGAAGTCCAGCCTCATCAAGCTGGTTCAAAGGCTTTACGATCCCACAGAAGGATCAATACTTTGGGATGGAACCGACCTGCGCGATGCGAAGATCGGCAGCGTTCACCGTCAGATCGCACTCGTAACTCAAGAGACAGTGCTGTTCAACGACACGGTCAGATACAACATATCTTACGGAAAACCTGACGCCACCGATGAGGAAGTTCGAGAGGCCGCGAGAATTGCGTTCGCTGAAGACTTCGTCGATGAGCTTCCAAACGGCTTCGATACACGTGTCGGCGAACGTGGAACTTTACTTTCAGGCGGACAGCGGCAACGGATCGCGATCGCCCGTGCGGTGTTGGTAAACGCTCCCTTGCTGATCCTGGACGAGGCGACATCTGCTTTAGATACCGAATCCGAACTTCTGGTCCAACAGGCTCTGGAAAATCTGATGAACAACCGGACCTCGATCGTTATCGCCCATCGCCTTTCCACTATTCGAAAGGCCGACAAGATCGTGGTGATGGATCGTGGACGGATCGCGGAAACCGGAACGCACGCAGAGCTTTTGGCCGCGAACGGAAAATACAGGAGACTCTACGAGCTTCAGTTCGCAGGCGACGACGAGGTGATTCAAAACGTAACTGTATGAGATCAATGACAGGCTTTGGACGCGGTTCTGCGTCCGGTGAAAATTTTGCGATAACGGTCGAACTGAAGACGGTTAATAACCGATTTCTCGACGTGAACCTTCGTCTATCCGGCGAGCTGCTGCAGCTTGAGACACGCCTCAAGCACTTGATCGGTGAACGATTGTCGCGCGGACGCGTCGAGGTCAACATTCAATACGACCGCTCGGACGAGATCACGTATGAGTTGAATCGTCCGATGATCTCGGGATATCTGGCGGCGATGAAGCAGATGCAGGAAGAGTTCAGCCTTAACGGCGAGCCCGACCTGAATGTAGTTGCCCGCCTTCCAAATGTCGTCGTTCCTAAAAAAGACGACCTTGATCCGGCATTTCTTGCGGGCATCGAATCCGCCCTATCGTCGTCGCTCGACGATCTGGAGAAGATGCGAGAAAAGGAAGGCGAACTTCTGAAAACAGAGCTTGCCGCTTTGATCGACGGCATAGACAAACGTCTGCCGACAATCGAATCGGAGTCGGCGAATGTAGCAGACGAATATCGAGTGAGGCTGACGAAAAGGATCGGAGACATGCTTGCCAAGAGCGAGTCGCAGATCGAACTCGACCAAGGGCGTCTGGCCCAGGAGATATCGTATCTTGCCGACCGTTCGGACATTTCGGAAGAGATCACCCGGCTGCGAACTCATCTAGGTCATTTTCGATCGATCATGGCTGACAATAACGACGTAGGCAAGCGCCTCGATTTCCTTACTCAGGAACTGAACCGCGAGGCAAACACGATAACCTCGAAAACCTCGAACATGGTCGTCAAAGAAAATGCGCTTCAGATAAAAAGCGATATTGAAAAGATAAGGGAGCAGGTACAGAATATCGAGTAATGAAGGGGAATCTAATAATTATCAGTTCTCCTTCCGGCGGTGGTAAGGGCACTCTTATCAAAGAGATATTGGAGCGTGTTCCTAGCCTCGGATATTCAGTGTCCTTGACGACCCGGGCGCCTAGATTCGGAGAAGAGAACGGCCGTCATTATCATTTCGTCACCAAAGAGGAGTTTCAGAAAGAGATCGATGACGGCGGATTTCTCGAATATGCCGAGGTTCATGGCAATCTTTACGGGACTTCCAGAGCGCAGACGGAACGTATCACTGCCGAGGGCCGCGACGTTATTCTCGAGATAGACGTACAAGGCGCTGAGGCGGTGATGGATAAGATTCCGAATGCCGTCAGCATCTTCATCCTTCCGCCGTCATTCGAGACGCTGCGTGCCAGATTAGTTGCACGTGCAACTGAGAGCAATGACGATTTGGACATTCGCTTGAAGAATTCCCATTACGAGGTGTCGCGATACGCCCGCTTTAAATATGTGATCGTCAATGACGAATTGAGCGTGGCTGCGAGTAGGTTATCTTCGGTGATCGTTGCCGAACGCCAACTCCTTGATAGACAAGTTGACTCAATTAGGAGTATCCTAGATAGTTTCGAGCGGTCTGACGCTTGATTTGAGGAGAACCTTTATAATTTATGGCTCAAGAACCGGTTGAAGCGTTAGATTCGGAAGAGATCGAAGACGAAGTTATCGATCCGCCAGCGATCGACTCGAAGTATCGAATGATCTTGCTCGCAGCTCAGCGCAGCAAGCAGCTCCAACGAGGGGCTCAGTCTCGTACCGAGATCGACACCCGCAAGCATAAGGCAACCCGCGTTGCGATGCGCGAGCTGGAGGAAAAGAGAGTAAATTTTAAGATTTTAGAGAACTAGATCGACCCTATACTTGCGAAAGAGCCGTTACTCGAGTGACGGCTCTTTTTCGCCTTAAAGCTGAATACTTGCCGAAATTAACGGTTTACGGCATCAGCTACGTCGTCGATCGCGTCGGAAACTTTTCTCTTCACCTTGCCCCAACCTTCCTGAGCCTCTCCGCCCGCACGCTGAGCTTCTCCTTCGGCTTCCATCTCTCGATCGTCCGTCGCCTCGCCCACTTTATCCTTGACGGTACCCTTTGCCTGCTCCCATTTCCCTTTAATTTCGTCTTTGTTTACTACTGCCATTTTCCGCCTCCCGTTTTCGATCTGTACTTTAGTCGTACGAACATTGGTCTTCTAGCGGATTTAATGCAACGGCGATGCCAAAAATAAAAACGTCCCGAACCATCGAGACGTTTACATCTAGTTGAGTTTGATCGGCGGTCACATCCCTTTGTAATTCGGGCCTCCGCCGCCTTCAGGCGTTACCCAGTTGATTATTTGATAAGGATCGGAAATGTCGCACGTTTTACAGTGCACGCAGTTTGAAAAGTTAACCTTCAATTCCCGGCGACCGTTGCGCTCTTCCATCTCGTAAACCGACGCCGGACAGAAACGCTGACAAGGATTTCCGTACTCCTCGGCACAGCGCGTAGCACATATTTCGGTATCCAAGACGTGAAGATGCGACGGCTGGTCTTCGTCATGGCCAACGCCGGCATGGTAAACGTCCGTGATCTTATCAAAGGTCAGGGTTTTGTCGAACGGGACCTTTTTATACCTGTCGAGTTTTAGATGATCGTTCGGCAGCATAGCACCGGAACCGTTGGCCTGATGCTCCATTCGCTCGTGACCGGCAATGTGATGCTCTTTCGGCAGAAAACCCCAAGCAAGCCCTTTCGTTAAGAACTGCAGGCCGCTGTTAATAAGAGCCGACCATCGACCGCTTTGAAATGATGCGTGAAAGTTGCGAACCGGATGAAGCTCGTCGTAGATCCAACTTAGATTCACTTTTTCTTCAAAGTGTCTGAGGTGATGAGTCGAGGTGTCGTCGTGGGCTAAGGCATCGACGATCGTCTCCGCAGCAAGCATCCCCGACTTCATCGCCGTATGGATACCCTTGATACGCTGGCCGTTCAGGAACGAACCCGTATCGCCAACGAGCAATACGCCGTCGGCATAGAGCTTCGGCATCGTCCAATATCCGCCGGCGTTGATCGTCTTCGCCCCGTATTTGATCATCTTGCCGCCCTTCAAAACTTCGGCGACTTTCGGGTGTGTCTTGAACTTTTGAAACTCGGCGTGAGGATCGATGTTTGGATCTTTGTAATCGAGACCGGTGACGTAACCGATACTGATCACGTTGTCCTTCATGCCGTAGATCCAGCCGCCGCCGTAGGTTTGCGTATCGGAAGGAAAACCGAGAGTGTGCACGACCTTGCCCTGGTCAAAATTTCCCTCTGGAACTTCCCACAGCTCTTTAACGCCGATCGAGAAGACCTGAGACTCTTTACCCTCCATCAAGCCGAGTCGAGACACTAACTGTTTCGCGAGACTCCCTCTCGAACCCTCGCCGAGAACCGTAACCTTTGCGAGCAGATCAACACCGGGCTCAAAATTGTCTTTTCGATGGCCTTCTTTGTCGATGCCTTTATCGCCCGTGCGAATTCCGATCACGCGGTCGTTCTCGTCATACAAAACCTCGCTCGCCGGAAACTCAGGAAAGATGTTGATCCCCGCTTCTTCACACTTTTCTCCCAGCCATTCGCACATTTTGCTTAAACTCAAGATGTATTTACCCTTATTTTTTAGCGGCGGCGGGACAATCGGAGCGTCAATTCCCCTCTTGCTGGTCAGATACCAAAACGCATCTTCGGTGACGACCGAATCTACCGGACAGCCTTGCTCTAGAAAGTCGGGCATCAGTTCGCGAATCGCGATCGGGTCCATTACAGCACCACTCAAGATATGAGCGCCGACGAACGATCCTTTCTCGACGATCCCGATCTCGATCTCACCGATCTTGTTACCCGGCTTGATACCGCGTTCTACATACTCGTCATGCTCGGAAATCTTCTTCTTAAGCCAAAGCGCACCAGCAAGATTCGCCGGCCCGGCGCCGACGAAAACGACGTCCATTTCGATCTGTTCGCGTTCGATCATAAATCAGTATTGTACGACAGGACTCAACGGCTGTCGCGTGGTTTAAGTAGTGCGAGGCCTTCGCCTTCGGTGCTTATCATCTATCGCATCGTCGGCATACGGTGAGCATGACGCAACGAGGATCGCCAAGAGCGTTAGAAACAGTAGAGCTACCGCGGTGGTATGCAGATTGAAATCGAAAATGCTGTGAATGAGTGTCGCAAAGATACCAGCCAGCGCCCCTATCGCAAATCCGCGTCGCTCAAGATTGTCCGTGCTTATCGCCTTTCGTCCGGTCCGAATAACCAGGATCAGGAAAGCGAGACCCAACACAAGACCAACAACTCCAGCGTCTGACACCACTTGCAGGTAATCGTTATGCGCCTGCTCGACTCGCTCGAATCCACTCGCCTTGTCATACCTGGTGTAGGCAACACCGTATCCACCCAGCCCAACGCCGAACAGGAAGTTGTCTTCGATCATCTCGATCGTCGTGCGCCATATTTGGGGACGAGTTACAACGCCTTCAGCAACCGCCTCGCCTTCGCTAATCCGCGTAAGCGTGTTCTCACCGCCGACGAATGCGGTTCCAGCAACTATCGCCACGATGATCGCCAGTCCGAAGACTATCTTCAAAAACCCTGAGCCTCGGTCGCTTTGCACGTAGTTAACGAACACGAGAAAGGCGATCATTAAGATCAACGCAATTAGCCCGCCTCGCGATCCGCTCAGAACGATTGAAACTCCCATCAAAACCGCCGCGGTGATATAGATCATCCGCTTGTCCGGGGAAACCGAGCCCGTAAAAAGCATTCCGAGCGGAACAGCGACGGCCATTTCCATCCACCCGGCAAAATTATTCCGGCTTACGAACGATCCGAACGGAATTGGGCGCTCCAGGAGTCCGTATATTTTCGTCGGGCTCAACAGCGATTGAATGATCGCAAAGAAAGCGAACAGCGCTCCGAAGATGGTTATAAACGCCGCTAGTTTTCGCAATCTCGAAGCCGAGTCGATCAAACTCAGAGCAAGCGTAAAAAACAGTCCAAGTGCAAAGAAATGGAGGGCGTTGACCTGCGTTGCGAACGGATCGAAAGAGATGGTAGCGGGAATTCCCGCGAGCGGACTAGCTCCCGAAGCTGTACCTAACGGCATGATCTGAATGATGCCGTAAATGGCCGCCGCGTAAAGGATCAGCTGCAGCGGCTCTCCGCTGAAACTCAGATTTCCTGCACGCAGACTGTCCGCCGCACATACCAAGATCGTCAGAGTTATTAGGAAGTATATAAGAGCCAGGACACCTTGATGAACCGCCCCGTAGAGAAGCGTCGAGGCAGTAATGATGACGAAGATCATCACGAAGGCCGCTTGGTTGAGCTTAGTTCTTGGATCCACGATAGCGAGCTAGTTGATACGTGAAAGAGAAAAATCGTCGAGCCAAAATGTCCCGGTCATCGGACACTCTCCACTACAAGGCTCTCGGCCGCTGATCAGATAAATTCCGTCACTTTCTGCGGGCACAGCAAAATCTAAAATCAGTTGCTGCCAGTCGTTGGTTTCCGCGGCGAAAGGCACCGTTGCAGCCAGTACTGCATCGCTTTTCGCGTCTCGTGCTTCAATAAACGGCAAGCTGCCACTTCGTAAATTCTCGGTCCTTACCCAGAATGAAAGCCGATACTTACCGCCGGGAGAAACTGCCACCGCCTGACGAAGCCCTTGGTATGATGGCTTGGCGTAACCGCGGTTAGAGAATTTCAGACTCCGCCGGCCACCGTGCCTGACAGACGTGTCGGACGAAACATCGACCTTTCCATCTATTCGTACAAGGCTCCAGTCAAACCTCAACTCGCGATCAGAAACTCGAATCGGCAACTCGAAATCGCCGTTAGAAATCACTTCCGGCCTCGCGTCCGGATCGATACCTGCCTGACGAGAAAATTCGAGAGCTCCGCGATAAGATCGATGAGTCATCAGGTCTCGGGCAAGTGCTTGAACTTGCCAGGCGTATTCGGCCTTTTTGTCCTGCTCGATCGTATTCCAGATCCGGATGGCGTCGTTCGGCCGGTTGATCGTTCCGTAGAAGTAAGCGAGAGACGCTTTGGAATCTCCGGATTCCGTCAGGAATTGCTCGACCTGACCGGTGTCTTGCCCAAGAACGTTCCAGGCAGTTGAAAAAACCTGTACACGATAAGGGCTACTGTGTCGTGCGGCCGCATTCAATTGCGTCACAGCATCCTCAACGCGTCCGCGTCTAAGATAAAAGTTTCCAGCCTGCCATCTGGGAATCGTATACTCCGGAGCAAGTTCGATCGCCTTTAAGAAGGCGGATTCGGCATTCTCGTATGAACCGATCTGCTCGTTTACGCGCCCCAGCTCCGTCCAGGCTCGGTAACTGCTGGGTGAACGTCGTGCCGCTTCCTCATATTTCTCGGCAGCGGCCTCCAGCGTTGCTTCATCAAAAGATGTTTTCAGTATAGATCCCCATAGCCAATATCCCCGCGGACTAGCCGGAGCGAGGCCGATCGCGGTCTGCGCGGCATCGGAAGCTTCAGGAGCGCTGACTCCGGTTACATCCGCAAACAGCTCGCCCACCTGCCAGCGAATCGAGAACCAGGCGAATGCAAATACGATCAAAATCGCCGCGATGCAGATCGTACGCGAATAGATCGGCTTTGAGATGGTTATGAGATGATCCGCCAAAGGTTTGATCAGTTATCGAAAAACTCTAATACCCTCGAAACTACAAACTTCTGTTGTTCGGGTTTCAATTCTGGGAAAATCGGGAGAGCGAGGGTTTCCTGCGCCGCTTTCTCTGATTCGGGAAAATCTCCCAGATTGTAACCGACGTACTCAAAGCACTCTTGTAAATGAAGGGGAACGGGATAATAGATGTCCGTGCCAATTCCCGCTTCGGTTAGAAAACTTCGGAGTTCGTCACGCCGGCCCGGGACACGAACGACGTACTGATTGTAAATGTGACGAACATTTTCCCGCTCGAAAGGAAGCCCGAGCTGCTCGCCCAAACCAGAGTCGGTAAACAATTCCCGATAGAGGTCGGCATTCGCCTTTCGTTTGTCAGACCACGAGTCAAGATGCGGCAGTTTTACACGGAGTACGGCGCCTTGAAAACCATCGAGGCGAGAATTAAGGCCGACCCACTTGTGGTAATAACGTTCTTTAGAGCCGTGTACTCGAAGTGCGAAAAGCTTCTCGGCGAGGTCGTCGTCATTGGTCGTCATGAATCCGCCGTCGCCCATTCCGCCGAGATTTTTCGACGGATAAAACGAGAAGCACCCGACCTCGCTCATCGCACCGGCGCGGACGCCATTCTCTTCGGCCCCGATAGCCTGAGCGGCATCTTCTACAAGCGGTATTTTGTGCTTTGCCGAAACCTCGCGCAGAGCCTTCATATCCGCGCACTGGCCATAAAGATGAACCGGCTGGATAGCTTTGGTGCGCTCTGTGATCTTCGACTCGATCTGGCCTACGTCAAGATTATATGTATCAGGATCGATGTCGACGAAAACAGGCACCGCACCAAGCCGCGTGATCGCGCTGACCGTCGCGAAGAAACTGTACGGGGTCGTAATTACCTCGTCGCCTGCCTGAACGTCGAGGGCCATAAGCGCGAGCAGCAGAGCGTCACTTCCTGAAGCACAGCCGATCGCGTGTTTGGTTCCGCAATATTCGGCCAGCTCTTCTTCGAGGGCCTTCACTTCGGAACCGAGGATAAAACCGTTAGTATCCAAAACTCGGCCTAAGGCGGCCTCGATTTCCGGTCGAAGATCGCGATTTTGTTCAGATAGATCGAGAAGCGGAACGTTCATTTTTCTCCACGGCGGACACAAAGATATTTGAGAAAGTTCAAAAACAGACTCCGTGATCTCGTTGTTCGCTGTAATGAATCTTACCCGAAGGAAGTCGTATTTGCATTTTCATCTCATCTTTTCTAGCCTCTTTTCACGAATGATCGCCGACAGAAAGAAACGAACTGCCGAGATAATCAAGCGGTTAAAAATGGCATATCCGGATGCCCACTGCGCACTGAATTATACAAAACCATTTGAGCTGCTAGTCGCAACCATTCTGTCTGCACAATGTACTGACGAACGCGTAAATATTGTTACGGCCGATCTGTTCCGTAAGTATCGTAGGCCTGAGGATTTCGTAAACGTCTCACAGCAGGAACTCGAGCGAGACATACACTCGACCGGCTTCTTTAGAAATAAAGCGAAAAATATTAAGGCGGCTAGTCAACGGCTGATCGAAGTATATGGCGGCGAGATACCGCGCACGATGGAGGAGATCCTGACCCTCGGAGGCGTTGCCCGTAAGACCGGAAACGTCGTTCTTGGCAACGCCTTTGGCATTGCCAGCGGAGTCGTGGTGGACACGCACGTCAGTCGGCTGTCGCAGCGGCTGGGCCTTACCGAAGAAAAAACTCCTGAAAAGATCGAACGCGATCTTCAGGAGCTGGTGCCTAAAAAAGACTGGGTTATGTTCCCGCACTGGATGATCTTTCACGGCAGAAAGATCTGCAATGCCAGAAAGCCAAAGTGCGACGAATGCGTTCTCGCAAACATCTGTCCGTCATTCGGACTCTTCAGCTAGTCGCCGACGGCTGGCGGACTGCTCGGCTTCGGCGGATTTGGCTTTGCGGGTGTTACCGCTTTCTCACCTGACCCGCCATTACTTTCAACGCCTAGCTGCGCCAGGATCTCAGGCCAAGAGAGTCCTAACGCCTGCAACTGCTGCAGCAAGCTGAAGATGAGTGTCGGCCCGGTTTGGGCAAATCGATTAATGCCCCCGCCATCGCCATTTCCGTTGCCGCCCTGATCGATCATCACTACCTTATCGATCTTTCCGAGCGGTTCGGCAACAGCCTGAAATACGGGTGCAGAGGACTCGATGATCGACGGCAGTTTTTCCAGGATCGTCTGTAGTCTCGCGGCATCGTTGAATTCCCTCCACGCAGCTGCTTTTTCTTTGATCGCGGCGGCTTCGGCAAGTCCCTGCGCCTCGATAGCTTTTGCCTCTGCTAATCCTTTCGCCTGTAGCTTCTCGGCCTCCGCAAGACCGACAGCGCGGATCTTTTCCGCCTCGGCCTTACCTTCCGCCTCAACCGCGGATGCCCGGCCCTGACCTTCCCTCTGCAGCTTTTGAGCCTCCGCTTCAGCGGTCGCGATAAGAGCCTGTTTGCGGCCTTCGGCCTCCAGGATCTGAGCCTCCTGCAGACCCTGGGCTCGAAGAACCGCTGCCCTCCGATCTGCCTCAGCCTGTTTCACAACAGTCGCTTCGAGTTCTTTTTCTTTTCGAAGAACTTCCTGCTCTTGAACCGAGATCATTTCCTGCGTACGAACTTTTTCGACGCGAACTTCTTCGGCCGTGACCTGCTGCTGGGCCTTTGCATCGGCCAGTGGACCTGCCTGGAGCGATTTCGCCCTTTCGGATTCGATCTCTGCCTGAACCTGAGCCTTTTGAATCTCGGTTTCTCGTTGAGACTGTGCGATCTGCGCCTCAGTCTCAAGTCTTACTTTCTCGCCTTCCTGAAGCGCGAGTGACGCCTTGATCTTCGAATCGCGATTTGCCTCAGCTTGGCCGATCTCGGCGTCCCGTTTAACTTCCGCAGTTCGACGTTTTCCGAGAGCGTCGAGATACCCTTCCTCATCCGATATTTCCTGGATCGTGAGAGCGTCAAGGCCAATTCCCATCTTTTCGAGATCGCCCGCCGCTTCAGTGGTCAGTTTCTGCGCGAAACTCTGCCGGTCGTTGTTGATCTCTTCGACGGTTAGCGTACCAAGGATCGCTCGAAGGTGGCCTTCAAGCGTTTGAAAAACGAGCCGGTGAAACTGTTCCTGCGGCATGCCGAGAAACCGTTCGGCCGCGGATCGAAGTGACGTATCGTCGCCCTTGATCTTGACGTTCGCAACGGCCTTTACCGATACCGGCACGCCCTGTACGGTGTAGGCTCGCGACGTCGCAAGCGGAACCGTTATTACGTTGAGATCCAGATATTCAACTTTTTCAAGGAATGGAAAAACTAGCGTCGCACCGCCGCGGACAAGCCGGTATCCGGCGATCGTGCCGTCGGCTAGCTTTCGCTTACGGCCGGAGATAACCGCCGCCTGGTTTGGCGAGACTTTAATGTAATTGCGGCTGATCAGCATCAGTGCGATCAGCAATGCGATCACTACAACGAGGATCGCAAGGACGGTCAACAATACCGGTGCATTCAAAAGTGTTTCCATTTTGGGTACTCCTTGAGGGTGAAGATCCGCTTTGTTAGTAAGGACGCGTTTCTTCGGGAACAACGATCACAGCATCGCCAATAACTGAGTCGACTTTTACGATCGATCCGGTAGCGATCTCCATTCCATCTTTTGCTCTCGCAATCTTTTCTACTCTTTCGTCTCCGATCTTAGCGGTTATTTGACCGATGGCTCCCGGTTTGATAGCAACAGTAACCTGAGCAGTTCGACCTACGAGGTCATCATCCGTTACCGTGCTCGAGGCTTGCTGTGCGATCAAGAACCTGCCGAAAACTGAGACGACGCCTGCAAAGACGATCCCGCCAAGCAATCCAAAAACCGAAGATCCAACCGCACCGAATCCGTTCTGTGCCGCGATCACGCCGAAACCGCCAAATGCTGTCAGGAAAACCGCGATCACGCGACTATCGAGCAGTCCAAAGTCCGTCCCAGTCGCACCGCCGTCAAGGTCAAATCCGACCGCCTCGAACACATCGCCAACAACCAGCGATACGAGCAGAAAGGCAAAGCCGACGCCTCCGATGATGGCGAACAGTACAAGGAGATTGAGATTCGCGATGAATTCCATTAGGCACTATCTCTGAGACTGAACAGGATGTAGGCAGATTCTACACCGAATAGATTGAAGCGAGAAATCGAACAAATACGATTGCGCAAAAAGGAGCGGACCCGTAAATCCGCTCCTTATCTCGAACTATCGCTGTTTATTAGTTTCGCGGAGGCAGTGCGGGCATTTTGTCTGCAGCAAACCTCGGCAAAAGGCTATCGGCCATCGCAAGCTGATAAACGGCGGCCGCCACAATGATCGCGGATTTCTTCACGTCGTCTTCAACGATCCGCTCGTATGTATCGAGGTTCGTGTGCCAAGTATGCGTTCCATACTCGATCGGATCTTGCTGCACTCCGATTCCCGGGAGCCCGGCTTGATTGAAAGACGTGTGATCAGAACCACCAAGGCCGCGGCTGGCGGTCGCCGTGGAACCACCGAATCCGTATTCCGCAAAGCTGCTGCCCGTAGCAGCTCGAAGCTGGCCGGCAGCTTCAGGTGGCCCAAATACTGAGAATCCTCGGGCTCGGCCCGTTCCAGAGTCGATATTGAAGTAACCGCCAAATTTTGAGTACGCTGCCGTAGGAGCCTCTGCGGATCCAAAATGTTTCTTTACATAGGCTTGCGAACCAAGAAGTCCCTGCTCTTCCCCGCTCCAAAGAGCTACTCGAATCGTACGACGCGGCTTTACTCCGATCGCCTTTAAGATCCTTGCGGCTTCCATCATTACGGCACAACCGATCGCATTATCGGTGGCACCCGTCGCCGCATGCCACGAATCGAGGTGACCTCCGAGCATGATCACTTCGTCGGCCTTGTCAGATCCGGCGATCTCGCCGATCGCGTTATACGCCGTGCGGCCTTCAGGATAGATCTGGTTTCGAATATCGAACTCAAGCTCAACCTTGCTTCCGTCCTTCATTAGGCGAACGATGCGGCCGAAATCTTCATTTCGCATCACGACCGTCGGAACGACTTTCGTCGGGTCATACCCATTCGAAAACGCCCGGATCTGGCCGTGTTCGCGGCCCGCGTCGTTTACTCGAGCCTTCACTCCGCTCGCCAGCAAGAACGCATTTACCTGCGTATTGATGTCGCTCCCCGCAAGCGCTCCGGGTTTCGGCTCGACCGGTGTACCCGTAACCGGTCTCGGCGGCCCTTGAGGCGTTTGAGCGGCGGTCGGGTTCGGGTCAAAGCGGCGCGCAATAACGTCGTCCGCGATGCGTTTTGCCGGCGGTTCGAAGTTAACAGGTATGACGGCAGGGTTACCCCAGATCACGATCTTACCGCTGATCTGAGAACGCACGCTGTCGAAATAAGCGGTTAATTCGGCCTGTGTCGGACGCTGCGGCAGTATTATTTGAAACGCTTCGCCGGACACGGGTCCGTTCGTACTCGGAGTCCACGCGAGCACCTCGAAAGTGAGGTTGTCTTTTACGGGCGCAGTGAGGTAGCCGGCCGCACGCTCGTTAACCCACCCAACGTTGCCCCATTCCCACGGCTCCATTTCTACCCGGTCAAATCCCCACGTCTTCATTTGAGTGGTGGCCCAATCGCCGGCAGCCTTCAGCTTTGGCGATCCGGTCAGACGCGGTCCGTAGACGTCCGTCAACGTGTGAAGCGTTTTCATTATCTGGGAATTATCCATTCCCTCTTTTCGAATGCGGTCGTTGATATCAGCTGTCGAGGTGCCCTGTGCCAAAGCGACGATCGGGCTAGAAATTGTCAGCAGTAGTAAGAGCGAGATTGATCTCGAGTGTTTTTTCATGTTGTTTGGGTTGTGAAGCGTTACAACGCTTTAACTTTAATACTTATCCTTTGAACCGAAATATACTGCAAAATCCCTAAATTTGTTTCACGGCAGCCATATCGAAGTGGACTTGAGCTTCTAGGCTCATTGTTTACAGACATTTAGCACAAGCACCTTAGTAACGATTTTAGATTGACATTTTCTGGAATCTGGCTAACATTGTAACTGTTCACCCAGACAAGCAAGTAACTTAGACTGGTTTTTTGAGCGGTTAGCCGTGTGTTTTACCGCTTTCTGGAGAGGATTCTATGAGATTTAGGAATGAAATGCGTATTTACTTTAATTTCGTAACGGTATTTGTCTTGGCGGCGATCCTTTCGTCGTTCTCGCTAAACGTGGAGGCCCAAAGCCGCGGTTCGCGATCGGTCCTCAGGGGAAGTTTTGAAAGTCCGAAAGCCGAAGTCGAAACCAAAGACAGTTTGGTTGCCTGCGACAGCGGAAAGTTCGATTTCGCTGCCGGTCCCGGAACCGTGGTCGGTTCTGGATTCGGAAATTCGCGTACTTATTCAAACAGCGGTACTTCCGTCACGGTGAGAGCCTTCTCGCGAGACTCGGGTAACGGAGCTTGGGAAACGGCCTCCGTCGGCCAGTATGGCGGTGCGGGGCTTGGTGTCACCAACCGGGATAGCGGCGAGGGTAGTGACCCCAATCACAAGGTCGATAACGTAGGAACTCGAAAAGACTATTTGCTGCTCGAGTTTAGTCAGCCGATCGTTGTTCCGGTTGCTTATCTGCGAAGCATTACCAACGACAGCGACATCAGAGTTTGGTTCGGCAATGGAGGCTCGATCCCCAGCTTGAGCGATGCGACGCTTGCCAGTTTTTCGCAAACCGCTAACGGCGGCGGCAATGGCGGTACGGGGGCTGCACGCTCTGCGACCTTTGGAGCGGCTGCGGTCTCGGCGAACAAATTCGTCATCGCTGCAGAGACGCTGAGCGACCTTGATGACTACTTCAAAGTCGAAGCGATCGACTTCACGTGCCCGACGACTCCGCCAAACCTGATAATCGTCAAGCGTGTATTGACGATCGATCAGACGGATGCTTCGACTCAGTCGTTCGGCTTTACCGCAACGAACACCAATCAGGCATCGTTCTCGCTCGTTGACGGCAACGTTGTCGGACCGGATCGAGTTTCGCTCACGGTCAACACCGGTGCGACTGCAACGGTTACTGAGGGATTCACTCCTGCTTGGACCCTCTCCGACCTTTCGTGTACGGGAACTGCGGCTGCGAACGTTAACATCAACTTCCTCGGCGCCGCTGTAAGCGTTACTCCGCAGGCGGGTGAGACGGTTACCTGTACGTTCACGAATGTACTTCTCAGAGCAAGTGCGGCGAGGGCAACGATCTCAGGACGTGCGACTTTGATGAACACACGAGGTGTTGGCGGAGCCCTGATCACGCTTCAGAATCTCGGAACCGGCGAAACGAAGTCTGTAGTAACGAACACGTTCGGTTACTATACGATTCCTGAGGTTGAAGTAGGCAACTTCTACATGGTGACGATCTCGCATCGCCGCTACCAGTTTGCCGAATCTTCGAGGTTCATTGACATGACGGATAACGTAACCGGCTTCGATTTTACCGGCGGATACTAATTCGTTCGTTAATCTAAACTTTAGGGCTGTCTGTAAAAAGACGGCCCTTTTTGCGTTGGCTTTGAGGAAAAGGCGCAATAATGATGTCGATCAGAATTTTGCTTGGCGGGAAACCAGATGAAAGGCGGAAAACAAAAGGTACGGATCGATCTTAAAGTATCTGTCGGCGGAGTACCGATCGATTTTTCAGTCGATGTTCCGAAAGGGCCGACCACTCCGCGAAGGATGCTTCCTGTGTTCCGCTCAGTCTGCGGGTCGATCGTCAGAACCGCCGTAAGTCAGGCATCGGATTCAGGCCGCGAGGTTTCGTGCAGGGCCGCATGCGCCGCCTGCTGCCGCCATTTGGTTCCGGTTTCAGCCGCGGAGTCCGCAATGCTTCAGGAAATCATTCAAGACATGCCGGCGGACGAGCGAGAAATTATTAAGCAGCGCTTCTCGCAGGCGATCCGCAAATTAGACGAATCAGGCATATTAGAACAGTTGAACTTCGAGGTGGCTCCGACTGGGGCGGAATATCATGAACTCGCGATAAAGTACTTGTCGCTCGACATCGCCTGTCCATTTCTGGAAGACGAAGCGTGCACGATCTATTCAGAAAGGCCGCTCGTTTGTCGAGAATATATGGTTGTGTCCGAACCTGAAAATTGCCTTCGCAAGAACGGCAAACCAGTCGAAGCGATAGCATTGCCGCTCGTGGCGTCAAAAGCATTGTTCGGATTGGAGAAGGAAGCGAATGGCAAAGATTGGATAGCGCTCCCGCTCGCGCTGAACCAAGCGGAATCCGAACCTAGACTGAGTCCGGGGACAGCGATAGCGACCCAGTTCTTTAACAAGTTAACCAGAAGCGATATTACAAAGGCTGCGCGTTAGCGGGAAAGTATTTCGCCTACCAGATCGTAATCCAGGGCTTCGTTGATGCGGACGTTATAGATCTCGCCGACTTTCGGTTCGAATCCTTCAGGCATGTCGTTGATCAGAATGTAGCCGTCGATCTCCTCGGCTTGTCCCTCAAGGCGTCCTTGGAAAAGCAGGTCTGATTCCTGCGATAAACCCTCGAAAAGCACACGGCGAGTGGTACCGACCTTCGACTTGTTCAAAGACTTGCTGATCTTTGCCTGTTCCTTCATCAAACGGTTTCGCCGCTTTTCGGCGATTTTTGGATCAACCTTATTCGGCAGATCGAAGGCTGCTGTTCCTTCTTCGTCGGAGTATGTAAATACTCCGACGTTATCGAATCTGCAGTTCTTGACGAATTCTAATAGCTCTTCAAAGTCATCGTCTGTTTCGCCTGGAAATCCGGTTATGAAGGTAGTTCGAATAGTGATGCCGGGCACTCGATCGCGCACGCGAGTTATCAGCTTCTCTAGAGATTCTCTGGTGCCGCCGCGTTTCATCAGCTTTAGCACATTTCGCGAGCCGTGTTGCAGCGGCATGTCCAAATACTTTACCGCCTTCGGAGTTTCAGCGATCGCCGCCAGAAACGCGTCGGATATATGAGTCGGATATGCATACATCACTCGCACCCACTCAAGTTCCTCGATCTCGCCGAGGGCCCGGATCAGAGCCGCCAAAGCGTCGACTTCTCCCAGATCCTCGCCATATCGAGACGAATCCTGCGCGATAAGAACCACTTCTTTGACGCCTTGCTTTGCAAGGTTTCGGGCCTCTTCGACGATCGATCCGAAACGACGCGACCGAAACGATCCGCGCATGGAAGGGATCGAGCAAAACGCACACGGGCGATCGCATCCTTCGGCGACCTTAATGAACGCCGTGTGAGATTGCGTCGCACGCATACGCGGCGTGTATTCGTCGTAAAGGTAAGTAGAGGTCTTATTGCCGATCGGCGTGATTGTCAGCTCTTTTGCATCGAATTTATCATCTGCCGCCTTAAGAATATCGTTGACTTGCGACGTACCTATAAAGGCATCAACTTCGGGAAGTTCTTTCACTAGATCATCGCGGTAACGCTCAACGAGGCAGCCCGCCACTATAACCCGCTTCGCCTTACCTTCAGCCTTGAGATTCGTGGCTTCCAATATTGCGTCGATTGATTCCTGTTTGGCCGATTCGATAAAGCCGCACGTATTCACGACCACGGTATCGGCGTCGTCTCCACTGTTTGTTATCTCGTATCCCGCCTCAGCAAGCTGGCCCATCATCACTTCGGAATCAACTAGATTCTTTGGGCAGCCGAGGCTTACAAATCCAACTTTTTTCATGATCACAGTCCGCGATCCGTCTCGCAGAACAAACGAATAGTTTAGTCCTTCAACGAGAATCTGCCTAACCAATCCTCGATCTCCGCGGTCTCATCTTGCGACAATTCGGCGTCTCCGAATCGGACGGAGTTATAACGTTTGGTGAGAGCTACAGCTTCGGGAATGTTGGTCGCGTAGGCAAATTCGAGCGGAGTTTGATGTGCCGAACGGACGAGCTGCCGTTCGGCGAGAAGCTTAACCATTCGCTCGTAGAACTCGATCACATTGCGTTTCGGCTTTGGAGCAAA
>CADEGD010000011.1:44140-59923 GCA_902826795.1 uncultured Acidobacteriota bacterium | reverse complement strand
GAACCCAAATGCCTAACTTTCGCAGCCGTTTCCACACCAGCCACAAACCGACGACAACGGTAAACAAAAATGCGATGCCTGCTGCGGCATATCCGATCGCCGCAGCCCTCGTCTCGAACCCGTTCTCGCCCTGCACGTCCTTCCACCACTCCGCCGCCAGCACACGAAAAGTCTCAAGATAGTTTGACGTTGACGACTGATGCTCTAGAAAGCTGCGCCGCAAATTCGTGAACAACGAACGCTGTTCGGTATCGTCAAATGCAACGAAGTACTGTATCCAAAACATCTCCAGGGCTTCAAGATATTTCGAAAACCTTGCCGAGATCCCGCCAAGCGAGCTGGTCTCTGTGCCGAATCCCGCAGATGGAGTCGGGTCGAACGTCACCCAGGAATCTTCACCTGGAAAATAGACCTCGACCCATGCGTGAGCATGTCGCTGCCTGACCACGAAAACGTCTGCAGTCTCGTTATACTCACCCTGTTGAAATCCAGTCACAACGCGGGTAGCGATTCCTTGGGAACGAAGCATCAAGGCCATCGCCGAAGCGAAATATTCGCAATGTCCTTCCCTTACATTAAATAGAAAATCGGCGACCGGATCGTCGCCCCCGGCCTTCTGCTCCAGCGTGTAGCCAAATTGCGTCTGAAGATATTCCTCAGTCAATACTGCCGCATCGTAACGGTTTCGCGCGCTTTCTGTTACGGTCGCGGCCAGCTGTTCGATGCGGCTATCGAGTTTTTCAGGTAGCTGCAGGTAGTTTCCTACCTGAACCGGATACGCGTTGCGATCCGTCCGCAGATCGGCTACAGGCGGAACCGATGTATCGGAGAGGACACGATAACTGATCCGATCGCCCGGACGCTGGAAGTAGATGGCCCCGTATGCATCGCGCATCAATACCTGAAAACTGCCCTGAACTCCCACTGCTCGCGGAGCCGCAAACAGCACGGGCGTGTCGAGAGGCTCAAGATACACGGTTTGCAAAAGCAGGCTTTCTCGTCCGGTGGCATAGTCGACCTGAATTATGTCGCGGTCACCCTTAACGCGCGGTTCACGGGAATTCGGCTTCGATTTGCTCCACGCCTTTCCGTCAAAAGTGTCCAGTGCAATTCCCCGCCACTTCAGATTTCCGGTCGTATCGCTCCCTTCGAGCCTGACCCGCATCACTACTTCGTCGTTCTGCTGTATCGCCCCGATGCTTCCAAGCTGGATACGATCGGAGAAACCCGATCGAGCAGAGACACCGCCTTGATCCGCGCCGATTCCGGCTCCGCCAACGCGGGGAATAGCAAAGAACAGCGGCGTAGCCACCGCAATGATCATCGCAATCAAGACAAAAGATGTGGCGGGTATACGCCCAACTCCGGGAAGCTTCAGGCCACGCCTATTATCATCAGGAGTTTTCACTGTCGACTTTTCTTCCACCGTTCTCTGCGTCTTTCGCATTTCGAACAGGATGATGGTAGCGACAATGAAGAAGGTGAACGCAACGAAAGATGCCAGGTAGAGAGCGCTGATGCTGAGGCCCGCCGCGAGCAAAACCTGAAAGAACGCCATTATGTAGAGGAAGATCCAGTCGCGATCATTCTTTCGCTGGATGAGTTTTATCGCTGAAAGCGTCAGTATCAGACGAGCCAAAATCGATGGGAGCACCGATTCGGAATTTTCCGACATTTCAAACGAAAAGAAACCCGATCGCCACAGCAGATAAAAAACGGGAACCGCAAGCACTATCAA
Source organism: uncultured Acidobacteriota bacterium (assembly GCA_902826795.1). GTDB lineage: Bacteria > Acidobacteriota > Blastocatellia > Pyrinomonadales > Pyrinomonadaceae > OLB17. Next base: position 58,185 of record CADEGD010000011.1, on the reverse strand, counting down.
AACTGTGCCGGCACGCTCGGAAACCTGATATCGCGAACCCTCTAGAAACCATGCTGCGAAGATCGCTATCAAGAAAAGTCCGGCGCCGACGATCGTAAAGGCGCCCGCGATCCACAGCGCGAAAAACCCGCAGAAAACGGTTGCGTAAGAAAGGATCCTGAAAAGCTTCTCGAAATCCATTTAGGTCAGCCCGAGTTGGATTATAGGGTTGGGACAGTGCGATGTCTAAGAAATTATTCGACGAGGTTTCAGTAAAATCGAAAAAAGGAGTTAGAAAAATGCAGGCCTAGTCAATCAATACAGACGGCGATATTATTCACAAATATCTTGACAGGCATTACACCTTATGATACGTTTTGCAACCTTGAAACCTTTTGGTGAGATTGTAGGATCGGGATCTCCGATTCAATCTCGTGGATTTTTATCACCGATAGCGAGCAAAATGAATTTCGCACTCCCCCGTGTCGAGTGGCATAACGTTGAGGCTACTTCATTGTCTCGGCCATTCCTTCGTACATCGTACGGTTCGTCATTCGAGCCTTTGTCAGTTCGGCTAATCTTAAGACATCCTCACAAATTATCTCCTGTCACGCCTGACTGCGTAGCTCGTGCTCGCCGACAGAGAGGCAAAGCTATGGTGACCTGATCGCAAAATTAAAGCCTGTCCGGTACTTACGATACAGAACAGGCTATTGAGAGGATCCAATGCGGGAATGATCCGCATATGCGAAGCCCCTTCAACTCCGCATATTAAGTCATTCCCTGCATTTAAATCAAGGAAAGTGTTAAACGCAATTAGCGTTCGAATCGCTTGTTTACGCGTCATTCGTTCGACTGAGCGCAATCATTCTTTGAAACAGGAATGCAGCAGAACAATCAATACTCGTCTCGATTATTCGTAACGCTGGTCGCGGAATCGCTCGGCCACATGGAGCGGGAGCTGCGGGACGTGAAAGCCGTCAGATTCCTCTGTGACTATCCTTGGCCTGCCGGAAAACGTCTCCGCCCGATCACGTTTCTACTTAGTCTGCTTTCCATCCGGACTGACCGATCCCTAACAGCAAACACAAATGGACGCGAGTCGAAGCTCGCGGCGGCGATCGAGCTGATGCACGAAGCGAGTCTCGTTCACGACGACATCGTAGACCGAAGCGAACTCCGGCGAGGCGTTCCGACAATGCAGGACTTGAACGGTGACGGCCTCGCTCTCCTGATCGGCGATTACATGGTTTTTCGGGGCCTCAAGATGATACTAGACGCGGCCGAAACCCGTACCGATATCATGCTCGCACAAGAGCTCGCGAACACTGGGCTTCTGATCGCACACGGCGAGGCGGATCAGCTAAGCCGATATATCAATCATCACTCTTTGAAAGATCGAATGTCGTTTTCGGCATACATCGATCTGATCGCAAAGAAAACCGCATCGTTCTTTGCGGGATGCGCCGAAGCCGGAGCAGCTTTAGGCGGGGCTGATGCAAACCAGCGAAAGGTATATAGAGAGTTTGGACTAAACATGGGAATCGTCTTCCAGATAATGGACGACCTGATCGATATCTACGGAGATGCGAAGGTCGCCAACAAGACGCTGAGAAACAATCTGAACGAGGGGACGATAACACTCCCGCTTATCCACGCATGGGAACTGTATCCGAATGATATTGCTTTGCGGAGCTTTGTTTTGGGCAACGAGCTGACTGAAAAACAGGAATCGTCTATCTATCAAATGCTCGCTCGGGACGAGATCCGGGAGTACTGCGAAACGACGCTAAAGCGTTATGTTAGGAGTGTCGAAACTTCCCTCGACAAGATGCCGGTCAACATCTATCGAACCGGCCTTGCTGATCTATTCGACTACGTTCAGCAATGTTCGTGGGGAGGTTTCACGCAATCCAACATCGCCAAGGAGAAACGCAATGCAGTCGGAAAACAAAAAGGCCCTAGAGGAAGTCCGCGAGGTACTCGCAAGAAGGAAACGTGAGCTGATCGATCGATTCAATGCAGAAGGAGCGGCAATTGGAAAAGCTGATCCGAAAGACAGTAGCTACGTGATCACGATCTACATTGCCGACCCGAGCTCGATACCCGATGGATCATTCGAGGTGGAGGGCATCCCGCTCAAGTTTGTTGTCAGCGGGAGATTTAGAGCACAGGAATAGGAGGCATCTATGGCGGGTGATGAAAACATGAAATGGCAGGAGGAACGATACTTAAAGGCGCGAGGACTAGTTAGGTCAATTAAGAAAAATAGTTGGCGTGCCCTTAAGTCCGACCGTAACGTCATCGGTGCTGCGTTCGGTCAAAGAACAGCACACGGCGAGAAAACCGACGAGCCGGCGATGGTCATTTACGTCCTGAGAAAGTCGCCGCGGTCGAGCATACCTCCGAGCAGACTTCTTCCTCGCAGGATTTTTATAGGCGGAGATTGTGTCGAGGTCGACGTCGTTGAGACCGGGCCGATCTTCGCTCAGGCGTTTACGGCTCGTGAAAGGCCGGCAACTTTCGGCATCAGCGTCGGCCATTTCAATATCACCGCGGGCACGATCGGTGCGCTCGTGATCGACAATGGCGACGGAACGACATGTCTGCTCAGCAATAACCACGTCCTGGCGGACGAGAATGCGGGGGCCGTCGGCGACGCCATTATCCAGGCCGGGTCGTTCGATGGCGGAGCTCCTCCGGGAGACACGATCGCAACCTTAAAGCGATTCGTCATGCTTACCGCATCCGGGAATACAGTGGATGCAGCGATCGCGGAGGTGACCAGAGACGCCGCTGGCGGACTTAATCTTATTGATCAGGTCCATAACAATATCTTCGCTGTCCCAAGTCCCGGTCACAGAGCCGTCGGTCTTCTTTTCGCGGGATCTTGCAACCGCACGATCATGAGCCCGATCGACGCGGTTCTCAATCTTCTAAACATCTCATTCCCGGCCGGGGCCGGCTCTACAGTCGGAGCTGACATCGGAATGAACGTAGAAAAAGTCGGCCGTACAACGGAGTACACGACATCGACGGTGCAGGAGATAGACGCGACCATCTCGGTTCAATATGACATGGGCGTTGTTGAGTTCGATGGTCAAATAACCACGGCATGGATGAGCGATCCCGGTGACTCAGGCTCGGTCGTTTATGAGGGCGGTGAAGGTGGCACACAGGACAACTGCAACGGATGTGCCTCAACTTCGGCCGTCGAGTCTCAATCGGGAATCGATCTCCAAAGCGAACGCTGCATGGCTGAGGTCGTGCGAGACAAGTTCCTCAGGCAGACGAAGATCGGACGGTGGGCGGTCGATCTCTTCTATATGAATGAGGACCGCGGACTCGATAGGCTTGCGAAGACCAAGATCGACGAGGGCGATCGAGACTTCGGACGCAAACTGTACGACAAGTACGCCGAAGATGCTCGACAGGCATTCTCGGAAGGCGAACGTTCAGACCGAAAGGTAACGGACCAGCATTTCCGTGACGCCAAGTCCGCTCTGAAGCGCGCACAAAAATACATGTCCAGGGACGAGCGCGATGCTGCCGACAAGGTTTTCGCCCTTGCCGAGAAGCATGCGAAGGGACGGTCGGCTCGTGAACTATTGGCCTTGCTCAATGACGAAAAGCTTCTGAAAGAACTTCAGGAGATCGCCGCTAAGGTCGAATTCATTCAGACAGCCGATCGCGGCTGTAAGTAAGGTCAAGAATGACTTACCCAGACGACCGGTACTCGGTCGTCTGGTAGCCGAGGCCTTTGTAAAGCCATGGAGAAAAAGAAGCCGAAACCCTCGTCCGCCAAGAAAGCGAACCCTTCGCACGGCAAGGCCCGTGAGAAGACTCCGGATCTCGTCATCGACACCCATCGGGATCTTCGCGGAAGCATTCGCGCGATCAGCCAGCGGTTCAATGCCGAGCCTGAAATTGCGCGGATGCTTCTAGTAAACCCGCTGCTTGCACTCGAGGACGTAGGCGTACGACTGACGCCGGAGTTGAAGGACCACATCGTTGAAGCCCTTCGCTTCCCGCCCAATGTGGTCGAGCGGCGAGATCAGTTGGAGTTGGAACTGTTCGATGACCTGAAGGATCTTGGCGTGTCGTACCGCGTGCCCCTTACTGCGGATCAGCGGGCCGACCTCGTTCTCAATGTTTTGAAACTAAAATTGCCGCCTTCGAAATCGCGGAGGCAAAAGGTCGAATCCAAACCCGGGCCTGATAAAGCCGTTTTTGAGTTGCGGTCGAGAGACGTAAGACGAATGGCAAAACAGCATCCGTTGGTTGCGAAACTCGTTGAATATGAGCGTCTCCGCCAAGGCAGAGTCATATTTTTTCCGCAGGATGTCTATCAGCAATACAAAGAGGGACTGTCACGCAAAAACTGGATCAAAGCCGTGCGATTCAAAGTCTGAGCCGCTGAACAAGAGGAAAAGTGTCGTTAACTTCCTGCTACAAATACATACTCGAACTGCCGACAAGCACGCTCAATCTGATGATGCGAGCGGCCTTCGCGGAAAGTGGGCCCGCGGGCATTCTCATCTCCCGCCCATGGGAAGACCTACCGATAGGCGACAAGACGGCGGACGTTACCGTACGTCCGGATGATCTCGACGCTCATCCTCCGATAATGTCACTCGGAGCCGGACCGCTGGAGTGTGGCCTTCATCTGCGTATGCGGGCCGAGATCACGATCAACGAACTTCCCGATCTCGACCGCATCGTTTATGTACTTGAGTTCGACCTGCCCGGCGAGTTTAAGAAAGATGCATCTAATCCGCCTAAACTTTTGATGGAGTTTCCCGGGCTCACCGCCGCGGATCTTAACCTTGCCGTTACCGGTGGGGAGATCGTGCTCACACCAGCCCTTATCGAGCCACGGATACATGAAATTTACGACAGCGATCCGTCTTTAGCCCACGAAGTTCGAAACGGTCAGCCGTGGTGGGACGGAACAACTGTCCGGGTGACCACCGATTTTTACGATGACGAGCCGGGCAGCGCAGGATTTCGCGGCGCGATAACCGTGGAGATCCCGAATGTAAACTCGATCGATATCCTAATGCCCGGCCATCTAAAGATCGAAGGGATCTCGGGTCCGCCCAAGATCGATAGCGATATCGTCCTTCGAATTTCGGTCGACACGATCCTCGATGAGGCGGCGGGCGAGTTTCGGGTGGTGCTCAGCGGCGTGACTTCGGCCGACATAACCGTGACGGGGCTGAGCGGTTCCGTGGCTGACGTCTTTGCCGCCGAGAATGGAATTAAAATATTCGGAGCCGACAAGATCAACAATTTTCCCGATCATGTAGAGTCCATTCCGACCGAGCCGCAGATCAGAGGCCTCATTGAAACTCAGCTCATCGAACTAGCAGCCGATCTGGCGGTCCCCATCTTTACTCCCGGTGCTCCCGCTGCGGGCGAGATCGACCTGACCGCATTTGAAGCGACCACTGTTAACCAGCAAGCGTTGGCACTTCAGATCGAGCCTCGTAATGACGGAACGGTTTGCGACACTCCAGATCTGTTCGCCAAAGTGGATGGTTTCTCGGTCGCTATCGCGGCAGTCGAAGTTAACCGATTGATGGATCCCATCCTCACCAACAACGAAGGCGACCAGCACTTGCAGGGATATGACATGACCGTCAACGATCTGAACGGAACTTTATCTAATCCCGGCGATCATGGAGAAGCCAGAGGACACATCTGGGTTACCGGAGACGTAGATGTCCACGTGGATTGCTGGGCGGATCCAAACGTGGTCTTCGAAGGTCCCGTGTTCCTGATCCCGCAAATGAATACTGACGGCGAGCTGATATTCGAGGCCGATGCGGGAGGATTTTCTGCCGACGATCCGTGTTGCGGAGACGTTGATCCGGCAGACATAGAAGAGTTGATCGAAGGCGAGGAATCGACACCCGTCAGAATGCCAACCGACTTCACAGATGTCGGTCGCGTTTCGATGACGGTTACCGAGGCCGAGATCTCTGCCGCCGGCATCGTTGTTCACGGCTCGTTGACGGTAACGACAAATTCACAGGCGGCTGCGTCTGCCAAAAGAAAAACGGCCTATTGGTTTAGCGAAATGGCGGGAGGCGGTTAGTCCAGGCTGCCCCTGGGAATTTCGCAAAATTGCGCAGGAGGAAAACATGTCGATATATCGAGGATTTGTAAGATCGCTGGAGGTTCGCGGTGACGGTTGGGCGGAATTTGTGCTCCAAGCGGTCCATTCCGGGAACGGTTCGGAAACTTTTTACATCAGCAATCTCGACGGAGACATCCTCACGGCTAACCGCCGGCTGGCGCATTTGAGTTTATTGCGCGACGCGATCGCTCGAACGCTGCCGGTCGAAGTCGAATATGATTCTTCAGATGAGCGCGGCAACGTTGTCGAAGATTTGACCATCTACCATCGACCGTCCTTCGACGGCCGCCGCCCGGGACGTCGCATTGAAGGTGTCGTGATCGGCGTAATGGTGATCGAGCGTGGTCCGGAAAGTGCGGCCTCTCCATACGTGGACGAAGCTGACCTCGCGGCCGTAACGCTGTTGCTCGACGACGGATCGCTTGAGCAAGCCATTCTCGATCTGCAACGGCCCGACACGCTTTCGGCTCAAACCATGTTCCAGCTTATTAAGAAGGCCCATCGAACGCGTCGACCGATAGCATTGCTCCTTGATTCGGACAGCGAGTTTCACGAGAAACCTGGCGGTGGCCGCGACGTGAAGCGAGCCGCAGCGGCGTCGACCGGGAACGACGCTGGCGTTGGCTACATCGTCGGGTGCGAATACGAGGCGGTGCCGGAACGATCGCTCGACTATACCTACTGTTTTGTCGAACGGCTCGGACAAAGGTATGAAAGCTACGAGTCCGAATCCGCCGCCGAGCTGTCCAACACGTCGGTCATTTACACTACCGCACCTTCGCAAACTCCGGAGGGAGACGTCTCAGACAACGGCACCTTTGCTCCGGAAACCCGAGAGGCATGGGTGCATTCAGACTCGCCGTTGCTAAAGCGATTGGAGAATGCGTTGCGAAATAGTTTTCAGGTTAAGATCGGGCTCGATGATAGGCAGATACATGAAGTGGTCGTGGTGGGCCACATGGGAAGTGCAGCCAGGCCAGTTTGGATCAAAATCGATCGAGTTGCTCTCGAACCCGAAACTGAAGGCCTTTGCAACAACACACCCACTATCGTCTATCCCGACACGTCAGATTTTAATGAGATTCCGCACGCAGTCGCATGGCGTGGCGAGGGTTACTTCAATGAGGGAATCTGGAGATTTTCCGTGAGGGCCGGCGGCGACTACCGCTTAACTGTGGATGGGAAGCCGGTCTGCTGTGAAATAGACAAAACGGATCGTGGGCTTGCCGCGGGTTTCAATTCATTGGAATATTCCAGCGACGTCAGCTCGAGGTTTGAATCCCGAGGCCGCTCCAATCTATGCCATGCGTACTTGAATGGCATTCATAAGGTAGAAATTGCCCTTTCATCTCACACATGTTCCAAGCCGTTTAATTTTCAGGCTTACCGAATTCGATGAGCTTGATCACAAAACGTCCCGCCGCTCTGACCGTGGAAGAAAAGATATGTCTCGTCATCGCGAAATGTCAGCGCGTATCGGTGACGGAGGTGCAGAAGGCGAGATCTCTCGACGACCTTCACATAGATTCGCTTGACGCTCTAAACATAATTTTTTCGCTTGAGGAAGAATTTAAAATATCGATAAAGCTCGACGTCAATCGCATCTCGACCTTGCAAGACCTCTTTGCGCTTGTCGGACCACGATCTACGAATCGATAAAACCGAAGCCGTATTTGCTAACCAACTCAACGATTCAGGTGTACTAGTTCGAAAAAGTACCAACCGTGTCTGGACGATTTTGGCCAACTTGGACGAATTCCCGCACAAGTAGGTCGATCCCAGTGATCGCGGTGCCGACTACTACCGCGAAGGCTCCGCAGTTGAAGGCACGACGAACATCTTCGGGCGTGCGTAGTCGGCCTTCCGCGATGATCGGGCTCGCAAGTCTTTTTGACAACTTTTCGATGAGATCGAAATCAGGCCCCGAAACACTACCGTTGCTGCTGGCGGCCGTGTAACCCGAAAGGGTCGTGCTAACGAAATCGAAACCGATCTCTTCCCCAGCGGCTATACCTTCATCAAGCGTCGAGACGTCGGCCATCGTAGCCCTTTTCAATACGTTCTTGGCAAAGTCGTGAATTGATCTCAACGATTCTCCCTCGGGCCGTGCTCGCGCAGTCGCATCGAGGGCGATCACGTCAGCACCGGCGTCGGATATCTCGCGAGCACTTTCACGGTTCGGCGTTATATAGACCTCGAATCCCGGGACCGTCATTTTGTAAATTCCGAAGATCGGAACACTCACTGCCTTTCGCACTCTAGAAATATGTTCCGGGGTATCGATCCTAACTCCCACAGCCCCGTTTAGTTCCGCGGTCGCGGCAAACGCCGCGATTATCTCGGGTGAAGACAACGGCGACCCGGCTATCGCCTGACATGAAACGATCACGCCGCCCTGAATTTGCGACTTGAGTTCTTCGATGCTCAAAGAAGTTATATTCATCAGAATCGATTTGCGTTCACCGTTTCGAACAAACCATGGTCCAATTTCACACCGCCGTGCTCAAATGCCATTAGTAAAGCTCCAACAGCAGGGCCGTTAAGCGCATCCGCATATTGCACGGACGGTAGATCTTGGGCGAGAAATCGGATGAATGCTTCCCGCATAAGCCCAGCCTTGAACATACCCCCAACGCCCGAGACCGTGAACTTGTCGACGAACCCAACGCGTTTAGCGGCCGAACCGACTCCCGTCACGAGGAAACGAGCTCCGTTCTCTATCTCAGCTTTCAGTATGTCGTTACCCGCAACGGCTGCGGAATGCGCATCCCGCGAAAGCTTCGCGATTGCGTCCCGCGAAATGATGCCATTGTAAAAAGCGTCTGTTAGATCTCGAATCCGGCTTACGTCAAAATGCTTCAGAACGAGGTCGAGTATACCTGTTTTGGGGATAACGTCGTCATGCTCTTTGATAGCGAGACGGATGGTCTGGGCCGAAAGCCAGAATCCGCTTCCTTCATCCGAGAACACGTACCCCAAGCCGCCGACTTGCGCCGTATTTCCTTTGCGATCGTCAGCGAAGACCACCGAACCCGTTCCGGCGATGACGACGACTCCGGCTTTACCGCCCGTTGCTCCGAACAAAGCGATCGGTGCATCGTGGCCCAGCGTTAGGACGTCCGCGTTGATGGTTTTGGAGATGATCTCTTCTTTGTAGTCCGCACCGCCCGTTAGTCCGAAGTGTGCGGACGCGAATCTCGTCTCCGAAACCAGTGCGGTCAGAGGTTGATCCGATCCAAGCGCTTCTTTCAACGCGTTACCGACCGAATCGATAACCGCATTCTTCAACCTCTCACGACCTCCGGGCACTTCAGCATGGTTCGACGGCCCGCCAACGCCGCGCCCGAGAATATGGCCGTTCGCGTCGGCGATGACCGCCTCCGTGTGGCTCTGGCCACCATCGACTCCCAAATAAAGCTTTGTCAATTCAACGTTCATTCAAACGTGTAATTAGGCGACAGAAGCGCATTCGCAAAGCGATCGCAAAACCCCTCCTCGTCGAACATTTTTAGGCCGTATTCTTGGACAAAATGATGGCCCAATTCGTGAGCCGTGACGCGATCGGCACCAATCTCTGAGCGTGTGTTCACGACTATCTCACCGCGATCTCTCACGTATTCTCCCGCCGTGACGGGATGCCAACTGCCCGTGATTACCGAAAGGCCAGCCCGCAATGCGAGCGTATCTATGTCCCGCGTGGCAAACCTTTCAACCACCAGCGATACTAGTTCGTTTTCGCTCATCTCGCGTGGGCGTGCGGATCGCCGTCCTCCAAATTCAATCCTGTCGGCCACTCGGTTTCGATGCCGCGATCTCTTATCCTGGCCTGAAACTCGTTTAAAAGCGTCGCGCTGTTTCGAACCGATCTTGGCGTCTCACCTTTCTCAATACAAAACGCGATAAGATGTCCGACCGCTTCGCCGATGTTCCATTCGACTGGGTGGAGCCGGTAACATCCGTTCGTGATGTGCGTCGTGCCAATGTTCTTGCAAGCCGGAAGTAAATTTTCGCATCGCTGGGGAATCAACGCTCCGAGGGGTATTTGAAATGGTAGCGCCTCGACATCGACATAGTTGTCGCCGCCCACCGTCGGGTGCAGGTCGATCCTGTAGTATCCTATACCGATTGAATCAGCGAAAGGAGTCGCGTAAGTTTCTCCCGGCCGATGATCTGCGGAGACGTGTTGCTCCTTGATCGTAAACTCTGCCTCGATGCGTCTCGATTCCCTAACGTACGGCATCTTAGCCAGGCCGTCGATAGTGCCCGTTACGTCGCCGCGCAACTTCAGCTCCTTAAAGCCGAGATCGGTCTGCAGATAGTAAAAAAACGAGAGACTCTGTTCCTTAGCAGAGTCGATCAGCTTAGACCTTGTAGCTCGATCCGCGTGATTCAGGTCGCCGCCCAGATAGTCTATCTGCGGATAATTCACGAGCGAAATGTCGGAATCGAAAGTGTTCGGCACGAAATTCTCGGTGTGCAGGATGCGACGATAGGTCCATAGGCCGGCGAAGGCGACGTTCGGTTCGCGGTTAGGTTCGAAGTTATAGTTAACTGGCTCGAGCGTTCGCGGGCTTAAGCTTGTCAGACTTAGAAGCGGACCGCTCCACGGCGGACCAAGTTCCGGGATGAAGTTTCTCCAATACTCATAACTCGCCGGTCGTTCGATCGTGTGATCCTCACCCTCCTGATAACTCATCGCGAAGCACATAGAAAACGCTTGAGAATTAGAAGGATCTGCGACGTCCTTCGCACTCGGTTCGCCGGACTCTTTACGCGACTCCGAGCCCGTTACAAACTCCACTCCCGCCAACGGGAGAAGGTCGCCGTTTTCGGTCGCATCGACAAAGTACGGCGCTCTTATGACCGTCCGCTCGCCGGTCTGAAGGTGCTCAACTGTCACCGCTCGTATATGGTCGCCTTCTGACGCAGCATCAACTGGAATGTGCTCGGTCAAGACTTTTAAGATCCCTGAGGTTACGAACGGGGCGAGCATCGTTTCAAGCACGGCGAGGAAAACTTTCGGCTCGGCACAGAGTGGAGATACCCACCCGTTCCCGGGATTAAGGAGCGGGTTTGAGGCGGCCTCGGTAGTCAGCGGATAATTGTCGCGATAAAACTGTCGGACCGATTCGCGAAAAGCTCTGTAAGTCTTCGTGCACCCGAATTGCTCGATCCAGCCGTGCTCGTCCGGCGGCGTTGCCTGAGAGGTAAACTGCCCTCCGATCCAATCCGACTCTTCGGTTATTATCACTGTCAAGCCCAACGAGCATGCGGCCACTGCTGCCGCGCAGCCGCCCACGCCGCCGCCAACGATCACAATGTCTGCTTTCAGCTCTTTCAATTAGTTACCCAGCACTTGCGACAACCACAACCGGCTCGTCGGCTCCAAGGTCTTCCAACTCAGTATTTGCAAGAGCGACCGCCTGCTCCATCTCGGCTAATCCGGATAGATCTACAATTCTAGATCCCACAAGCAAATGTATGTCCGGCAAGCTTCGCCCCGCATCGCCGAAATCCGTAAGCCTGCTGATGGCGTTCTCGATCGTGGCTGCGGCGTTTGTCCGCGTAGCGTCATGTACCTCGGCGTTTGCCCGCTGAAGCCTGACGACACCTGTTTTATCCACAACGCGGACCGCGTTCCGCGTTGACCTAAAAAGTCCGAAAAAGGATCTGCGATCTATCGACGCCGAGAAGACGTAAAGCCACGCCGTCTCGCCCACAAGCTTTACTAGCGACGAGTCAACCTTCATCGATCGTGCAGCCATATTCCTGCAGGAGTCCGTATCCGCGATCGACGCTCGCGCATCTTGCTTCAACTCGGTCGTACCGAACGCGGTCGCTTTAACGAGGTTCTTTTTGGAATCGACCTCGATCTGGACTTCGACAGTTTCAGGAAGTGCTCCGATCTTGCAGACCGCCTCGACAGCCTCTCGCCGAATTTGAAGTATGTCTTCCGGAGTCGGGTCGACCACGTTACGCTCGACCGTATCGCGCACCATCGCCATCGCGACGCCTATGGTCGAGATCACTTCCGCTTTTTTCGCGAGTCTCGCTGGCAGACCCATCATCTTGCCCGTGTGCAGCACCAGTGACGCCGAACCGCCTCCTCCACCTACAAGTTCCACGGTCTCGCGATCCAAGTGATATTCGACTATCAACTCATCGATCTGTTTGCTTACCTTCGAGCAACTAATATCGAGAACTTCGCGGGCGGCGTCTTCGGGTGACTTGCCGATCGCCTCGGCCAATGGAATGAATGCGAGCCTGGCCGCATCGACACTGCCTTTCGCAAACGCGTCATCGGGAATTATTCCCAGAAGATTAGCGGCGCACGTAGGCGTCAGCGAATATCGTTCGCCGTTCTTGCATTCGATAGCCGTATAATCGTGTGCGTCCTTTTCCGTAGGCCGGAGATGTACGAGCTTTGCCCCTTCGAAGACTTTTGCGTTTTGGAAGCATGCATAGTGCAGCCCCGCAATGTGCGCCGATCGCGATCCCACGTCAACAATGTGGCCGCCCGATTCGCGGATCATCGAACCGCCGGCGATCGCCAGCGAACGCACGTCAAGGGTGTTCAGGTAAGTCCGGTGCCCTCCGACTCTAGCCGGGCGAGTCTGAGGCTGGCCATCCCGGATGACGGAAATATCGGCCGATGTTCCGCCGACTTCGATAAAGATACCGTCAGATACCTTCTCGTACATCAAGGCTCCGGCGATCCCCGCGGCTGGGCCGGAGAGCATCGTCATTATCGGCCGCCGGTGAACCTCGTCTACGGACATAACACCGCCGTCAGACCGCATGATCATCAGCGGCGACGTGATGCCTGCACGCTTTACGCACGTGTCCGTCATTGTTGCCGTGTGGATCATCTTCGGCAAGATCGCCGCATTGATCACGGCCGTGCGAGTACGGGTACGCAATCCGTAAAGCGTCGAAACTTCGTGCCCGCCCGTTGCGAGGATTCCGAGTTCCTTGGAAAGGTCGGTCACGGCTGTCTCGTTTTGTGAATGGTCCGTGCCAAAAACTTCCGAAGCGACGATGACCTCCGCTCCGTCGGCCGCAAGCCGCTTGATCAGATCGCGAGTGTGATTGGAGTCCGCTGCAGCCTGCGGCGACACAAAGAGGTGGAGCGGGTCCAAAAATCGCTTTGGTGCAAGCTCGATCTTCGGAATCCTGGTATCGATCTTCGCCTTCAACCCTTCCAATCCGGAGCCGATGCCGATCACTCCGACCTGCGCAACATCGCCCTCAAGCAGCGCATTGGTCGCCTGTGTCGTCGAATGCGCGATGAACACAACCTCTTCAGGCGATATTTTCAGCTCGCTTAGGACTCGTTCGATCGCGGTAATTATCCCTAGGGCGACGCCTTCGTCCGCGTCGTGCGTCGTCGGTACCTTTAGCTGCGAAATGACCTCTCGCGTGTCGTTGTCGACGACAACAACATCGGTGAACGTGCCTCCGACATCGATGCCGACTCGGACCGACCGTTTGAGGGATTTGTTATCGCGGTCATTCATCGGAAGAAAAGTATCCGGAGGTCAACTCGCTATTGTCGAGGTGAACCGAAAAGGTCGATCTTTTCCGCGCCCTTCGCGGCATCGATACTAGTGATAGAGATCGTGCCATTCGAGCAACGCATGTCGGTGTATCTCGCGGAGTTCATCGGAAGCTGCTGGGCAGCGGCACCTTCGCCGCGGAGCAGGATCGTTTGAAGCCATTCAGCACCTGTTATTTCGGCCTTCGTTTGCAAAGTCGGTTTACCCTCGTTCGCGACTTGGTCGATGGCGTTTACTCTTTTGAATTGCCGCGGAACTCCCGCGACGAATCCCTCAGCGTCGAAATCCGTTTGAAACGTTTTACCTTTTCCGTCGCTAATGATGAGCCGCAGCTTCTTCGGTCCGGCGACCAGGATAGCCATTTGAAC
>CADEGD010000011.1:0-44130 GCA_902826795.1 uncultured Acidobacteriota bacterium | reverse complement strand
GCCGGAGCGGAGTTCCAATCACCGGCCCTCTGCGTACGCCAAAACGGCCTGAAAGCATTCCGCCGTTCGCTCTTTTTCCCCGCATCATCCAGCGTAAATTCCCAGGTGAGTCCAGCATCGACCTCGAACTTACCCCCGGCATTCCCTCCCATGTAGACCGAGAAATTATCGAGGGGCTGTTTAGTTTCGGCGCCGATTCGCGATTCGTCAACTTTCGGCATTCCCAGTTTTACGAATCCCGCGATGCCGGTCCAAGAATCGTAACTCGACGCAGCTTTGCGGTAATGCGCACCAGCAAAGCATGGAGCGGCTCGCATCGGAGAGACCTCTTTCGCTGAATCAATGCCGCTTATAGATATTTCGTCACTAGTCTTTAGATTGGCTATCAGCCACTTTCTGCCTTCTCCGTTGCCCGAGAGTATCAGGACCGCACCGTCCGAGACATTTAGCGGCCCGGGATCTTCTTTCTTGTCGAGGAAAACGGCCTTCGCTCGGTCGCGAATTTCAAAGACTTTTCCGCCGGAAATTATAATATCCACGCCGCTGTTCGACGGTGGGGTTTTTGAGTAAAAGTCGGCAGTGTAGAGCACGACCTGATCCGCGCCGCGTACTACGTTCTTTCCATTCAGATACTTGGTCTCATTGTTCGCCGCGACCACCATGCCGTGACCAGGATAGTTATAGATCACAGTCGGACTCTGCGGAGCGCTTTGGCTGGCGACAAAAATCGCTGTGGCAGCGATTAAGAAAATGACACTAGAAAGACCGAACAAATGCGAGAACCTTATCATCTAAATCAGCCACCTCAATTGTTTAGCGTAATTGACTGGACAAGATTTCCGCCGCTCGGTCCGCCAAGCACAAATCTTGATTGAAATGTAACGAAGCCTCCAGCCGGAACGCTGAAAGTATAATGCTGGACGTTCGAGCCCGCAGCTATCGTAAGATCACGCCAAACCCCGTCCCCGCCACGATACGCGATCCGGGCGCTGGAAGTAGGATTGGCTTTAACATTCAACGAAAGATTTCGTGTCCGCGTTCCCGAATTCGAAACGCTTCCTTCCGTAACATATACAACGCCCCAATTGCCCAGGTTAGGATACTTCCCTTCCCCGTCCGACTTTATGACGGGATCGATCAGAGGTCCCCAACCGGGCATCAGGAACGAGAACATATCGTTGGTGATCGCGTTCGCATTATTCGACGGCGGAATGTGGCTGACCCATCCATTTGTCCGCGTTACGGGCGAGCCGTAGCCGCCAGTAGTTAGGTTGTAGTTAGGGTAACGCACCGGCAGCACGCCTGCCGCGTCGGCGTCCGAAATGTTGAAATCTAAATTACTCGCAGTCGCCTCAGTGTAGCTGCTGACGCCTTTGTAAACTCTTGCCTCATGCGTCCCATCGGGTTCAACGCGCTGGATGTAGCCCATGTAAGCGGTCGATCCATCCAAAGCACCGAATGAGCGGTAGGCGATGTTATTGATCGTGACCGGGCCGCCGCTGACCGTGAAATCGATAACGCCGCTGAAAAAAGAATTGTTTAAGACGGAGTTGTCATTTCGCATCAGCCACCGCGAACCTCCAGCCGGGACGGTGTACGCCGTGCCGATCGAAGAGTAATTGCTAAACATCTGCTTGAATGGGCGCCCGCCATTTACGGTCGCTTCGTAGCCGCTGCCGTTGATCTTGACCGTGATTGCCGTAGAATTTGGGTTATACAGTTGGACTCCGTGACCGATAGTGAAGCCGGTGCGGTTCAGATGCTCAAAAAAGTTTCGGTATGCACCGGTTACGCCTGTGGTGCGCATGACCGTTTTGTCGCCGTAGTTGGCGTCGCCGAGATCGCCGGAAAATATCTGCTCGGGGTTATTGACGAATATCAGCGAACGGCCACCACCGGTGACGTAAGCGAGGTCGACGGTGTTGACCGCGAGCATCTGGGAAAAAGGTGTGAGCAGGAAACAAATCAGAAAAAATGTCGCGCTACTTTTTATTTTCATCGCGCCTCCTCTTTTAGAACGCTTCAAAGTAAAAACATCGCCGCGGCAAGAACGAGGCCGGTGATGCATATAAGCACCATCGGCCCAAGGGTCGCTTTGGTTAGTTCCTCAACACGGGTCCCCGTAAAATTAGCGACCCAAACGTTGTGCGTATTGGTAGGGTCGCAGACATTTTGAACCTGGACGATCGCCATCGCCGCGGCGAGTACGGCG
The DNA here is from genome assembly GCA_902826795.1 of uncultured Acidobacteriota bacterium. Lineage (GTDB taxonomy): Bacteria > Acidobacteriota > Blastocatellia > Pyrinomonadales > Pyrinomonadaceae > OLB17. Next base: position 41,918 of record CADEGD010000011.1, on the reverse strand, counting down.
ATCGCCGGTAAAACTCCCGCTCCTGCAATGATCGCGAAAAAGCCCGCACCGAGACCGAATAAGTTGAAAGGACCGCGATACAAAGCCAGGGGCGAGAGAAGCCCGAAAAAGAGCACGTAAGTCCACCAGCTTCCGATGGGGAGCGATTTTACGAACGGTTCGATCGTCGTCTTTACTTCCGGAAGCTGCAGTGCGTTTATCAGCATTCCGATTCCCATCATCAGAATCGCCGCTGGAGCTCCGTCTTCTACGCCGCGGATCATTGAAGACACCAGCGTCGGGATAGCTCGCCTCGGAACGGTCACGAGCACCGCGAAGATTGAGCCGGCCATGAAGGACGGTATTTCCTTCCAGCCGTATTGGTTGAATCCGAAATAGAGTACTAGCGGTATCAGCGGCGTGAGAAACGAGATTAGAGGCGCGTCACGGTCGTTGATCTTTGCGATGATCTCGTCCTTGGCCTCGACCGTCATCAGGCTCATTTCCGGCGACCGCTTCGCCGCAACAAAAACGTAGATCACCGAACCGACTGTCATTACCGCGAGCAGAACAAGTTGGAACCGAACGATCTCAAACGGGAGCGGAGCGTCTTGCGCGATCTGTAAGATGTCGCGATAAAAACGTATTAGCGAGATGTTGAAGATGAAGCCCGTAGCGAACGCAAGAAGAAAAAATGCACCCGCGAGTTTACGCGGAATGCCGAGGCTCATCATTATCGGCAGCACCAGCGAGCCGACCATAATGATCGCCCCTAAGCCAGTGAGCGAAGTGAACAACACCGCCGTCACGAACATCAGCCCAAGCGCGACCACGAGCGGTTGCTCTCCGCCGAGCTCCGCCGCTCGCTTGATGATGCCCTCGGCGATGCCGGTCTGCATCATCACCCGCCCGAGCATTGCTCCGGCAAACACGGCAACGTAAGCCGGCGCTAGCTTAACCGCCCCCGCCGACACGACGTCATTCAACACCGCCGAAAACGGCGTCCCAACCGACGCCGCGATCAACACCGCCATTGACGGAACCGCCAACAACGCCGGCACCTTCCGCGTGAACATCAACACGGCGAACACGACAAAGATGGCCAGCAGGATTAACGCCGTCATCGGGGTCTTTGGTCAAGAATCAATCCGGCGGCCACGCCTTGCATGGCCGCCGTTCACGGGTTTAGAAAGTATATCGCGCCACAAGCTGGATATTTCGAGGTGTATTCCCTTGAGTGCGAACCTGCCCGAAACACTGCTGCGTGGCGAAGCACGGGTTTCTTGAATCCAGCGTGTTGTTGTTCGCCGTTCCTACCGCTCCGGTAACGTTCAGCGTGCTTACCGGTGTTCCGTAAACGACCCAGTTGAAAGCGTTTAGGAACTCGGCCCGCATCTGTAGCGTCTGCTTTCCATCCGCCCAATACCAATTCTTGATCAGCGGCAAGTTAACCGTGCGGTAATTGTCGCGGCGGATGTCGCTGTAAGTGCGTGCGGCATTCCCAAAGACGAAGTTGTTTCGTGCTGTCGGGGTCGGATAAACCGGATCGACAAAAAGTGTCGGATTGAACCAGAGGCCTTGCGCCACCACGTTATCGCGTGAAGTGGAAAGATCGAAGTTTTCACCCGGAACTCGATCAGGCCGACGCACACCGGCAGAGATCCCGACGCTCCCGGGGAATGCGTTGGTGACAGTGATAGGGATCGGCGTTCCGCTCTGCCAGGTGTAGCTGCCCGCCGTCTGCCAGCCGCCGAGGAAGAATTGAGCCAAGCCACCCCAGTCTTTACCGAACTTCTTGTTTTTGCCAAACGGCAGCTCGTAGCTCCAGCTAGCCGCGAAGCGATGTGGCACATCGAGCGTCGACAGCGAGTATTCGCGAGCGAAGTTGCTGGCGTCTTGTATTGCCGTCGAATCGAGGAACGCTGCACCATTACCCACGCCGCCTGTATCGAGCAGCTTCGACCAGGTGTAATTGACCGTCCCGGAAAGACCGTCAGTGAACCGACGCTGCAGGTTGATCTGCAGCGCGTGGTACGTGCTCGAACCCCAATGCGGGCGGAAAAGCTGCACGCTCGTGTACTGCGGATAGGCCCGTAGAAGCTGGAGCCGCTGAACGTAAGCACCATTGACTGCCGCAGATGCCCCAGGAACGGTTAGCAAGCCGGCGAAGGGATTTTGAACTTGTTGTGTAAAAAACGCGACCGGATCCGCGCAGGTCGTGTTCAGCGTGTAAGGCGCCGCCGTCAAGGTGCTGCAGCGGTTGCCGTTACCGAAATTGTTTCGGGCGAATTCCAACGTGCTCGCTGAAATTTCATTGAGTTCGACACTCTGGATCGGCAGGTGAACGGCCTTGCTGCCTACGTAAGCGACATCTAGAACCGTGTTTTTCGCCAGCTCTCGTTGCAACACAAGATTCCACTGTTGGTTGTAGGGATTCTCACGTTCAGGTTCGACGGCGAAAACCTGCTGAGCAAATCGGGTTCTTGCGCCCAGCGATGTTCCCGGCGGAGCGGGAATACCAGCGGGGAATGGGTTCGTTAAATAGACCACATTTGAGGCGGATGCGAGAGTCGTAGTCTGGTTGGCGGCCTGCGAAACCGCCGTCGTGAAATTAGTGCCTTGCGCGGCCGGATTTTCGATGGATGTTGGAATGAAGAACAGTCCGTAACCGCCCCGGATCGTAGTCTTGTCATTGATCTTGAAAGCAAACCCAACCCGTGGGGCGAACCTGTTGTAGTTGGTCTTCGTCTGGCCACCGTCGGCAAAGCTTAAAAGACCTTTGTTGTTTGCCACGTTTGGATTCAACGCCGCCACGCTCGGGTCTAGAGTAGCCAGGTTCTGCTGCTGTCCTTGAACCGGTGACGGAGCAAGGAGATCGAAGTTCGTCATCGCACCGTTCGACTCACCCGTGCCCGTTTCGAAGTCCCACCGCAATCCTAAGTTCAGCATGAGTCGACTATTTATCCGCCAGTCATTTTGTACGAACGCTGCCCCGTAATGATGGTAAAGGGTTAGCGGAACTACGGTCTCCTGATTGCCGCTGCCCGGAAGGCCAAGCAAGAACGAAGCAAGGGACGCACCACCGATACCGCCCGAGTTAGCTGTCCATGTACGGTTAAACGTGAACGAGCCCGTCGGAGTGAAAAATTGGAAAGGGAAAAATCGCAGCAATCGGTACTCGCCGCCAAAGCGCCAGGTTTGATTACCCCTGACCAATGTCATCGCGTCTGCGACCGTGTGCGTGTCGCGGGGCTGATTGTTGCCCGCACCGCCGATCTGTCCGCTCGTAACGTCACCTGGCGTATTCGACGTTCCGCCAATTGTGAAATCGGGGAACTTCAATTCAGCAGCTCGATCACGGAATCCGGCAGGCAATCCAAGCACCGTCGGGTCGAAGCCCTGGCTTTCAGGTATCTGATTCGCACGCACACGGGTATAGCCGTAGCGGAAATTATTGATCAGCGACGAGGTGAGTGAGTACACATCGTTGAACGTGAAGTTTTGAAATGTATCGCGGACTTTGCGGACATTCGCCGCGACGCTGCCTTCGAAATAGTTCGGTTCCGATGTGAATCGCTTTTCATAGCTGAAGCGTCCAAAGAAACTGTGCTTTTCGGAGAAGGTATGGTCAACGCGCGTGGCGTAAATGTCACGGCGAAACGTGGCTTTGCCGTCGAAGATGTAGTTCAGGGTCAGGCCGGGCTGATTCGGAAGCGGGAGGTAACTCAGCACCTGTAACGCAACCGGGTCTAAACAGGCCGCGGTTCTTTGTCCCGGAGCAGTCGAGCAGGTAGGGAGCGTCGAGAGATTATTACCCGCGAAGGCGGTTGTTCGACCCGTCGAATACGGATTGAAGATCTGAACGGGAATCTCGCTCAGGTCGCCTGTGCGCATTCGAGCGGTGGGAAGCGTGATCTCTTTACTGAACGGGTTCTTTTCGAAACGGCCTTCGTAATTGAAAAAGAAGAACGTCTTTTCGAGTTTCTTGAAAAAGCGGCCATCCTCCCCATCACCGAAATTAAAGAATTGAACCGGACCTCCGAACGCCCCGCCGTATTGATGGCGGACGATATCGATGCGCGGGAGAACTTCCTGCCCATTGGCTCGCAGGCCCCGGCGATTACGCTGCCAGCCGTTGGCATTGAGATCGCCGTCCTGGAAATACTCGTAAAGGGCACCGCTGTAACGCTTGCCGCCGTAACGGGTAGAGATCGACACCACGCCGCCGCCGGAGCGTCCATACTCGGCCGGATATGAACCGGCAACTACCTTAAACTCTCGAATCGAATCCTGCGGCGGCGAAACTGCGACGCCGTTGAAATCTCCGACTGTGTTCGAAACTCCATCCAGCAGTACGTCGTTGGTGGATGAGCGACCGCCGTTAACGGAGAAGTTCGAGTCGAAAAAGTTACGGTTGCCAGGTGAGCCGATCGGGCCTTGCGCATTTCCGTTCTCGTTAAGCCCTTCGCCGCGACCTTGAGCAAAACCGGCATCGATGGCACCGGGAACGAGATTAATGAACGCGAGAGCACTGCGTTCACCTGTCGGCAGGTCTTCCACTAGCTTGTTTTCGATCGTTGTATCGAGGGCGGAGCTTTCAGTTTGGAGAAGCGGTACCTCGTTGTTCTCGACATCGACGGAGACCTCACCCGCCGAAACGGCAAGCTGAACGTTGATACCGGCGGATTGGCCGGTCTCGAGTTTTATATTTTCCCTCGTTGCATTGGCAAAACCGCCCTTTTCGACGGCGAGATTATAACTGCCCGGCTGAAGGAAAGTGATCGTGTAGCGACCGTTTTCGTTCGTCACGGCCGTTTTGATGAGGCCGGTTTCGACCGACGTTACTTTTACGGCTGCCCCGGGGACGACGGCTCCGTTCTGGTCGGTAACCTCGCCTGTCACGGTTGCAGTGATGCTTTGGGCGTTGACCGTAGTTGATGTCGCCCATGCGGCGAGAAGGATCAGAACTGTGCGTGCCAGAAGGTTAGTAGAGCGTGTCATATGTATCTCCGGAGGTTGATCTCAATTGGTCGATCCAATTCACTTTTGACCTAAAATCATGGATTACGCAGGTCTTTCGATCTGCAAACTCCAGACATGAATTCAGATTAGTGGACTAGTCCACCTGATTTAACAGCAAGTTAAGCCCGTTGTCAACTAAATGGCAATCATTTTCGTTTGAATTATCTTTTCGTAAGTTGATCTGCCAAAACGGCAATGAGAATTACGCCGCCGAGTGCGATCTTTTGCAGGTAAGGGTCGATGCCTGCCAGGTTAAGCCCGTTATTGAGAATGCCGATGAACACAGCTCCGAAAAAGGTCAACACGATGCTTCCACGTCCGCCGGAGAGCGACGTGCCGCCTACTACTACTGCCGCAATTACATCAAGTTCGTACTGCATTCCCGCGTTCGCCAACCCCGCTCCAAGCCTCGAGGCAAGCGTTACACCGGCTAAACCTACGAGAAATCCATTCAGCACGTAAACCCATGTCGTAACCGACTTAACATTCACGCCCGCGAGAAACGATGCCTCAGAGTTTCCGCCGATCGCGTAAACATAGCGACCGAACCTCGTGTGCTGAAGCAGAAACCAGCCGACGACGAAAACTGCGAGCATTAAAATAACCGGAACGGGCAGTCCGAAAACCTTCTCTCGGCCTAGAAATGCGAACGCTGGCGGAAGATCGGAGACCGAGGTGGAACCGGCGTAGCGTTCGGCAATGATAAATGACAATCCGCGAGCGATCGTGAGGATCGCCAGAGTGACGACAAACGGCGGAACGTTGAAACGCGAAACCATCAGACCGTTTATTAGTCCGGTCGTCATTCCGACGGCGATCGCGGCCGCGATGCCTAGCAAAACGCCTATACCGCCAAAGCTTTTGGCACAGATTGCCGCGACAATACCGGCGACCGCCAGCACTGAACCGATCGAAAGATCGATACCGCCGGTCAAGATCACGAACGTCATCCCGACGGCGAGAATCCCAGTGATCGCTATGCTGAGCGCGACGTTGATCAGATTATCGACCGTCAGAAACTGCGGGGCCAGCACGGCGAAGACCACAGCCTCAATGACGATCGCGATCAGGATGATGTACTTTGAGATGTTGTTAACCAATTATTGTGCAGTAGTTAGCCTTTTTGAATGCGGACGGAGTGGATTGTCTGGATCTTTGTTTGCGTAATGAGTCCGTTCATATCCGCGTTATCCGCCAAGTCCGCGTTCAAAACTGCTATTTATCCACGACCTTCACAGGAATCGCGACCACCGCCTGGACCGATTCACCGCCCAGATGTTTCGCGATTGTCTCGATCGTCTTCGATCCGATCAGCTTCGGATCTTGAGCGACGTCCGCCTTTAGCATCGAGCCGGACTGGATCTTCGTCACTGCCTCGGGCGTCGCGTCATATCCGACGATGATCAAGTCTTTGACGCCGCGTGTTTCTGCTGAAGCTAGGGCTCCCAGAGCGGAATCGTCATTGATGGCAAAGATCGCTTTCAGGTTCGGATTCCCCTGAAGCATATCGTCCGCCGCCTTTGTCGCACGGTCGCGAACGCCGCCGCCGTTCAGCGTCGCGACAACTTTGATACTTGCATGCTTTGCCATCTCCTCCTTAAAGCCTTTTTCGCGGTCGATTGTGCTCTGCACTTCCGGTTGGCCGATAATGCCGACCTCGCCGCCGTCCTTGAGCAATCCTGCGATGTATTCCGCCGCGATCTTGCCACCCTGAACGTTGTCCGAGGCGATGTGCGAGACGACCTTGCCGCCGCTCGCTGATATGTCGGCGGTGAACACTGGAATGTTCGCCGCGTTCGCCTTTTCGATCGCAGGTGCGATGCCTTTCGTATCCGCTGGGCAAACCACGATCGCCGCCACCTTCTGCACGATAAAATTCTCGATCTGCGATTGTTGCTTCGCGAGATCCATGTCACCCGACTGCACGATCAGTTCGTACCCACGCTTCGTCGCCTCTTCTTTCAATCCGGCTTCTAGATCTTTATAAAACTGATGCTCACGCGTCAGCAAAGTAACGCCGATCTTCTTGGTCGCCGCCGAGGCGGAATTCGACCCCGAATTGGTGTTGACGCTGCGCTGTTCGCACCCAGATAAAGCGGTAATCAGTATTGCCGTTAATAGAATCAAAATTGTTTTCATTAGCGATTGGTCCTCTTGAGTGTTTGGGTTGGCGTCTGCAGCTTTGCGCAGACCAGCTTAAAGTCGATTTCCGCCTCAAAGGTGCGGCCCCATGGCAGTACGAAACTCTGATCTTCAATATCCGTACAGCTGAATTTACCAAAGGGCGTCACGGCGAAACCGTTCAAAAACTCTTGCGAGCGCGTAAAAACTTTCGATTCGGAATAAGTTTCGACCGCCTTGATCTGAGCTTGTTCGTATCGTGTATTCCAGCCCTTCGCTCGCGAGAACTTTATCGCTTCCGGTCGCACAATTGAATGATATATATAATCGTCAAGCAGGCGATTGAGGATAAACCAGGTCTGCGCTTTATCGACGCGTGTTTGGATGTTTTGCCGACGATCGAATTCTGCCGGGCTCATTTTCCAATTGCTCTTTGGAAAGCCGAATTTCGCGTCTATCGCTGAGAACAACATGCCATGCGGTAAAGCTGTGCCAATAGTGTTTCCCGCGGTATTCCACGACGCGTAGCCCGCCGCTTTTCCGAACAGCAGCAGCTTATGCAATTCCTCTGTGAAGGCCGGGTCCGCACCTTGAACGTCTCCACGTGGGTCAACGTCGGCTATTATAAACCGCTTCGCATTCCTTTTTGGTGTCGCCGCGTTGCCGAAAACGTCGTAGTAATCGTTGTGGATCCGCGCGGCAAATTCTTTGGCGACACCAGGCTCGTGGCGGGACGGATAGACATAGAACAAAATATCAGCCTGCTTTTCGTCTGCTACCTCTACTCCGCCCGCCGCTTTGATATGAAAGCTGACCGTTTTGCGTAACGGGCGGTCTTCGAACGGCATTATTTGATCCGCGAGTTTCTCCGATGAGTACACGGCTTTGATCTTCGGATGGTAATTGTACTTGTCGGTAACGGCTCGTGAAAGAAGCAGCATCGAAACCTCATCGGCTCCCGGCTGGATCGCAACGCGGCCGCCGAGCCTGTTCGCATCCACGAACTTGATCAGCGATTCGCGGTCGGCTATGTGTACTCCGCGAGGTTTCGCGTCGTCCTGCGAGAGTATCAAGTAATCGAATACACGGCTACGGGTAATCTCGACCGCGTGTCGGTTCAACTCCAAGTTGCGCTCGCGAGCTTGCTTGTAGTTCTGAAGAGCATCGCCCGGAATCTCTTTTTCGAGTCGCTCCGTTTCGGCCTTTTCATTGCCGTCCGCCGACACCTCGGCCCACTTCGCCAGCTTCTCGCGATAGGGCTCGTTCGTGCCGTCGGCGGTCGGTGCGAGCCGCATGATCACGCTCGACCCATATATCTTCAGCTTAGGGGCTCGACGCCGCATCTCGCTTACGATCTTAACGCGACGCATCGCGTCCTGCACCGGCGTTTCGAAAACGCGTGAGGCGACAAGCCCGCCATACCCAAGCATGTCCATCGAAACTATTGCTGCGTCGAACGATCTTAGGTTCTGCTTTCTGATCCACTCGACGATCTCGTCCGACTTGCCGAACGCCGTAAATCGTCCTAGCAGCTCCCGCGGCGGTGTTACCACCTCCACATCGCCGACCAACCCCATCTTCACAGGAAACTGTAAACAAGGAGGCCGGTCGTCGAGAGGGATAAGCATCACGCGTGAAGAATAAGCAACGCCTTGGGTGGCTGTCACCAAGATCGTTGTCAGCGCGAATGTGAAAGAAAGAAAAATTTGACTTCGCGTCATTATCTGAATAGTTCTCCACCGTAAATGCGTCTCAGCCCGGTCCCCTTGATTCCGGTCCGAAGATTCAGAACCGCATCACCACCGATCTGCGAATATGCGAGTTGGATCGGGTGATAGCCTTTTTGCAACGGCAAGCTGCCGTACCGCGTAACGAGTGAGCCGGTCGCAAGGGCATCGACCATTCGCGTTCCGCCAACAGTCAAAGCTGCTGCGTCATCCGCCTCGATCTGGAATTCATAGATGCCGTCTTCAGCGGCGTAGAAATACCCGTCGAACACGACGGAGAACGGCTGCGAGAGTTTCGCCGTACGTTCCGAGAATTGCGGTAACTGAATAGACCTCGATTCGCCCGATTCGGTCACGTCACCGTCTGGTCCACCTGTTCCGCGGTAAAACCGATACTTCACCCCAGCCGTCTTCTCGCTCAACTCGACCGGTTTCGTCGGCTTGATATTGGTTATCGCCGCCGCGTAGATCGAACTTCGGCGTCCGCTCGCCAAAACGACGCGAGTCTTCAGTTCCAGCGTTTGGTTTTCCGCAAGTTTCAAAACGATCGGCTTAACGTAGTTCGTCTCGGGTTCGCTGCCGTCCGTGCTGTAGAGAATTCGCGCTCCTTGAACAGGCGGCACAAGCTCGACTCGGATGTCTTCTCCGACCGCGGCCACAATGTTTCGTAGACCTTTCGGTTCGGGTATCCGATATTCGACGTTTTGTCTGTCGAGCCGATGCAAGTGGGACAACACACGACGCTCAAAATCGTCGTAGTCTTTCTTTTCGGCCGGCGTCCAAACGACCTCGGCGAGCGCCAACATCCGCGGAAAGACCATGTATTCGACCTTCGCCGGCGTCTTTATATACTCGGTCCACAGGTTTGCCTGCGCTCCGATGATGTACTTTGCTTCGTCGGCGGTCAGTTCCTTAGGCACAGGTTCGAAACTATAGACACGCTTAAGCGGCACGTGATTTCCGATGTTGATCGGTTCGTACTTGGTCTCGCCCTGCCCGTAATCGAAATATAAAAAGTCGGTCGGAGTCATGATCACATCGTGTTTGGATTTCGCCGCCTCGATGCCGCCCTTGATTCCGCGCCAGCTCATAACGGTCGCGTTCGGCGCGAGTCCACCTTCGAGGATCTCGTCCCAGCCAATAATCTTCTTGCCTTTGGAATTTACAAAATCTTCAATGCGTCGGATGAAATAGCTTTGCACTTCGTGCTCATTTTTGAGGTTCTCGCGTTTTTTGAGTTCCTGAACGTACGCCGATTCCTTCCAAAAATCTTTCAGCACCTCATCGCCGCCGATGTGGATGTACGGCGAATCGGGGAAGAGTTTAATCGTTTCGTCGAGAACGTCTTCGAGGAACTTGAAGGTCTCCTCGGTCGGGCAGAACACTTCCTTGAAGATGCCCCAGGTCTTTTTCACTTCGAATTTGTAATCCGGCGCCGCGCATCCTTTTCCCAATTCCGGATATGCGGTAAGCGCCGCCGATGCGTGGCCGGGCAGTTCGATTTCGGGAATTACGGTAACATGCCGCTCCTTGGCGTACGCCACTACGTCCCTGATTTCGTCCTGCGTATAAAATCCTTCGACCGGCACTCCGTCGCCCTTGAACGCCGGCGTGTAAGGACCGTCGTGCGATTCGCTTCTCTTCGAACCGATCTCGGTCAACTTCGGATACTTCTTTATCTCTATCCGCCATCCCTGATCGTCAGTCAGATGCCAGTGGAAAGCATTGAGCTTGTATTGCGACATCAGATCGATGAACTTCTTCACGAATGACACCGGCTGAAAATGCCGTGAGACGTCAAGATGCATTCCGCGATACTTGAATCGCGGGCGGTCCTTTATCGCGATGGACGGAATATTGATTTCGCTGAATTTCTGCACAGGTAGCAACTGAAGCAGACTCTGCACGCCGTAGAAAAGACCGGGTTCCGCACCGGCGATGTAGATTGAATTGGGGGAGACCTGAGCTATATAACCTTCTAAATCGGAGTCCGGCGAGTCAATGGGAATTAATGTCGCAAACTGGATGAAATCATTTGTCTGCGGCTTATCGGTTACCCTCAGCTTAAAGCCAAAATTTGACTTCAGAAAACTGTTTAGAAACGCGGCCGCAGTCTTCGCCGCCGGACCATTGGCAACTATTTTCGTTTCCCGGCGGATCGTAAATCTGCCTTCACCGGGCACGATCTCCTTCGGCTTGGGAACTATATTTGCTACGGTCGACTGAGCTAAGGAAGAGCCGAACAGTAGGATCAGAGTGATCGACGATAATGCTAAGTTTCTCATTCTTTTCCTAACTCGATCTTTCGTATGAATTCCCCCGTCAAATGCTGCGACGCAAACAAGCCGTAACCGTTCAGTTTGTACTTGGCGGTTAGACCTAAATATTTCTCGTCGTAAGTTCCGGCCTTAGAGTCGAAAAAATGCGGAATGAAAAGTGCGGGAGCGACCTTCACCTTGGGGTTCACGAGTTCGCGAAATTCCTTCGTCCATGCGTCGACGCGTTTGTAATCGCGGCTGTAGACCATCGGCATTAGCAGATCGACATACCCCTTGTCCGACCAATCTTTCCAGTCTTGCATCTTGATCCGGAGGTTTTCTTCCAGGCCGGGAAATACGGCTGCCGATATCGTCCATTCCGGTCTTTTCTTTCGCACGATCGCACCGAGTCCGGCCACGACCTCCGACACCTGCCGCGTTTTCCAATCCTGCCACGCGCGCCATTCTTTCGGCGTTAGTTTCGGCGAAAGCTTCGTCGCGTCGAGCGACGTGTCTTTTGTAAATCGTTCGAGTGCGTCTTTTGAAAAATCAAACGGCGCCTCCGGCCAGTGAACCGGGTAACGAATGTAATCCCACTGAAGGCCGCCGAGCTTCGGATACTTATCGCATAGCTCGGTCACCGCTTGCCGAAGCAGTTTTCGCGTCGTCGTGTGCGATGGCGACATAAACACCTTAAAGATGTCGCGGTTCTCGCCCTCGGCTTCCGACCGCACCAACGACGACCCGGACTTATCCAGCATCATCAACTCCGGAAATTTACCAAAAATGGGCGACTTCTCAGGTGGGCCAAGATTCGTATTCCACTGATGAAATACGTGCAGCCACGCATGAACTTTAATCCCGCGTTTCTCGCCCTCTTCGACATATATCGCCAGCGGATCGTAAGTTTCGGTCAGCCCCGCTTCATCTTTGTGTGCCACGCCGTACGCGATCGACAGCGGTCGCTGCGGGAAAAACCTCGACGGGTATAGCGTGTATCCGTCCCAGAAAACTTCGACGAAAACCGTATTCAATCGGGCTCGCTTTACGAGGTCGAGTCCGGCGGCAATATGCTTTCTAGCTTCTACCGGATTCTTTCGCGTCTCGGCGCTCGCGTTGATAAACGGCCTCGCCCAGACCGCGTACGTCTGAGCGCATGTTTCCAACCGCAAAGACGCCGAGACGCAGAGGAATTCAAACAGGATAAACAGGATTGACAGGATGGACATTCGTTCGATCATCCTGGGTCGCGGCTGAAATTTTCTCCCAACCATCCTGCTTATTTTGTACATCCTGTGAAATTTCCTTTTTGCAGATCTGCACCTTATTTTTGCTTGCCGTCCGCTCGTTTGTAATCGACGTTGCCGTTGTAAACCAGCCGAGCGATCCGCCAACTGCCACTCGGAAATACTCCATGATCGAACTTGATCGAAATCTCCGAATTTGCCGCAACCGAAAATCCCTGTTCACGCGGGAATGTCGGCTCGTTCGAAAAAATCCCACCGATCCATGTCTCCGGCGGCGTGATCAACGCGATCGCTCCTTCGATCGTCTGCCGATGCGGGTTTTTAACAAACACAGTCACGCCGTCCGCCGTATGCTCCGTCCGCCATTCGAGCTTCCACGGTTTGCCGATCTGCAGCACATCCTGAAATGTCTGCCCGCCATGCTCGATACGCGCCTTAATCAACCCCGACGCTCGTTCAAATTCAAGATTCTTCTTCACCGGATATGCAAGCACAACAATATCCTTAACGAACGACCCGCTCGCCTCGATGTCATACGCCACGCGATCCGGCACCACCCGCCAATCCTCCGGCACCTCCAGCTTCACCTCGCCTGAAACTTTGCGGTCCTGATAGTTGTTCACGACCTGGACTCGAACAGCAGTTGTCGTTATTCCGCCCTGGTTATACGGATCGTCCCAGGAAAACGTCGACAGGTCGCCCATCTGCTCCACCGGACGCAAACTCACCTTTACCGCGTCATTCCCTATCGGCGCCGCTCCCATGTTGTGCAGCCAGTATTTCGAGAAGACGGGTTGAATGAACTCACGTTCAGTGCCCACCTGAATCCTTTCAACCTTATCTTTTTTCTCGACTGTCCCATCGACATCCAAACCGTAGGTCTCAATACCGAACGCCCCAATTGCTTGTCGGAACTGAGCATATGAAAGATTTGTGTCCCGTTCGGATTTCGAATCTCTTCGTTGGTTCTCCATCAGATCAAGCGGGCTCAACTTCCAGTAGACGTCATGAAATACATTGTCGTCCTTCTTTGGATGACGCGGAGAGAAACTAAACCAATTTGGAGAAGTCGTCCTGCCCTCGGCTTCATTGAATCTCAGAATTACGGATCTTCGGTCTTCGAGATCTCTAGTTTGAAATGTGGACTGAGGGTTCTCGCCGACCTTAAACGCCATCAATACGACATTGTTCGCTTGGTTGAACTTGTGTTCGAAGAAGCTTTTTTCAGGAGGCAGATTCCCGCTATGCACATCAGTTTGAACAGCAACTAGCGGATTATTCAAGTCGTATCCGACCCTCACCGTGTCCGCTTCGCGCCAATCTTTTTCATGCGGATATAGCGAATAAGTGAATGTGTGCGTCTTGTTCTCCGGCACGAACTCGAAGGGCAGATTTACGCCCGGCCAGAGAGCGGTGTGCGTAAGGTGCAGTGTCAGAGTATTCCCGCCTTCAAGCGATACGGCGGGCGTTCCGCCGTTGATGAGAGCAACGCCGTAGTCTGGTACCTGCGGCAGTTCTTTCGAAGGATTAGTTTCTGTCGCGAAGGACTCATAACCGATCGAAACCGCGAACTCGTTGGTTGAGATCGGTTCGGTCAGCATCGCCGCTGCTTTCGACACGTCGCCGGCGATAATCAGGACCGACATCGGTTTCCAGCCTTCGGGAACATTCTTATCGTACAGAAACAAAAACGCGAAACCGTTTGCGGCGAGACGCTGCTCGAATTTTGATTTCGTATCGACTGAAACTCGTCTCAACAATTCCGCAGTGTATTGATTCTCCTTCTCATCGCCGAGAGCGATGCGGAAGCCATGGTAAGCAATGTCGTCGTTCAACTTCTTCGGCATCGTCGAATCTTCGATCGGAAGACTGGCACGGCGTGGGGCCTCGTTGTCGTCATAGAACGGCGTGACGGAGACGCCGCGTCTTATGAAGTTCGATACGATGATTTCAGCCGCCTTCTCGTGCGCCTCGATGTGTGGCATTACGAGAGCGGTCGGCTTAAACGGAACCGAAGCGACCGTTTTCGAGCCGTCCATAAACCGCAGATCGAAAACCGAACCGTACTCCGCCCAGTTGGAAGTCCCATAAACCGGAGCGCCCGAAACCAACTTGTCCGTGTTCGTTCTAAAATCGAGAAACCCTTTGCTGCCGTTCCGCACGACCGTGCCGAAACGGTCTTCCGTCACCAGAGCGCCGCCGGATAGATTCAGCGGAAAGTTCACCGTGAACAGCTCGTTATAACCCTTGTAATCGACCAGCTCGGTTTTAAAGTCAATCCGCTTGATGCCGTCGTGCAGCGATATCGTTTGCAAATATCGCGTGCCGTTCGGCAATGTTCCGGTAATCTTGTACGACTGTATTCCTCCGCTCCGCTCCGCTAGAACCTCAGCCTTCGTCTCCCCGGAGAATGCCCGCTTTCCGGTCGTCCACATCTCCCACGCCGGATATGTCACGTTTTTGCGAGTCAGCTCTTCTTCCAACACCGCGATCTCATTCCCGTAGCGTCTATCGGCGATGTTCACAACCTCTCGGTTGGCCTTCTTATCAAAAATGCTCTTGATTGCCCCGCCGCGGCCTGCATCGACCTCGACTCGGTAAAACTCGTTTTCGATCACGCCGGAGCGACCCGCGGTTTCGCGGCCCTTTCGCTTACGAATAAAGAACGTTCGGTACCCGATCGATGGAACATCGGTAGCGATAAACTCCATCGTGCTTAGTTCGACGTTTCGATTCGGAATCAACTGCCCTTTCTCGTCCGTGACTTCGAAATAATTCGAATCGAATTTCGTCCGCACCACGTCCGTCCGCTTCCAGTTCATCGGATTGAACACCACGATCGGGACCGCGTCGTCAATCTTCGCTTTCGGCTGCGTGTCGATCTTCGACGCGATGAACTTGAGCGAATCGTTTAACGCGCCTCGCGAAAGCTCGTACGCTTCGCGGTAACCGAGGACGAGATCGAGAAAAGCGGAGTCGCTAGGTGTGCCGGTGATCGCATCGTGATGCGAGCCGAAGAAGATCTGCCGCCAGGCTTTGTCGAGTGCAAGGTCGGGATATTTCGCGCCGAGCAGGTAAGCGATCGTGCCGACCTTTTCCGCGGTGAGCGTCATGTTTTCGGCGTATCGCTGCCCGATCTTCAGGTCGGAACGGGCCATCATCACGCCGACGTGGAAAAAGAGTTTGTCGCGAGATGTGAATGGCGGCTTAACTTTTCCGTCCGCAATCTCTTTGTTGAGGGCGCGGAAATAAAGATCCTGCGCTTGGCCCGTCACGCGTATCTGCGGCCTGTTCGCCTCGAGCCTTTCGACATTGCCTGCGAGATTCGTCCAAGGCGGCGTGAAATCTGCCGCGTTGATGCGAAGGTCGGTCGATGAGCCAAAGCTCTGCGTTTCCGCAAACTTCCGCTCCGTCATCCTCCGAAAATTGTCGAAGCTGTAATTCTTTCCGCTGCCGAACCCTGAAAAGGAATATGCGTAATCCAGCCGCCAATGCAGCAGCTTCGTTCCGTCGAGCGCGTAATCGTAAAAGAACGGCTGGAACCCGGTGATCTTCTTCGACCAAACGACGCCCGTAAATCCCGATTTCGCCGCAATCTGCGATAGCTGCGGAGCGTGCCCGAACACGTCCCACAGGGCCAACGATTCTGCCTTTCGCCCGAGCATCGCCTTGTGCATCTCCTGCCCGTACAAAATATTGCGGATGATCGCCTCGCCGCCGATCGTCAGCTCGTTGAACTGATTGTAAGCACCGCCCGTTCCGACGCGCCCTTCGGCGACAGCCTTGCGCAAAAACTCGCGGTCCTCCGGATGCGTGTCGAGATACGGCTTCAGGTAGTCGATCTCCGAGAGAAAAACTCCGTAGTTTGGATCGGCGCGCAGCGATTGCACGTACTGCGAAACATTCGCCAGCGTCACCTTTGAATACCCGCGTTGGTCCTGCAAATAAACCGGGTCAACGTGAAAGCCTTCAAGGTAGAATATCGACCCTGGCTGGTTGATCGATTTGTACTTAGCTGAGTTCTCCGCCGCACTTCGCTCTCGCCAAAACCTCACCGTCGCCGACCATCCGCCGTCCTTTCGCCAATAGTCGCCAGAAACTCCTGATGAGCGCACCATGAGCAAATTCTCGCCCGCTTTAAATCGCGCCTCGACGACCTTCTTCAGCGTCAGCGTGTAGCCGTCATAGATCCGCTCGCCGTTCAGCCAGATCGTCCCAAGAAAGCCATCGGTCTCGATGAAGCGCGTTTCCTCTCTTTCGGACTTTATATAAGTCGCGGCGTATGCCGTGCCAGTCGGTTTGCCTTCGTGAAAAAGATGAAAAGCGATCGTAGCGTCCCTTTCCGCGAACGGGGTCCAAGTTATCTCCGTTGCGTCCGAGAACGTCTTCGTGTTCGATGCCGCCCCGACTTCGGGCAGCGGCGAGCCATTGTTCGAATTTGAGTTCGACGCCGAAGCCACAACGCCCGCCGCCTTGCCTGCCACTAACGTACCCGCGACCGGCTTGCCAAACGGTGCGAGCCAATCTTTCTGCGGCAGCTTTTCGATATTGAACCGGTTGAAATTTTCCCACATCCCGGCATCGATCTCCGCCGGGAACGCGTTCGAGATCAGCCAGTTCGTCGCGAACCCGCCGTCGGGAATTTTCTGCAGATCGTTCTGAGCGCGTGCGACGAAAACAAGCAACATCAGCAAAACGCAACCGCCGATCGTAAGACGACCAAAGCCCGTCACCTTTCCTTGATACCCCTGTCCGTTCATTTCTTGCTCAGGAAAAAAGAAGCTCTATATCTATCCGCTCTATAGACCGAACGCGTGTACTCGATCGGCCGCTCGTCGACCGTGAACACGGTTCGATATACGATCAGCAGCGGGCTGCGCGCCGGCACTTTCAGTAGACCGGATGTCTCCGAATCACTCAAAGAGGCTTCGATGTCTTCCGCCGCTGAAAAGAAAGTGATTCCGTACTTCGTTTCCAGCGTTTGGTAAAGGCTTTTCTTCGCGAAATCATACTTATCCAACATCGGAAAAAGATCGGTCGGCAGGCAGACCGTTTCGACCGCCATTGGCAAACCGTCTACCAACCGCAATCGCTTCAATGCGAAAACCTCAGCGCCCTTTTTCAAGTCGAGCCTCTTCACAGCCTCGTCGTCGGCCGCGATTCGTTGCATCGAGAGAACCTGCGATGTTGGCTTCATTCCTCGCCGCCGCATCTCGTCAGAAAACCCATTCAAATTGCGCGTGTGGATATCCAACTTGTGCGGAGAGACGAAAGCGCCCATTCCGGTCTTCTTATATATCAACCCTTCTTTTCGCAAGGAGTCCATCGCCTGCCTGACCGTCATACGGCTGACTCCGAGCTGATCGCCGAGTTCGCGTTCGGAGGGGAGCGGTTGGTCAGTTTTCAACCTGTTCGACACGATTCTGTCCTTCAGCAGCTCATGTATCTGCGAATGGATAGGCACCGTACTTTTCCTGTCGATCTTCATTTTTATGTAATTGGACTAGTCCACTTAATATAATAAAACTCTTCTTAAAGGCAAGTTCATGATACTGAAATGATAAGAGACAAACAGAATAAACACGCTTCTGTGTACTTATTTTTTGATAAGGAAGGAATCTGCGACGAGTTAAAAAACGATGGTTTTACGAAGCGGAGATCCGCAGCTCGATATATATTTTTGATTAAGCCGCCGTGAACCGGGGCATCGGGACCTATTCCTACTGGACTTTGCTCGAAAAGGTGGTATTGTATCTGCACCCCTTTGTTGCGCATCACAACAAATAAGATTTTAGAGAGTTGATTCGAGTTCGACGAATAGAAAATAGCTTAGGGAGCCGAGCGATTCTATATCAGTTTCGCGGCCTCCGAGTTTCTCGAATGGAGCACCTTCGACATTCCGTTGCGGCCGTTCAGATGGACTTTGCCAACCCTGATAGCGCAGGAAGAATTTGGACGAGCACACCGAACGAGTCCGTGTAGAAGACGGGTCGAGCCTGTCAAAGACAGTTTCGACTCCAAGATCTGAGATTTAGAACGAGACGCTTTCGGCCGAAGTCGAAAAGCGGTGAGGCTTGATTATGAGGAACCGAATTGGTCTTACATTAGTGATCGCCGTTTGCTCTATCGTCATTTCATGCGTTACCGCGAACGAGAACGTGTCGAAGCCAGCAAATACGGAGCCAGCCACACAAGCGGATATTCCGGGCCGCAAGTGGTGGAAAGAGGCGGTCGTTTACCAGATCTATCCGCGATCGTTCAAGGACACCAACGGCGACGGCGTGGGCGATCTGCGCGGAATCATTGAAAAACTCGATTACATTAAGAGTCTTGGCATCGATGTTGTTTGGCTGAACCCGATCTTCGCCTCGCCCAACGACGACAATGGGTACGACGTTTCGGATTATGAGGCGATCATGAATGATTTCGGGACGATGGAAGATTTCGACGAGCTTCTAAAAGGAATGCACGAGCGAAAGATAAAGGTCGTACTCGATTTGGTCGCTAATCACTCCAGCGATGAGCATCGTTGGTTTCAGGAATCGCGAAAATCCCGTGACAATCCGTACCGCGATTACTACCACTGGTGGCCGGCCGAAAAAGGCAAACCCGCTGCCCGCAAAAGTTTCTTCGATGTCGAAGGCGACGCTTGGCAATTTGACGAGGCAACCAATTCTTACTACCTGCACTATTTTTCCGACAAACAGCCCGATTTGAACTGGGAGAATCCGAAAGTTCGGCAGGAAATGTATTCGATGATCAAGTTCTGGTTCGACAAGGGCGTTGACGGTTTTCGGATGGATGTGATTCCGTTCATTTCGAAAGATACTTCGTTCCCGGAAATGCCGGCGGAGATGAACGGCGACTGGGGAAAGTTCTACCGCAGCGGGCCGCACTTGCACGAATATATTCAAGAGATGAACCGGGAGGTGTTGTCCAAGTACGACATCATGACGGTCGGCGAGATCGGTGCGACGCCGGAGGAAGCTCATCTTTTTGTGGATGAAGACCGCAATGAGCTGAACATGCTTTATCACTTCGAAGGGGTGGATTTCGGTTATGTTCCGGGCTCGAAAAAGATCATTGACCCAAAGGGTTGGAGCTTGGTCAAGTTCAAGGAAATATATTCGAAGTGGAGCGATAACTTCGAACAGAAGGGCTGGGGCACGATCTATCTCGGCAACCACGATCAGCCGCGAATGCTGACGCGCTGGGGCAACGATGCTCCTAAGTTCCGCGACGCGTCCTCGAAAATGCTTTCCACTTTTCTGCTGACCATGCGGGCCACGCCCTACTATTACTTCGGCGACGAACTCGGGATGAACAACATCAAGTTCGACAAGATCGAAGACTATAAAGATATCGAGTCGATAAACTGGTACAAGGGCATCGAAAAAGAAGGCGGCGATTTGAAGCAGTTTATGGAATCGCAAAAGATCGCAGCCCGCGACAACGGCCGTACGCCGTTCCAATGGGACGACACGACAAATGCGGGTTTTACGAGCGGAACGCCGTGGCTTAAAGTAAATCCGAACTATCAGTCGATCAACGTCGCAGCACAAGACAAGGACGAAAATTCACCCCTTAATTACTTCCGCCGCCTTATAAAATTTCGAAAGGAAAACCCGGTACTCGTTTACGGTAAATACTCATTACTCGACAAGGAAAATCCGAATGTTTACTCGTACACCCGCGAGATGGACGGTAAAAAGCTTCTGGTGCTGCTCAACTTTAAGTCGTTTGAATCGACTGCGGCAACCGGTCTGGACTTGAGCAAAGCAAAGGTCGTCGTTGGCAATTATCCTACGCCATCCACTAGCGAAAAACTCAGGCCCTACGAAGCGGTGATTTTCGAGATCGCGAACTAGCCGCGACTCACGGAAAATTATGAACATACAACCCAAACCGACCCTTTCATTCTGGCAAATCTGGAACATGAGCTTCGGCTTTCTCGGCATCCAGTACGGCTTCGGTTTGCAGCAAGCAAACCTGAGCCCGATTTTCAGGATACTCGGCGCGGAAGAATCGAAACTCGCCGTGCTCTGGCTTGCCGGACCCATAACAGGTTTGCTAATCCAGCCGATCATCGGTGCACTAAGCGATGGAACGTGGAACAGGTTCGGACGGCGAAAACCTTATTTTGTCATCGGTGCGATAACCGGCAGCATCGCGGTCATGCTCATGCCCTATTCCCCTTACTTGTGGATGGCGGTCGGGTTGTTTTGGGTCCTTGACGCGTCAATGAATACGGCGATGGAACCTTATCGAGCTCTTGTCGGCGACAAGCTTAACGACAAGCAGCGGACGCTCGGGTTTTCCGTGCAGACCTTCATGATCGCGGGTGGGCAGATCCTGGCCGGGCTGATGCCTACGCTGATGCTTTGGATCGGGATCTCGGCTGCCGAAAAGACCGGTGAGGTTCCCGATATCGTCAAATACGCATTTGTGATCGGGGTCGTCGCGATGCTCGCAACGGTTATGTGGACGGCGTTGACAACCGAGGAGTACCCGCCCGACGATCTCGAACGTTTCCGCGCCGAACAAGCGGCGCACGGCGGTATCCTTGGAAAAATACTTCATGCTCTCAAAGAGATATGGGACGCGGTCGTGGATATGCCCTCAGTTCTGCGGCGTATCTGGTGGGTGAAACTTTTCACTTGGTACGGCATGCCGATGATGTGGCAATACCTCGGACTATCGATCGCACGTCATTCCTTCAACGCACCCACGCCGGAATCGCCCGGCTTTAACGAAGGCGCGTCGAAAGTGGGTATCGCCTACTTTTTTATGAACATCAGCACCGTGACAATGTCGTTTCTGATCCCGTCAATAGTCAGGCGAATCGGAACCAGAATGACGTATGGGCTGTTTCTCGCTACTGGCGGCATCGGGTTCATCTCCATGCAATTCTCGGAAAGCGTCTACTGGGTGTACGCCGGAATGATACTGGTCGGGATCGGATGGTCGGCGATCATCACCATTCCCTTTATTATGACGACGGCGGTCGTCTCGCCGCTTCGCGTCGGTGTATACATGGGATTGCTCAACGCATTTATTTGTATCCCGCAGATAATTGAGATGGTAACGATCGGTAGTTACTACGAATCGCTTCTGGGCGGCGACCCGCGCAACGCGATCGCTCTGGCCGGTATTTGTCTAATTCTTGGAGCGATTGCCTGTGCATTCATCCCGAAGGATGCCGAGGTCGGCATAACGACCGAGGATGTGCTGGAGGCCGAGACGAAAGATACGGCGACGGAAAGGTCTTGAGTTTTGAACTTTATGAACGAGCAAAGCCGGAAATGGTGGAAGGAAGCGGTCGTTTATCAAATTTACCCGCGCAGCTTTAAGGACAGCAACGGCGATGGCGTAGGCGATCTTCGCGGCATCATCGAAAAGCTCGACTATATAAAATCGCTCGGCGTTGACGTGGTTTGGCTCAACCCGATCTTCGCCTCGCCGAACGATGACAATGGGTACGATATATCCGACTATCGGGCGATCATGGACGATTTCGGTTCAATGGACGATTTCGACGAACTCCTAGCCGGGATGCACGAGCGCGGGATCAAATTGGTTTTGGATCTGGTCGCGAACCACTCAAGCGACGAACACGTCTGGTTTCAGGAATCGCGCAAGTCGAGAGAGAATCCGTACCGCAACTACTATCACTGGTGGAACGCCGAAGACGGAGCACCGCCAAAGCGCTGGAGTTTCTTCGACGTCAACGGCGACGCGTGGCAATTCGAGGAGCAAACGAATTCGTACTATCTGCATTATTTCAGCGTCAAACAGCCTGACCTGAATTGGGAAAATCCGATCGTCCGCAAAGAGGTTTATGACATCATAAAATTCTGGTTCGATAAGGGAATCGACGGCTTCAGGATGGATGTGATCACATTCGTTTCGAAGGATATTCCATTTAAAGATCTGCCGTCGAAATACGACGGTAATTTTGTTCAATATTACGCAGAAGGACCTCGGCTCCATGAGTATCTTCAGGAATTGAACCGCGAAGTCTTGTCGAAGTACGACATTATGACCGTCGCGGAAGGCCCGGGCACGACGACAGAAAATGTTCTGGATTTCGTCGCCGAAGACCGCCGCGAGTTGAACATGTCCTATCATTTCGACATCAGCAATCTCGGGCACAGGAACTTGGCGAAGAAACTAATGGACCCGGCAGGATGGAGTTTGGTCGAGTTCAAAAAGATCTTCTCGCGATGGGACGCGGTGTTCAACGAGAAAGGTTGGGGAACCGTTTACCTGGGCAATCACGACTTTCCCAGAATGGTTTCGCGTTGGGGCAACGACTCTCCTGAGTATCGCGACATCTCGTCGAAAATGTTGACGACGTTTCTGCTCACCATGCGGGGCACGCCTTACTATTATTTCGGCGACGAACTTGGCATGACCAATATCCGGTTCGACAATATCGAAGACTATCGCGACATCATGACGATCAATCTCCACAAATTGATCGAATCCGAAGGCGGCGACTTGACGGAGTACATGGAATCGCAAAAACTGATCGCTCGCGACAACGGGCGTACGCCGATGCAGTGGGACGACTCTCACAACGCCGGATTTACGACTGGCAAGCCGTGGTTAAAGGTCAACCCAAACTACGAAGAAGTAAACGCCGCCGCACAGGAGGCCCACCCGGACAGCTGCCTTAATTATTTTCGAGACATGGTGAGTCTTCGCAAATCTGAGCCGGCCTTAGTTTACGGAAAATACACCTTGCTGGATGAGGGGAATAAAAGTGTGTATTGCTACTCGCGAGAGCTCGACGACAGAAAATTCTTGGTGTTGCTGAATTTTAGCGAACGTTCCGCCACCGCGGATGTAAATTTCAGCTTAGACTCAGGCGTTTTAATCGGGAATTATCCCGAGCCATCGACCAACGCCAGTCTCAGACCATATGAAGCGGTCGTTCTCGAAATCTACGACAACATCATAACGATCTGATTCGACTATTCAGTTCCTTTGCCTTTCGGTAGGCTGCATCCGATTCGGTCTTTCTTCCTTTCATTTTTAGCGCCTTGGCAAGGTTGTAATGAACTTCAGCATTTTCCGGCGTCAATTTTGCCGCGTTCTGAAACTGCAATATCGCCTCATCGACCTTTCCGGATCTCAATTTGGCGATTCCAGTGTTTAGAGAAAAAATGGCGGCCTGCCTGTCAGTCTTTAGTTTGTTCAGACGGGCAGCCTCTCGCAATTCCGCTCGGGCTCCTTCAATATCTCCTTTAGCCCGTAACGCAGCTCCCAGTGTGTTATGAATTTCCGGGGCTTCCGGCATAAACTCCAGCGCCGAGCGGAAAAGCATGATCGCTTCGTCGAGCTTTCCCTGCTGCTGGCGGATCGAACCCAAAGTATAAATGGCTTCGCCGTAATCGGGTTTTATCTCTCTCGCCTTCGTAAATGAAACTGCCGCTTCATCAAGCTTCGCCTGCTGCATGAGAATTACGCCAAGAGTGTAGTGCAGCTCCGGCAGCTTGTCGGGCTGCAATTCGATTGCTCGGCGGAGGTTTCGTACAGCGTCATCCAGCTTGTCCTGCTGCTTGTAGGCGAGGGCAAGATTGTAATGGGCGACGGCGTCGTCCGGAGCGATCTCGATTATCTTTTTATATTCCGTTGCAGCGGCGACATAATCGCTCTTTTGGATCAAGGCCATCCCGAGGTTGTTTCGCGTTATCGTGTTGTTCGGATCGAGTTCCAGGCCCTTGCGGAAAGCGGCGATCGCTCCGTCGGGATCGCGTTTGTTGACGAGCACGAGGCCCAAGTCGTTGTACCCTTGCAGAAAATCCGGTTTCAACTCAAGCACTTTGCGAAACTCGTCCGCCGCCGAATCCAGGTCGTCGTCCGTTAGGTAAACTTCCGCCATGGCTTGACGCGCCTCGACCATGTTCGGAGCAAGACGAGCCGCAATCTTCAACGATGACAGAGCCGACGGCAAGTCGCCGTTTTTCTGGTATGCCAAACCGAGATAGTAATGTGTTTCGGAATCGCCGGGCATCAGCTTGGCCGCCTGGGCCAGGGCCTTCACCGCTCCGACCGGATCGTCGGAAAAGTACCGCGCCGTGCCGAGGTAGTAATGCGACTTGGCAAAGCCCGGTTTCAACCTGATCGCCGTTTCAAAAGCCTTGATCGCCTCCGGCAGTTGATTCTGAGCGGCGAGGACAAAACCGGACGCGGAATAGGCTTCGGCGTATTTTGGGTTAAGCCGTATCGCTTCCCGATACTGGGCCAGTGCACCTGGGCCGTCGTTTATTTGCTGCAGCAAACTACCGAGTAAAAAATGCGGTTCAGGCGACGCGGGTCGCAAGGCAACGGCCCGATTGAAAGCATCGAGAGACTCCGAGTACCGCTGAGAGTTTTGCAGCGCAAGACCAAGGGCCAGGTGAGCTTCGTAAAACTTCGGATCGGCTTTGACGGCGTCCTGCAGCCGAAGAACTGCGCTTGCAAAATCGCCTTTTCTCGCGAACGCGACACCCGCTTGGAAGAGCGCCGCCGCGCCGCTCGTTTTTCCTCGCCGCTGTCCGTACAGCGTCATCGGGACGGCGATGAAAAGCAAAAGCAAAACGATTGATCTGTGATAGTTGCGCATCTATTTCCTGACAGCCAAACCGTTTCCTTCTTTAATCGTAATCGTCTGGTTGACCGATAGGTCGTTCAGACGATCAATTTGTCCACTGGGCCACTGGACCTCGACGGATTTCACTTTGACGCTTTTGCCGACGCCGAAGTTGATTCGCAGATCGTTATTTGAGTAGTAGCTGTTGCTGCTTCTTAATTCTTCGATTTGAGTTCCGTCGTCGGCCGTCAATTTGATGCGAGAACCGATGCCGCTGCGGTTGGACTTAACCCCGACGAGTTTGATCTTTAGCCAGTTATTTTCAGATCTTGAATCGTTTCGAATCAATTCGGGCGGCGCGTTCACGACATTGATAACCACATCTACATCGCCGTCATTATCGAAATCGCCAACCGCGGCACCGCGGCCCGGCGTATTTTCCGTCACCGCTCCGCCGACCTGCATCGACACATCTGAAAATCTTCCGTTCTTAAGGTTTCGGTACAGAACCTTTCGTTGGGCATAGCCAGCTTCGGTCGTCAGCTTTTCGACTTCCGGATAGACGTGCCCGTTTACCTGAAAAATATCCAGCCAGCCGTCGTTGTCAAAGTCCGCGAAGCTCACGCCCCAACCGAGCCAACGCGTGTTCAGTCCCAATCCCGCGGTAAATGTAACATCGTCAAAAGTCGCTTTTCCGACATTGCGGTAAAGCGTCGACGTGTCACCCGCGAAGTTGGTCTTTACGATATCGAACCAACCATCGCGGTCGTAATCGCCGGCGGAGACGCCCATTCCGGCCTGTGGTTTTCCATCCACCGAGTATGCACATCCTGCCTCAAGCGCGATGTCCGTGAAGGTTCCATTTTTATTATTGCGGTAAAGTATTGCCGGGGCAGAATCATTCGCGACGTAAATGTCCGGCCATCCGTCGTTGTCGAAATCCGACGTCACGGCCCCCAGGCCATAGGTGCCGTCGGTTTTTCTAATGCCCGATCTTTCCGAGACATCGGAGAAAGTGCCGTTACCATTATTTTGCCACAACATGTTGACTCCGCCAGTCAAACCCGGCGGTCCACAAGCGACGGTCAATCCTTTGTAAAGGCACGGTCCTGTTTCCGGCAACGGCGCAGTCTTCAAATCCAGATCGATGTAGCTGGCTGCAAAAAGATCTAGATCACCGTCACGGTCGTAATCCAAAAATGTCGAGCCCGATCCCCATTTCGATTTGTTGTCGGCGACGCCCGCTTTTGCTGCGACATCGGTAAAAGTTCCGTTTCCGCTATTTCGATAAAGCGCGTTTTTGCCGAATGCGGAAATGAACAGATCGTCAAATCCATCGTTATCGTAATCACCGACGCTCACGGCCTGTCCCCAGTTTGTGCGGATCATGCCGGCTTTCTCTGTTACATCTTCAAAAGTGCCGTTGCCCTTATTCCTAAATAATCGGTTGCTCGGCGGAGCGACACCTTTTGGCAACGCATCCAACCGCGTCCCGTTTACAAAGAACAGATCCTGCCATCCGTCATTGTCGAAATCGATAAACGCCACGCCGGTTCCGGTCGTCTCGAGCAAGTAACGATTCTTTTTTTCATCGCCATAAACCGTTACAAAATTCAAGCCGGCCTGTTTCCCGATATTTGTAAAAGACAGTGGAAATGTCGGCTGCGGAACTTGCGAGAAAACTTCGACACTTAAAATCAAAACCGGAAGCAACCCGCTCACGAACGCGAGCAGTCGACCAGCTCCGGTTGTACCCGAGCGTTCACCGAACATAAAAAATGGACCGAACAAAAACTTTGACTGTGACTGGAACGTAAACTATAAGATCATCTTGAGATTCCGCTTCCCTCTTTGACGGTGACGATCCGATTTATCGGTAGATTCTTGAATACTTCGACGTTTCCATTCGGCCAACGAATTTCGACCGACTGAGCCTCTTTCATTTTGCCGAGCCCAAAGTATACACGTAGATCATTGTGCGAATAGTAACTGCTTTGCGATGTAACCTCGCGCACTTGGACGCCGGTATTATTTTTTATGGAAACGCGTGAACCGATAGCAGACCTATTCGATTTTGCTCCGACCAGTTTTACCGCCAACCAGTTGTTCGAAGACTTTTGATCGTTTCGCAAAAGCAAGGGCGGCTCGTTCATGTTCATGACGACGACATCTACGTCACCGTCGTTATCGAAATCTCCGAAGGCTGCCCCCCTGCTGGATTTCGGTTCGGAAACTCCCTTCCCTGTGGTGGCCGAAACTTCGCGAAAACGGCCGTCTCCCGTGTTCTGGTACACAAGCCGCGGGCTGCGGTGCGGATAGTCTTTAAAGAATTTTTCAACTTCAGGATAGACGTTCCCGGTTACTGTCAGAATATCTACAAGTCCATCGTTGTCGAAGTCGGCGAAGCCTGTTCCCCACTGAATATATCGGGTATGATCGAACCCGGCCAATCGCGAAGCATCCTCGAAAAAATCCTTACCGCTGTTTTTGTAAAGTACCGGCAGATCATCGGCAAAGTGCGTTTTGAAAATATCGGGCTTTCCGTCGTTGTTATAGTCGCCGACGGTCACGCCCATTCCGGCCTGTGCATTGCCGTCCTCGTTGTAAGCTGTTCCCGCTTCCACACTAACATCCGTGAACGTACCGTCCCTGTTGTTGCGGTACATCGTTGAGGCGGTTGAGTCGCAGGCGACATAGATGTCCGGCCAGGCATCGTTGTTGAAATCCGTCAAGATCGCTGTCATCGAATAACGTCCGGCCACCTTCGCCACTCCCGATTTTTCGGACACATCGGTGAAGGTGCCGTCACCGTTGTTGCGGTATAGGAGGTTTGTGTCGGTCGGAAGCCCTTTCGGGCCGCAGTTGACAGGAATCCCTTTCCAAAAACAGTTGCCGCCCTTGCCCGGCAACGGCGCGGTCGTGAGATCGAATTTCAAATAATTCGCGACGAAAAGATCGAGCAGCCCATCGCGGTCATAGTCAACGAAAGTCGCCCCCGAACCCCAGCGTACGTAATCGATAGGCAAGCCTGCCTTTTTCGTAACGTCGACGAACGTCCCGTCGCCGTTATTCCGATACAAAACGTTCTGACCATAGTAAGTCAAAAACAAATCTTCGTTCCCGTCATTGTCGTAATCCCCGACGGCGACGCCCGAACCCCAGCCAGATCTCCGCAAGCCAGCCTTGTCGGTAACGTCGGAAAATGTACCGTTTCTATTGTTGCGATAAAGCCGGTTCGTAGGCTCTTTTCCTTTCGGGAATCCTTCGAGCCGCGTCCCGGTCATAATCAGGATATCAATCCAGTCGTCGTTATCGTAGTCGAAAAAAGCGACGCCGCATCCATTCGTTTCGATAATGTACTTCTTCGAATCGACGCCGCCGTAGATCGTAGGTTCACGCAGGCCCGCTTGATCCGCAATGTCAGCGAAGGTCACCGGGAACATTTGGTGGTCGGTGCTGTTTTGAGCAAAAATAAAGAGCGGCAACGCGATGATCGCAAAAAACAGAACGCTCAGTTTTATCATTCTCGGCGACGGTCGGCGCATAAAATAGATTCGAGGGAGCGAACGGTTCCATTAACCAAACTTCTGCAAATTGTGAAATTTTAATTACGGATCTTGTTCGTTGGCGCCACGCAATTTTTCCGCGAGCACGAACTCGGCTTTCGCCTCTTCCGCCCTTCCCGCCTGCTGCAGAACCTGTGCGAGCAGATGATGCGCTCCGAAGTTGTTCGGGTCGATCGCGGTGGAGCGTCTCAAAAGATTCTCGGCATTGCTGAGATCACCCTTCTTAGAATAGACCTTTCCCAAAACTATATATGGGCCGCTGAAAAATGGGTTGAGCCATATCGATTTTTGCAGTGGCGGGATCGCCTCGTCCCACTTTAGCTGTCTCGACAAAGCTTCTCCCCAGCGGTAATAGGCCATCGAATTCGAAGGGTTGATCTCAATCTCCTTTCGGAGATACGCAATTCCCTTATCGATTTCGGCTTTGTAAACAGCCAATTCGCCTAAAACGAAATTGACCTGGGGCAGTTTTGGATCGAGCTCTCGGGCTCGTAGCAGCTCAGTCTCGGCCGTTTCCTCGAACCGCTGCCGCTGGTGCATTTGGGCGTTGATCAAATGGGCCGCCGCCGACGTTGGCGGGAGGCCAAAAAGTTTCGCGTATGTCTGCCTCGCTTTTTCGGGCTTGCGCGTTTGGATGTAAACGACGCCCAACGCATAAACCACCTCTTGGTTTTCGGG
This sequence comes from uncultured Acidobacteriota bacterium, assembly GCA_902826795.1. Taxonomy (GTDB): domain Bacteria; phylum Acidobacteriota; class Blastocatellia; order Pyrinomonadales; family Pyrinomonadaceae; genus OLB17. The sequence goes on along the minus strand of CADEGD010000011.1, from coordinate 12,743 downwards.
CGTGTTCCCGACGAACTTTTCAAGATAAGGCGCGGCTTCGACCAAATGCCCCAGCACGTAATGTCCCATTCCCAACATCCGCACCGCTTCTTTGTATTCCACCGAATCTTTTTTCAGCGTTTCCACCGTGACAGACAAACGTTCGACGGCTGCCTGATACATTCCGCGTCGATAGGAAGTCTTGGCCAGCCAGAAATTCAATGTGGGATCTGCAGGATTTTTCTCCAAAGTCGCCTGCACCAACTCCACCGCCTCGGCGGGTTTGCCTTGCGTCACTAAGGCGTCGGCCTGAGCGATGACGTCGATCGCCGGCTTCTGCGGCAAAGCTTCCTTAGGCTGGGCAATCACCAGCGCGCTCAAAAAGACTATCGCGGTCAATGTTGAACTGATCTTCATGCACATCTAAGAACAAAGATGGTTTAGTTTATATGATAATGATCCAACGAAATATCTTCGCTACGATCCGTCGTTAAAGGCGTGCGACATCAACTTCAATGCTTTTCGTGTAGCATTGTACCTTTCGTTTGATAATTTACGAAAAACGGAGTATCAGTATGTTTGGTTTTGCAACAAAGTAAGGGCTTTGTCTTCTTAATGAAAAGAATTTACCTCCAGAAGGCAAAAGATCAAATTGCCCGACCCGCGACTATCCGGGATATCAACCGGCGGATAGTACTGAATTATATTCGCGAACGAGCGCCCATATCGCGCGCGGACATCGCACGCGAGACCGAACTGCAGCGCTCCTCCGTTTCGTCGATCGTTGACGGCTTGCAGGAAGCGGGCCTGATCGAAGAGATCGGATCCGGTCAGTCGAGCGGCGGCCGAAAACCGACGCTGCTTCGAATCAAGTCCGGAAATCCCGTGGCACTTGGCATCGATGTGACGCCGCGTTGTGTGACGATCGCGGTCGCGGACCTAGCCGGAAAGGTTGTCGATAGCGAAGAAATCCCGATCTCACCGGACCGGGATTTCATCAAGTCCCAGATCATATCTATCGTTTCGGAAATGATCGCTCGGCACCCCAACATCACGGATGAGTTCGAGGCGGGGATCAGCGTTCCCGGCATCGCGGACCACGCAACTGGCGAGGCGGTTTACATCCCGTATTTTCAATGGGGAAATTGGAACATCGCGGAGACGATCGCGAAAGAGTTCGGGCTGGCGGTAACTATAGATAACGATGCGAACGCGGTCGCCTTGGCCGAGCTTTGGTTCGGAAATGAAAAGATACGAAAGTATAAGAATTTCATTACCGTCCTGGTCTCGGAAGGTATCGGCACGGGAATCGTTTTCGACGGGCAGGTTTACCGTGGCGAGCGCGGCGCGGCGGGAGAGTTCGGACATATGATCGTCGGCTCGGAAGCTCCCGTGCAGTGCTCTTGCGGCAATTACGATTGCTGGGAAGCCCACGCGTCGGAAAAGGCCACCATCGCTAGATACTACCGACTTCTCAACTCGCATCTCCCACCCGCAGGCATGAGCATCACGCAGCTGATCGGCCTTGCAAACATAGGCGAAGAGCAGGCCTTGGAAGCTTTGAAAGAGACCGCGCGTTATTTGGGGATTGGTATTTCCAATTTGATATTGGGTTTCAGTCCGCAAGCGATAGTTATCAGCGGATCTATCGTGCACGCCTGGAATCTGGTCGCGGATGAGCTACAAGCGATCACCGAAAAAAGCGTCAGGCATGACCTTCCAAAACCCGACGTAATCCCGTCTTCTCTCGGCGAAAATCCAACTTTGATGGGGGCATTAAGTTTGGTTCTTGCACGAAAATTCGCCTCGGCAAGCTGACCGAAAATAAAGGATATTCAGAAATTTGGAGAAGAATCCAGATTCTTAGGAAGGCTTATAAACCGTCTGAATAATAACTTTAATAATACTAGCTACTTACAAACCGATGGATCACTGGTGCGATTTTTGCCTCCGGTTTGCGGATTCTGCCCACATCCAATGCTCATTAAAATAAAGCTGTAAGACGCTTGGAAAAATATGTTAAGGGGATGTTAATTATCCACTTGACAATTATCCACTTGACAATCGGGGCTAAAGCGTATTTAATCTTTGTTCGGAATCACAACAATAGATTAATGAACCTCCCAGCAGTCTTGAGCTTATAAATTCGACCGGGGCCATTCTCGAGCCCAAATCGAAGCCCGGTTACAGAAAGCAATAATTAAAGGCAGCCTTCTCGCCTTTCATCATTGAAAGTTTTTGCAAGATTCAGTAGAGCCACTTTTCAGGAGGGTCTCCATGACTAAGAACAGATTAGCAGTATTCTTGCTGGGAATTTTTGCGGTGATTTTGATGGGTGCAGGCACCTCCTCCGCCCAAGCGGTTTACGGAAGCATTTCCGGCACCGCAACCGACAACGCCGGAGCCGCGATCGCCGACGCTACCGTCACGATTACCAGCATCGAAAGAAAAACCGTCGACACGGTCACCACCAATTCCGACGGTTTTTATGCCAAAGAACGGCTACTGCCGGGAAGGTACACGGTCAGGATCGAGAAGCAGGGATTCAAGTCCGGTCTCTCGAACGATGTCGTCGTCAGCGTCGATACGCAGACCAAAGTAGATGTCGCGTTGGAGGTCGGCCAGATCGCTGAGGTTGTCACGATCGAGGGCGACGGCCAGCTTCTAAAAACCGACCGTGCCGACGTCGCGACCACTTTCGAGACGCGTCAGGTCCAGGAGCTGCCCATTCTCGACCGCAACTTCACGAAGCTGATCCTTCTCACTCCCGGAACCCAACAACAACTTTGGAATCACGCCGCCAGCGAAAACCCGCAAGGCTCGACGCAAACTATCGTCAACGGCCAAACCTTCAGCGGCACTGGCTACCAGCTTGACGGCACCGACAACCGCGACGTGATCCTCGGAATCATCGTAATCAACCCGACCTTCGATTCAGTCGGTGAAACCAAGATCACCTCGTCCAACTACGACGCCGAATTCGGCCAAGCCATCGCCGGCGTTGCCTCGGTCCAAACCAAAAGCGGCACCAACAGCTTCCGCGGCAGTGCCTTTGAGTATTTGCAACGCGACCGATTCCAGGCACGTAATCCTTTTTCGCAGAAAACTGTAGATCCGCTAACGGGCAAATTTATCCCTGACACGAAACGCGACCAGTTTGGCGGTTCGATTGGCGGTCCAATCATCAAGGAGCGTTTTTTCTTCTTTGGCGATTATCAAGGGACGAGGGCGACACAAGGCGGATCGAAGCTTCTAACCGTTCCGACCGGTTTGGCGAGAACCGGTAACTTAAGCGAGTACGGAATAACAATTACAAATCCTGTGACGAACACGGCTTATGCAGGCAGTATCATCCCGGCCTGCGGTCCTGGCCAAACCCCGGCGGCAAATGGATGCCTGTCGACCCAGGCGCTTAATATATTGAGACTAATTCCGGCTCCAACAAGCGCCGGTACTGTGGATAATTTCGTTGCAAGCGGAAGTGAGACCTTTAACAACGATATTTTCAATATCCGCCTCGACGGACGATTGTCGGACAACCTTAATTTGTTCGGGCGTTTCAGCCGAGCCAAATTTTCACTAGATGGTCCTGGTGCTTTCGGTAATGGAGGCGGCCCCGAGCTTGTATCCCTTGGCGGATCGTCAAAGACGCGGAATATAAGCCTCGCTACAGGATTCGATTACACCCTCACCTCAACTATGGTGGTCGACATGCGGTTCGGCTTTTTTAACTACAAGGTTAATGTGTTGCCTTTCGATTTCCAAACAACACCGGCGACCGCAGCAGGAATCCCTGGTCTAAACTTTGATGACTTTAGCTCAGGCCTTTTTGCGGGCTTCATAAACATCAATGCGGGAACGTTAGGTAACAAGGATTTCAATATCGGCTCAGGATTAGGCGTGAACAGATGTAACTGTCCGCTCGATCAAGATGAAAAGCAATACCAAGTTGTCACAAATCTCACAAAGATTTTTGGCAACCATACCTTTAAGTTTGGGGTGGATGTCCGTCGAGCATTTAATTTAAGAGTTCCCAGTGATAATCACCGTTCTGGCGAGCTGACTTTTGGAAAAGACAGAACTGGTAGCGGGTTGGCAACTTTCCTCATTGGTGATGTCACCAACTTTAAGCGCTATGTGAGCACCTCGACCGAAGCACGGGAAAGTCAATGGAGACATTTCTATTACGGGCAGGACACTTGGAAAGCGACGCCGAAACTAACCTTGGCGTTAGGATTGCGCGCCGATGTGTTCAATCCCCAAAAATTAAATGAACCCGGAAACGGCGGATTCGTTAATCTCGAGACGGGCCAAATGGACGTTGCTGGTGTCGGCAATATCAGTCTTTCCGGCAACATTAAGAACAAAGTTAACTTTGCGCCGCGAATAGGAGTCGCCTATCAGATCAATGACAAAATGGTCATTCGTGGCGGCTTCGGAAGAAGTTTTGACACCGGCGTCTTCGGAACCATTTTCGGACACACCGTTACTCAAAACATTCCCGTATTGGCAGTACAGAACCTCAATGGGTCAACTCCTGCGGGGGGCGGAGTCTTACAAAGCGTGTTCAACCTTTCATCAGGGCCGCCCGCTCCAAGTGGATTCTTCGGTATAACGACGCGGCCTAATGCGTGCCCGGTGGGCGGCTGCGTTGCTAATACTTCAATACCTTCGAGTGGAAGCTTTTTCATTCCTGATGGAGTTCAAGTACGAGCGTTGGCGGAAAAACAAACTGTTCCGCGGGTCGACGCCTACAATATAACTTTCCAGTGGGAACTGATGAAGAACCTTTCCTTTGAAGGGGCATATGTGGGCAATAAGGGAACGAATGTTTTCGTTGGCGATAATCCTGATTTGAATATAAACCAACCAACCATAGTTGGCTTCGGAACATTGTCCACCACCCAACGCCGCCCGCTCTTTCAGCAATTCGGTTGGTCGCAGGATATTTTGCTCTATCAAGGTTACGGTGCGACGAACCGTTACGATTCAATGCAGCTGAAGTTAACGAAGCGGTTCTCGGATGGCTATTCATTCTTGACCCACTACACCCTTCAAAAAGCAGTGAATAATAGTGGAAACTACTTCAACATCGATCCAAGTTTGAATCGTGGTAGAGCTGATTTCGAGAAAACTCATAATTTCGTGCTATCTCAGCTATTCGAACTACCTGTTGGAAGAAATAAGAAGTTCCTCGGTGGAATTGGACGACTTGCTGACGCGTTTATTGGTGGTTGGCAAATCAACTCTAACACAACTATTCAGAGCGGATTCCACTTCAACGTCGAATATGACGGCGGAAGACGGGTTTACGCTAACGCAGCCGATACGGTCGGAACCCGTGTGATTGATCGCGACACCGGCCATAATCGTCCGAACCTTTGCGGTGATGTAAATTTCCCGGGAACCCGTGATCAATTCATCAGTCCGGCCGGCTTCTGCGTTCCTGGTATTGGCACCTTCGGAGATTTGGAGCGTAATGCATTGAGTGGCCCAGGATACTGGAAAACCGACGCGTCGCTGCTAAAGAAGTTTCGCTTCAATGAAACTATGAACATCGAATTCCGCGTTGAGGTCGTGAATTTATTCAATACCGTCAACTTAGGCAATCCGGATACAAATCTCGGAGAGTGGAATACTAGAACTAATCAATTCAGCAACGCCAATTTCGGCAAGATCACGTCGACGGCGTTCTTTGGCAATGACCTACAACGCAACCTTCAGTTTGCTTTTAGATTCAATTTCTAGGGCGAATTGAAGTAACTTAACCGGAGCGGATTTCGAATCCTCAGTTCCGTGTGAAAAGGGGAATTTCCGGTATGGAAATTCCCCTTTTTTGACTTTAGATTTAAGTATTGCATTCCTCAATTTCGCCTCATGAAACTAACAAACTTAAAGAAGATCATAGCTCTTATCGTTTTGTCCGTGCTGACGAACCTTGTCGCATATAGCCAGATCGATGAGCGGTATCAACCGATCCCCTACGTGAAGCTGAATCATCCGGAATGGGCGCGGAAGGCCGTGATGTACCAGATCAACACGCGTCAGTTCACGAAGGAAGGTACGTTCAGGGCTGCGGAAAAGCACTTGCCGCGGATAAAGGAATTGGGGGCGGACATCATTTGGCTGATGCCGATTCACGAGATCGGGGTGAAGAACCGCAAGGGGACGCTCGGCAGTCCGTATTCGGTAAAAGATTATTACAGCGTCAACAAAGAATTCGGAACGCTTGACGATCTGAAGAATTTCGTCGCCGAGGCTCATCGGCTCGGGATGCACGTGATCCTCGATTGGGTCGCGAACCATACCGCCTGGGACAACCCGCTTGTCGCCGAGCATCCCGACTGGTACGATCGCGATTACAAAGGCAATTTCCGCCCGACGCCATGGTGGGATTGGTCCGACATCATCAACCTCAATTACAGCGACCCGGGCCTTCGCAAGTACATGACGGACGCGATGAAGTACTGGGTTCGCGAAGCCGACATTGACGGCTACCGATGCGACGTCGCGGGATTTGTCCCCGTGGACTTTTGGAACAATCTACGAAAGGAACTGGATGAGATCAAGCCGGTCTTCATGCTTGCCGAATGGGAATCGCGCGACCTGCATGAGCACGCATTCGACATGACATACGCCTGGACATGGTACGAAAAAATGGAGCAGATCGCTCAAGGCAAAGCGAAAGATCTCGGCGGGCTGTTCGTCTATTACTCTTGGAATGAAAGCTCTTTCCCCAAGGATGCGATCAGGATGGTTGGCGTGAGCAATCACGATAAGAACGCCTGGGAAGGAACAGAATTCGAACTGTTCGGAAAAGGTTTGCAGGCGGCAATGGTCTTGTCGGTAGTCGGCGAGGGGATGCCGATGATCTATAACGGCCAAGAAGCCGGCAACCCGAAACGGCTTAAGTTTTTCGAGAAGGATGAGATTCTTTGGCGGCCTCATCCGAACGGCGAGCTGTATCGGAAATTATTTAAGCTGAAGAAATCGAATTCTACGCTCCTGAACTGGGGACACAATGCAACCATGTCGCTTGTGCCGAACAGTGCACCGGCCAAGGTGTTCAGTTTCGTTCGCCGAAACGATAAAGATAAGATCTTTGTGGTGATAAATTTTTCCGACGTACAGCAGAACGTAACGTTTAAGGAATCGCTGTTTCACGACACCTACACGGAATATTTCACGGGTAAGCGCTCGACGATGGCCGCGGGTTCGCGCCTAGAATTACCGCCGTGGAGCTATCACGTTTTCGTGAAATAGAGGTCAGTTACCGTTTAGCCTTTCGATGCTTCTTAAACCCAGTGGTTCGTCGACACTTTCCGCGTTGTTTATGAGAAACGTAGCGATCCTGTTATTGTCCGCCGTTTTCGTTCTCTCACTGATCACGTCCGCGTCAGGACAAACTTCCAAAGGCTTTATTACTAAAAGGCCGCTTTCCAAAAGTCGTCTTGAACTTTCCCGGCGAACGCAAAACGGCTCGTTCTATGACGTTGTGGGTAGAAAGTCTGCAGCCTTCGGCTACGAGCATCGAAACATGGAAGCCTGGGTTTACCCGATGAAGATCGTTGACGACCTGGAGTTCTATTTCAAGATCGAAGGTTACAACTTGCCGTTTCGTGGCTCGGACCTGCTGAACTCAATAAACGTCCGCCCGGAAGCGACCACCTTCACCTACTCCCATGCGGCGTTCACGGTCAAGCAGATCGTTTACGCCCCGGTGGACGGGCAGGGACTTATTATTCTGCTCGATATCGACACTCGCCTACCGATGACCGTAGACGTAGCGTTCCGGCCGAAATTAGCTCTCGCATGGCCCGGCAATCTGATGACCGGGTTTTACGGTCAGGACGAGAAGGACAAGTATTATTTTATCGGCGAGGAAACCCAGAAGTTTTTCGGCATCGTCGGAACACCCGGAGCTAAGGACGTTTCGCTGATGCCTTATCAGGAAGAACCGCGAGACGTGCCGGTGCGTTACCAAATTCAAATCTCGCCTGACGAGGCGGCAAGGAACTTCGTTCCCGTTGTGATCGCCGGCAGCACGGAAGGCCGGCCCAAGGCAGTCGAGACTTACAATAAGTTGCTCGCCAACGCTCTCCCGCTTTACGACGCCAACGTCAAGTATTATGAGAATTTTCTCGAGAACACGACCCAGATCACAACGCCCGACGAACGCCTGAATACGGCCTTCGCGTGGGCAAAGATCGGCGTCGAGAAAGGTGTCGCGACAAATCCTTACTTAGGCACCGGGCTACTAGCGGGTTTTAGAACGTCTGGCGATTCTGAGCGTCCGGGCTTTGCTTGGTACTTCGGCCGCGATTCTATGTGGACGGCTCTCGCGACGAATTCTTACGGAGATTTCGCGACGACCAAACACGCGCTCGAATTTCTAAAAAGATATCAGCGTGACGACGGTAAGATACCGCACGAAATATCGCAGAGCGCAACCCTCGTCGATTGGTGGAAGGGCTACCCATACGCTTGGAACTCGACCGACGCGACGCCACTTTACATCATCGTCCATAGAGATCTCTATCAAACGACAGGCGACATCGATTTTCTAAAGCAGAATTGGGAGTCGATCCTGAAAGCGTACAAATATCAAGAAGCGACTGATACGGACAGCAACGGGCTGCTCGAGAATACAAAGTTCGGTCATGGCTGGGTCGAGGGCGGAGCACTTTATCCGCCGCACGAGGAAATTTATCTGCAGGGCGTGTGGATCGAAGCATCGCGAAACATGGTCGAGATGGCCGAGCTTCTCGGCGACAAGACGCGTGCCGAACGCGCCCGGCAGAACGCCGAGAAAACGCGAATCGCAATGGAATCGACCTATTGGCTCAATGACCGCGGCTTTTACGCTTACGCGACCCAGATCCCGCGAGCGGAACCGGTCAAGGCCGAACCGGGACCGAATCTCGAACGCCGCCAAAAGCGGCTTAATGAGCTGCAAAACGCAAAAATTTACGATGAGGATACGGTCCTGCCCGCCGTCCCGATGTGGTGGCGGACGATGCAAAACGACGAGCGTGCTCAGAAACAAATCGATCGGCTCGGCAGCGGCAAGATCGCAACCGACTGGGGAGCACGAATAATCGCTAACGACAGCGAATTGTACGATCCGCTTTCGTATCATTACGGCTCCGTTTGGGGATTGTTCACCGGCTGGCAATCAGTAGCTGCCTACAACTACGGCCGCCCTCACGTCGGCTATCAAGCGTTGATGGCCAATTCCCTTCTGACTTACACGAACGCTCTCGGTTATGTTACGGAACTCCTGTCCGGTGATTTCAACGCTCCGTTCGGCCGCTCTTCGCACCACCAAGTTTGGTCGGAAGCCATGGTCGTATCGCCTGCGATGCGAGGATTGCTCGGCATCGAAATAACTGACGGTGGAACGAGGGTAAAGTTTTCGCCCCAGTTGCCCGCAGACTGGGAGGGCCTGGAAGTAAAAAGGATTAAGACCGGAGCCGGCGAGCTAGACATCAAATTGAAAAATACGCGAGGCCGTATGGTAATTCTTGCAAAGGGCCGGACAGCGGCTGGCAAGTCGCCATTTAAGATAAATCTCGCTCCCGCTTTTCCACTTAACACCGTTATTAAAGCAGTAACCGTTAATGGCAAAAAAACCCCGTTCCAGTATGAGCAAATCGGCGACGTTCGAAAAGTTTCGGTTGATTTCTTGACGCGAGACGCGGGAACCGAGGTCGTTTACGAGTTTTTGGAAGGAGCGAACGTCTATGTCGTGCCGTCAACACTAATCGCCGGAGCGGAAAACAGTGGGTTGCGGATTATAAGATCGAGCGGCACCGAGAAAGGAATTTCGTTGGTCTTGGAAGGGCTGGCGGGTCGAGAATACAATCTGAGGTTACGCTCTCCTAACAAGTTTAAGGAAGTTGACGACGTGAGGATCAAAGCGCTCGGCGAAAACGAGTACGCACTTGACCTCGTATTTCCTGGATCTTCCCCAAACTATGTGCGCCGTGAGGTGACGCTTTCCTACCTCGAATCGCGAAAATGATTTCGAACCGAGCGAAGTAATTTGTCGATCAAAAGGTCGACGATAGGCCCGTCATACGCTTACGACCAAATGCAGATTCACCCGCTGGCTAAGACCTCACCGAATTGGTTTGTGACGCATGAGCCTAACCTTAGTTAGAGTTGCGACTTGCAAATTGGACTAATCCGCGATATTCGGCGAAAGCGTCCTTGAATGGGCTACATGTTGTGTTCGCTAGCGAACACAACATGTAGGACGGGCATCGGATATTATGGATGGGGCAAGTCTGGGTAGAATCCGGTCTTTTTATGTTGATGCCAGTTGGGACGCTTCCTGGACATCGTTCTGTTTGATCAGGTTAACGTCCCGGCTTGCCCTGCCCATCAGATTATTTCAGGTTTGTTCACCCTCACCGTAGTTGATAGTTCGAACTACGCGATAACAGTCACAGGCAAAGTCAATTAAGGCCGCTCGATCTACGATGGTTATCGATCCCCGTTTGTAAGCGATGTATCCTAGGTCCTGAATCGTTATAGCGGCGAGCGTGACGCTCGCCCGTGTCGTTCCGACCATAAATGAAAGAAACTCTTGAGTAAGATTCAGAGTATCGTCCTTAGAGCGGTCGCGACACATGAGAAGCCATCTCGCGAGCCTTTCTTCAAGTCCGTGGAGTGCGTTGCATACCGCAGTTTGACTGATCTGGATCATCAGGCGATGAGCAAAGTGAAGAAGCTCGGCTTGAAAGGAACCAGCAAGCTTAAACTCGCGAAGAGCCTCGGCCGCTGGTAGCCGAAATCCTCCGTTGGCAAGCTGAACCATAACGTGATTTACCATCACGGATGAACCAAGTACGAGATCGACACCAACCACGCCTTCCTTGCCAATAACGCCTATCTCGGCGCTCTGCCCTTGACGCGTTCTGCCGACAACAGATGCCATTGAATTATCGGGAAAAAGAAAAAATCGATAGTGTCGCCGGCTTCGAAAAAATTCTCACCCAAAGTTACCTCGTGATAGGTAAGGTGGTTATTCAGGCGGTTTTTTTCTTCGTCTTCAAGTCCAGCGAGTATTGCGTTGCTCGTATTTGCGAGGGTAACGTGATTCATTGCATCTCCTTTTTCTATAAACCGCTCGTTTAAGGCGGTTCGCCGTACGGCAAAAGGAGATGGTTGCAATGCAAATCCCGGTGTCGCTAATTTGTAACCTCCCCGACTCTATATGTATCGAGGTTTTTTGTCCACTACTTTACGCACCCGCTACACGAGAGTGGTTGACATCGCGTGAATGAGTTCGTCATGTTGGCTGGCTAGAAAAAACGCGGCAGCCCCCGACGCCTCAAGCAAAATTTCGATCATTCATTCGCCCCGACTGTGCATAAAAAAATACAGGAATGTCGGGCTTGTTAGCAGCAAGCCACCGACAGACTTTAAATCCGTTCATCTCCGAGGCCAAGGATCTACGATCACGAGATCAAATGGCTCCGAATTGATCAACGTTAATGATTCTAAGCCCGTTGCGACAGCTAACGACTTCACAGCCGGGGCAAGCTTGCTCAGCAAGATCCTTAACGCGGTCATGCGTTTTCCAGAGCCCGTCGAGATGTAAAACCCGTCGCTGATACGACGTGGAAGAGAGTTGGTTCATAACACTTGAGCTGGGCGATCCCTGCAATATCGATCCTTGCGTCTGACGATATCGCTTCTTGGAAGCCTCTGTCGGTTCGATTTCGAACACTATCGGTTAGAAAGATTATTTGTTTACCGCAACAATGAGGCCGGGTTTGGAAGGGCCGAGAAGGGATCAGGTGAGGCCTGTGTAGTCATCTGCCCATCCTTTGCGTTCATCACAGTAGTTGCTTCACACGAACGAAAAGTACAACCCAATCATCTTAGAGGCTGCCAAATGATTCGGTTTTCTGAGCTGGTTTCCCTTCTCGGCTAAACGGAGAATAGCGGTTCGCAAGATTTCTTCTGTAATCAAGACGACACTAGATCCTCGAACACCAACTGGCTTGCGGCCAATTTCCGAGCGTTGGCGATGGGTACAAACTGTGTACGGATTTGCGCCAACACGTAGCACCTGTGAAACCGAGCAAGCAACGCAAGACTACCATGTTGGTGACTCTCCGCGACGCGGCACGAACATTGCTCTCAAGGGTTTGTAGAAGAACTTAGGAGGAATTTATGAACGCTATCGAATTACTAACGAAAGACCATAGGACTGTAGACAAACTTTTTCAACAGGTGAAGGCCACAGACGAGTCGGAGCATCTACCCCTTTTTCAACAGATCAAACTGGAGCTAGACATCCACGCTCACATCGAAGAAACAATATTCTATCCCTTTTTAATGGAGGAAGGCGATGAGGAGTTACAGTCGATCGTGAAAGAAGGAATTGAGGAGCACCGGCAGGCGAAGATGTTTCTTCGCGAACTGTCCGGCCTGGCTGAGGGGAGCGAGAAGTTCGAACCGAAGCTCAAAGTTCTGATGGAAGACATCGAGCATCACGTGCAGGAGGAGGAGGGTGAGATGTTTAAGTTGGTCGAGGATCAGGTCGACCAAGCTGAACTTGAGCGGCTGGGCAAGGAGCTCGACGCCGAGAAGCAAAAGATGAAAAAGACTATGTCTGCGCGATCCGGTAGGTAGTGCTAATGCGTTGGGACGAATGATGAGTCTTCGCCCCAACGCAAATTTCCGGGCTGGTCTTACTGGAAGGGTCTAATGAAACAAGACGGAAAAGTCTCCTAGAATGGAGAATATGA
>CADEGD010000010.1:61411-97050 GCA_902826795.1 uncultured Acidobacteriota bacterium | reverse complement strand
GACTTGATCTGGCTGGCGATCGATCAACTCAATGAGCACAGGCTGCTTGAGCAGTCGGTTGAAACAAAGTTTGCGGGGCAATCGCGTCGTGAAGTGCTTCGAAAGATCGGACTTGCTTCGATGGTCGCGCTTCCGATAATCGCTTCGATGGCGGCTCCGAGAAGTGTACTTGCGAACGTGTCTTGTACATGCGGCTCGCCTTTGGATTGTGCCGATCCCGTAAACTGCCCGGGTCGGACGACTTGTAATGTGGCACCGGGCGGCGGAACGTGTGTCGCTCCGTAGTGACGGCTATCGAATAGAATCAATTAAGTAGCGGACATTGTTCGCTACTTTTTCTTTTTTGTGTCAGATCCCCAAGACTATGTCCGGCTCCTCGGTATCGCGAACAGGCGGCGGACTTCGGAGTGCGTATCGCTCCTTCGCTCCACCGGATTCGAGCCCGTCGTGATCAAGGGATGGGCAGTAGCGCGGTTTTACGACACCTTTTGGGAGCGTGTTTACAGCGACTGCGATGTCGCTTTCGATCCGGCGGATTTTGGGCGAGCGGTCGAATACTTCTCACAGGCGGAGACGCGAGGCATTGCCGCCGACCTTCACGAAGGTTTGAGAACGTTCGACAACTTGCCCTGGGAAGATCTTTATTCCCGTTCGTACAATGTTGATCTCGATGGAACGCCGATCCGGGTCCTTGCGGACGAGGACAATCTTCGGGTCACGGCCCTTCATTGGCTGACGGATGGCGGGGTCAATAAAGAGCGGCTTTGGGATATTTACTATCTGGTAAAGAACCGGAACGAGGATTTCGACTGGCAGAGGTGTCTTGAATCGAACGGGCCGGTACGGAAAACCTGGGTTATGGCGGCGATCGCGACCGCCAGAGATCATCTGGAACTCGACTTGAAAGGGCTACCGGAAAAGGCTCAAAGTTTCCAACTGCCGGAATGGTACATGAAGACTCTCGACAAAGAATGGAAACGCGGAGTCTATCCTAGGCGGGTGCTTTCGACGGTTTTAACCCGCCCGAAACTGCTCGCCGAGCAGATCTACCGCCGGTTTCCGCCCAACAAGATAGCGGCCACAGTTGCGACAGAAACGCCCATCGATGACTCGCCCCGGCTTTCGGCCCAGCTAAAAAGCCTGACGTATAAGGTCACGCCATTTGCCCGCGGCTTAGCTCGGCGATTAACCTATCGATGGCAGAAACACGACCGATAGGGCGTGTGACCGTTTCGATTCTTTTCTCTGTGAGTCAACTCAAGCACTACTTATTGGCCATCGAATCCGCTATTGCCGGCGGAAGTATTGCGTTGCTGCAAGACGATACTGTACTCGCGAAAAAGTCCGGCGCGACGGCCGTTTCGCGTGCCGAAGACCTTCTGCCTAACATCGACCAACTGCTGCAAGACAGCGGCGTCGGGAAGCGGGATCTAAGCACGGTCGCCGTGTCGCTCGGACCGGGAAGTTATACGGGCTTACGCATTGGGATCGCGACCGTGATGGGCTTGTGCAAGGGCTTGGGGATCGACTACATCGGCGTAGATCTTTTTAATTCGATCGCCGAACATTTTAAGGAAGACAAGGCTCAGATAGCACTTCCGATGGGCAAGTCGGACATTTGCTTTCGAAACGGATCGGACGAACGGAAGGTTGTTTCACTGGAAACTTTGGCGTCTGAAGTGTCCGATCATAAGATCTTCGCTCATTCGGATCTGGTCGAACCGTTGAAAAATATCGGCCTCTCTCCGGTGGATATCGGACGCGATCTTGCTGTCTTCATTGGCTTTGCGGCTCGCGGCCTTCCAGCGAGTTCCGAGCTTCGCCCGATCTATATTCAGAATCCACGCTTCGGCCAATGAGTTATGCGAAAGACCAACTCGTTGTTGCGATTGCCGATCCGAGCGACGCTGAAGATCTCCGGCAGCTCGCGGTAGACTCCGGCATCGACGCGTGGACAACGGACGATTACAGGTCAGAGATCGCAAACGATAATTCGGTCGTGCTCTGCGTAAGAACCGCTGGAGATCTGGCCGGAATGCTGGTCGCCCGCATCGTTCCAGGGGCGACGGAAAACTACGACGCCGAGCTTTACAACATCGCCGTCCAAACAGATTCGCGACGCTGTGGCGTGGGTTCGGTGCTTCTGTCCGATCTCGTCGACCGGCTGCGGGATAGGGAAGTCGAAAGCCTTTGGCTTGAGGTGCGTGAATCAAATCGGACCGCGGTCGATTTTTACGAGAAACACGGGTTTAAGGCCGAGATAACACGGCCTAATTTCTACGCAAATCCTACGGAAAACGCCCTGATAATGAGGCTCATTGTAAAACCCTGAGCATGATTACTGGGCTGTAAACAAAGCTTGATTCTCGTGTTGAAGAGGAGTAAAGTGAAGTTTAAGCCTGCTAGTTTCCGCTGAATCAAGCGGGTGAGACTCTTTTGACAAGTGAGGAACAAATCGTTATGGACCTTTCATCACCTGATGTTGTGAGAGACGAATTGATAAAGAATAACTCAGCTTTTCGAGATCTAGTCAACCAACATCAGTCTTTCGAAGCAAGACTCAGCGAACTCGCCCATTTGAACTACCCGAACGAAGACGAACAAGTCGAGGAATCCACCTTAAAGAAAAAGAAATTGATGGTTAAAGATGCCATCTACGAGATGATGCACGATTACGAAATATCGCATTAGCATCGTCCCCAAACAATTTTAGTTTTAACCTGAGCGGCAGTTGTTTGCCGCTCTTTTTGCGCGTTATTTCGTCTTGGCGCACGCCCTTTTCGATCCCCGTCCACGCATTTTTCAGTTTGGCGCAAGCACTTTTCGGTTTGGCGCAGGCGCTTTTTAAACCCGAAATCGCCGCGCATTCTTCTGTATCGATTAAATCAACTGTATTGCTTGCGCCGACGTTTACACGGATTGCACAGGGGTGCGACCTCGTTTGTAAGCGGAAGTTAATTTCTCTCGCGTGGCGTTCAGGCATCTGTGTTTGATCTAATTTTCTCAACACAAAGGCACAGAGGGATGACACGAAGTGCACTGAGGGATTTCCGCTGTTCGTTTCGTCGTCGGCGCGTATGCGTTTGATCTATATTTCTCAACACGAAGGCACAGAGGGATGACACAAAGAGCACGGAGATTTCCGCTCGTCGTGTCGTCGTCGTCGCGTCTGCGTTTGATCTATATTCTCAACACGAAGGCACAGAGGGATGACACAAAGTGCACTGAGAGATTTCCACTCTGTGGCCTTCGTGTCTCGCCTTTGTGCCTCCGTGGTTCGATCCTTTTTCTCAGCAACTAGCGCGGAGATTTTCTAACTGATCTCGTCAATCGACTTGACTTAAGATAACACGTTGTGTAATCTATGCAACGCTACGGAGAATGGCAGGGAGATTTAGTGCTATGGCGAGTGTGGATATTGAATGGGAAAAGTTTCTGGGCGGGCCGGTGAAGCCGCCGGCGTTGCGGATGCATGCATCGCTTGGCAGAATCGGGCGTATTCACCTGAATGCAAATTTGTACAAACGCTTGGGCAGCCCAGAAGCGGTATCGCTGTACTTTAACCGCAGACTGCAGCAAATCGCTGTGCAGGCGGCCAGCTCTCGAATGCCCGAGGCGTTTCCCGTTCTGGATAAATACGGCAGATCGACGCGCTACATAAACGCAGCCAGTTTCTGCGATCATTTTGGGATAAAAATACGGCAGACTCACCGGTTCATCGACCCGCATTTTTCGGCGGAGGGCAGACTAATACTGAATCTCAACCAAACGGTTATCGTCACCCGTCGAATGAAAAAATAGGTAGATCTCAGGTTATTTTGCGCACGTGCCGGAGTAGGCGGAAAGTCCATTTACGGTGGCGGCGATCAGGTATTTTCCGTTAGCGCGGATCGGGGTCATAAGGAAGTCATCGTCAGCAGTTAGCTCGACTTTGTCGACCAAGCGGCCTTTGTCGAGTTCGAGAATATAAGCGGCTTTATCGCCGATCACCGTGAACACGGCAAGTTCGGGCCCGATCAGAACGCCGTTGGCGACCCGAC
Source organism: uncultured Acidobacteriota bacterium (assembly GCA_902826795.1). Taxonomy (GTDB): domain Bacteria; phylum Acidobacteriota; class Blastocatellia; order Pyrinomonadales; family Pyrinomonadaceae; genus OLB17. The sequence continues at coordinate 93,010 of CADEGD010000010.1, read as the reverse complement.
CGGGCAAGCGTCGCTTCCAAAGAAGATTGCCGTATTCGATGGACATGAAGTAGACAAAATTATCGACTGACCCGAGAAGCACGTTGCCATCGACCGAGCGAATGTAGACCACCTTTCCGCCCGCACGAAACTTCCAATTTTTTGCGCCGCCCATTTGTATCGAATGAACATTGCCACGCTCATCGGAATAGACAGCCGCCGAACTTTTTCCGGCGCCGACGAAAGCGGGTTCTCCCTCGACTTGGGCCGATGCGATCTTCTCGCCGGTCTTGAGCGAGAATTCATCGACACGCTTTTTATCGAACGCGATCAAGAGCCGTTCGCCCTCGATTCGGGGTGGCGTCAAAACCGAACCGCCCGCCGCGACCGTCCACCGAATCATTCCCGTGGCCGTATCCAACAGCCATACTGTGCCCATCGTCGCGACGACGGCCAGATCGTCTTCGCTTCCGGTCAGGAAGTATGTTCCGGCACGGGGAAGCTCGATGTTCCACAACGGGAGCCCAGTTTTCGTGCTCAAAACTCGAAGTACGGGCTTTGCAGCTTGATCGCCCGGCTCGGCGATCGCATACGCACGGCCATTTGCAACGACAAGTTCCGACAGCAATTTGCCGCCGACCTCGGCAGTCCAGGCGACGCGTCCGGTGGCGAGTTCCACGCCGATGACCTTGCCGCTTTGGTCTACGAAATAAGCCAGTTCGTCATCGGCCGAAACTCCGGCCGCGGAATGGATCGAATGCGAGGCGGTCCAACAACGTTTGAAGCGCGTCGACTCCTGATCGTCAGTGGCGGACTTCACAGGAAGCGCCAGCAGCCCGATCGTAAGCAGACATATGAAATGAAACTTTGCGCTCCTCAACAAACGAATAGCTGATCTCCTGATAGTGATTTTATCATCCGGAACGTCCGCCGCCGTTCCTTTCGATCTAATTTATTCTTTTCCCATTTCGTGGTTCACTTATATTCAAACTTTGTAACCACGAAATAGGAAAATAAGAAAAGAAAGCAATAGCTTTCGTAGCTTCTATATCGATGACTTTGAATTCGTTCAAAGTTTGCTACAATCGATCAAAACCTTACGGAGAACTCCTGAAATATGTCATTTAACAAGATCATTTTGGTCGGAAATCTCGGCCGCGACCCCGAACTTCGATACACGCCTCAAGGCAATGCCGTCTGCGATTTCTCAATGGCGACGAACGACCGAAAGAAGGATAAATCCGGAGAGTGGCACGACGTGCCAACTTGGTTTCGCGTCACGCTTTGGGGTAAACAGGCAGAGAATGGATCAAAGTATCTTGCTAAAGGAAGGCAGGTATACATCGAGGGACGCCTGTCGCAAGAAGAGTGGCAGGATCGCGAAGGAAACACACGCTACACGCTCGCGGTATCGGCCACCGAGATGCACTTCATCGGCGGAGCACGAAACGAGGAATTCAGCGGAGAGAATGAAGCGCCGCAATTTGCGGGACCTGCAAATGCCGGCGGGCCTTCGGGTTCGGCAAGCTCAGCCGCTGCTGCGGCCGCGGCGGACGACGACATTCCGTTCTAGGTCAGGAGTTTCCCGACCATCGGCCCATTGCCCTGAACTTTTTATAGCGTTCCTGCACGAGCTGATCACCGGTCTTGGTTTTCAGCTCTTTTAAATTCTCCAAAAGGGTCTTGCTTAGTTTGTCGGCAACCGATGTAAAACGCTCGCCGAGATCTGCCTCTTCGCCATCGACGTTCCACTCTTCTTTTTCGGGAACGATGCCGTCGATCAATCCGAACTGACTTAAGCGGTCCGCGGTAAGTTTCAACGCAGCTGCGGCAAGGTCGGCTTTTGCGGCGTCTTTCCAAAGTATGGCCGCGCAGCCCTCAGGTGAGATCACGGAATAAACCGCATTCTCCATCATCAGCACGCGGTCGCCGATGCCGATCGCGAGGGCTCCGCCGGAGCCGCCTTCTCCCAAGACCACGACAATGATCGGGACCTTCATCCCGGCCATCTCACGAAGGTTGAATGCGATCGCCTCGGCCTGGCCGCGCTCTTCCGCATCGATTCCCGGATACGCTCCGGGCGTGTCGATAAAGCAAATGATCGGCCGTCCGAACTTTTCGGCGAGACGCATGACGCGGAGGGCTTTTCGATATCCTTCGGGCTTCGGCATTCCGAAGTTCCGCATCTGGCGGGCTTTTGTATCGCGGCCCTTCTGTTGACCGATGACACACACTTCGTTCTCGCCGAGTTTGGCAAATCCGCAGACCATTGCCGGATCGTCCGCGTACCGGCGATCGCCGTGTATCTCGACAAAGTCCGTGAAGATCGATCTCAACAGATCGTTCGTGTATGGCCGGTCTGGGTGCCGTGCGGTGCGTACCCGTTCGATCGGCGACTTTTCATTCGCTTCTGACATATAACTTAAATAACCCAGTCGACTCGACAGCCTTTCGATTCCAGCTGACGCTGCAGCCGGGCAGAGCCCTCGACCCGGAGCATCTGAGATTCGAGAGTAACCTCAACTTTATTACCCTCAAGCGGCAGCTTCAAAAGAACGTCGCAGCGGCCCTGAGCCTGGCTCAGCGTCGCGTAGATATCGTTGAGGAAATCTTCGCTGCTTCCGGGCGGCAACCCGATCGCGACCGATCGTGCGCTTCGCGGTTTTGCATCCGCAAGATCTTTGACGTCCTCAACGATCAAAGTTATCTCTTGACCGTCGACGGCTTCGACGCGGCCCTCGACGATCAGCAAAGCGTCGTCAGCAAGCATCGAGGAGAACCGCCCGTAGGCTTCGGCCCAGACGAGACATTTTACCCCGGCGGACTTATCCTCAAATCTGAACGTCGCGAACCGATTACCTTTTTTACTGTATCTGACCTGAAGTCCCGATACCACTCCGACCATTTTCAGCCGATCGCCCTGGCTGATCTCGCCGCGCTCCGAGAGCATCTTCATGCCGATGCTGTCGATCGTTTCAAGGTGAGCGTCTAGCGGATGCACCGAGAGGAAGAATCCGATCGCGGCCTTTTCGTGCTGAGACATTTCTGCCTGCGTCCACGGTTTTGCGTTGGGCAGTTCCACCGAGTGAGTAGTTTCAGCATCGCCGCCGAAGAGATCGGTCTGTCCCCGCTGCCGATCGTTCCACGAACGCTGACTCAATGCGATCGCACTTTCAACGGCTGCGTACAAGTTCGCCCGCCATTGATTCGCGGGAAACTCTGCCGGCATCAACGAATCGAATGCTCCGGCGGTGATCAGGCTCTCGAGTGCTCGGCGGTTGATCGATGACGTGTCGATGCGCGAAGCGAAGTCGAAGAGGGACGTAAACTTGCTGCCTTGCCTCGCGTCGACGATCGCCCTAACCGTGGAAGTTCCGATACCTTTGATCGCGCTGAGTCCAAACCGCACCGAGTCGTCCGTCGGCGTGAATCCCTCGTCGCTTTCGTTCACGTCGGGCGGAAGCAGGTGCATTCCCATCGAACGCAGCTCGGATGAATATTTGTAGATCTTCGCGGCGTCGTCCGATTCGTGCGAGAGTACGGAGGCGTAGAAGTAAGTCGGATGATGAGCCTTGAGGTATCCGGTCTGAAAAGCGAGATACGCGTACGCCATACTGTGGCTTCGGTTAAAGCCGTAGTCAGCGAACTTCGCCATCAGGTCGAAGATCTCTTTCGCTTTATCTTTCGAGATGTTTCGCTCGACCGCACCTTCGATAAACTTCTTCTCGTGCGGCACCATCTCCTCGATCTTCTTCTTACCCATTGCACGCCGCATTAGATCAGCCTCGCCGAGGCTGTATCCGGCAAGCCGCTGTGCGAGCTGCATGATCTGCTCCTGATAGACGAGGACGCCGTAAGTGTTCTTCAGCGTCTCTTCCATCTCAGGGATCAGATATTTGACTTTCTTTTCGCCCCGGAAGCGCGCGATGAAGTCCGGGATCATGCCGCCGTCGAGCGGGCCCGGCCGGTAGAGTGCGTTCAGGGCGGATAGATCTTCGAGCTCCTTCGGGCCCATCTGACGGCAGATGTCCTGCATTCCCGACGATTCGAACTGGAACACCGCGTCCGTCTTCCCCTCCGCGAAAAGCGTCATCGTCTTTTCGTCGTTGAGCGGGATCATCGTCCAGTCGATCTCTTTGCCGGCACGTTCCCTTAAGGAATCCAGGCAGTCTTCGATGATGGTCAGCGTGGTCAGGCCGAGGAAGTCCATCTTGAGCATCCCGACCTTTTCGAGGTCGCCCATCGGATATTGGCTCGTCAGTTCGCTCTTCGCCGAGATCGCGACGGGCACGATCTCATGCAGTGGTTTCGGCGATATCACAACACCGGCCGCGTGTACCGATGTGTGCCGTGAACAGCCTTCGATGCGCAGTGCCGTGTCTACGAGATCCTGAACGCGCGGATCGGCTTTCATTGCGGCGGTAAGTTCCGGCACGCGCTCGAGCGCCTGTGAGATGCTCGTGTTGCGGCCGCGGAAGGGCGGCGGGATGAGTTTTGCGATCCGCTCGACGTCTCCGAACGGCATGTTGAGCGCGCGGCCCACGTCCTTGATCGACGCCTTCGACGCCATCGTCCCGAACGTCACGATCTGGCAAACCGACTCGCGTCCGTATACTTCGGTGACATGGTTTATCACATCTCCCCGGCCGCGGATGCAGAAGTCGATGTCGATATCGGGCATCGAGATACGTTCGGGATTGAGGAAGCGTTCGAAGAGAAGATCGTATTGGATCGGGTCGATACCGGTGATCTCCAGGCAGTATGCGACTAGCGATCCGGCGGCCGATCCGCGTCCAACGCCCACCGCGATCTTGTTGTCGACCGCGTACTTGATGAACTCCCAAACGATCAGGAAGTAGCCGGGAAAGCCCATCCCTTTGATGATGTCGATCTCGGTCTGAAGTCGAGTTTTGTAATCTTCGAGAGGGTAACGGAGCGTACCGGCTTCGACCATCGCGTCGAAAACGGTCGCCTTCCGTTTTTCAAACCCTTGCCAAACGACTTTCTCGAAATATTCGTCGCTTGAGATATCGCCGTATTCTTGCGGGATCGGAAAGGTCGGAAGGGTCAGATCGCCCCCGGCCTTGAGATCGACTTCGCATTGCTCCGCGATCGCTAGCGTATTCGTCAAGGCTTCCGGCAGTTCGCTGCCGAAGATCGACCACATCTCTTCAGCAGACTTCACGTAATATTCCGGAGTCGAGAACACATGCCGCGAATCCGAATACATCCGTCCTTCGCCGATGCAAAGAAGTATCTCGTGAGCACGGGAATCGGCAGCCGTCAGGTAATGTGCGTCATTGGTCGCGACGAGCGGAAGCGACAGCTTCTTCGACAGGTCTATCAGCGACGAGCGCACTTTTTTCTCGTCTTCGTCTGCGTGATCTTGAACCTCAAGATAAAAATTGCCGGTACCGAGGATCTCGCTTAACTCTCCTGCGAACTTCGCAGCTGCCGCCTCGTCGCCATAGCGAAGGTGGTGCATGACCCCGCCCGAAAAACCGCCGGAGAGCGCGATTAGACCGTCGGAAAACTCAGCCAGAAGTCCTCGATCTATCCGGGGCTTCACGTGCAGGCCCTCAGTAAACGCTTTGGATGAAAGCTGGACGAGATTTTGATAGCCGCGATAATTCTTCGCGAGCAGGACGAGGTTGTAGAAAGGCTTGTCAGAGCCATGCGAAGCCTCGTGCGCATGGCGCGAACCGGTCGCGAGAAATGCTTCGTAACCAATGATCGGGCGGACGCCGGCGCCTTTCATTGTGTTATAGAAAGACACCGCACCGTACATGTTTCCGTAGTCGGTAACGGCGCATGCCTTCATCTCCAATTCACCCAAACGCTTCGCCAAGGGCTTAAGTTGGATAGCGCTTTGCAAGAGGCTATAATCGGAGTGTAAATGCAGGTGGACGAAGTCTTTTTCGCGGAATTCAAGGCTGCCCATTAGTTACAAGATTAGATGAAAAAGGTCTTTTTGGAAACTTTCGGCTGTCAGATGAACGTCTCGGATTCCGAGCGGGTCGCTACGACCCTCTCAGCCCGCGGCTATGAGATGACACCGATGCAGTCCGACGCCGATGTCATCCTTATCAATACCTGCTCGGTCCGCGAGAAGGCCGAACTCAAGCTTTACTCCCAGGTTGGACGCATCCGAAAACATTTCGAAAAGAAACCGGTAGTGGGGGTGATGGGCTGCGTTGCCCAACTGGAAGGCGAAACGCTTTTCGACAAGATCGAAGGTGTCGACCTCGTGATCGGAACCCGCGCCGTCGGCCGGGTTGCCGAAGCTCTCGACGATGTCTTCAAAGGCGGCGGCCAAGTGGCCGACCTCGGTGAACGCGAGCCCGATTACGACTGGGATGTGGCGGAGCCCCAACGTCATTCGCCGTACGTCGCATTCATTCCGATCATCGAAGGATGCAATAAATTTTGCACTTATTGCATCGTTCCCTTTTCGCGCGGAAGGGAAGTCAGCCTTCCCGCCTCCGAGATCGTCCGACAAGTGCTGGAACTCCGGCGTCAAGGTGTGAAAGAAATTCATTTGATCGGCCAGAACGTAAATTCTTACAAGCCATCAGATGAATCAGGACTCGAAAGCTTTCCCGGCAAAACCCCGTTCTCGCAACTCCTAAGGGCGGTCGCCGCGACCGGGATCGAACGGATCAAGTTCAACACGTCATTTCCGCGCGACTTTCATGACGACATCGTTGACGCGATCGAGGAAAACGACAATCTCTGTAACTGGGTTCACCTGCCAGTTCAATCGGGCAGCGACCAAGTGCTTAGAGCTATGAAACGGCTTCACACGGTCGATCGGTACAAATCAAAGATCGACCGAATCAAATCCTCTCCGAGGAACATAGCTCTTACAACGGATATCATCGTCGGATTCCCCGGCGAGACTCGCGAAGATTTTGAGAAGACTGCCGAGCTATTTGAGTATTGCGAATACGACATGGCTTATATCTTTAAGTATTCGCCGCGGTTCGGAACACCGTCATTCAAAATGGCGGACGACGTGACGCTCGAAGAAAAAACGGCTAGATTTAACGAACTGGAAAAAATTCAGAAGCGATTTCAAACCGAAAGCCTATCGCGTTACAATGGCAAAACCATCAGCGTACTCGCCGAGAAATTCTCGGCAAAGTCTCAAGACGACTTGAGCGGACATTCCACTTGTCATAGGGTCGTTAACTTCAAAGGCTCTGCTCGGATGCTGGGCCAGATAGTCGACGTAAGAGTTACCGAAGTGAAAGCAAATTCCTTGTACGGCGAGGCGGTATAAACTTGTGATCGAAGAAGACGGAAATCTTGTTGAGGTAAAGATCGGAGCCTTGATAATGGACCCGAATACGAGTACGCCGATAGTCGTACTAAAAGGCATCGAGTCCGAAACGGTACTGCCCATCTGGGTGGGAGCATTCGAAGCAAATGCGATCGCGCTTGAAGTTGAAAAGGTCGTCCCGCAGCGGCCGATGACCCACGACCTTCTTCGCAACCTCGTGATCGAATGCGGGCTAAGCGCGAACCGGGTGATCATTACCGACCTTCTGGACAACACATTCTACGCGTCGATCGAATTTACCGACGAGAGCGGCGAGCTTATGATGCTGGATTCGCGTCCGTCCGACGCGATAGCGTTGGCGTTGCGTTTAGACTGTCCGATCTACGTCCGCCAGCATGTGCTCGAGGTGTCTGCTTCGTCGAGACAGCCGGAAGCCGCCGATGCCGACGCCGAAGATCTTGGCCCCCTTCCCGACGACTGGCCGGAACTGATCGGTTAACAACTTGTAAGACAAGCTGTTGAGAGCTGTCTTGCTGGCCATAAGCCCTCGTTCGTAAGCAGAACAGACTTGAAAGTCTGTTCTACATATTTGATGATCATCGTAATCGCAAATCAGAAAGGCGGAGTTGGGAAAACAACTACCGCCATCAACCTTGCCGCCGGCATTGCCGCTCAAAAGAAGCGCGTTTTGCTTATCGATCTCGATCCGCAGAGCAACTCTTCGCTTTCCTTCATCGAACCGGGAAGCGTGAACGGCGGCTCCTACGAGCTGTTTGCCGAACCCGATCGAGCTCCTGAAGATCTCGTTTACGAGACCAAGACGCCGAACCTCTCGCTCGTTCCGGCGCGGATAAGCCTCGCAAAATTAGAAGCCAAGATGATCGGAGATTTCGACGCTCCGTTCAAACTCAGAGACCGCATCGAGCAGTTGAAAGGGAAGTTTGACGTGATCATTATCGACACGCCGCCGACGCTTGGAATTCTCACGGTCAATGCCATGGTCGCGGCCGATCACGTCATTATTCCGATACAGTCGTCGTACTTCGCGTTGGAGGGAACTGACGACCTTCTCGAAACTATCGAGAAGATCCGTTCGCGTCCGAATCCGGATCTCAATCTTTTGGGCGTTGTTGTAACTTTATTCGATAAACGGACCACGATATCTCATGACGTCGAATCGCATATCAGAAACGTTTTCGGCAAGAAGGCGTTCAAGACGGTCATCTCCCGAAGCGTGCGGCTTGAGGAATCTCCCGCACACAAGAAGTCGATCTTCGATCACGCGCCGAGATCATCGGGCGCGGCAGAGTATCAGAGCCTTTCAAAGGAGGTGCTTAAGCGTGCCTAAATCAGGACTTCCAACGGGTGTGAAAATGCGTCACGACTCGCACTACGTCGATCAGATCGCCGCGAAATCGCGGAGCGTCGGTCGAACGATCGCCATCGAATCGATCTTCCCAAATCCGGAACAGCCGCGAACGGAGTTTGGCGATCTCACCGAGTTGACGGAGTCGATTCGCGAAAAAGGCGTACTGGAGCCGCTGCTGGTTAAGCCGACCGACGATGGCCGCTTCATGATCATCGCCGGCGAACGGCGTTGGCGTTCGTCGAAGCTTGCCGGATTGACCGAAGTTCCCTGTATTGAAATGGATATCGATGAGCAAGGCATCGCCGAGATCGCGCTCATCGAAAACCTGCAGCGTAAGGACCTGAACATTTGGGAAGAGGCCGACGGCCTTGCAGCTCTCGCATCAAAATTCGGTTATACACAAGATGAGATCGCCAAGAAGATCAGCAAGAGCCGCTCGACCGTAACCGAGCTGATGACCGTCGCCGGGCTGCCGGAAGACATCAGGTCAAGATGCCGCGAATCGAATATCAACTCTAAGTCGACGTTGCTTGAGATCGCACGTCAGTTCGACGACGCCGCGATGCACGAGTTTCTCGACGGCCTGCAAAGCGGCAAGGTCGTGCCTAAAACAAAGCAGCGAACTGAAGCCGCACCCTCGTCACCGCGATCTTCTGCGGCTATATCGCCTAACGCGTCTACCGGCTACACCTTCGCATACTCTGGGAAGGACCCGGCGTTCAATCTTTCCTTGAGTTTCACGGGCGAGGAAAAACGCTCCCGGGCCGAGATCCTCAAAGCGCTTAAGGCTGCATTTGATGCCGTAAGGAACGAGACCGCGAAACTTTAGCGTCTTATTACATAATCCCTATTATCAGACGCAGTAGATATTTATAGAAGCCCTTCCGTAAAGCCCACAGTGGAGTGCTTAAGCTTTCGTTCCCTATTCTGCTGACCTTTCAACTCATCGATATTGTAGAAATCTTAGTTTTCTTAGAAGCCCGTCTTCGGTTATCACTACGCACGCGGTTAGACTCGATTTCCGAACTCCCAAACTCGGAGTCGTTCGTTTTCACATGAACGGACAACTTAGGTGCAAAAATGAATGAAACAAGCAGCCTGAATCGTGGCCAAAGTTTTGACATAACCTTACTAAAAAGTTAAGATTTCGGTTTTGGTATACGTATCAAAACACACCCTTAGGGGCATATTCTAAAAGGAGTTACATAACACAATTGAGTAACGGAAATTTTTTGTTTACATCCGAGTCGGTAACCGAAGGCCACCCGGATAAAATTGCTGACCAGATCTCAGATGCCGTTCTGGACGCGATCCTCTCGCAGGATCCGACCGGACGCGTAGCCTGTGAGACCCTTGTCACCACGGGTCTAGCGGTCATCGCCGGTGAGATCACCACAAGCGCGACGATCAACTATAAAAAGATCGTCCGAGACACTATCACTGAGATCGGCTATGACGATGCTTCTTACGGCTATGACGCGAACACGTGTTCGGTCATCGACGCCGTCGGAACGCAGTCGCCGCACATCGCGCAGGGTGTGGATACGGGCGGTGCCGGTGACCAGGGCCTGATGTTCGGATATGCGTGCAACGAGACGCCCGAGCTGATGCCGATGCCGATCCAGCTTGCACACGATTTGACGAAGAAGCTGTCGGATGCCCGTCGCGACGGAACGATCGACTATCTCCGTCCGGACGGTAAATCGCAGGTGACGGTCGAATACAAAGACGGCAAGCCCTTCCGCATCGATGCCGTTGTAATCTCGACGCAGACTGCGGCAGTCGACATCGAGCAGATCCGCAAAGACGTGCTCGAAAAAGTGATCAAGCCCACACTTCCCTCGGAACTCCTTGACGAAAACACCAAATATCACATCAACCCGACCGGTAAATTCGAGATCGGCGGTCCGATGGGCGATGCCGGATTGACCGGCCGCAAGATCATCGTCGATACGTACGGTGGCTATGCTCCGCACGGCGGCGGTGCTTTCTCGGGCAAAGATCCGACAAAGGTCGACCGCTCGGCAGCATATATGGCCCGCTACATCGCGAAGAACATTGTCGCGGCGGGATTGGCTGACAAGGTCACCGTCCAGCTTGCATACGCGATCGGCGTTGCCGAGCCGGTGTCGGTTTATGTCGATACGCACGGCACCGGCAAGGTCGATGAGGACAAGCTTTCACAGGCCGTCCGCAAGAACTTCGAGCTCAATCCGAAAGGAATTATCGAAACGCTCGACCTTCGCAAGCCGATTTTCAAGGAAACCGCACGCTTCGGCCACTTCGGCCGCACCGGTTTCTCATGGGAGAAGACCGACAAGGCCGAGGCACTTCGCAGCTCTTTGAGCGAAGCAGCAACTGTTTAGGTAGGACAGGCTTTCTAGCCTGTCCTTTTTGAGTTAAGATTTCTCGTTTTGAACGCGACAGGCTAGAAAGCCTGTCGTACCTCTTCAAACTATGGCAACCGAACAACCTTCAATTCAGTACGATATTAAAGATATTAATTTAGCGCCGCAGGGTAAGCAGCGGATCGAGTGGGCGGACCGCGAGATGCCGGTTCTCCGGCTCATTCGCGAGCGTTTCGAGGCTGAAAAGCCGCTCGCTGGCGTAAAACTCGTCGCGTGTGCACACATTACGACCGAGACGGCTAACCTCGCCCGCACGCTGCAGGCTGGAGGAGCGGACGCCGTCCTGATCGCGTCGAACCCGCTTTCGACTCAAGACGACGTAGCCGCTTCCCTTGTCGCTGATTGGGGCATCCCGGTCATGGCGATAAAAGGTGAATCCATAGAGACTTACGTGTCGCACGTTAAGGCAGCACTTGAGACAAATCCTAACCTCATCATCGACGATGGATCAGACGTTGTCGCGACGATGTTGAAGGAAAAGCCTGAGCTTATCCCGAACCTGATCGGCACGACCGAAGAGACGACGACCGGTATTGTCCGCCTGAAGGCGATGGTTGCCGCGGGAGTGCTCAACTTCCCTTCCATCGCGGTCAACGACGCGCAGACCAAGCACTTCTTCGATAACCGCTACGGAACCGGCCAGTCGACCCTCGACGGCGTTATCCGTGCGACCAATATCCTGCTCGCTGGTAAGACCGTTGTGGTTGTCGGCTACGGATGGTGCGGCAAGGGCGTTGCGATGCGTGCCCGCGGTATGGGCGCGAACGTCGTCGTCACCGAGATCGATCCGATCAAGGCGATCGAAGCCGTGATGGACGGCATGCGTGTGCTCCCGATGACGGAAGCTGCGAAGATCGGCGACTTTTTCATCACCGTCACCGGCAACCGCCACGTTATCGACAAAGAACACTTCGAAGCGATGAAGGACGGAGCGATCGTCTGCAACAGCGGACACTTCGACCTTGAGCTCAACCTCGACGCACTTCGCGAGATGTCGGAACCGGCAGTTACGCGGCGTCCGTTTGTCGAAGAGTATATCGGCAAGAACGGTGGAAGGAGCGTGATCGTCCTCGGCGAAGGCCGCTTGATCAATCTCGCTGCAGCCGAAGGCCACCCGGCATCCGTTATGGATATGTCCTTCGCCAACCAGGCGCTGTCTGCCGAATATCTTGTCAAAGAGAAAGGCAAACTCGCCAACGGCGTTCACGTCCTGCCGGCCGAGGTCGACCAGGAGATCGCTTCCCTTAAGCTCCGCGCGATGGGCGTTAACATCGACGAACTCACGCCGGAAATGGTCGAGTATATGAACAGCTGGGAATCAGGCACGTAAGATGGAACGCGGACACCTTCATCCGCAAAATCGCTAAAAAGAGACGCTGGAATATCGGTTCCGCGTCTCTTTTTTCTTGTTCCGTGTTTTCTGTGGTTCGTCTTGTTTTATTCAAAACGAGCACTTCAATTATCTCAAAACCGAACCACAGAAAACACAGAAAACACAGAAAAAAGACGAGGGAGGACGAAAACTAGAAACGGAAATCGACAGCGTTACCTGGGGTGGATTGGTCACCGAAGTTAGGGTTTCGGAATACCTAAATCTTTGCAAATCTTGATGATCAGCTTGTCATTTACTTCGGTGTGCCGAGGAACTGCGGAGCGGCGATTTTGAGATGGGTTGTGCCACCAGGAATGGCTGCCTCCTTCTCTAAGGAGTTCGCAACCGTGATAACGAAGATGACGTAGAAATTCCCTTCGTTTCACGCGGCGATGAGGGCTTCCTCGAATCCAACGCCCGCCATTCTCCGAGCATCCTCACGGTTAAATTCGATCGCCTCGGAAAGCGTGACGCGTAAGCTCTCAAGCAATTTCTCGCGAGTTCGCTCCTGACAATTTACGCCGGGAACCTCCTCGATCCAGCCGATCCACCAGCCGTCATCCTGTTTAACTACTGCGGTGTATTCGTTCGTCATGGTTCAATTATAACAGTCTTTCGAGCGAGACATTCACTGGAACGGGATGCCGAGAATCGCGAGATTTAGGCCTGATCTATACATCAGGTAGACGACTAGTCCGACGATAGCAGCGTGTGTGGCGAGAATGGCAAGGCCGGGGCGGTCGAGGCGTTTGGAATCAGCCCAGTCGGTCTGAGCGCTTTGCAGGCCGATCGAAAGAAGCAAACCGGCGTAAGGAACAAAACGCAAGAAAACCAACCACTGGCTGACTCCGATATTTCGCAGCCGCATCACATCAAGCACCGTCGCGGCAATGGTTATACCAAGCCCGATCGGCCGTATCCACGAACTCTCCGGCCCGAAAAACGTGACCGCGAAGACCATGACCAGCAACATCGCGATCCTTCCGAGGAAGTAATAAAGCCTGTCGATGCCGAGATGAAGTTTGTCGCCAACCATGCCCGGAATGTTACCACGTTTCTAGATGGAGTCTAGAAAGGAGTTAACTCACCAACTTGTACCAACTTGTACCAATAGTCCGTTACACCATCGAAAGTCCTTCCAAAGACGGGCGGTTTACTCCCGCTTAAGGGGTGAAGTCGTTTAGCCACTAGGCTTAACGTTTCGAGACAATCTATGGTACTTTATCGCCAGAAAAGGTGGCGTCGGCAACGTGTTCGAACAGAACAGGATTGATGTTCCGTCAATCTAACGAAGTGATGCATTTCGACAGCCGATAGTGAGACTTTAGAATTACTATGGAATTTACTGCTGCATCAGTGATCCCATAATCTAGCAGAAAGTTTATTGAATCGGCCTTCGGGCGACGCCCCTTTTTCCAAACATTGATGAATCCATTCCCACAAAGTGTATTCATAAGAAGTTCAGACAATGATGGTCGCTCACTTCTGCAGCTAGCGAAACTTCTCGATTTAGATTCCGCCGAATTGTCTTTATGGGAAAATGGGCGGCCGCCCGGTTATGACTATCATTCTTTTTCTGTAAAAAAGCGTTCGGGCCAGGATCGATACCTTGATGCACCAAATGACGAACTCAAGGAAATACAAAGGCGAGTTTATAACCATCTGTTGCGCGATGAAGCCATCCAGTCGGTTGCAAAAGGATTTGTTAAGGGCCGGTCGATTATCGATAACGCGGTTCCACATCTTGAACCTTCAATACTTGTCAAAATAGACCTAAAGAATTTTTTTGGTTCGATAGAAAGTTCGAAAGTTCTCAGGTATTGGGCTGGCGATGGATGGAGTTCGCTTTGTTCAAAAGTATTGACAGAAATCTGCTGCAAGAACGGTCGCTTACCACAGGGAGCGCCAACCAGCCCAGCTCTTTGTAACGTTACCAATAGACGCCTCGACGAATTTTTGCGTCAAATTGCGGGCAGGTTTCGAGCCAGCTACACGCGCTATGCCGATGATTTGACTTTTTCTTTCAGACAGAGCGATCTGCAAGCTGAATCCTCGTATAAGCTCTTGATCGCGGAAGTCTTGGGTCGAATCAGACTTGAGGGGTACCGAGTCCAGTGGCTAAAGGGTATCAAGGTGCTGCGTCCCCATCAACGACAAGTCGTCACCGGCCTGGTCGTAAACAAAAGGGTAAAGCTCCCCCGACCGACTCGGAAACTAATCCGAGCGCTCCAACACAAAAGGTCCTTGGGACATCTAAGTGACCTCGATTTGCAGCGACTTCACGGTTACGAAAATCTGGCGCTGATGCTTGAAAAACATCAGGATCTTGCTACCACGACGCCTGAGTTACTCGACATGGTAGAAGCGACTTCGGAGGAATTGAGCCGCTTCCAAAATTTAGGACTCGAAAAGCAGGTATCGGAAAGTACAAAATTAGAGCTTATTGACCCAGCAATAGACTCGAAAATTGAGATATTCGTTTCTAATGATGTTTCACCTGCAAACACAATTCATGTCCTGGACTCTTCCGATCTCACTTCTGAAGATGATCTGCAAGAATTGATATCGAAACTATACGATTACTCAGAGCGCATATATTATTTCTTTTCACCACTCGGTTCGAGTAGCATGTTCCTCGACAGAGCAGAAGAGGAAAACAAAATTCTGAAAGGACAGGTTGAATTACACTTTTACCCTCATCCACAAAAATTTCACCACTACATTTATATCGATCCGAATAAGGCTAGATCGACGTGGGAAGACAATCTCTTGGCAAACAGCGTCATGCACCAGAGGACCCAGCTCCGGTTATCTCAGAAAGCGATTCGTGATTTACAAATCAAAGAGACGGTTGCTGCTCAAAAAGATGCAGATGCCAATCCACTACAACTCAAACCTGCGATTTGGGGAGTCGGGATTGATTTGCCTAAAGCTTGGAAATGGGTACGAAAGCTTATAGCAAAGTTTCGTCAATCTACGAAAAACAAGCATTGACGCGAACTCGGATGGAGCTTCGGATTCGAATGCGTCATCTGACGCACGGTACGTCTCCGCGGCCGTCGCAGTCTGTGTCGCACTGAGGGTTTGAGTCTGACTACGGGACGCGGCGATCTGCATTGGACACACTCCCTAACGGTCGTGTTTCTGCCTTTGATTAAGAACTTGTAATCCACATTGGACACGCTCCCTAACGGTCGTGTTTCTGCCTTGTAGCGACGTTCGACCAAAACGGCACACTCGCTACCTCTCGTGTTTCTGCCTTTGCGTGGAACGTGTGATTTGCGTAGGACACACTCCCTTACGGTCGTGTTTCTGCCTTCCGCTTTAGACGATCTTGACATGCGACAGTGTTGCATGTATAGTACACGCATGGACTACGGATCGGAATGGAAGGTGTTGGCCAGGAGCGAGGCGGTTGCCCAGTTCCCTCTTTTATATGCGACGTTGAGTCCGCAAGGGTCGATCGTTATAAGCCGGTCGACGCACGAGAAGCTGGGATCGCCATCGGGATATGTCGTGATGTTCGACCCATTGCGTCATCGGTTGGGACTGCACCCGGAATCGTCAGATAATCCGAGCTCATATCCGGCAAGAAAGCAGGGCCGCAGCGGAGCGAAGATCATCCGTGCTCATCGAATGATAAGAGAGTTCGGCATTCAGCCGCCGGATACGCTTGAGTTTCCGGAAGCGAAGGTCGTCGACGGCGTTTTGATCCTTGATCTTCAGACTGCTCGAACCTCGCCTCGCGCGCATTCTCAATGCAGATACGAAAGGCTGCCCAAATCGGACAGCCCATTTCCATTTGTGAAGTAGGAAAATTAGCTACGAATTACACAAATGACCCGAACTATTTACTTCGTTAATTGTTAAGCCGCATTGTTTCGCAAGCCTTGGCGTCATTTCAAGTTTGAAACGCGTTGGAATCCGGTGTCGGCACTAGAGTTTTTTTGTCCTCCTTTTCTTTCACTCGGCCTGCAAAAACGTCGGAACATTTCAGAAAACACTCAAAAAATCAGGAAAAATTCACTCTTCCCTAAGTTTTTGCGGAGGTTGGGTTAACTATTCTGAAAATACGCTGTTTAAGGAGACAAATCGAGTGCGGAGGAAAATTGAAAAGGATTAAAAACCGCGACAGCTTAGTAACAGCGATCCTAAAACGTAAGCAGTATCAGAAGGAATATTTTTATGGCTCTTCAATCACAACTTTTTCGCGGCGAACCCAAACTTGAGGCTGCCGCTAATATTGATTCAGCTCATATAACGCGCGGAGCGCGCGGGCAACATGTCGAGAAAATTCAGACATCACTAAACATCCTTGATCTTGCCGGATTGAACGTGGATGGCAGCTACGGAAACGCCACCGCAACCGCCGTCTTGAATTACAAAACAAAGCGAAAAATTATTAATCAAGCTTACCAGAGAACAGCCGATAACATCGTCGGCAAGATGACGATGGTAAAGCTCGACGAAGAAATGCGAGCTCACGAGACGAAACCCGCCGGACGCATCGAGTTCATCCCGATTTCGCCGCGGGCGAATAGAGAAAAAGTATATCCGAAAGTTAAATTTCAATTAATGGACAGTAAGGCGCTCGCGCCTGTCCGGACGGCGCACGTTCTACCGATCGAATCCATCACGATTAAGCAAGGACAAACGGCAGAGATCGAAGTCAAGAACGGAAATGGATACAAATTGAGGATTTTCAGCCATCGCTTTGATTCCCGTCCGACTGCGCTTTTAATCGAGCCGGGAAGCAAAACGCCAGTCACGGAATGTGACATCAGCAGCAATTCCGTAATCATAAAAATCAGAGGTATGTTATGGGGAACCGCAGAACTCGGTGCTTTACAATATGCTGAGACGTGGGATCCATACCTTGAAGTCAGGGAAACCCTGGTCGTAAACGTTCAGGACTGGCACGACGACGTTGATTACGATCCGACGAAACCGCATCATCATGAGCCTGTCTCGGAGCCGGATGAATGGAACAAAGTCTGCGAGGAAGCGGCAAGGGATTCGAAACTTGGTTTTACGTTGAAAACTATGGCAAAAAACAAGGTCAGCCCTCGGACAGTTGCGGAAGCGGCAAGCTTGGGTCTGTTAGGAAAACGGATGGCGACATTTCATTATAATTACTACTTAAGGGGAACAGGTGGTGTCGTTAACGAAGACGAAAACCTCAAAGAATGGATTGAAGGAGATGCCCACGCAAGAAAAGTCATTGCCCGGCAAATTTCGTTTGAGAGGCGAGGGAGCGAATCACCTGTGAAAAGTAAGTTTCATTTTAATCAATCATTCTACGGAGACGATGACGCGAAAAGTAGTTTCGGCGGTATCCCTAATTTCGAGGTATTGGCAGATTTCGTGATGGGAACGGTGGAGATTTGGTTTGAGGATATCTACGAGTGGCATCCTACTTATTCGCAATATACTAAACCAGTGTGTGATATTACAGTGGAGCGCGATACTAACTTCCTTCACGCGGCGCTTGTGCAAATGAAAACCAGAGGCGCGAAAAGTTTTCAAATGAGGGGCCGGGCGAAATTCCCGATGAAAATCTTTGCCGGCTTGTGATTAGGGGGATACGGCCCAGCATTGTCGTGATATATCGCCTGTTGATGCCGATTGATGGTTGCGGCAACACGGCGACAGACGCTAAGTTTGCATACCCTCTATATGAATCGCCTTACAACTCCCGCACGAATTCTAGTTTGCTTCACATACTTTGCCTCATTTGTCGGCACGTTCTATGCTGCGTGGGATATGCGGGCGCCGGCTCTTGTTGAAATACTTACTCCGATCGTCTTCGCTTGGCTGTTTTGGTTATGGCTGAAAAAAGATAGTGCGGCATCAACAGTTAAGTGGCCTTCGATCGATCTGGGCTTCTTTGTCTACTTTGCATGGTTCGCGATCCTGCCGTATCACCTTGTGAGGACGCGAGGAGCCCGGGGGCTCCAAGGAATCCTCGCGTTGGTCGGAGTCTATTTATTGGGCTGGTTTTCAGCCAATGTGATGATCTACCTCATCTGGCTTTAGATAAAGTGAGCTCTCAACGGTCGCAAGCTGACTGTTAAAGTGCTGCATCATCTGGGAATGCAGAGAACCACCCCGGCCGAAACGGCCACCCCTCCTTCGTAAGGAGGGGAGTTTTTGTTTGCCTACTTCTGTAGTTGTTTAGCCACTTTTTGAACCTCATCCAACACTCGAAGTAGATTTCCGCTCCAGATCTTTTCGATCTGTTTCTTGGTATAGCCGCGGCGGACGAGTTCGAGGGTGATGTTGAAGGTTTCAGAGGCGTCGTTCCAGCCTTCTACACCGCCACCACCGTCGAAATCGGAGGCGATACCGACGTGGTCGATGCCCATCTTCTTCACAAGATAATCGATGTGATCGACAAAATCTTTGACGTTCACGTCCGGAGCATCGGTCTTGAGCCGCTCGGCGATCGTCGGTGCAGCCTTAGCTCGAATGGCGGTGAGCTTTGTCATGTACGCGGTCCGTTCGGCTTCCGGAAGGGCGACGACCTGAGTGCGTTCGAGCATCGTGAAGCCTTCTTTATCCGCAAATTCTTTGAGGATCGCGGTTGAGGCTTCCGCACGTTTCGCTGCTTTTTCGACGTTCACATAAGCGTTTAACGCAACGGCTTGAACAACGCCGCCGTTCGCTTTGATCAGCGCAAGTTCTTCGTCGTCGAGGTTTCGGCTGTGATTTGCGATCGCCCGGGCGGACGAATGCGACGCGATAACGGGAGCCTTGCTCAACGCGATCGCCTGTTTATTCGCCTCTTTCGAAGGGTGAGAAACGTCGATCATGATTCCCCATTTGTTGGCCTCGGCAACCGCCTTTTTGCCCAGTTCGCTCAGGCCGTTGTGCATCCATTTTCCGTCGCGTTCGCCGGTGTTCGAATCTGCAAGTTGGCTATGGCCGTTGTGGGCGAGCGACATGTATCGGGCACCGCGGTCGGCAAATTCCTTGACGCGGCTAATATCCGTGCCGATCGGATAGGCATTTTCCACGCCGATCATCGCAACGAGCTTGCCGGATTTCACAATGCGGCGGACGTCTTTGCTCGTCAACGCAAGCTCTATCTGGTCGGGTGCGATCTCTTTCGTGAGCCGATGGATGGCATCGAACTTGTCGATCGCGTTTTTATACGCGGCGGCGTAACCTTCATCGGTCAGCGGCCCCTGGCCCGTATATACGATGAACCAGGCGACATCGAGGCCGCCGGACCTCATCTTCGGCAGCGTTACCTGCGACGGAAGATCTTGCGTGTAGTTACGGTCTTTGGTGAAGTTGGCGGTGTTGATGTCGTCGTGCGTATCGAGCGTGATGACATCTTTATGGATCTTTCTCGCCTTGGCGATAAGGGCGGCTTCGTCGACAGCTTGGCTGAAAAGGTTCGTCGCGGTCAGTGCGAAAAGGATCGCACCGGTAAGGATTCGCTTCATCTAATTCCCCCAAAAATTTAAGTGTGACGAATTTAGATTACAGCGATTCTTCGGCGGCGAGCAAACTTAGATCGCCGGGTCGGCCTGCGGCATTTGATCGAGCAGGCGTTGAGAAAGCCGCGACCAAACCACGTTGCCGACTTCCCCGTCGAGCTTCACCTCATGGCCACCTCGCAGCAGCAGCCTGGTCGCGTCTTCTTCTCGCTCGGCGAAGATCACATCGGATGTATCAAGCAGACGATTTCCAAACTGAAGCAAATTCATAAGTGGGTTGACGCTTCGATCTGTGATTTTTGCGAAAGAATGACTTGCAAATAACTCGGTTCTGCCGATAATTACCAGTATGCGAAATCTATTGCCGCTTCTTTTGATCCTGTTTGCCGCGCCCGCTTTTGCCCAGGATACTACCGCTGACCTGGCTCCGATGAGCGCGGAATTTCTCGACCAGAAGTTGTGGACGGCTCTCGGCAAACCTACCGAAGGAACGCGCGGATTCGCTCTTTACACCCGCAACATGCAGCCTAAATCGGACACGAATTTCGAGTTTTGGGTGAAGATAATGCCGACGAACGCGGCCGCTTTTAATCGACGCTATAGCCTTCCTCGCGATTCGGCTTTCGTGATCCAGCGAGCTATCGTAGATTGCGGAAAACGGACCGTTTATCTAGACCGTACCGCGGCTTACGATACGGCGTATAACTCTCTAGATCCGCGCTCCTCAGACCTTATAAAAAGCGAGGCTCGCAGCCGCGTTAGGCCGGGTTCGGTAAGCGCGATCGTGTTCGACTACATCTGCCTGAAGCTCCAGTAAGCTTAACGGCGGCCGCAGCACTTACAATCGAAATCAGGATCGGAGTTCCTCAATTCCTCAAACTTAAGGTCGTATTCCGCCCGGATGGGATCACGATCAGTCGAGTCTAAATAGTCGTTGATTGCGTCTACGACCTTCTTCTTTTGAAGATGCGGTAGCTGAAAGAATCCGTTGAGGATTCCGATCTCATCATTGTTCATCTTCGCTCCTGAGTGTGTAGGAAAATACGGCCGGCAGCACTGCTACTATTCCGACCGCTGCGTAATATACAATTGCCGCAACGGGATCGCGAGCCTTCACAAAATCCGATATCGACAATCCGCGTATCCACAAAACTACGGAAAACTCGACGAAAATAAGCAGAGCAGCCGCAATAAAACCGATCGCTATCGACGCCGCAGACTTACCGACGAGTCGATATCTCATAACCGACCATCTGGCGGAGAGAAATATCGCGGCGAGCATGAACGGCGTTTCGATAAGTTCGGCTATCCGCTCGCCGAACACCGGAAGTAGAAACGGTATTCTAATGAACGCGAGAAGAAAGCCAACGCCGAACACGATCCCAAAGTAAATAACCGAGGGAACGAGGATCTGCGTCACGTTCGAACCTTTGATAGCAGGACAGTACCCAGCATCGCAAACAACGCGAGCGGCGCCCACACGGCTACTACGGGCGGCAGTGTTCCGAGGAGTCCGAATTGTTCGAAAGCCGAAGTAACGGCCATGAAAATAAGCCAAAGTCCGACGGCGTAGCCAACTGTCGCTGCCTTCCCTTTTCGATTGAGGCTCAATGCAAACGGCGCGGTAAAAAGAGCGATGATGAAAGGAAGAACGATCGTTGACCACTTTCGCTCGAGCGACACTGCAAAGAGATCGCGTTCGAGTTCTGATTCGCTCGAGGCCATCCTAGCTCTCACCTCGCCGATCGAAAGCTGACTCGGCTTTTTGCGGACTTCCTTGAAAGGATCTGTCGCGGCCTGAACCTCGCCGCTAGCCTGGGTTGAGGTTGCGATTTGACCGTTCTTCAAAAGACTCGTACGGACGTTACCTTCAAGCGTAATAGATTTGCCGACCCACCTGGCGAAATCCGAGCGGTATATGGCTTGCAGTTCCCCCGCCTTATCCGCAAACTCATACATCGCGAAGCCATTGACCCCGTTTTCGTTATCAGACGCACTCTCATTATAGATGAAAGAATAGATCCGATTATCTTCAGCTATCCAAAACCTTCCGGTCGGATTTGAGATACCCCGACTCCTAAGTTGTTGTCGGTAGCGATCTTGAAGCAGGTTTGCGTAAGGAGCCAGCAACTCCTGAATTCCGAAGTTCACAAAACCAAGACACAACATCAAGGCAAAGCATGGAACTAATAGACGATAAACGCTTTGGCCTGCCGCCGTCCAAGTAACGATCTCATTCTGCCGCGACTTGATCACGTAAGTCGCAAGTATCGCGACCATTACTGCAGAAGGAGTGAGCTGAAGATAGACGAACGGGAGCAGGAACAACAGATACCGGATAAGGACCGCGACGCCGCCGTCCATACTGCCGGCAAAGCGCCATAGCTCGAATGCCGTAAATATGACAAATATCGCAGACAGGAAGGCCAAAGTTAGTAGATAGTAGCGGACTATGTTAACCAGCAAGTCAAAATCACAAAGCCCGGTCGTAATATCTCGAAAAAAACTATGTCCTCCCTCTTTCGAAAACCTGTTCGAAAGAACTTCCGGTATCAACTTAAGTTTTGCCTCGATTCCACTAAATACAGCTATTCTTCGACCATAAGTGAACCAAATTATCGCCAGAACCGCGGCCCCGATCGGCATAAGAGCACCGGCGATCAGGCTAATCTTTCCGGTGCGTACGAGCTGTTCACCCAGGAATGCGATGAGATAGTACGTTATCAGACTCGCCAGTGATACGAGCGTAGCGAATCCTCGCCCTCCACGATTGAACCTAAGAACGAGAACGGTACCGAGGATCGCAAAGATCAACGGCGTCAAGCTCAACAGGACCCTTCGCTGCCAGAGGATTCCGGCCTCAACTTGCTCCTTCCCTTCCCTGGTGCGTGAATACTCGGCTAGTTCGCCGAGCCCTAACTCTTCCACACTCGTTTCAGAGCTTGAAAGTTTCTGCACCAGCTCATCACGGCGGGTCTTGATCGCGAATCTAACTTCGCCGATCTTTTCCGAGACAAATTTTTCCCTTTGGCCGTCAGGCGAGATCGTTGTCGACAATCCGTCCTCGAGCACGAGTTCGGATAGCTGATCGCTGGAATCGATACGCCCTTGTTTTGACGTTATCAGACGCACTTCGCCGGTCTTTGGGTTTTCGGTGTGGATGAATATATTTTTCCAACGCCCGTCGGTGATGTCCGCGTCTTTAACGTAGATCGTGTAACCAGCCACTTCGGTGTTGAAAACGCCCGGCTCGATCGGCGATTCGAGTTTGTAGATCGCCGTCTGCATGGCGACGGTCCGAACTAGGCGAGAGGCAAAGGGGACGCCGTAAAGATTGACTAGAAAGGTGAACGCTGATAAGAGGATCCCGACAAGAGCGATCGGGAACAGTATCTGGAGGTTGCCGACACCGGCCGCGCGTATCGCGATCAGTTCGCTGTCGCCCTGCATCTTCGTCAGGCCGATCACGATGCCAACCAGCGCGGCCATCGGACATGTGAATGCAATTACGTTAGGGATGAGGGCGGCGGCTAGTTGCCATATGAGGCTGCTCGGGATGTTTATGCTGAAGAAAATGTCCGAGAAGCGGCCAGCCTGTTGAACGAAGAGTACAACGCTTAAGAGCAGCCAAGCGGAGACGAAATAAGGCACGATCGCGCCGATCAGATATCTGGATATCGTCCAACTCGTCCTCATAATAGCCGCTAGCTTCGAGTCTATCTCAAAGACGCGCCGCCCGCGACCTCTCGGCCGAGAGCCTGAGCGATAAGCCGTTTCATAATGCCTGAAAGCAGCTCGACTGACTCTTGTTTGTCAGCGGCGAAGGTGGTGAATTCGCTAGGCGGAATAGTTAAGATCGATCGAAACGCAGATAGTTCGGCTGACCTGACGGTGGACAGCACATAACTTTTGCGGCAAGTCGAACACTGCAGATGAAAGCCCGGAACTACGAAATTCTCTGCTGCGGTGTCGATGTTCTGCCGGCAGCTTTCACAGCGGCTCCAGTCCGGAAGAAAGCCGGATAGGCGTAATAACCACAGCTCGAAGTATAGAACGATGGCGGGCAAGTCGCCGGAGGAATTTCCCGCGGAAAGGCAGGCGCCGATCATCCGGTAAAGCTTTTCGTCGGCATCATGCGGTAACGCGAAGTCTGTGATCAGATCGCCGAGATAAGAGAATGCGTTGAGGAACTCGGGATCGCTGGCGATCGAAAATCGAGACTGTAAAAGCTCGACCGATTGTATGGATACAAGTTCGCGTTCTTCCTTTTGGAAAAATTCCAGGTTGACCGTAGAGAAAGGTTCGAGGGTGCTCCCAAATTTGCTCTGCAGCCGTTTGGCTCCCTTCGCCACACCACGCACCAGGCCAAACTCGCGCGTAAAAAAGACCACGATCCTGTCCGCTTCCGACAGGTTGTAGCTCTTAATTACTATGGCTTCCGTCTGTTTGAGGGACATGAATGCTGAGACGACCTGCCGCGATCTACCACGGGATGAAGTACAGCACCCACGCGATCAAGAGGCTGATGCCGACGAATTGGAGAAACGTCTTAGCGCCATACCAGAGCTTATCTTTCGGAGTACCGTTTGAGATCGCTCCGAAGACTATCGAGATAAGAAAGGCGAATCCGACAAGGTAAAAGAAGTGGATCATTTCTTCCTCCCGAAATGAATGTCAAGAGCATCAATGATCGCCAGATAATTTAGAAGGCCCGCGACTTCCACCATCCGGCCGCCGTATTCAAATGTTGCCATGGCGGGTGTGTCGGGCGACGGCGTTACAGAGAACAGAAAACTTAGAATCGAAACCGTGCCGCTGCCAAACTTTGCGAACATATTAAGGAGGAAAAGCAACTGGCCGTCCTTGAAGTCGAAGCCGGGATAATATGCCCCGCCGCTGAAGATGCCGACGAGCAGCATCAAGAGAATTGCGCCACCGATAATGACGCCCCGCTGCGTCTTGCCCTGAACAATATGGCCGGCGCCTGGGACGAGCCAAGCGAGCAGGCCGATTACGAAAGGATTTTGCATCTAAATAATTCCTCTAGATCGATCTAGAAATCAGTTGAACAGGCGGACACCGACTGCGCAAGTTTGGATTCAGTATTGCCTTTATCTATTTGTCAAAACAAGGTTTAGTCAGTAACTTAAACTTCTACGATAACCTTAAAGAGATCATGTGAATTATCGGGATCGCGTCTGAGGTTTTACCGCTATTCCTATGCGAACAAACTACATACACCATCTCGAAAACACATTAAGCTGCGCTACTAACTTTCAGAACCCTCTGTGCGCAGGCTTCGGTAAACAGCTTGAAAAGCCCACTCGATAAAGGGTCCCACACCCAAGAAAGCTCCGGATGCCACTGGACGCCGACAACAAAACGATCCCCGCGCGTGTCTTCTACGCCCTCGATCACACCGTCGTTAGCCCAGGCTACTGACCTTAAATTCTTTCCTAAGTTACGAATAGCCTGATGATGATGCGAGTTCACCTTAGTTGTTATCGAGCCGACACCTAAAGCTTTTTCTATGATGCTCCCCGAAGCGATCTTGATCGAATGCGAGTTGCGGTCACGCGGAATTCCCTGCTGGTGCTGAACAGGCTCTTCAACGTCCGATTCGATGTCCTGAATAAGCGAGCCTCCGCGTGAAACGTTTAAGGACTGCATCCCGAAGCAGATACCGAAAACAGGCAGCCCTCGTTTTTCTGCCTCGGCCAGCACCATCATATCCGTCTGATCCTTTTCCGGGACGACGCGCCCCAACTTCGGATGCGGGTCTTCGTTCCAGTATGCAGGGTCGACGTCAGACGCACTTCCGGGCAACAGGATGCCGTCGAGCGTCGCCAAAAGGTCCGCGATGAACTCCTGTTTTGGTATCAGAGCGATGTGAACCGGAGTTCCTCCCACCGCTTCGATTGCTTCGGAATAGTGGCGGCCAAGATAGAAACGATTCGTTTCGTTTTCGAGCCGCATGGTGATCCCGATCTTCGGTCTGTACGCCATAAACACGTCAATGTTCAGATAAATAGCGGTGAAGTGTCAATTTGAGCATTTTTACCGCAACCTCTATCATCTACGTTTATGACGCAGATCCGTTCGACAACTGTGCTGCTCGTTCAGCACGACGGTAAGGTCGCGATGGCCGGCGACGGCCAGGTAACGCTCGGCGAAACGGTGATCAAGGGCAAGGCCCGAAAGGTTCGGAGGATCGCCGGCGGAAGCATTCTTGCCGGATTTGCGGGTGCAACCGCAGACGCTTTTACGCTGTTGACGCGATTTGAGACGAAGCTCGAACAATTTCAGAATCAGCTCGAACGAGCGGCGATCGAGCTTAGCAAAGACTGGCGAACCGACAAGTATCTTCGCAATCTCGAGGCATTGCTGATCGTTGCGGACAGTAAAGATGCGTTTCTGCTTTCAGGAAAAGGCGACGTTATCTCTTCGGACGACGGCCTGCTTTCGGTGGGTTCCGGCAGCATGTATGCTCTTTCCGCGGCTCGGGCTTTGATGAAGCACACCGAGCTTTCTGCAGCAGAGGTCGCGTCAGAAGCTCTCAGGATCGCGGGCGAGATCTGCATCTATACGAACGGCGAGATAGTTTTGGAGGAGCTTTAGTTGGAACGCGGACTTTAGTCCGCATTCTCATAGTGCGAACTGAAGTTCGCGTTCCTTATGGCGATTTATTTGGGCGGTGAGACTGCCGCAGCAAAACCCAAGCTTGATGATCTAACGCCGCGGCAGATAGTGGCGGAGCTGGATAAATACGTCGTCGGTCAATCGGCGGCGAAGCGGGCGGTTGCAGTCGCGTTGCGGAACCGGATACGCAGGCAAAAACTTCCCGACGATATCGCGCGTGACGTTCTGCCCAAAAACATACTCATGATCGGCTCGACCGGAGTCGGAAAGACGGAGATCGCCAGGCGGCTGGCTCGAATCGCCGATTCGCCGTTCATCAAGATCGAAGCTTCCAAGTTCACCGAGGTCGGATACGTCGGGCGCGATGTCGAGAGCATGATCCGCGAGCTGACGGATAACGCGATCGACATGACGCGTCAGGCGGCTTACGAAGAAGTAGAATTGCGGGCCGAGGAAAATTCGGAAGAAGCGATATTAGACCTCCTTTTGCCGCCGAGCTCGTTCTCTTACAACGAAGAGAATAACGAGGCGGAGCAGCGAACCGCTCGAACCCGCGAAAAGCTGCGCGATCAATTGCGAAGCGGCGAGCTTGACGAGCGGATGGTGGAAGTTGAGACGCAGGACCGCGGCGGAAGCGCGACGGTCGACTTTATCGGCGGTCAGGGCATGGAGGAGATGGGCGTGAACTTTAAGGACATGCTCGGAAATCTTTTCCCGACTAAAACCGTTCGCAGGAAGCTGCGAGTGGCAGATGCGAAAGTTGTTCTGCTTCGAGATGAGCAAGAGCGTCTCGTCGACATGGAGCAAGTGCAGAGGGCCGCGATCAAGAAGGTTCAAGACTCCGGGATCATCTTTTTAGACGAGATCGACAAGATCGCGGGCCGTGAGTCTTCCGGCAACCCTGACGTTTCACGCGAAGGCGTGCAGCGGGATCTGCTGCCCATTGTTGAAGGTACGAACGTGAACACGCGTTACGGAATGGTCAGCACCGACCACATCTTGTTCATCGCTGCGGGAGCCTTTCACGTTTCAAAGCCATCGGACCTGATACCCGAGCTGCAAGGCCGGTTCCCTATTCGTGTCGAACTTGAGGCACTCACGATCGACGACCTCAAGCGGATCCTCACACAGCCAAAGAACTCGCTGATCAAGCAGTATCAGGCCCTCCTTGGAACGGAAGGGATCGAGCTTGAGTTTACTGAGGATGCGATCGCAAAGCTGGCTGAGATGACGGCGGAAATCAATCGGGATACGGAAAACATCGGAGCACGCCGTCTTCACACGCTTTTGGAACGTTTGTTGGAAGAGATCAGCTTTGAGGGTTCAGAGCTCAAATCAAAGAAACAGAAGATCGACGCAACGTACGTTTCATCTAAGTTGGATGGCTTGGTTGAGAATCGCGATCTGCGACAGTACGTCCTTTAATCACTTAAGTATTAAACACCCGGCATGGCGCATAAACGCTCCTTCAACCTTTTAATTCGCGTTAAGCATTTTGGACCTAAAGCAGCCGTCGCCGCTTTAGCGCTTTTCGCGCTTAGCTTCGTGGTTGCTTGCGGTAAGCGTAAAGCTCCGCTGCCGCCGAACGAGAAAGTTATACAGAGAGCGGAAGTGAGCGGTTTTCAACGCGGAAGTCAGGTTATATTGAACTGGAAAATGCCGATGACGAACGCTCCGCAAGGAAACGTATTGCACATCGCCCGGGCCGATGTGTACAGGCTTACGGAAAGACTCGATTCCCCGCAGTCTCTGTCGGAAGAAGAATTTGCAAACCGCAGCCAGGTCGTTGCGACGATCCCGCTGACAAATGACGATTTTGGAGGCAAGACGCTTCAATATACGGACACGCTCCAGTTTGCCGGACAACCGGCGAGGATACGGTATGCGATCCGATTCGTGAACGCTTCCGGCCAGCGTGCGGCTTTTTCGAACTTCTTTCTTCTTGAACCCGCGGCCAGGATCGCAACCGCTCCGACATCTTTATCGACGACCCTTTCGCAAGAAGCAGTCCGGCTCACGTGGACTCCGCCGAATGCAAACGTGGACGGGACGACGCCCGCGAACATTCTCGGTTACAACATCTATCGTTCCGAGTCCGAGAAAACTCCGGCAAAACTGCTGAATCCGACACCGATCGCCGATGCGTCTTACGATGACCGATTCTTCGACTTTGAAAAAGAATACTTTTATTTCGTACGTGCGGTCTCACTTGGAACCGAGGCGGCCCCGACGGAAAGCGCGGAATCGAACATCGTCAGCCTCAAGCCGGTCGATACGTTCCCGCCTTCTGCACCGGCGGCGGTAACGATCGCGGCGACCCCGACATCGATCTCCATTTTCTTCCCTGCAAATCCGGAAACCGATATAGAGGGTTACAGCGTCTACCGATCGACTGACGAGAATTTACCTAAAGCTCAATGGACGCTTCTATCGAAAGAGCTTTTGAAAACGAATACGTTTCAGGATGAAGCGGTCGAGGCTGGCAAGACTTACTTCTACTACGTCACGGCGACCGACAAATTCAAGAATGTGAGTGAGGCGAGCGAAGTGGTTAGCGAGACAGTTCCTTAGCTTCCGCAAAAGAGATCCGATCTATCCGTCAATAAAATTGAAAAGGCCCGCTGCGGGCAGGCAACGGACCTTATCATCTTTTTCGTTCAACTCAGTATCGAATCCAGAGCATCGCGCCGACAAGATTCTCAAGAGTGTTCCTGCGTCCGTTTTTCCATACCTACTTTCCAAGTCGGATTTCGAATCTGGCGGCCCACAAGCCGGGTCACTGTTAAGTTCCCCTTGTTCTACTAAAACGCGTTCAGTGAGAAAAGAGTAGCCCGAATCGACATCAAAGTCAAGACTTTTTTTGTATCGTTAGCATTCACTTTGACCGAGTGCTGACAGGTCGTAAACGCAAAACCTTGTATAGCAACAAATACGCCGCTCGACATTTTGTGGTGCGGGATTTAAAGTCTTATTTTCCGCTCCTCAGCTATGAAACACGAATTACCTGTCGATTTTTCGCCGTCCAAGATCGTTTGCGTCGGCCGCAATTACGCAGAACATGCCGCCGAGCTCGGTAACGAAGTTCCTAAGGAGCCGCTGCTGTTTTTGAAGGCTCCATCGGCCGTGATCTTTGATGGCGATGCCATCCGCATTCCGGCGCAAAGCTCGCAGGTTGAGCACGAGGGCGAGCTTGCGGTGATAATTGGTAAGACCTGCAAAGATCTCGGAGAAGACGACGATCCATTCGAGTTCGTCAGCGGATACACGTGTCTCAACGACGTCACGGCTCGCGACATTCAGCGGAAGGATGTTCAATTCACCCGAGGAAAATCCTTCGACACGTTCTGCCCGATCGGGCCGGCGATCGTTTCGGATCTCGATGTTTCCGATATTCGCGTTACATGTTCGGTCAACGGCGTCGTTAAGCAGGACGGTCGCACGTCGCAGATGGTCTTCCCGGTCGCGTTCTTGATACGATACATATCAAAGATGATGACGCTGAGACGGGGCGATGTGATCGCAACGGGTACTCCGTCCGGGGTTTCTATGCTAAAACCCGGAGATGTCTGCGAGGTTAATATCGAGGGGATCGGAACATTATCGAATCCAGTAACGGCAGCATGAAACGTTGCTCAAAATGCGATGCAAGGTATCTCGATAACACGCTGGAATTCTGTCTTGAGGACGGAACGAGATTATCGGCGCACGTTGAAACTGCGACCGCCGCAAGCGTCCGGTCGGAACCGCTTGCCTCGCGAATGCCCGAACCGACCATGGTAATGGGCGGATTTCAAAGCGTGCCGGATACGATCGAATCGGCCACGTCGGGCGAGATTGAAACTGTCACGGCAAATAAGAATTCGATTCTGCCGTCGACCGGTTCGCAGTCGAAGGTACTTGAGACCGCTCCGATCGTGCTGGCGCTCGCACATAACTGGTGGCAGTGGCTGTACCTCGAAAACCAGTACAGCTCGTCAATAACTTCTTACATATTTTCGGCAAACTTTCTGATGTGGCTGCTGCTGCTCGGCACGGGCGTCGGCATGTCGCTCTGGTCGGTTAAGCAAAGTGATCGAAAGACCTTCGCCTATGTGGGCCTTGTCATCCTGGCGATCAATTTGATCCTATTTCTCGTGCCTCGCCGATAAGGCTCGAACACATTTTCGGAGAACTATGAAATTTTTTATCGATACAGCGAATCTCGACGAGATCCGCGAAGCAAACGAACTCGGACTTATCGACGGCGTTACGACGAATCCATCTTTGGTGGCGAAGGAAGGCGACGTTGACTTCAAAGAGCATATCGCGAAGATCTGTGCGATCGTGAAGGGTGACGTTTCGGCCGAGGTGACGGCTCTGGATACGGAGGGAATGCTCAAGGAAGGCCGTGAGCTCGCGAAGATCGCACCGAACGTCGTCGTGAAATGCCCGCTCACGCTCGACGGGCTGAAGGCGACGCGCGTGCTTACAGACGAAGGAACGGGTGTAAACGTAACGCTATGCTTTAGTGCAGCCCAAGCGATTTTGGCAGCGAAAGCTGGTGCCCGCTACATCTCTCCGTTCATCGGCCGGCTTGACGACATCGCGACCAACGGAATGCAGCTGATCGCGGACATCGTGCAGATCTATCAAAACTACGATTACCCGACGCAGGTCTTAGCCGCTTCGATCCGCCATCCGATGCACATCGTCGACTGTGCCCTTGCCGGTGCCGACGTGGCAACGATCCCGTTTAAGGTGATCAAGCAACTCGTCCACCATCCGTTGACCGACAAGGGACTTGAGTCATTCCTTTCGGATTGGAAGAAGAGCGGCCGCGCGTAGGTCGGAAATGAGGGAGCCCGAAAAGGGATTTCCATTTTTTGTGCTTTTTGTGGTTCGCTAATTAAAAGGCAGAACCACAAAAAGCATAGATAAATGCGTAAACCGAAATTTTGCTAGATCGCTCTTTCGGACTCCCTTATTCCTATTCTCCAAATAACAGAGTTTTCAACTGCCCTTGGTGAGCCGCGGCATCCAGGTCCTGTTGTAATCCCGACTGGTATTTCGCCCGGAAATTGTCGTCTTCGTCCTCCATCGCGACCAGCGACCGCAGGGCGGCAATA
>CADEGD010000010.1:0-61401 GCA_902826795.1 uncultured Acidobacteriota bacterium | reverse complement strand
GGATGCAACATGCGTATCTCCTACTTCGGTCGAATATCCGTCTTTTTGAGCAAACATATCATCGATCTCAACTATCAGCGTCGAAAACTTCCGCAGCCAAGCGAAATCCGGATCCTCAAGCAAAAGATTCAAGAACTCCGTGGGCGTCTTCGGCCCATTTATGCCTTCGTAAATTCTTCTTTCGTGATCTAGTAAAGACTTATGGAGTTTAAGCAGTAAGTCGCGGCTGTTTTTTAGCAGTTCCGTGTTTGTCATTTAACTATTCTAACCCTTCTTACTGAAATTTATTACCCTGCTAAGCTTTGTTTGTTAGCCTTCTGATGATAGATTATTAGCCGTCTAATAATCTTTGCGTTCCCTGCTCATTGTTTCGCATAAAACGTTATGCGATAAGCATTTATGGAGTTCCGAGACACTGTCAGTTACCTTCTTTCAAGGCTGACGACCGCCCATCGAAACCTGCTAGAGAGGTCGGTTCAAGAGATAGGCCTGCACAGCGGACAGGTCTTCATCCTGCTTGAGCTTTGGAAGCATGATAAGCAGCGACAGGTCGATCTCGCGGAAAAGCTCAACCTCGCACCTCCGACCGTCAACAAGATTCTCGGCGGGATGCTTGAAGCGGACCTCGTCACGCGAGAGCGATTCGACAACGACGCGCGATCTACGCGGATCGTGCTCACCCAAAAAGGCCGCGATATTCGTCCATTGCTTGAAGAGAAGTGGGCGGATATCGAACAGCAAACGGTGATGGGTCTCACGGATACCGAGGCCTTGATCTTGAAGCAGCTCATGGCCAAATTGCTCGGGGAAGAAATATAGGGCTTTTCGCCGGTAGTGATTGGAGCTAAAATATAGGCATTCCGAAAACGATTTGGAGGCAAGTCATGAAGATCTTATTCGCAACTGACGGAGCCAAACAGAGTGAGGCCGCGATCGAAATGTTGAAACATTTCCGGTTGGGCGACGGCGACGAGGTTAAGGTCGTAAGTGTTATCGACATGGCAGTACCGATGGCTGTCGACATTTACGGCGGGTATTTACCGGATACTTCGGAGTTTGAGAAAACGGCTCGCGAGAACGCCTCGCGGATCCTCGATAGCACGGCGGCAAGCATCAGGAACCACTTTAACGATCCTCCGTTGAATGTATCGACTGAGGTGCTGTTCGGTTCGCCCGAGAGCCGTATTGTCGAGGCATCCGAGGAGTTCAAGCCAAACCTTGTGGTCGTCGGCTCGCACGGATACAGCACTTGGGAAAGGCTGATACTTGGATCGGTATCCGACTCGGTAGCCCATCATGTGCCATGCTCCGTGCTGATAGTTCGCTCTCACGACGAATGAGTTCAGAGGCTGGCCGAATCTACACTGTAAACTCGCGAAAGTTTGACGGCACGGTCCGCCGCTCGTGGATATGTGAGTTGGTTTCTTGGGACGACGAGAAGATCGACCTCGTCGGGTCGTTCGATGAAGCGGTTCAGCATCCTGATCTCGGCTCGATCAAACGCGGCACCATTTCGTACGAGAGGTTCTACTTCAACCGCTGGTACAACTACTTCATCTTCAAGCATCCCGACGGCCAACTTCGCAACTACTACATAAACATCTGCATGCCGCCTGCTGTGAGCGAAGGTGTGATCGATTACGTCGATCTTGATATTGATATCATCATTTGGCCCGACGGAAAATTTGTAACGCTGGATCTCGACGAGTTCGAAGCGAACGCCACCCGATATGATTATCCTGAATCGTTGCGCACCAAGGCGCTTGAAACGCTTAGTGAGATTCAAACCGCAGGGCCGTCGATATTCTGAGTTAAATCCGATCTAACTAAATAAGCTGGATTTTTAGCATAACCTCATCCAGAACCGTTAACGCAGAATCTTAAGTGTCGGGCCTCACACGGTTAGCATACATCCTTAACTATGCGAGTCGTTTCTTTTCCCGAAGGACGGAGTGAAGCGACTCGGCAGCCAGGCCGTGGAGGAGAAGTCTGAAGCCGGCACTGATCGTTGGAAGAGGCACGAGCGGGTGTTTGTTGTTGATCAGACCTAAATACTGCGATTCCCCGAGAATGCGAGACACATAGAGGCCGATGGTTTCGTCAAGTTGCAACGAATTTGCGGCTCTCCAAAAATCCCGATCGGAAAGGAATAGCTGGTAAAGCGGCGTGTAAATTTCGATGGCGGATTGGACGTCAATAAAATTTGTCCACCGTTTCGGAAAGGGCTTTATCGGAAATGGGCCGTCGGTGACAGCGTCGAAATCGAGCTTTTCAGGCGACGAAATGTCGATTCCCTTATTGCGCATATCAGTGTTCAGGTTGATTACGAAATTAAACAGGTTGAGGTCGTGCTTGAGAAAAACGTCGTCAAGCAGATCCTCAAGGCTTTCGGGGCGAAGCGGACTTAGCTTCATATCGGCCTGCGGTATGTTCGACGCAATAAACGCGAGCAACTCGGAGCCGATGTGAAAATGCCGCAGGATGATGAAGTTAGCTTCGGGCGTGACAAAGTTTTTAAGTCCGAAATAGATCGAGCGATGCAGGACCTTCGACGACGTAAGGCTTTTCGGCACAGTAATCCGGAATAGCGTGACGAGATGAGCAAAGATCCAAAGAAACGGCCGGATCAGCGGCAGAAAGAATTGCCTCGAACGCGACCGCATCGAGATCAGTAACGCGGCTTTCGCTGCATCGTCCATCCTTATCGAGCGGTCAAGATACATTGCCAGCCACGGGTCGGGATCGTTCAGGTCGTGACCGGTTGATTCCAGCTCTTCGACGAAATCTATGGATTTTATTTGTTCGGACATAAATCGACTGCCGGAGCACATTCCAGCTAAGAATCACCAAACCCAGAGATTACCTAGTAGTTTCCGATCTCCTCCAACTGCAAAATGTAGAGCCGAGCCGTTACCTTTGCGGATTTTACGATCTGATCAGCGATCTCCTGGGTCAGAAGACCGCTCTCGATTGCTGTGTTGAATTTTTCCATATGATCCTCGTCGTTCGATCCATGATAAAGCAGAAACGAAACTTGCTCGGCAGAGAGATCTAACTGTTTTCTGATCTGTTCGCCCCATTTGTTCGCCATTCTCTGTCCGAGGCCCTCAATGATGAACATCGCTCCAAGAAGGTCGAACGGATTTTCGCGGCCCGCGCGATGAAACATCCACGCTGAGAATGCTTCCGAGCCTATATTTTTCTCGGCTTTCTGAATATCCTCCAGCTTTCCGCCTACGGAAACGTAGTCACGCTCGAGCATCTTGAAATCGCGATGCTCGTCGTGAGCGTGGCCGATAAATAGCGAACGAAGGTCGAATGCTTCGTAATCGATATTCGAAGCCGCCCGGGCGATCCAGCGTCCGCCTTCCACCACCTGCTGACGCAGATTCAACAAAAGAAGCTGGTAGTCTTCGACTCTCCATTTGCCGCGATTGAGCTTGTCGATAATCGGCACCTGGTTAAGACGACTTTCGAAATCGATCCAGACGGCCGCCAGTCGTCTTACAAGTTTTTGCGCTGTGCTCTCCTGATCCAGCGACTCGGCGGACTGTGAGTCGTTTGAAGTCAGGTTGGCCGGCAATTCGGTTTGCGGGTCGCCAACATCGGCTCCACGAATTTCTTCGCTGCCGACAACCTTCAGGAGCATATAGGAAACGATAAATCTTCCGCT
Organism: uncultured Acidobacteriota bacterium; assembly: GCA_902826795.1. Classification (GTDB taxonomy): domain Bacteria; phylum Acidobacteriota; class Blastocatellia; order Pyrinomonadales; family Pyrinomonadaceae; genus OLB17. The sequence goes on along the minus strand of CADEGD010000010.1, from coordinate 57,728 downwards.
TTCGGGAACCATGCAAAGGATCTTTTGTCCCGGTTTCAGCGATCCACCGTTGAAAAGTTCCTCAAGCATGATGAAGATAGAAGCCGCGCCGGTGTTTCCCTTCGAATAAAGATTGGTGAACCATCGCTCTTCCGGGATCAGGCCTCCGCCCTTTTCCAGAAGGTCGGCGATCATACCGCGAAAAACGTGTGACGAGTAGTGGCACACGAGCCAGTCGATCTCGGACGGCTTGAAACGGCCCGCGTCGATCAATTCGAAATACCGCTTTACGCCGAGCTTGACGACGTTGTCGAGGATGCGAATGTCCTGCTTTAACAGCATGGCACCGTCGCTGGCGGCGGCGGCAAAGTTCGAATAATCGAACCACGATCTCTCGATCGTGCCGCCGGAGATCTTGTTCGTTCCCGAATACATGCAAAGATCGAACTGGTCCGCGTACGAAACAAGGTCGATCCATTCGATCTTCAGCGACAGTCCTCTTTGGTTTGGCCGATCTTCAAGCACCGCCGCCCCGGCTCCGTCGGAAAGCATCCACCGCAGAAATTCCGATTCGAACGAAGGGCCGCCGTTCTCGGAGAAAGCGGAAACCTCTTCGAATAAGCTGCTGCGGAAAAACCGGCTCGTAAATTCACTTGCACATACGACAGAATTTTTCCGGTGGCCTGACACGATGCCGTGAAATGCAGATTGCATAGCCATCATGCCGCCGGCGCAGATACTCTGAAAACTACCGATCTCACAGGATGGCAGGTGCAGGTCTCCGTGGACGAGGCTCGCGAAACCCGGAGCGATAAGGTCGCTTTGCGAAGTTGCGGCTGCCAGAAACTCGACTTCTTTTGCCGAGACCTCCGAGCGTTCGAGAGCATCGCGAACAGCCGCCGATGCCAGCTGATAATTAAAATGCGTGGTCGATCCGTTTTTATCGAGGGCGTAGTGGCGGCTGGTAATTCCGTTCTGCTTCAAGATGCGGCGTCTCAGCTTTGACGGCTTTCCACCGATCATTCCGAGATACAGCTCCATTTCGTCGTTTGCGACCGGAGAATTTGGTAGGAACTTGCCGAGCGAAGTGACGTAGGCCGTATTTTTCATAAAGGTACTGCATTTTATGATAGAAAATTCAGGGCAGTTCGGGCTCTGGCCAGCTAACGAGGCTGAATTCTAAGAATGTAGGCTCCGACGGCGATGTTGGTGCCGGCTTGGACGGGAATTCGTTGGCCGCTGGGCAGGTCGTGGCCGGCGATCATGGCCGGGTTGCGTCCTTCGTTGAGTATCCAGAATCGGCCGTTGCCATCCGTGATCACTGACGCGTGACGCCGGCTGATCTCGGGGTCGCCCGACAGAGTTATGTCGACGGGTTTTGATTTTGAACCGCGTCCGATCGATGTTTCGTGGTTGAAGATCGGAACGACATTCTGCCTTACGCCGCCATACCAGATCTCCAGTCGATAGATCTCGACCGACCGCTTGCGGACGTTCGTCATAACTTCCGCATCTTCGGGCGGAAGCGGTTGAGCCTGGGCTATTCCGCTGGTAACGATAGTTGGAGGCGGAGCCTGATATTGATGCGTCTGAACGAAATTAGGCTGTTCGGCAGCCGGCGGCGTGAGCGTTCTGTCTGTCGGGATCTGGCGATTCAAGTTTGGGCTGGTTGCCTTTACGTCTGGCTGAGGTGCCGCAGGAAGCTTGTCAGACGGAAGTTTCAAGCCTTTCGGACGAGAAAGAACTCCGGTCTTTCCAGTCGAGCTGTCTTCCCAACTGTGCTGTATTCTCACCTCGCCTTTTTCCAGAGTTCCGTCGACACGAAGCTCAAGCACGAACGATTTCGTTTCGAGTTTTTTCTTTCCGGCTATCTCTTTCGCTCGTTCCGCAAGGATGTGATACAGCCCTTGTTCGAGCCCTCTTCGCTTCACGCCCTGCCATTCCTTATCATCGACGTCCGATAGAAATATCAGATACTCGCTCGGGATTATCGTCGTACCCTGCGGAAGCGGGACCATCTCTCGCTGCATCACGCCTTCGATCTCGCGGGCAATCTTGACGATGAATTCTTCTGCCACGCTGCGAGGTTTTATCTGCGCATCGCGAGCCGCCTGTTCGAGTACGGTTTCTGCCGACTCACCATCGATCCACTTTCTTACTTTGTCTAGTACGCTCAATGTTCCCTCTTTGCAAAGTTTAAGCTTTAGCTTGTCTCCGGCTAAAAATTTCTGATCTAACAGTAACGATACAAGCTGAAGCTTGAACTCCGAACTTTAATCTATCGTCACGTATCGGCCATGCAGCCAGCCGCGATTCGTCGCAAGCGGCTGATCAAGCTGCCTTCCCTGTTCGATGACCTCGACCTGATGCCAATTGTTTTGCGATCTCAATATCCTCACGCGCGAACCTTTCGTGACAAGGCCGATCGCAACATTATCGGCGCTCGGCTCGGGCCTAAGATTGATATCCGTGTTTGCCTTTCCCGTCTTATCCAGCGCGCCGAAGGATATGCCGTCCAAGATACCAGACCCGCGAAGAAAGACGGAGGTCGCATACAACCCGCCGACAAAAAGTAACAGCAACACGGCGAAAGCGGCCCACCTTCGAAATCGTCGTTTTTTCCGCTTTGTTTCGACCGCCAGATCTTCCTCAACGATGGAGTTGAGAACATTCTGCTGCTGCTCCTGGATCTGGTTCGGCCAATGATCTTCGACCCGCTCCAACAGCTTTGGCTGGATCGCCGGCGTTCGCGGAAGCTTTTCGACATCGATCCGCAACGGCGATTGGGCCGGCGAGAACGCGTTCTTGAGTTTCAGTTCCCGCGACGTATTAAATCGAGGCTGCTGAGGCACGATCGGCGAGTAACCTTTAGCAACTGCTGCCTGCGGCGTCGCATGGATCTTGGGACGAACGGTTGTCGCGGTTTCAAAGTCAGCCGCAAACCGTCGGAGTTCTTCTAGGTCTTTCCAAAACTCGTCTATGGATTGATGCCGAAGTTCGTGATCTTCGAGCGTCGCTTTATTCAGGACTCTCTTGAGTTCTCCCGCCCATTCCTCTTCCCGGCACGTGATCGGAAGGTCGGTGATCGCATTCCCAGTGTAAAAACGCGGGGCCTCTCCAGTGACGATCGCATACAGAGACTTCGCGAGCGAATAAACGTCCGAAGCCGGCGACAGTTTCGCGACGGTGGCGACGCCGCCCGGCGTGATGAACGGACTGTGCTCTGGCGGCGCGTAGACGTTCGTGCCGACACGCGTGATCGGTGCGTCGTTTTGGTGAACTCGTGCAACGCCGAAATCGGCTATCTTTACGATCTCGCGATCTTTCGAAAGCAGCAAATTCTGCGGCTTGAGCTCGCGGTGAATGATGCCGTTGTTGTGAGCATGACGAAGCCCGGCACAGACTTGCTCAAGATAATGAAGCGCCTTTTTTAGAGAGATCCGATCGGCACGCGAGGCCTTTTGCAGATCGCCGCCTTCCATGAATTCGAGAACAAGATAGTGGAATACAGTTCCGGCAAGATCGCGGGCGGTGCCATGGCCGAGTCGACTGATCACGTTCGGGTGTCGAACGCGATCCAGGGCGATGGCCTCATTCTGGAAATTTTCTACGAGCGTGCGTTCGAGGTCCGCGTCGAGATCGTCTTGCAGGAACACGTTCAACGCCTTGATAACGACCTGTCGGTGCGGAGTCTGCGGCGAGGCAAGCGTGTCATGCGCGACGAAGATCTCGGCGTAACTGCCGCGCCCGAGAAGCTCGACCACGTCGTAACGCCTGTCGATCCGGCAATTGGTTAATGAAAGCTCCCGCATCTAACAAAAGAAGGCCGGAAGAGTGACTCTACTCTCAATACGACATTATATGTGCAAAGTTCGCAAAAGGCATTCGGAATACAGAAGGTACGGCCAATCGTTTCTTGCAAGCTTTGGCGAACGTCCGAACGTTTTTATTCGTATTCCTTTTGACTTAGAATGACCACAGCAGAATCAATGCCGGAATCCCAGCCAAAAGCCAAAAAGGGCTTCTCGATCGACTGGCTCGTAAAGGGCAGCCTAACAAAGATCGGCGATATCTTCGACCGTCTGACCGGCCGCGGATGGAAGCCTTCGAGCACGCTTGCAACCAGCGAGCTTATCGAACGCATGAAGTCCATGATGGACGCCGAGGTTCGCGAAAACGGCGATAAGCGAAGATACGTTCCTCACAACATCAAGCTAAAAATGCAGTGGGACAAGTTTTCGACCGACGCGGAAGGTGCTTTGCAAAAGCTTGAAAATGAGTTCCTGATCGCCGCCGTCGATCATATAAATGACCGGCACTACTTCACTCACGCTCCCCTTGCGATCGAGGTAAAACCCGATTATTTCACCAGCGGCGTTAAGCTTTTCTTGAGCTTCGACAAGCTCGAAGGCGACGGCAGCGATGCCGAGCTTGATGTCACCCTCGACAACTTGAAGACGAACGATCTTCGGCCCGACGCCGTCCCGGCTCCGGAAAAACGGTCGGGAGAATTGCGTCTTTCGTTTGAGGCTGGTGGCAAGCCCGTGGTCCGAGATTTCAGTATTGAAGAAGGAAAGCGGCTATCGGTTGGCCGTACGAAAGAGAACAACGTCGCGATCGACGATCAGAGCATTTCGAAAGCTCATGCTTCACTGCTTTTAAATAAAGACGGCAAGCTGCTGGTCGCCGATACCGGTTCGACCAACGGAACATTCGTAAAAGGCTCTCGTATCGCATATGGAAAGGCGGCGGAGGTTTCGACAGGCGACAGCTTGATGTTTGGCTTAGTGAAGGTTGACCTGAAATTCGCTCCGCAACAACGGGTTGAGGCGGCCCCAACCGAAGCATTCAAGATCGGTGACATGGAGTTTACAAGCCGTTCGGAAAGCGTGAAGCCTGCGGACGATCAAGCTCAGCCCATCCCCGAACCGGCTCCGGCGGCGGTCGCATTCGTACCAGTAAAGAAAGAAACGATCGCACCGATCCCGAGTCCCTTCTCGCCTGAGGCTACCAAAGTTTCTCCCCAGCCGTTGGCGACTGATACAAAGATCGAAATGGACGAGAAAAAGCAGGACTGGGAAGTTTAAGATGCTCGCATTTTTACTGCAGATAGACTGGAACAAGTGGTCGCCCGAAGCGTTGTTTGGCGGACAGGTGCTCGAACGCACACCGGCTGGACTCACGATCGTTTACATCGTGGGCGTCGGAGTTTTGCTTGGGTTTCTCATCCTCTCCTTCTTCGATAACTTTAACCGTCCCAAGTTTCTTTTCGAGTTCGATCTGCCCAAAGAGGTTAAGAAAAAGCTGACCCAGACGATAGCCAATCGAAGCATAAGGGTGTGGCAGTTCGTCTTTATTTTTCTTGCATTTGCGGTATTTGGCTTCCAAGTTTACTGGATATATTTCGCTGACGAATCTAACGAGAATTTTCAAGAGTTGGCGTACAAGGATCTTCGAAACCGTCGTACAACGGCGGCGCACCTGCGCGGTTGGATGCTCGACCGCAACGGCAAACTGGTCGACGCCCTCGCGTATTACAAGAAGGACCAAGATGGAAACATAGTGCGAGCTTTTTCGCTCGAGCGTGAGATGGCCCATCTGCTCGGAACGGAACGTGGCACACCCGGATTGGAAAGAACTCTATATAAACGTGTGTCCGACCCATCCCCTGAAGCTTGGGAGGTTTTGACGAAGATCAAACGAAAGGAAGACGAGCAGAAAGATGTAAAAGTCACTATTGATAAAGACTTACAAACATTTATCGCGAAACAACTTGAAGGTAAAAAGGGAGCGATTGTCGTCCTAAATCCTCAGAACGGCGATATCGTCGCGATGTACTCCAACCCTTCGTTTGACCTCGCGGCAGCGCAAACCCTCGAAGATTACCTGAAGTTGGAAGGCAACAACCGCGACAAACCGCTACTTAACCGTGCGACGAGAGAATTTTACGTTCCGGGCTCAACTTTCAAGACATTTACGATGATCTCGGCATTTCGGGCGGGCAAGCAGAATACGATGTTTCCCAGCTACGCGGACGGTTTCAAGCCGACGCGCGGATCGCGGCCGATCGTCGATGCAACCCAGAAGCTCCAAGCGGACGGCTCCGTTTCCGGTGTCTGCGACGGCGGATGCGAGCCGAAAAACATTCAATTCGCTTACCAAGTTTCAAGTAATCAATACTTCGCACAGATGGCCATAGAGCTCGGCCGCGAAAGGATTGCCGAGACCGCTCGTCTTTTTGGAATGGGGCCCGTAGACACGCCCGAAGACGCTCTGCTTCAGAAGTTCTTCCCGAACATCCTGAATGCCAGTTCGCCTGCCGTTGCGAATTCGATCGCTCCGCAGCAATCGACGATCGTCACCGGAAAAGATATTTCCCTTTTCGACCTCGGCCTGGAAGGCATGGGGCAGGGTTACGCAGGTCAGATGACGCCGTTTCAAATGGCGATGATCGCGGCCGTTCCGGGCAATATGGAAGGCAAGCTGATGAAACCGCGAGTCGAGATGGATCAGCCTCCGCAGGCTTTCTCTCAGATATTGTCGCCGCAGCAGGCCGCGGTCGCACGACAGATAATGTCGACGGTAACGGAAGAGCCCGGCGGAACGGGTACCGTCATTTCGGCTAAGCTCGCCGGTACCGGAATTCGAACCGGTGGCAAGACTGGAACGGCGGAAAAACAGGCTCCGCTTTACGATGAGAAGACCGGCAAATTGCGGACCGAGAAGAAGCGGCGGAAAAACGATAAGGGCGAGTGGGTAGAATATCAGGCTCCGATGATGTATGAACGTACCGACAGTTGGTTCATAACGATCGCGCCGCTTGAACAGCCTCAAGTCGCAATCGCCGTGGTGGTAGAAGGGGGCGGATTCGGTGCTCGAACGGCCGCTCCGATAGCAGCAAATGTGATATTAAAAGCTCGAGAGTTAGGTCTTCTCGGCGAGCAATATAAACCAAAAACTGCTCCAAAAACGACGAAGCCGACAACTCGGAGGAGGCCGCAATGAAGAATCTAAAGAATCGAACTTCATCGCACTTCTTCATTCTTGTGTTGATCGTCCTGCTCACGGCGATATCGCATTACGCTATATATTACGGCGGCCTGATTCGCGGTTACGAAGCATCGTCGATCGCGGCTTATCGGAACATCGCGATTCTCTCGTTCCTCGCTATCCTGCCGATATTTATCAAGAGGTTTGGAAAATACGCGGGCAGTTGGACGCTGTACACGTCAGCGGTCCTGCTATTCTCCGTCGGGTTGACGGTCCAATATCGACTTTTCAGCGACCCGGAGTATACCTCGCGACGCGATAAGGCGGAGGCTCGTCAAGCGAAGATCCGGACCGCGCAGCTTCATTACATTCAAGAGAATTATTCAGCCGAGAAGAAGCAGTTGATGGGCCTACCGGCGACGCCTCCATCACCCGTCGATCTTTCGACTGAAACCCCGCGGTCGGCGGAAGACTCTTGGTGGTCTGTGCTGGTATCCGGGCGTACGGTCAACCCGATGCTCGGCGTTCTCGGTTTGATCTTCGCGTTCTTCTTTTTGCGCAACGACCGCGTGCTGGAGTTTCTGCAGAATAACGGCTTTCTGATCGTGTTGCTTACGCTCGGCCCGCTGTTCCTTGCGGCGATCACTTCTCGCGCCGGTAAATCGATCGGCAATATGACGCCGTGGGAGCCTTCGAAGATCCCGTTCCTGATCGGTTTCGCCGCTATCCTGTCGGTGCTCTACAAGAATCTTGCCCGCACTTATTGGGGACTGCCGCGCGCGAAGGACGTCGTTCCGCTGGTCTTCATGGCCGCACTTCCCTTCGTACCTTTCTTTGTTCTTAAAGACTTCGGGCAGATGATGGTCTTTTCGAGCGTTTACGCGACGCTGTTCCTCATTGCCGTGCGGCGATTTACGCAGCGGGCGGTACTCGTCGGCAGCGTGCTGCTCGCGGTTGGAATCCTCGTTGTAGGAGCTTTGCCTTTAAAAACGCAGGAGAGTATCCCGCTGCTTCCAACGCTCGCTAAACCGGTTAAGGCGGTTTTGCCTGATCGAATCCAACAACGTTTTCATCTCTGGCTAGACGGATTTAATCCGCCGACGCCGGATACAAGCTGGTGGAAAGAAGATTACGACGACTACTATAAGCGGCTCGTTGAAAAGGACCCGAACCTTCCGCAGATGCTGGAGGAAGACCCGAATCTGCAAAAAACTATCAACGTCGATGCCTGGTTTGACGTACTTGCATTCCAGCCCGCTCAGGCGACTTTCGGCCTTGCTTCGGGTGGTACGACCGGTCGCGGACTCGGTCTCGGATACCCGGAATTGATCCCTGTTGCCGACTCGGATTACGTCTTCGCCGCGTTAGCCGAAGAACTTGGACTTTTCGGTGGATTGCTGTTAACCTTTGCCCTGATCGTGCTCGTAAGTGCAGGCGTTAGAACGGCTTTAGACGCTCGGGATATGTTCACGAAACTTTGTTCGATCGGGCTTGCGGCCTTCTTAGGCTTCCAGGCTCTGGTCAACATCGGCGGGATCACGCGTGCACTACCGATGACCGGCATCACCCTTCCGTTTGTAAGCCATGGCGGATTTTCGCTCATCACGAGCTTCGTAATGCTCGGGATGCTAATGGCGTTTTCCCACCGGAATGCAATGGATCGCTCACAGGCGATGCACACAGACATGCCCTGATTTTAGGCGTTTAAACGCTCTGCGATTGGAGAAGCTTTGATGGACAACAATTTTCGATTTGCTTCCGCGTCGGTTTCGGATCGTGGCCTTAGTGAAAAGCGCCCGGTTAATGAAGACTCGTTTATCGAGCTTCGCGATCTCGGATTATTTGCGGTGGCGGATGGCGTCGGCGGTGCTCAGGCAGGAGATTTCGCGTCGCAGATGGCGATGGAAACTCTAGGCGAGGCTTTCAACAATCTTCCCGAAAACTTCGACGCCGAGCAGGCTCTTCGTATCGCGATCCAGCACGCAAATCAATCGATCTACACGATGTCGAGCGAACTTCCGCAGCTTGCATCGATGGCCACGACAATTGCGGCTCTACATGTAAACGGAAATATTGCCACGGTCGCACACGTAGGAGATTCAAGGGTTTACCGGATCGAACCTGATGGAACACTTAAACGTGAAACCGCAGATCATTCGGTAGTTGAGGAGGAAGTACGAGCTGGCAGAATGACGCCGGAGCAAGCCGCCGTACACCCAAGCCGTAATGTTATAAGTCGCGCGTTGGGTGCCGAAGAATCGGTCGAGATCGATATCAAAACTACGATGGTCGAGCCCGGCACAATGTTTTTGCTGTGTTCGGACGGGATCACACGGCATATTGACGACCCGGAGCTTCAGCAGCTTTTCAACGACGAGATCGAACCTAAGGCACTCTGCGATCAGATGAAAGAGATCTGCTATTCACGCGGGGCCGAGGACAACCTGACGGCCGTCGTCGTGAGAGTTTCGAGCAACGTTGCCGAGACATATCAGGCTCCCGCCGCCGTAATTCCGGTCGCTCAGGAGATTCCGGCGACGCCTGAATTGGAAGCCGAGGTCGAAGAGGAAGAGACGGTAGCCACTGCCCGTTCGCCTTTTGACGAGCCGATAACCGCCGCCGACGTTCCGGCCGAAAGCGACGACGAGGTTTACCTGCTCGATGAGCCGTTGACGGAAACGGTTGAAGCCCAGCCCCAAACAGCTGAGTCTTATTCATCTTCCAGCATTGTTGTTCCCGCACGGACCGAACCTCAGTCATCGGCAACAACGATCAGCGATGCGCCTCCGTTTAGTTACGCGCCGGACGAAGCTAAGCCGGCAAAAGGCGGAGGCGGACTCCTCCAATCGCTTCTGTTTTTAATCATCGGCGGAGCACTCGGGTTTGGTGGCTATTTGCTGTGGCAGCAATATAATCCAGCACCTCAGGTTCCGGTGCTAAATGAAACAAAAAGCAACAACATACCGCTCACGGCTTTCGAAGAAGCACGCCGCGAAGTTGATAAGTCTCCCGAACGGTTTCTTGCCGCAAATGCGGCCACGCCGCAGGATGCTGAGGACCATTATCTTCTCGGAAGGGCTCAGTTGCTGACCGGAAAGTATGTTGAGGCAAAGCGACAGTTTACATTGGCGAAAGAACGATTGGCTCAGGTGGACGCTTCCAACTCTAAAACGCTCGCCGCAGATATCGCACTCGGATCCGCCATCGCCGACAATCCACTTGTCGCGGAAGCCTTCGCAAAGGAAATAGCGGCGGGCGTTCAACCATCGACAGACGCAAATGCCAACGTAAATGCTACGGCAAATCAGCCGCTCCGTTGACGTTTCGCTTCGAAAAGTACTATTCCGCAAGAGACAGCGAGGTTGAGGCTTTCAACCTCGTTTTCCATTGGGATAAGGATTTTTTCTTGAATCGACGCGAGTTTACCCTCATCCAGGCCGTGTGCTTCAGAGCCGAAGATCATCATTCCCGGCCGTGTCCAATCCACATCGAAATACTTCACCTTAGCCGAGATGTCCGACGCGGTGATGATCATTCCCTGCTTCCCGGCCCATTCGATTGCCGCGTCGAACTCAACCCGCTCAACGATCGGCAATCTAAATGCCGACCCCATGGACGCTCGCAGGGCTTTTGGCGAAAACGCATCAGCCGACCCCGCGGTCGTTATCAGACCCGATGCTCCGGCAGCCTCTACTGTTCGAACGACTGCTCCAAGATTTGAGGGATTATTTACTTCATGCAGCAGCACGGTCAGATGTCCTGAGACCGCGTCGAGATCTGCTTGCGGCTTTTTTGCCAGAGCAATTATTCCCTGCGTGTTTGCGGTGTCCGCTACCGAATCGAATAAACGCGACGCAACTTTTACGATCTTTGAGCGTTGAGTAGTCGGTAGTTCAGCCAACGTTTGCGTTTCTGAGACATCTGACGAAGTCAGAATAAGCTCAATCACGAGATCCGATCCAAGAACTTCGTCAAAAAGTCGACGACCTTCGATGAAGATCAGATCAGATTCGCGGCCATCGCGGACCGCCCGAGCGAGTTTAAGGTTCGCGTTGTCGCGGCTGGTAATAACTTCTATATCGTTCATTTTTGCTCAGCAAATTCTACAATCTGGAGACACCGATATGAAATTCCCCCTCGCTTTGCTGTTTCTCTCCGTCTTGTTAACTGCTTCTAACGGCTTCGGTCAATCGAACACCTCGGCACCGAGTACGCCCCCGGCTTACCGTTCGTCGGACCCGATCGAGAACATTTCTACCGACGTAGCACGAACGGCAAAAGCGGTCGAGGCTCTAAGCAAGACATGGGCTCAATTCGTAAAGTCATTCTCCACTAATCAGGGCCTGCAAATGGATGAACGGCAGAAGAGCCTTCTCCTCGCTCTGGAGGTCTTGAATAGATTAGAAGTCAGCTTCGCTAATATGCAGAAGCTCCGTTTCGATCTCGCCGAACGCCAAACCAACGCCACCACGCGGATCGCCCAGCTCAACGACGATCTGCTTCCGGAAAGCATTGACCGCTCTGTTGCACTGCGCGGAACGACAGATGCCGAGAATCTTCGTACCATGCGACGGCAAACCTTAAGCCGACAATTGCGTGAATGGCAAACGCTGCTCGCGCAGATCACGCGTGAGCTAGACAGCACTCTTGAAGACATCCGCCGGACGGATATGCAGATCAAAAATCTTCGCATGCGTGTCTTTGGCGAAGCGTCAAGACAGCTCGGTGATTTCTGACAATGTGCAAAGCGTCGGTTTGTGGGTAAACTAATCTCGATGAAACCCGAGACCCGACCGATGAGCAAGCTCGAGATCCTCAAAGACAAGTCAAAACGTGCTGAAGAAGGCGGCGGAGCGGCGCGTATAGAAAAGCAGAAAGCCAGCGGTAAGATGACCGCCCGCGAACGCATCGAGTTCTTTCTTGACGAGGACACGTTCGAAGAATTCGACAAATTCGTCGTCCATCGCTCAACAGATTTTGGGCTTGAGAAACAGAAATATCTCGGCGACGGCGTCGTCACGGGACACGGTTTGGTCGACGGACGTGAAGTCTTTGTCTTCGCTCAAGACTTCACTGTATTTGGCGGTTCACTTTCTGAAACGTTTGCGGCTAAGATCTGCAAAGTGATGGATCTTGCAATGAAGGTCGGAGCACCGGTTGTCGGCCTCAACGATTCGGGCGGTGCTCGTATCCAGGAAGGAGTCGTGAGCCTCGGCGGATACGCCGACATCTTCCTTCGCAACACTCTCGCAAGCGGCGTTATCCCGCAGATCTCCTGCATCATGGGCCCTTGTGCGGGCGGCGCCGTCTATTCACCCGCGATCACCGATTTTAACGTGATGGTGAAAGACACGTCGTACATGTTCATCACCGGACCCGACGTCATAAAAACAGTTACACATGAGGATGTGACGAAGGATGAACTCGGCGGGGCGATGACGCACAACGCGAAGTCCGGCGTCGCCCACTTTGCGGCGGATTCGGACGAACACGCGCTCCGGATCACGCGAGAACTGCTGTCGTTCATACCGTCTAACAATATGGGCGACCCGCCGTTCGCTGCAACGAGCGACCCTTCGGATCGTGCCGACGAAAAGCTAAATTCCGTCGTTCCCGAGTCATCCAACCAGCCTTACGACATTCGCGACATCATCCATTCGGTCGTGGACGACGGCTATTTCTTCGAGATCCAGGAGCATTTTGCGGCAAACATCGTCGTGGGATTTGCGAGGCTAGGCGGACAGTCGGTAGGCATCGTTGCAAATCAACCGGCATTCCTCGCAGGCGTGCTGGATATCGACGCATCAGTAAAGGCTGCAAGATTTGTGCGTTTCTGTGATTGTTTCAATATTCCTTTGATCACCTTTGAAGACGTTCCTGGCTTTCTTCCGGGCATCAATCAGGAGCACTACGGCATTATCCGTCACGGCGCAAAGCTGCTCTATGCTTTCGCTGAGGCTACCGTACCCAAGATCACGGTCATCACGCGAAAGGCTTACGGCGGCGCCTATTGTGTGATGGCATCAAAACACATTCGGACAGATATAAACTTCGCATATCCATCGGCGGAGATCGCGGTCATGGGCGCCGAAGGAGCGGTCGGCGTTCTCTACAAAAAGGAGCTGCTCGACACCACCAACCCTGAAGAAACCCGCAAGCGGATCGTTGACGAATTCAACGAGAAGTTTGCGAATCCTTATGTCGCAGCCGAGCGCGGATTTATTGACGAGGTTATCGAGCCGTCACAGACCCGTCCGAAACTGATCCGGGCTCTTGGACTGCTGAAGAACAAACGAGACAGTAATCCGCCTAAAAAACACGGCAACATCCCGCTTTAGACTTCACTTTAAGGGTCGCAGAGTGACCCTTAAAGTATCAGTTCACTTCAATATATTTCCTTACACAGAACTTTAAGTGATGACTTTCCTTTCCGTTCACCGCCCGACCGTCGCAGAGATCGATCTCAGTTCCCTTGCGTTCAATTTTCGGTCAGTTCGAGAGTTCGTCGGAGCGAGTGTCGGGTTCATGGCGGTGGTAAAGGCCGACGCATATGGTCATGGGGCGGTCGAGTGCGCGAAGAGACTAGAGGCAGAGGGAGTCGATTGGTTCGGCGTCGCGACGGCAGAAGAAGGCGTCGAACTCCGCGAAGTAGGCATTTCAAAACCGATATTGGTCCTTGGCGGCTTTTGGCCTGGGCAGGAATTCACTCTTCAGAATCACGACCTAACGCCGGTAATCTTTCACATCGACCAGGCCCGAGCAATGTCGGAAGCCGCGAAAAGACAAGGTACGATCGCCCGTGTCCACGTAAAAATAGACACCGGAATGGGCCGGATCGGCATTCGCCTTAAGGATGTCGCCACCTTCGCCCGCGACCTCGCGACGCTTTCGAATCTCGAAGTTGAAGGACTGATGACTCACTTCGCGGCAGCCGACGATCTTGATGCAACCGAGTTCACAAACCAGCAGATCGCGCGATTTGAATTAGCAGTTGAGATCTTTCACGAAAACGGCCACCGGCCGCAATTCATCGATATGGCCAATTCCCCGGGAGCTGTGGTGCACCCTCTTTCGCGGTCAAAGATGGTTAGGATCGGCGGGCTGCTGTACGGACTCGGAGGCGACGTATTGCCGAGCGGCGTTCCGCAACCGGAGTTAAAACCGGTAATGTCAATTAGGTCGAAGATCGCGCAGATAAAGACAATACAATCGGGAGAGACCATTGGATATGGCCGAACCTTCACCGCCAAAAGAGAGTCCGTGATAGCAACGATCGCGATCGGATACCACGACGGGCTTCCGCGAACGCTGTCGAACACGGGACATTTTTTGATCAGAGGCCGGCCCGCTCCGATCGTCGGACGCGTGTCGATGGACTGGACTACGATCGATGTAACCGACATTGCGACCGCCGCCGTTGGCGATGATGTTACGATTATTGGAGGAACTGGCGAAGACCTGATCCGTGCGGAGCACCTTGCCTCGCTCACTGATACGATCTCATATGAGATAACCTGCGGCATCAGTCAACGCGTTCCTCGGCGATACTTAAACCTATGAACTACCCTCTTAAACTTTCATTCAAGCTGATCACACTTGTAAGCCAGATATATATTCGCGACTCGAACGATGAGATGCTCGGATACGTCCGGCAGAAGTTGTTGAAGCTGAAAGAAGACATCAACGTATTTGCCGACGAGCAGCAAACTCAACACCTTTACAACATCAAGGCCGACAGGATGCTCGACTTCTCGGCTAAATACAACTTCACCGATAATCGCGGCGCGAACGTCGGCGCGATCAAGCGCAAAGGGATGCGTTCGATCTTCAAGGCCCACTACGAGATCTATGCTCCCAGCGGTGTGCTCGTGATGGAGATCCACGAAGAGAATGCGTGGATCAAGGTCGTCGATTCGCTGGTTGGAGAGCTTCCGGTAATCGGGATGTTCACGGGATACTTTTTCAACCCGGCATATATTCTCAGCCGGACCGGCGGCACTCCGATCGCTCGGCTTCAGAAACAGCCGGCGTTTTTCGAAGGAATTTTTCAACTAGAGAAACTGGCGGAGATGTCGGAAGAGGATGAAGCACTCGTTTTGCTCAGTTTTCTGACGATGACGCTGCTCGAACGGGCAAGGGGTTAGAGACACTTTGGCGGTAAAAAAGATCATCGGCTTCGATTGGAAGCGGTTTTTCCTTCGACTCTACGAAAAGTCTTTGGACACCGATATCTTCAGCCGTGCGGCGCAGGTCGCATTCTATTTTTCTTTCTCCCTGTTCCCACTTCTTTTTTTTCTGGTCAGCCTTTTCGGCATCCTTCTCGAATCGACCGACGGGCTAAAATCCGAACTCTTCACATACATTCGCCAGATAATGCCTTCGTCTGCATTCCAGCTCGTGCGGACCACCGTCGATGAGATCGTTGATTCGAGCACGGGAAGTAAGCTCACTATCGGACTTGCTATCACCTTGTGGTCGGCATCGGCCGGAATCGATAGCGTCCGAAGTGCCTTAAACGCGGTCTATCAACTGCGTGAAACGCGCTGGTGGTGGAACACAAAAGCCCAATCGTTGGCGATCACACTTCTGCTGATCGTGCTGGTGGCGGTCGTGCTTGGGATCGTCTTCTATGGTTGGCAAGGAGTACAAGCTGCTCTCGCCTACGTGGGGCTTCAAGTAACTTCACCGCTCGTCCTTGTTTCGATCCAGTGGATCTCAACCGTGATCGTAATGCTCTTCGCGTGCGAAGTTATTTATAACCTGCTTCCAAACTTCAAGAAACATCACTGGTCTTGGATCACGCCTGGCTCAGTCGTCGCGATACTCCTTTGGCTGCTGCTAACCCGCGGATTCCGACTATATCTGGAATATTTCAACAGCTACAACAAGGCCTACGGATCGCTCGGCGCCGTGATGATCTTGATGCTCTGGCTGTATCTGACAGCGATAGTGATCGTAATCGGCGGTGTTATCAACGCCGTGCTGAATGAGATGCGAGAAGAACAAGGCGAACCTCCCCTGCTACCACTGGATGACGATGTCGAAGTATCGAGCGACATCGTCCATTGACACGTTTTGCGGCGGATGCTGCGTTGGGCGATACTTGTGTTTGAGCCAATCCTTAATTTATGTCTTTAATGCTTCAGGAAATTTCCGAGCAGCCCGAGGTGCTGGAACGGACAATAGCAGCCGAGCGAGAAAAGCTCGTCAAGATCGGAGACTATCTTCGACAAAAGGATATCGATCTGATCGTGTTGGTTGCCCGCGGCAGTTCGGACAATGCGTCGCTTTTCGGACGATATCTTCTTGAGGTCACCACTGGCATTCCCGTCTCGCTCGCAGCGCCGTCGGTGTATACGCTTTACAACGCGAAGATGAGGCTGAAGCGGGCAGTGGTGATCGGCGTGTCGCAGTCCGGTGAGGGTGATGACATCAACCACGTCTTGGAAAGTGCAAAAGACGGCGGCGCTTTCACTTTAGCCATCACTAACGAAGCGGAATCTACGATGGCGAAGCTGGCAGACGAGACGCTATTGATCCACGCCGGCCGCGAGAAGTCCGTAGCGGCGACCAAGACCTATACGGGTCAGATGCTGCACTTCTATATGTTGTCGTCAGTTATCGGTGAGAAAGGTATTGATTATTATAAGATACCTGAGTTTACCTCGAAAGCACTTGAACTTAAAGCATCAGTTGAAGAAATTGCACAGAGATACGCTTTCATGGAAAACTGCGTGGTCGTCGGGCGTGGGATGAACTACGGCAACTCCTATGAGCTGGCGCTGAAGCTAATGGAGACCTGCTACGTCGTAGCGGAGAGATTCTCGTCCGCAGATTTCTTCCACGGACCACTTGCTATTGTCGAGCGGCGATTCGCGGTGGTTCTGTTCGCTCCAACCGGCGTTACGAAGAAGAGCAACATCGAACTTCTCAATAGACTAAAGGAACTGAACGCGGATTCCCTTTCGATCACCAACGATGACGAGATAGCAAGCCTGTCGTCACTAAGCATCCCGATGCCCGCCGAGCTTGACGAGTTCCTGTCGCCAATCCCGTTCATCGTTCCCGCGCAGCTATTCGCCGCATACCTGGCAGAGGCTAAGGGTCTTGATCCGGACGCTCCCAGGTCGCTTGCAAAAGTTACCAAAACATTGTGAGGTTGGATAAGATCGGTGAGTTGGCGGCGACGGCATCTCGATGGCTGATGCTGTTGTACGTTGCCCTGCTGCCGATCGTCCGTCCGCTCGACACGCGCATTCTTGGCATACATATTTTCGCGACCGATCTGATCTTCTTCGGTGCATTTCTGTTTTGGCTTGTTTCGCTGGTAAAGCGAAGGCCTGGAATCGAGTTCCGTTTTCTTGGATTTGTCGCGGTCTTCTTTCTTTCGCTGACGATTTCTGCGATCTTCTCGACTGAACCGCAAAAAAGCTTCCTCAAGCTGTCCGGAGTTTTTTACCTGATCGCGGTGTCTATCGTTGTTGCCGACCTAATCCAAGACCTCGGCCTCTTGAAGCAACTCGCATATGCGTGGACTGCCGGGGCGATCATAAACATTCTCGGAGCGATCGCGGGGCTGACAGGCTTCTTTCTCGGATATACCTCGATGGCAACCAATTTCTTCCTGTTTCATTGGGGAAGTCTGCCACCGGGAAACTATCCGCGGGTTATGGGCTTTTTTGAGAACCCGAACATGATGGCCAATTACACGAACGTAGCCATCATGATAATTCTCGGAGCCTCTCGCGTGAGCTGGATGTCGAAACGGGTTGGGTTGCTGCTGGCAGCACTGCTTTTCGCTTCGACCATCCTCGCCGTATCTCCCGGATTAGGCGGAATGATTCTCAGCATAGGACTTTGGACATATTTCTTTGTGCTCACCGGTTATCGACGGACATCTCGTGTTGTTTTAGTCGCCGCGGTATTTCTCGCCGTACTTGCATTCGCTTCGACGGCGATCTCGCCCGTTGTGAGATACCCAGACAAAACGATCACGATCCCTATTATCGAAAAGTCGATCGAACCCTCGGTTCGCTTTTTGGCCTGGCAAAATTCGATGGAGCGCGGCTTAGAATATCCAATCCTAGGACGAGGGACCGGCACCGATGCCGCGCACCTTCGATACGACGCGCTGTCCGGCCAGCGTCAAATGGTACGCGACGCACATCAATCTTGGCTCAATGTGTTTGGTCAAGCGGGCATCGTAGGATTGATAGCCTTTGCGGCCCTTTGCTGGCACCTGTTTTCTATCTGCAGATTTCGACCAGTCGATGGTTCGGATCGGAGTGTGATGCTCGTCTCATGCTCGTGCGCGTTTGTAGGGGCTTTTCTATTTCAAAACCTATCCGGGTCATTTGAAGACGCTCGGCAGTTATGGGTGCTGATCGGGATGCTCGTGGGACTGGCCGGGAGTGGAGAACTTAAAATTCCGACGCAGACCGAAGAAGGGCTTCGCGCATCTCACCGGCATTTCGCCACCTGAGCTCTGTCTGTTTTGCCAGGGCGGTTTCGATAACAGCACACACCTTTAATGGAACATCCGGCATGCGTTTCGAGATCGGGATGATCGGCTTTTCGAAGATGGCTTTTACGGTTTCCGAGATACCGGCATTCGGCGATATATCGAGGGCGTGAGCACCGGTAAGAAGACTGTAGGCAGTCATTCCGATACCGTAGATATCGGCAGGCGGCCGCACTTCCTTGAAATCGCGAACCTGTTCCGGAGGCATATAAGCGATCGTACCAGCGACATCACCGACCATAGTGACACCGCTCATTCCGGTTTGTTTGTAACTCTTCGAAAGGCCAAAGTCCGTGAGCTTCGATACCAGATGCGGGTAGGTCCCGTCGACCAAAATGTTCTGCTCTTTGATGTCGCGATGAACGAAGCCGAGGTTGTGTGCGAAATCCAACGCGGCCAGCGTTTGTTCGATCACCTTCACGACCTGCTGATACGGCAGCTTTCCGCCACGTTGTTTCGCTAGTCTCGCGGCGTCCATCCCAGCTACATATTCGGTAACGAGATAGACGATGCCGTTGTGCGTTCCGTGTTCGATATAGCTGACGATGTTCGGATGCTGAAGCGAGGACGAGACCTCGATCTCGCGCATGAACCGCTTCAGAGACTGCTCGCTAACCGCGACCTCGGGAAGCAGAGTTTTGATCGCAACAAGCTTGCCATCCGCGACGGCTCGGGCGAGCATCACGCTTCCCATACCGCCTTGGCCGAGCACCTTGATCATTTGGTAGTTCGGAATCGGCTGCGGATTTTTCTTCAACTGCTCCCGGCAGTTTTCACATAGATAGGAAAGCTTGGCATCTGGCCGCGAAGCCTCTGCCTGGGCCGGAAGTCCGCAGTTGATGCAGGCGACCGTGATCAGCGACGGTTCGGTCTTTTCAGAAAGACCGTGCTGAGATTGAGACGTCGCAACTTCATTGTATCGGTCAAACTTATCTGCAATTACCTGTACTTCGAGCACGGTCTCGCCGCCCTGTATGCGGTCGCCATGCTTTAGATACGTCGAATCAACGCGAAGGCCGTTTACGAAAGTTCCGTTGGTTGAACCAAGATCTCTGAGAAAGGCTTGCGGCGGAGCGATCTCGACGATGCAGTGATGACGCGAGAAGAAACGGTCGTGCGGAAGACAAAAATGCGAGTCCTCGCTGCGGCCGATCATGAAAGTGTCGTGCTGGTCGAATGTAAAAGCTCGTCCGGTTTGCGGACCGGCAACGACGTTTAAGGTTACACGCATGAAAAATCGGAAACTCGAATAGAGCTACACCGAGCAAACGGCAATATCATTCAATTGCCTATTAACCTATGATTGACGCTAATCCGTACAACAGTATAAACAATACCATGCCAACTAGGTAAAGTGCTCCGAGGATGATGCCGGCGATGCCCATACCTTTACCGCCGTATCTGACCGGATCGGTCTTATTCTGATAGATCGCGACGGCGCCTAGAATCATGGCCGCGGGCCCCAAGAGGGCTCCAATATAGCAACACCAGCCTACCGTCACGCTCAGAATTCCCATCGAGAGCGAAAGAATACCGAGTACCTGATTAGGCGAGGCATATGCAGTGACGTACTGAACCGGCATGTGGCCGGTCGGCATTACGACCTGTTGTCCCTGCCATTGAGCGGGAGGCGAAGCATCAGCCCAACCGATCGGGTTCGTGCTCCGCGGCGTGTCCATCATCAAGGTCGGAGGCGAATCGTCATCTACAAACTTGGTCGGCGGAGGCTCATCCGAAAACGGACGCGACGACTCCTGCTCGTACATGAGCAACTCGCCGTCGTTCAAACAGAAATTAAGGTTCTGATCCGCGAACGTCTGGCCGCATTTTGGACATCGCTTCATCATCGGATGCTAAGAGCCGCTACTTCCAGATCTCCAGCTTCTTGAATCCGATCTTTGCTCCATCGCCGGAGTAAAGGCCGGGCACGCCGTTGGGATGGCCGTACTGATCCTTGATCGTAGTAACCATTTCGCCGTTGATATAGAGTTCTATAATGTCGCCCTTGTCGCGTGCCTCAAGAACGTTATCCTGAGTGCCATCTTTGATCGCCGATGAATCCTTCCAGGAAACCATCGATGTTTCCTTTGAAGGCTCGTGCCGGGCAACGCGATACTTTTTTCTTTTCGCGTCGATCAGAAAGGCGTAATCCTTGGTCAGCGGAGTTGGAGCACTGTGGAAGATAAGGCCATAGCCGAGGCTGGAGTTCGCATTGTCTACGTTACGAACCGTTACGCGGACATTCTTGCCGTCAGTCGTGTATTGATCGGGAGCAACTAGTACGTAGTAGTAACCTTTTTGCTTTGCCGCCATCAGGAATTCATCACCGACCATTTCGGTCGTTCCCCAGACGGAGAAGTCCTTGATCCAGAATGAAAGATCAACGGACTCAACATCAGACGACGAAGTGTAAGGCGACGGTGCAGGTGACGAGCTGGTGTTGGTACGGCTGTTGGTACGATTATTGGTAGTTGAGAGATTGTTTGCCTGATTCTGGTTCTGCATGCCGATCAGAACGAGCCCCGCGAACCCGCCGCCGCATAGAAGCAAGATTATTCCGACAATTCCGACTATCCACAGCCAAGCCTTTGAAGACTTCTGTGGCCGCTGCTGCATTGGATATGGCTGCACCTGCGGTTGGCCGAATGTCGACTGGATGCCGGAGCCGGGCGTTGACGGGAAAGCGTTTACCGGATCGGTCGGACGAGGCTGGCCCATCATCACCGTCGCGGGCGGTTCGTTGGAAGCAAATGTGAGAACTGAGCCGTCTTCGAGGCAAAAGTTTAGGTTATCGTCGGCGTAAGTCTTGCGACACGTCGGGCAGATCTTCATGCAGTGTTCACCTTCGCGGATGCGTCGATTGCAACCCTAATTGCTGTCATTATACGCATTTCAATACCCAAATGGTATTAACGAGGAGAGGATTGGGAAAGTTCAGTGGCCGTTCCGGCAAATGGCCCAGTAGGAGATCTGATTTGAAGTCAACTTCTCCTCGGTGACCTTCGTGTCTAGCTTTTGCGCCTCTGTGTTTAATCTCTTTCTCACCACAAAGGCACTGAGAGAAGTCTCGTATCGCGAAGCACGTTACAAACAGTTACGGTGGGACGGTGATACAGGTACGCGTGCCTTCACTCAGGAGAGCCCGTTTCCGCACCTTCCGCAAAACTTGATGGAAGCGGGAAAGACTCCGCCGCAGCGACTGCAGACTCGCTCGGCCTGTTGAGGCGGCTGCGATTGATGAGGCGTAGCGAAACCGACAGGCGTCGAGCGATTCTGGATTTGGTGAAGCATCGAGGGCGTGATATTCAGGCCGCAGCGTCCGCAAAAACGGGAGTTCATCAGCAACGGCGACGTACATCGAGGACAGGGGAAAGTGTTTGCCGGCACGTCGCCCGCACTCACGAGGCTGAACGACCTATTTCCGCACCGCCCGCAAAACTTCACGCCCTCGGCGAATTTCGACCTGCAATTCGTACACGCAACGATCCCAGGGATCATGCTCGATCCGGTTCCGCTGCTGCCGGTGCCCTGCGACGGCGAAGGCTGACTGGCACCCTCGCGAACCGACCGCAGCTGAGCCTGGATCACCTGCTCGGCGGCACCTTCGCGGATCTCGATCAGGCGTTCGTCGTCTTTCTCGCCCGGTTTCGACACTCGAAGGATGTGCTGTCCGGCAGGAGTATCGGAAATAACGACGCGTCCAGAACTGCCGACGCTTCCCTTCCGCTCGTCGTTGACGTAGACCTCGGCTCCCACAGGTCCAAGTATCACAAGCCGCGAACGCCCAAGCTTGCTGGTTTCGTTTACGTCAGACGCGGCCTCTTCAAGCTGCGAGATAAATTCGCCCATCGACTGAGGCCGGTCTTTAGCCTCGATCTCAAGCGAACTCATGATCACCTTTTCTACGTCGATCGGGATGTCGGTCCGGATAGAAGACAGCGGCGGAGCCTTGTGCATGATCTTCTGCATCACAAGCTGCATCATGTCCCCGACAAATGGCGTTCGGCCGCCGAGCATCATGTAGGCGATCGTGCCGAGAGCGTAAATATCCGCACGCGTATCGACACCGAGTTCCGGCTGCATCTGCTCCGGTGCCATGTATTCGGGCGTTCCGATAATGCCGCGTGAGGAGGGCGTCGCGTTCGAGCTGAAATCCGTGACGGTCTGATTGACGATCTTCGCCAACCCGAAGTCGCCGACCTTGATAAAGCCGTCGCCCTTGCCCTTTTGGAGCATGAAGATGTTGGCGGGTTTCAGGTCGCGATGAAGGATGTTGATGTCGTGAGCGGCCTCGACTCCGTCCGCGATCTGCCTCAGCAATCTCACCGCACGCTTGACGGGGAGCGTTCCCTCACGCCTCAAAAGCTTGTGCAGCGTCTCGCCCTCGACGTATTCCATCACGAGATAGAAAACGCCGTCGCCGGTCTCGCCAAAGTCCGTGACGCTTACGGTATTCGGATGCTGAATGGATGCGGCGGCCTGAGCTTCGCGTTCGAACCGCGCGATCGCCTCGCCTTCCTGAAGGTCTTCGCTGTTAAGAACGTCCTGTCGAACGGTCTTCACCGCCACCCGACGCGTATCGAACTTCTTGTCGCGGGCGAGATACACCTGTCCCATCGCACCACGGCCGAGACGCTTCTCAAGCCAATAGCGTTCGGCTATCAACTGCCCGCCCGGCAGCGAAAGCCGCGTCTGCGTCTGGTCAAACTGGCAAACCGCCACCTCGTCGCCATAGCAGAGATCACATTTTGGACACTCCTTCATCTTCCCCCAAGAACGTTAAGCCACAACAATATCCTAAAGCTTGCCTACTATGAACGCGAACCCTGAAGCTATTTTGCACTATTTGCACTTCTTACATTAATTGCTATAATCCAGATTCGTTTTCTGGGTCGATAGCTCAGTCGGTAGAGCAACGGACTCTTAATCCGTGGGTCACAGGTTCGATCCCTGTTCGGCCTACCAGACAAGTAAGAGTGACGCCTTTAGGCGTTCGATAGGCGCATGATCCGCGAAATCGAACGGCTGAAGCCGTCACTCTTACTATTTTTCAGATCTTGTCCCGCCATCTCAGAACTTCATCTCTCAGGATAGGGTTTTGCTGGAAGCTGCCGGTGTGGCCTTGGGCGGCGGTGGCACGTTGGATGTGCCAGTATGAGAGGCCGAGTTTGCCGACGGCCCTGAGGAAGCGGCTGCGGGCGAGGAATTTTCCGCTGAAAGTGCCGCCGAGCAGCCAGCCGGTGCTTTTGAAGGCCGAGGTGACGGTCTTTAGCTGCTGGTCGGTGATAAGTCCGCGTACTACGTCGAGAGCGAGCATGTCGTTAAGTATCCGACGCTGCCGACGCATGATGTAGAAGGCGAAAGCGAGGAAGATAAGAAACAGCGGAACTTCAAGGAGAAGGTAGAAGGTGAAGAATCCGCAAAGGCCCACATCCTGACCGCCGAGGCCGATCGACGCACACGCTGGCTCCAACCCGAAACCTACGATAAACAGCGTCACGATTATCCCGAGTCCGTTCCAGATGCCGTGAAGGATCATCGCCACAAGCCAACCGACGACGGGCATGCTGAACTTTACGAAACTGTTGTGCGATTCACGCGAGATGCCGCAGCCGATGCCGATCATCGCCGTAAATGTCACGTGAGCGAAAGGCGAGAAGATGCCTCGGAGTGCGAACAGCAGCAGGAAACTCGAAAAAGCACCCAAACCGTCGCCGCTACGCATGTAGATCGCGTAGGCTTCGTTCAGGCCGTTGCCGTAATAGAGTACGTTTTCTACGGTCGCAAAGCCGAGTGCGATGACGCCTGCGTAGACGATGCCGTCGAGGATGTCGTCAAAGTAACGCCGGAAGAAGAACAGCAGAATGAGCAGGCCGATTCCCTTCGAGCTTTCCTCAAACAGCGGAGCGGAGATGACGGCGGTGACGATCGAACCAAGTTCGGGAACGCCGGTCGCAATGCCGGCGAATACCGTCGCGATCCCGCCAAACAAAGTATTGCCCACAAACGAGACGAGCACCGATACGACCGCTCCCCATGCGAACGCGAATGCCAGAAGCCAGAACGGCTCAGGGTCGTAACGGTCGAGGCCGACGAGCGGGATTATGTATAAAAGAGCGGGCGTAAATGCGATCAACGTTGCGAGTATCGCGGGGATCGGATCGAGCAAGAGTACGAAAAGTCCGGCGACCAATACGCCGAGTACGACGAACAAGAGAGTTCCAACTCCGATGCCTACGAAAAGTGCTGTACGATTAGGCGGCGGATTCTTCGGCTGCTCGATATTGCCGAGCCCGAGGCTCGATAGAGATTGAGCGATGCTCTTGGTCGGAACGGATTGTTGTGCCTGAAACTGAGCTTCGGCCTGTGCCTCGAATTGCTGAAACTGCTCGGTTTGGATCTGCTGGAACTCTTGCAGCGGAATCGCCGGAGCGGTTGTTGCCACATCAATGCTGACGGTTGAGATCGTCCCGTTCCGCCCGAACTGGATCGAATCTCCATCGGCGAGTTTTGCGGTGTCTACGCGTGAGCCGTTTAGTATGGTCCCGTTCGTACTCGCGTTGTCGCGAATGTAGAAACCATCGGGCTTGGCTTCGATAAAGGCGTGCTGTTTTGAGGCGATCCGTTCGGCGGTCGGGTCAAACCGGACGCTGCACGTCTCGCTTCGCCCGATCGATAAAAAGCCGGTCTCTAGTTCGAATACGCGGCCGTTGAGCGTTCCGCTCGCGATCGTCAACCTCAATTTCATACAGCCATGATAGGTGCAATGAGGTCGAAGTCAAGCAGATACAGGTATTTGAGAACTTATAGTTAACAATCGCTCGCTATTGAGGATTGACTGAACCCGGCGAGGGAACGTCTCCGCTCGATCCGAATACGGATCCCGAATAAGACCAGTCTATGCTGCTGAGCCGATGCCAAACGCCCTGACTCGGACGAAATACCGCTACATCCGCTTTCTCGTCACCATCGTAATCACCCGGCACCGGAATGTCTCCGGCAAGTCCCCAACGAAGGCCGACGTGCGTATAGTTTGCCGACTCTAGTATCCACCAGAAACCGTCGCTAGGACGATAGATCGCAAAATCGTGCTTTCCGTCGCCGTTGAAATCGCCGCTGAGCGGACTGTCGGTGCTGAGTCCCCATGCGACGATCGTCGGTATGCTGGTCGAGCTTGGGAATACGTACCAGATGCCGGATGACGGGCGAAATATGGCGATGTCCGTCTTGCCGTCGCCATCCCAATCGCCGGTCAACGGTTTGTCTCCGCTTATTCCCCACCTGACGATGCTCATTCCAAGCGTTGACCGGTAAATATACCAAACGCCGTCTGACGGCCTCCAGATAGCGAGGTCAGCTCTTCCGTCCGCATCGAAATCTCCCGTCAACGGAATATCGCCGGGCTGTCCGAAACTCGCAAGCTGAATATTGCCGAGGCTGCCTACGATATACCAGATCCCGTTCGAAGGCCTCCACATTGCAACGTCGGTCTTTCCGTCTCCGTCGTAATCCGCGGGCACCATAACGTCGCCAGGAATTCCCCACGCGAATCCGAACCCTCCACTGTTTGAACTATTAGCCACCTGCCAGTTGCCGTTGTTGGGCGTGTATACGGAAAGGTCCGTTTTTCCGTCACCATCGAAATCGGAGACGACGTTCTTTCGCGGCAAAGTTGCCCGGGTCGTATCAACGATAAGCAGGCCTTCACCCATCTCGCCGATCAAGACCTTGTCTTCACCCAGAAACGGGAACACTGCCCACGTGCCGTTGTAAGTGGTCGGCAAGGCATTTTGCAGGCTGTCTCGGCCGCAGATAATGTCCCACGGTTCATCGGCAAGGCTCGACGCGGCGTTCTTGGATTCCTCGGATCGATAAAAAGCCGGAGCGTAAGTGTCGTACTGGCCGATGCGTTCGACGTCGGCGGGTGTTGAGATATCGAACACCTGAAGGCCGGCTTGATACCACGAGACGAAGAGCTTGTTACCCATCACCACAGGGTTGTGCGGGGTGACAGCATTCAAGCCAAGATCGGCCATGCTGACGCGGTTCACAAGCAGCGGAGTCGCGGGATTAGTAACGTCGTAAACCCGCACGTCTCCGGGACTCGGACCGTTACTGTTGGTTACCTCGCGTGCACTGTAAAGATAGTTGCCGTTCTCACTCGTCCAACTGCTGTGCATGTTATTGCCGGCCGTAGCTGAAGCACTCGCGTCCTCAATAAATCCGAGCAGCGACGGAGCTTGAGTGGCGATATTCGAAATGTCGTAGATCTCCGTTCGGCCGCGAGTCGCACTGTTTCCCCAACCTGACGTGTAAAGCCTGTTTCCCCGGATGTGAACCGCGTGTACCCATGAAACCTCGCTCGGCGTGATGTCTCGGACGAATACTGGAGCTGCTGGATTTGTGACATTTATCACCTTCAGGATCTTGTTCGAAAGGCTGTTGTAATTCTCGATCAGGTAACGCTGACCGCCCTGATCGAAAACGATCATCTCGTGTATGCCGTTATATCCCCCGCCACTTGACGAATTGACCTTGCCGAGCAAAACCGGACTCTGCGGATTCGTAAGGTCTACGATATGCACGCCGTCACCCGACGTTGGCGATGAAGGGCCTTGACCGCCGCTGCCAAAATATCCGCGATTGCCGATCACGATCGCTTCGAGAAACGCTTGATTCGGCGACGGGTTATACCAGTTTGCAAGAGTCGGACTGTCGGGGTTGGATACGTCGAAAATGAAGGTTCCTCGGCAATTGTAAGAACCCATGACCGCGATATTCCCGTCAGCCCAAATGTCGGCGAATTTTAACTGCGATGAGCTTCCGCAATCGGGGGTGATCTTTGACCGAAGCCTGACCTTCTGTGCATCGACGCCGAGAAAGCCAAACAAAATTGCAAAAACTAGCGGCAGAACGAAGACGATCTTTCTCATAGGTTGATATCGATGCTCTTTCTGGATAATTGGTCAGATTGTGATCTGAATTCAATTTCTCCTCTGCGGACTTCGTGTCCAGCCTTTGTGCCTCCGTGTTTAATTCCTTTCTAAACACACAAGCACAGAGAGAAGACACAAAGTGCTCGGAGAGATCTTAAACTGATCCGATGCGGCCGTTGGTCGAACTCTCTCGAGGAAAAACCAAAAAACCGTCTGGCGTATCGGGACATGCCAAACGGTTGAAATTATACAGCGATATCCGGATCGTGGCGAATGTTTCTACGATGCGGCTCTCGATGCATCACGCATCATTAGATCGAAGGTGCCCGGACCAACCTTGCGGAATCTGCGGTTCCGGTTTAAGGATACGGCGACGGAGATCGTCGGGTTATTTCCCTTGAACTCCATTCCGCCAGCGACGAGAAGGTTGTAAAGCTCATTCACGTGCAAAGGCTCGCCCGCCTCGCGAAGCAACAGCGTACAAGCCTGCGTAATCGTCCGGTCGGCGAACCGATTGCTGATCGCCATGACGTTCGCGTCTTTGTGTGGTACGCGTCGCTGAAAATACGCCACGGTTCCGGATTTCTTCGGTTGGAACGGAAGCGGCGTCTGATCGACCGAGATCGGTGTGCTCTTCGGACGTGTTGACGATTGTTCGGATTGCGGATTCGATTCCGCCGACTCGATGCTTAGCGACTTCAGCGACCCAAGTGACCGCGATCCTGAACGCATCGCAACCAGCAAACCGTCAATCGCCGATTCGGTCTGCGCGGCACTATTTTCGAGTGCCTGGATCTCCTCTTTCAGCCGATCTGATTCGTGCTCGACCTCACGCAGCCTCCCCATCAGCCTTACTTGCGCATTTCGGGTCTCTTGCAGGCTTTTCTCAAGTGTTGCTATAAGGTTTGCGTCTAACATATTGCCATGATGCAACTTAGAACGAGCGGAGTCGGTTACGAGGCGATCAGCTGTTTCGTTCGATGACGAAAGTAAGAATCTCGTCCAATGCATCACGATACGCGTTTCTGCTTAAGATTTCAAGCTTTTTTCTCGCAGTGTCGGCGTAACTATTTGCGATAGAACGTGTTTCGGCAAGAAGGTCGTGGTGCTTAAGCTTGCTCATGAGCGTCTCACGGAAAGAGTCGTCATAAGCACCTTTAAGCATTATTGATTCTAGCTCTGGCACAAGTGAGGGTTCGGCCTGCGCAAGTTTGATCAGCGGCAGGGTCAGCTTTCCTTCAAGCAAATCGGTCGCAGCAGCTTTCCCTAGAGCGTTTTTGTCGGATGTAAAGTCAAGGAGATCGTCAGCAAGCTGAAAGGCGATTCCGAGGTTCATTCCGTAATCGCGCATCGCCGATTGCTCGTCACGACTAGCGCCGCCCAAGATCGCCCCGATCTCGCAGCAGCCGGCGAAAAGGAACGCAGTCTTGCGTTCGAGGATGTCGAAGTATCGCGTTTCCGAGATACGAACGTCGCCGACGGTCGTCAGTTGTATCAATTCGCCCTCAGTCATCTTTCGGGTGAGCCGGGTGAGAATGTCGAGTATCTCGAGCGACCGCTCTCTTAGAGACGTTTCGAACGCCGACATGTACAGCCAGTCACCCATTAAGACAGCGGCGTGGTTACCGAATCGGGCATTGACCGTTCGCTGACTGCGACGCAGATCGGCGTTGTCGATAATGTCGTCGTGAACAAGCGTCGCCGTATGGAGCATCTCCATTACCGTCGCAAGCCTGATCACGTTGTCGCTGCTTCCTTTTCCGCCGACCGCATAGCTCGCCAAGATCAGCAGTGCCGGACGCACGCGTTTTCCACCCGACGCGCGCAAATAATCTCCGAGGTAATCGATCACCTGTATGTTCGACCGAGCCTGCCGCTCAAACTCCGCCTCGACCAGCGACATCTCGTCACGGATCAATCCGAATATCTTCCTGGCCGCAAGATTTGGCAGCAGTTCTTTTTTTACGGTGGCAAAAGTTTGCGACATCTAGTTGAGGTCGGCGGATGCCGCACGCGAGTCCGGTTCGGATGCAGATGCAAACGCTATATAGCCATTCTGAGATACTTCGAGAGCTCGGCCCGAAAGTGGGTACGCTTGTTCGTCAAAATCGCTGGAGATCTGTTGACGCATCTTCTGTTGAAAATCTTCGTCGCCACCCGCTGACCAGCAGATCAGGAAATCTCGATTCGGCACGCCAGCGAAGAAAGGCGAACCGATATGCTCTTCGACAACCTGCCGCATCTCTGGAGACAACAGCCTGACAGCGTCGAATCCATCCTGCGTGTTGATGATGAAGAATCCGTTCTCGCCCGGAAAGGCCATCATCTGAATACCTTGCGAACGTTGGTGAAGATTTTCGAAAGCCACCTCGTACAGCTTGTCTACATCGACTTCCCATTTGTCCCGCATGTCAACGTTCACATAGGAATAGCTGGCCTCGGCGTCTACTACAAACCCGAGAGCAACTCCATCGACAAATGGATTGCTCACCAATGCGACCGGAGCCATCTGAACAAAAGCTTCGGGCATCAACTGAGGCATTAGAAAGTTCTTCGCCTCTTCCCACGGCAGATCTAAGTCGGGGCGAGAGATCGCCGATAGGCCCTTGAATGTTTGGGTTATCAACTCCTCCAGTTCGCCTTCCGACTGTCTCGTCAGAAGGAATTTCGAATGAAGATTAGTAAGCCCATAGACAAGACCGTCGCCTTCGATTACGGACGGGTCATCACCGAGCGTGAATATCTGATCAGGATTTAGCCGCGATAGTATTCCGTGAACTTTCCGCTGGAAAAAACGGCGCTCGTCCGGATCATCTTTTTTGAAGTTGTTAGCGAAGCGGGAGAACATTAGTTTGACCTGTAATTGTCGAATTGCATGTCGATGCCGAAGTCTTTACCTTTCAGCGCGGAGATGACTTCCTGAAGCGTGTCGCGATCTTTGCCGGAAACGCGGACAGTCTCTCCCTGGATCGACGCCTGGACTTTGTATTTGCCGTCTTTTATAAATTTGACGACCTCTTTTGCCTTGTCGGTCGGAATTCCCTGCTGAACTTTCACGAGCTGGCGAACGGTTCCCCCCGCTGCGGGCTCGACCTTTTGATAGTCGAGCGCCTTAAGCGAGATCCCACGTTTCACAAGTTTGCTTTGGAGGATATCGTTCATGTTCCGCAGCTTGGTCTCGTCTTCGGCGGCGAGCATCAGATCTTTCTGCTGCAGCTCGGCGGACGCCTTGCTGCCTTTGAAATCGAAACGCTGAGAGATCTCTTTTTCAGTCTGATTTAGTGCGTTCGTAACCTCGGCGTAATCCGTCTTGGATACGATATCGAAAGAATTTTCCTTTGCCATACGAAAGATTTTGCCACGAATTACACCAATTGCACGAATGCGATCCTAATTCGTGTCGTTCGTGAAATTCGTGGCCAATTTAATATAAAAAAAGTCGAGAAAGTTTTTGGTTGTTTGAGCTGCGAGATAGTCAAAAGAAACGCCGTACAAGTCAGCAAGAAATCTCGCTGTGTGCTCTAGGTATGCAGGCTCGTTTCGCTTGCCGCGAAACGGGATCGGCGTAAGGAATGGACAATCGGTTTCGACGAGCAATCGATCAAGCGGAACGACTCGCGCGGCCTCTCGCAAGTTCTCAGCCTTCTTGAAAGTCACGTTTCCTGCGAAAGAGATCATAAACCCAAGCGGCATCAACGCCTCCGCCATCTGCGGCGTCCCGCCAAAGCAATGCATAATTCCGCGCAATGGAACGCGGACATTCTTGTCCGCCTCCTTCACGCTACGGACAGGAATGTCCGCATTACTTGTGAACTCTTCCGTGAGTATCTCGACCGTTTCGTCGTCAGCATCGCGGCTGTGAATGATGACCGGAAGATCGAGATCGCGTGCGGTGCGGATCTGTCGGCGAAACACTTCCCTCTGCACGTCACGCGGGCTGTGGTCGTAATAGTAATCCAGTCCGATCTCACCCCATGCGATCACCTTGTCTGACTTCGCAAGATCGACAAGATGTTGCTCTGCCTTGTCGTCGTAGAGCTTCGCATCGTGAGGATGAACGCCGACGCTGGCGAACACGTTCTCATACTTCTCCGCAACCGCCACCGCCTTCCGGAAATCGTCCGAATTCGGATCGCCCGTCCCGATATTCAACATCGCGACGACGCCCGCTTCCCTCGCACGGCGCACTACCTCATCGCGATCGTCATCAAACGCCTCGCCGTCTATGTGGCAGTGGGAATCGATGAGCATCAGCGGGCGGAAATCTCGGGATCGCTCTGGCGCGTCAAACGTATGTAATCCCTAAGGGCGTCATTTACAGATTCCTCGGTCGGAAACTCATCGGCAACATCCGGAGCGAGCCCGACCCGACGCACCATACTGTTATACTTTTCGGCAAAACGGTTAGGCTTCGATTTCGAGAAATCAAGATCATACTCGGGCAACAGATCGTCATTCTCATCTAACTTAATTTGCATACCTTCTGCTTTCTTTCGGCGTAGCTAACCTGGCGCTAATTATTCGAATTGTATCACCTTCCCGCTCCGTAAAACTTACGATTAACAATCGGTCCACAGACGAGTGGCCAAAGATTGTATTTCGTCGCTCTTCAAAAGAGTGTTCGTCATCTTCAAAGATTCGAGCCAAAGGGTCAGCGAACACCGTCTCGGCTTCTTCAAAGCTGACTCCATGGCTCTTCAAGTTCAAATCAGCTTTATTTAGATCCCAGTCAAAACGCATCGCTAAAAGAACTGTCTTGTATACACATTGGCGGCGGCGAGAAGAGGACTTATTCCTCGTTCACGATTCAAACGACCCGCCGTCGATATGGCAGTGGGAATCTACAACTTGACTAGGAGAATTCAAGTGAATCGACAACCTTTTCGAGAGACTCCAAGTCCGCTTTAGAAAGATGGGTTATTACGAAAGTGAGCGAATATCCTTTTCTCATCGTCGCATAGTATCGAAGAGACAGCGTTTGTTCTCCACTCACTACCGCTAACTCAATCTGGGCGAAGTCATTGCCCGCGCGCTTGAGCTTTTTAGTTTTCGAGATCAACTTATAATTCGGATTTCGGACGAAAAACGCTCCGGCATCATCGCAAATAAGGTCGGGAGTTACTCCTTCTGGCTGTTTGACCACGCCAATGTTTAGTGACGAGACACCGGTTGATTCCGGCTTACTTACTGCAAGCGAGAAAAGCAAAACCTCTTGGCTAGTAGCCTTTTCAAAAGCGGCTCTGCCTTTTTCTAGATTCTTACTAAACATCTCCACGCCCGCTTTTTTGTATATCGCCCTTTTCTGATCTGATAGAAGGTACATTTCGGGTGGCAGTGACATTGCAAATCCGAAGAAGTCATTACGATACTTGCCATCCGACAGTTCGCCAAGGAATTGATCAGGGCTCTGCACTTGGTGTTGGGCCAAAGCACATGCGGGAATTAGTAACAGAACAACAAGGGGAACGTACAATCTTCTTAACATAGGAACCTTTTCAACTTAACATAGAAATCATTTTAACCGGGCACCGATTTCAACCTCCTCGAGAAAACTCGCAAGGGCCGGATTCGGGCCGGAGTCGTCTTCTAGCGACGCGGCGCAGATCATGCCTTGGGATTCGAGGCCGCGCATTTTTCGGGGTTTGAGGTTGGCTACGACGACTACCTTGCGGCCGATGAGTTTTTCAGGCTCGTAGTATTCGGCGAGGCCAGCAAGGATCTGCCGCGGCTTTTCTTCGCCGAGATCTACCTCGAAGCGGAGGAGCTTGTCGGCTTTCGGAATCCGCTCGGCGACCTTGATCTCGCCTACACGTAGTTCGACTTTTAGGAAGTCGTCGATGGTGATGAAGTTTTCTGACTGGAGAGCAACCGTCTCAGTTGCGTCAACTTGGTCATTCTTCAAAATCTCTGACGCCGCAGGCGGCGTTTGCAAGCTGGAAGCTTGCGCTCCAGTCTCTTTAATTTCATTCATAACACTAGCTTTATCTATTTGCGGGAATACCGCCTCGGATTCGCCAATAGCGGTTCCGACAGTCAATCCACCCCATTTCAAGGCCGTTGGATTGATCGAAATAAGGTCGTCTTTCAAACCAAGCTGCCGATAAATATTCATCGTTGCTTCGGGCATTACAGGATGCAGCATCACGGCCAGCCAGCGGAGAGTTTCGGCGGCTCTGTAGAGAACGGCGTTCAGCGTTTCAGATTGCTGCCCGTCCTTTATCAGCACCCACGGCTTGGCATCCGAGATCATCTTATCGATACGGGCAATGACGGCCCAAAGCGTTTCGAGAGCCTGACTGAACTCGAAATTGTCGAAGCGGCGGATGAACTCATCTCGAGCGTGTTCGAGCACGGAGACGATCTCGCCGCCGTCCGGGTCGAGGCCGGCCCGGCGGGCGTGGATGTAGTTCTCCTCCGCGATCTTGCCGTCGGGGACGAGTCCATCTCGATACTTGGCGATCATCGAAAGCGTCCTCGCGGTCAGATTTCCGAGTCCTTTTGAAAGATCTGCGGTCGCACGATCGATGAGATTCTCGTATCCGAACTTTCCATCCTGACCGAAGACCATTTCGCGAAGAGCGAAATATCGCACGGCGTCGACCTGGAAATGCTTCTTAAGAACATCGACCTCGATCACGTTGCCGAGCGTCTTGCCCATCTTCCGGCCGTCGGCGTCAAGCCACATACCGTGGGCGTAAACTCCGGCGGGCAACGGAAGTCCGGCCGCGTGAAGGAACGAGAACCAATAGACCGTGTGGAATCGCAAAATATCCTTGCCGACCAGATGAACCGCCGGCCAGTACGTCTTCAAACCGATCTCGGGGTATGTCGTTCCGTGTGCGAGGTCGTGCATGACGGCGGGCATGTCTCTCGCAGCCAGCTCGTTTGCGAACTGCGTCGCTCGATCGACGCTCCCGTATCCGAGCGCGGTTATGTAGTTCGACAGCGCGTCGAGCCAGACATACATCACGTGGCTGTCGTCGTCCGGAACTGGTACGCCCCACGCGACCGACTTCTTCTCGCGGCTGATCGAGAGATCCTGCAGTCCGCCGCGGACGAACGATAGAACCTCATTGCGACGAGCCTCAGGCCGAACCATCTCCGGATTCGATTCGATCAGGTCGATCAGAAAATCGGCGTAATCGGAAAGACGAAAGAAATACGATTCCTCGGAAACGCGATCGACCGCGCGTTCGTGGATCAGGCAGAAGGGGATGTCGCTGCCGTCCGGCGTGTAGAGCTGATCTTCAGTTTTGAATTCCGCACAAGGTGCGCAAAACCAGCCTTCGTAGTGGCCCTTATAGATCGCGTCGTTCCCCTTAGGAGTCTTGTTCTTTGCAATTTGACGCCATAGATTTTGGACACCTTCGTAGTGAAACGGCTCCGTCGTACGCATGAAGATGTCGTAACCGCCATGATTCGGGTCGAGTCCAAAATCCGCGAACATCCGCTTTAGCTCGCCCGAGATGTAGTCGACCTGCTCCTTCGGCGTCCGGCCTTCACGCTCCGCCGCTCGCTGAATATTAACGCCGTGCTCGTCGGTGCCAGTCAGAAAATAGACGTCGAAGCCACGCTGCTTCTTAAAACGATGGATCACGTCGGCAACGATCGTGGTGTACAGATGGCCCAGATGCGGCAGGCTGTTCGCATAATAGATGGGCGTTGTGATGTAAAAACTGTTCGGCATTAGTTGAGATTTGCGAAATACTTGGTTTTGACCTTGTAGGCGGCAATTTTCTCATCCACCGTTAGAATGGTCATATCCTCCGCTCTTGCCTGTGAAATGAGTAGCCGATCGAACGGGTCCTTATGAATCTTAGGAAGTTCGAATACGCTTAAGACGTGGTGCAGTTCTATCGGAAGGTGCAAAAATCCAGCACTGGCTACCCGGCTCGGAACGAATACATCCGGGTTGGCTGGGAGAGAAAGTTTTTTCGTCCCGTACTTGATCGAGATTTCCCAACCTGAAGCGTGTGAAAGATAAAACTCTCGTTCGGCGTCATCAGCAATATAATCTTTAACGCTTTCGGGAAGGCGACTTGGATGCAGAAACATCCATAGGAATACATGTGTATCGATCAAAATCTTCGCTTTCGTCTTCGCCATAAAATGCCGCCATCAATTCCGGATCAAGCTCATCGAAGTCGTCGGCTACCCAACCTTTTCCCTCGTCCATCCCCCACCAGCTCATTTTTTCGGCTTTTACAGGAACCAATCGCACAATCGGTTCGCCCGCCTTTGCAATCACAACTTCTTCGCCGTTTACTGCCTTGTCGATCAGCTTGCTCAATTGGGTTTTGGCTTCATGGATATTTACTTTAGTCATAGTTGATCCCGAACCCCTTCCTATAATCTCACGATTAGCTAATCATTTCAAAATTGTTAGCTAATCATGAACAGATCAGACGGCTTCGAACCAATCACGTCTTTACAGGACTACTCCTTAACTGCTTCCAATCTCTTCTTATCCGCCGCCGAGAACTCGTCGGCGTCCTTATATCGAGGCATCGACGAAAGGTTGCCGATCGTCACACCTAACGCCATGCCGATCTCGGCGTTCTGAATCATCGCATCCGTATCCCACCAATCCTTATATTCGTCGGTCGCTTGGTGATAATACTTCGCGGTGTATTCGTTAAAGAACGACAGAGCCTCGCCGGTAAGCGGATTTACGAACGCGTCACCGTGACGCAGCGAGATAGCCGGAACGCCAACCTTTGCGAACGGAAAATGATCGGAGCGGAAGAAGAAACCCTGCTCGGGGCGCATGTCGCCCTCGAGAGTGAGACTTCGCTCTTTCGCAACCGCGGTTACGACCGATTCGAGCGAAGACCGCTCGGCTCCGAGGGCCGAGAAATCGGTGACACGGCCGAAGAAATTCACACCGTCGATATTCACGTTTCCTGCGAGTTTGTTGAGCGGAACGAGCGGATTGGCTGCGAAATATTCGGCCCCGAGCAGGCCCTGTTCTTCGGCTGTCGTAAAGAGGAAATACGACGATCGTTTCGGCCGTTGCTTCTTCGGCATCTTCGCCAATCCCTCGGAGATCGCCAGCGTTGCCGCCACGCCCGAAGCGTTGTCGTATGCTCCATTGTAGATCTTGTCGCCAGCCGCGTTTGGCTCGCCGATGCCGAGGTGATCCCAGTGGGCGGTGTAGATCACGTATTCGCTCTTCAGCTTTGAATCGCTTCCTTCGACCATGCCGACGACGTTCGGCGAGTCGAACTTTTGGAACTCGCTTTTGAGATCGAGCTTTACTTTTAATCCGGTATTGATCGGCTTGAATCCACGCTGTTTGGCCGCAGACATCATCTCGTCAATGTCATGATTTCCGCCCGCAAGCATTTTCTTGGCTGCGTCGTAGGTCATCCACGATTTAACGTCCAGAAAGGGTGTCTTGTCGTTCGCCGTACGTGCGATCTCGTAACGCCAGTTGCCGTTCGACGTCCGAATAACGTTCCAGCCATATCCGGCAGATTCGTTCGTGTGGATAAGGATTACGCCTGCGGCTCCGCGACGTGCTGCCTCTTCATATTTGTAGGTCCAGCGGCCGTAATAAGTGAGTGCACGTCCGCCAAAAAGGTCGGGCTCGGCGGCGGGCGCGGGCGGATCGTTGACCATTATCAGCAGGATTTTGCCGCGATAATCCTCGGCCGGGCCGCTGTAATCATTCCAGTTATAGTTAGGTGCGTCGATACCGTGGCCGACGAATACGATCTCGGAATCGAGCAAAACGCTGGCCTTTTGAGCACTCGTCGAAGCAACGAACTCGTCTCCGAAGTTGAAACTTTGCGCTCCAGCCGCGCCGGTAACGTTCAACTTCGTATTCGGATCGGCCTTCACGCCGACGAGGCTCACGTTCTGAAAAAAGCTCTTGCCATTGCCCGGTTTCACGCCTGCAGCCTTCATCTCATCGGCTATGTACTGCGCCGCCCGTTTCCCACCCGCCGTTCCTGGCCCACGGCCTTCGAAGTCGTCCGCCGACAGCCTGATCACCCTCTGTCGCATCTTGTGGGCGTTAAAGTATTTGGTGAAGTCTTGGGCAAACACGAAGTGTGTGAGGAACGTCGTGAACAGCAAAAGACTGAGTATTTTCTTCTTCATGTAGTTTGCAAGGTGTCTGCGGAGGACAGTTAAAGTATTTCCGAAAGTTCAGAGTTCAAGCTTTAGCTTGTTATCGTTTGAATTGAGATACCTAAAGTCGGCGTTAACAAGCCACAGCCTGAACTCTGAACCTTTATCCTTTTATCAACGACATCGCCTCAGCACGCGTGCGCGAATCGCGCCTGAAGCCGCCGAGGACAGCTGAAGTGATAGTGATTGCACCGGGTTTCTTTACCCCACGAAGCGTCATGCAAGTGTGCTCAGCCTCGACCACGACCATCACGCCGAGTGGCTTTAAGTTATCGAAAAGCGTGTTGGCGATCTCCTGTGTGAGCCGTTCCTGTACCTGTAGCCGTCGTGAGAATATCTCGGCGATCCGCGCAAGTTTCGACAAGCCGACGATGCGTCCACCTTTCGGGATGTAGGCAATGTGACACTTGCCGACGAACGGTGCGAGGTGATGTTCGCAAACCGAAGCGATCGAGATGTCCTTTACTAGCACCATCTCGTCGTGAGAGTCACCCGGCAGCGGAACGATATGCTGCTTCGCGTCCTGCCACATGCCTTCGGTCAGTTCGGCGTAGAAATCGGCAACTCGCTCCGGGGTTTTCTGAAGTCCGTCACGATCTGGGTCTTCGCCCATTCCTTCGAGCATCATCCTTACTCCGGCAGCGATCTTTTCGCGGTCAACTTTTATCTTTTTCTTCGGCAGAACTGTACCTCGATATTTGGTCTATTTCTTCAATGGATAGTGGGTAAGTGAAGTAGACAGTGAAAACTATCCACTAGCAACTTGTCACTATCCACTGAAGATCAGCTTGTGACACTCTTAACTCAGGCCTTATTTCTCGCAACGGCATCAGACACGGCTTTTACGGAAACTCCACTCGCGGCTGCGGCAGCTTTCATATCATCGAATTCCGGCTTGCTGTTTACCGCTTCGCCGTTAAGATACGACCTCTTGATATCCACGTGTCCAAACTCGGTTTCGACCGTCGTGACTTCCCTTTTGAGACTGTGCCGTTCGACCCGTTGGACTCGGACGCCGATGGTCGAGGTCTCGCGATAGAAGAGTTCGAGAAATCTCTGTTCGTCGGCGGTATGACACAAAACCGAAACCAACGTCGCGGGACGGTTTTTCTTCATCTGGATCGGTGTGAACCAGCAGTCGAGCGCTCCTTCCGCCAGGGCTCGCTCCATAAAGTGGCCAAGTATCTGCGGCGAAAGATCGTCGATATTTGTTTCTAGAACGGTTAGCGTTTCGGCGTCGCTTCGTTCACTGACTGCGGCAGACTCACCGATCATTATCCGGAGAACGTTTGGGAATTTATCGTATGTTCGTGAGCCCGCTCCGTACCCTATTGCCTCAAGTTTAAGTTCAGGTATCGGCCCGTAACTATCACACAACGTTGAGATTATCGCCGCACCAGTAGGCGTTATTAGTTCGCCCTCGATCTCTGTCGAGTAGAACGGAATCGACTCTAACAACTTCGCGACCGCAGGCGGCGGCACCGGAAATTTTCCGTGAGCCATATCGACAAATCCGCTGCCCACATGGATCTTCGACGCGACGAACCGCTGGACACCGAGTATCTCGAAGCCGATGCACGATCCGACTACGTCGATGATCGCGTCGAAAGCTCCGACTTCGTGAAAATGGACCTTCGAAAGCTCGATGCCGTGAACGGATGCCTCAGCATCAGCGAGCTTTCTGAAGATCGCAATCGAGCGTTCCTTAACCGAATCCGACAGTGACGATTCATCGATGATTTTTTCGATCTCCGGCAAATGGCGGTGATTTTTTTCGTCGGGTATTTTGACATGAACGTGAACCGACGAAATTCCGGACCGATTGACCTTCTCGACCGAGAGATGGAAATCCGGCAAGTTCAGTTTCTCAAGCTCGGCCTTGAGCTTCCCTTCGTCCACACCGGCGGCGATCAAGGCACCAAGGACCATGTTGCCGCTCGCGCCCGCAAAGCAATCGAAATAAAGCGTTTTCATCCGACTCGATTGTATTCTATCGTGACAATCGAGCGAAACCTGATACGCACAGGCGAGACTTCTCGCGTT
Source organism: uncultured Acidobacteriota bacterium (assembly GCA_902826795.1). Taxonomy (GTDB): domain Bacteria; phylum Acidobacteriota; class Blastocatellia; order Pyrinomonadales; family Pyrinomonadaceae; genus OLB17. The sequence goes on along the minus strand of CADEGD010000010.1, from coordinate 18,125 downwards.
GTTATCAAAGGAGCAGATACCTTATGAAAATTTACACAAAATTTTTCGCAATCATCGCCGTCATGGCGTTCATAAACGTCGCCGCATACGCAGACACCCGTATTCGTTTTGCAAAAGGCCGCACGTCGGCGACGGTAACTGGCCGGGTCGCTAACGGCGGCCGCGTTTGTTACTTCGCCGGAGCCAGAGTGGGACAAAGGTTGACGGCGACCGTCAGTTCACGAAGCGGCAAGGTCGTTATTTTCGAAAGTGGTGAGACGAGTTACGCCTACGATGTCGAGACGCGCGGCGATCAGTACGTCTGCGTCGATAACCTCGGCGGAGCTACGACGTATTCTCTAACCGTTTCGATAAAATAGATCGAAGCACGTATAATTGCGGTTTTGACTATCAGAACCGCAATGACCCTTACAGAACTCCAATCCGTCCTTCGCGACAAGGTTCGCGAGGCGGCACAAGATAAATTTCAGATCACGCTCGACCAGATCGTCGCCGAAGTGCCCCCGAAAACGGAACTCGGCGACCTGGCGTTTCCGATCGGATTCGAACTCGCCAAACAAATCAAGGCAGCGACCGGTGAAAAGCAGAACCCGCGTGCTCTTGCCGAGACCCTGCAGGCCGAACTCGAGACGGTTGAATTTGTCGACCGTGTTGAGGTAGCAGGCGCAGGATATCTCAACGTATTTTTCGATCGCGGAAGATTTCTCGCCGATAGTCTAAACGCTTCACCGCTTCCCGCCGCAAACAAGCCTGATGGCCCGAAGATGTGCGTCGAACACACGTCTGTAAATCCAAACAAGGCGGCGCACATCGGGCACGTTCGCAATTCGGTGCTCGGCGATACGTTTCAACGAATATTAAAAGCGACCGGCAAACGCGTCGAGGTACAGAACTACATCGACAATACCGGAGTGCAGGTCGCGGATGTTGTAGTCGGGTTCATTTACGTTGAGAATCGCGATCTCGAATCTATCAAGGCTCTCGACACAGAACTCAGCGAAAAAGGTGTCTCTTTCGACTACTATTGCTGGGACCTTTACGCGAGAGTCGGACAGCTTTATCAAACTGACGAAGAACTGAAATCGAAGCGGGCCGAAGTGCTGCACTTAGTCGAAGAAGGCAATAACGCGACCGCCGAGCTCGCCGACTACGTCGCGACCCGCAACGTCGAGTGCATTACGAAGACGATGGAGCGGCTCTCGATCCGCTACGACCTGCTGCCGCGTGAATCGGAAATCCTGCATCTTCACTTTTGGGACAAGGCGTTCGAGCAGATGAAGGAGCGGGGCGTTATCCATTACGTCGAGGAAGGAAAGCACGCCGGATGTTGGGTGATGCCGTTCGAATCGCACGAAGGCACGGACGAGCATGAGGCCGACAAGATCTTGGTACGTTCAAATGGCACTGTCACCTACACCGGCAAAGACATCGCCTATCAAATGTGGAAACTTGGCGTGCTCGGGATGGACTTTTTCTACAGGCCGTTCTTTAAGTACGGCGACGGTAAGGAAATCTGGATCACAACTGCAAATGCGGAAACGAATGTCCGCATTCCGGAGTTCGGTCACGGCGAAGTGGTTTACAACGTCATCGATTCGCGTCAGTCGTATCCGCAAGAGGTGGTGAAGAAAGGCGTCGCAGCGATACACCCAGAGATCGGCGAACGCGGCAGCGTGCATCTTTCTTATGAGATGGTGGCTCTTTCTCCGGCGGCGGCCGAAGAGCTTGGATTTGAGGTCACGGACGACGATCGAAAGAAACCGTTTATCGAAATGAGCGGCCGCAAAGGGCTTGGCGTGAAGGCCGACGATCTGATCACGCGGCTTGAGGAAAAAGCTCTTGCCGAGGTCGAGGCACGTCATCCGGACTCGCCAATCGAAGAAAAGAAGGATATCGCTCATCGGATCGCGGTCGGTGCGTTGCGATACTTTCTCCTAAAGTTCACGCGAAACACGGTGATCGTTTTCGACTTTAACGAGGCATTGTCGTTTGAAGGTGAGACGGGATGCTTCGTCCAATACTCGGCCGTGCGGGCGAACTCGATCTTCCGGAAGCTCGAAGATCAGGGATTGTCGACAGACACAGCTGCGATCAACGATCTTGATAAAGCGAAAGAGGTATTCGCGTCGGAAACCGGTACCGAGATCTGGTCGATGCTGACGTTCGCTTCGCGGTTTCAGGAAACGGTAGAAACGGCCGCGACCCAGAACGAACCTGCGATATTGGCGAAGTACACATTCAATCTAGCGAAGGCTTTCAACCTATTCTATCGAAATCACAAGATTATATCCGAGGCCGATCCGGTGCGACGTTCTATACTTATCGCCGTTGCTGAATCAGCCCGGCGATCGTTGACCGCGGCCCTCGACACCATGGGAATTTCGGTGCCGGAGAAGATGTAATTGACATGCGTGGAATGATTCTGTTACAAGTGAAGTCAATGTTTGATCGCACTCACGAATTTTATGCCGAGACCTGGCGGGGTTACTTCGTCTGGCGTTGGTACACGCGTGCGTGCGGCAGAAGATTTGATCGAGAGAATCGCTAGGTTCTCTTCCTTTCCCAGGAAAACAACGATCACACGAGATGCCGCTCTTAATTTAAGGGGCGGCATTTTTGATTTTGCGATGAACGATTTCGAGGCATTCAAGGAAAAAACGATATCGGCGAACGTCATCCCGGTTGTGGACACGCTGCCGGCCGATCTGCTGACGCCGCTCGCGGTTTATCTAAAGCTGTCGACGCATTCCGCGAACTCATTTCTGCTTGAGTCGGTCGAGGGCGGCGAGACGCTTGCCCGATATTCGTTCGTCGGCGTCGATCCTGAGTTTGTGGTATCTGGAAATGATTCGTCTGTCTCGGTCGCGTCCAACAAAGAGCAGAAGCAGTTGGATCAAGGGATGATCCAGTTCCTCCGCGATCACTTCGGGAAACATAAGGTGCATCAGGACGATTCGCTGCCGAGCTTCGTCGGTGGAGCGATCGGCTCGATGAACTTCGACTGCTCTTCGTGGTTCGAACCAACCCTGAAGAAAGACGTTGAGACGGACGATAAGGCATCTCTTATGTTCTTCCGATCGATCGTCGCCTTCGACCACGCGAAACAGGTGATCAGCATCATCTCGCTTGTTTTTGCCGACGAGGCGGAAGGAAGCGACGTGCGTCTCAAAGCGTTGTTTCACGAGGCCAAGATCGACAACCAGCAGATTCGCCAACGGTTGGAAACTGGCGATGTCCGGCTTCCTGAGCCGATCGCGAGCCACAACTCCGCCGCCTCAACATCCAATTGGGAACAGGAAGATTTCGAGAACGCTGTCGGTGAAGTAAAAGAATTGATCAACGCGGGTGAGGCGTATCAGGTCGTGATCTCTCAATGTTTTTCAAAGCCGACATCCGCAACACCGGTCGCGATCTACCGTGCGATCCGCTCGCTGAATCCTTCGCCGTACATGTTCCTGATAAATTTTGGCGAGCGAGCTGTGATCGGGGCTTCGCCGGAGATGTTGGTTCGTGTGCGCGGCCGTAATCTCGAATATCGTCCGATAGCCGGAACACGACCGCGAGGAAAAACGGCCGAAGCAGACGCCCTGCTCGCCGAGGAAATGAAGGCCGATCGCAAGGAAGTAGCGGAGCACCTTATGCTGGTCGACCTTGGGCGAAACGATCTTGGACGCGTCGCCGAATACGGCAGCGTGAAGGTCAATGGCTTGATGCACGTCGAGAAATATTCGCACGTACAGCATCTCGTGAGTTATCTTTCCGCGAAACTTCGCGAAGGGCTTGATCAATTCGACGCGCTGGCATCCTGCTTCCCTGCCGGAACAGTTTCGGGTGCGCCAAAGGTGAGAGCGGTCGAAATAATCCGTTCGCTCGAGCCAACGCCGCGTGGGATTTACGCAGGTGCAGTTGGCTATTTCGATTACGCGGGCAACATGGATACGTGCATCGCCATCCGCACGCTCTCGCTTGAGAAAGGAGTCGCAAAGGTTCAGGCCGGGGCCGGCGTCGTCGCCGACTCGGTACCCGAATCCGAGTTTCAAGAAACGGTAAACAAGGCACGAGCGATGATCAAGGCGATCGAGATCGCCGAGGGCCGATAGGTTTTCCGCTCCTTCCTGCTCTTCTTATTCTGTGGTCGCCTTTTTAACCACTGAGCAAGAGGAATAAGAGAAAATAAGAGGTCGATGAATTTGCTAAAGGTACATTCAGAAGAGTTCAAGCTGGGACGCGAACTGCGGTCGGAAGATGCGGAAGGCGTGCTTGACGCTTTGATCTCCGAAACCGATGAATCCTTGATCGCGAATGTGCTGACTGCGTGGAACGCAAAAGGCATCGAAGAGAACGAGATCTATGAGTTTGCGCGAATACTTCGATTGCGGATGAAGCGTGTGAACTCGCGTCACGAAACTTTTGTCGATATCGTCGGCACAGGTGGGAGCAAATCGAAGACTTTCAACGTCTCGACTGCCGCGGCCTTCGTGGTTGCCGGAGCCGGAATCGCAGTCGCAAAGCACGGCAACAAGGCCGCGACGAGCAATTCAGGAAGCGCCGACGTGCTAACCGAGCTCGGCATCAACGCTGCGGTAGAGCCAAAAGCTGCTGAACGCTGCCTGAACGAGATCGGTATCTGTTTTATGTTCGCTCCAAATTACCATAGCTTGTCGCCGACGCTCGGAAAAGTCCGTCGCGGTCTTGGATTCCCCACGATCTTCAACTGCGTCGGTCCGCTTTGTAATCCCGCATCTGCACCGCATCAGTTGATTGGTGTGTGGGACGGGCATCTGTTGCCGAAGATGGCTGGTGCGTTGGCACGGTTGGGGACCAAGAGTTCATGGATTGTAAATGGAAACGGACTAGACGAGATATCGCTTGAAGGCGTAACCACGGTTGCTCGAATCCAAAGTGTGACGGTTAGTTTCGATGAGATAACGCCTGAAGATTTTGGCATCGAACGCCGCACTCTAGAAGAAATTCGGTGCTCGGATTCGGTCGAGAGTTCCGCGACGATACGAAAAATATTGACAGGAAGATCAGCCGGAACGCCGGCCGAGAATATTGTTATGTTGAACGCCGCGGCCGCGATCGGGCTTGCTCGTCCCGACCTGACGACGACCGAAGCCGTCGAGGTAACTCGCGAAAGCATTCGAAGCGGAAGTGCTCACGCAAAACTGGAGGGACTGGCAGCGGCCATACCTGCATGACAGGCACGATCCTAGACAAGATATTCAGCGACAAAAGGGTTCGCGTTGAGGCTGCAAAGCGAGAGACCGATGGCGTTGAATTGCGCGAGCAAGCACTTAAAACTCGCTCCGGAAGTTCACCGCATCGCCTTCGAGAGGCTTTGTCGGACCGGTCGAAGATCAACATCATTGCCGAATTCAAAAAGGCTTCGCCGTCGAAAGGTGTGATCAATGACGGGGTCGATCCGGCGGACATCGCTCGTCAATACGAAGCCGGCGGAGCAGCGGCGATATCGATCCTGACCGAGGAAGATCATTTCAAGGGTTCGCTCGAAGATCTCCGGGCCGTGCGATCCACAGTAGATCTGCCGATCCTTCGTAAGGATTTTTTCTTCGACGAGTTTCAGATCTATGAAGCGGCTGCCGCCGGTGCCGATGCAATCCTGCTGATCGCGGCGATGCTTGAAGATGACGAGATAGAAAAGCTGCGGTCGGTCGCCGAACAAGAGCTAGGGCTGGATGCGCTCGTCGAAGTACATACGTTCGAAGAATTAGAGCGAATCAACAAGTTGGGAGCGAGGCTGATCGGAGTCAACAACCGCGATCTGAAAACTTTTAGCGTAACGCTCGACGTATCCCGCGAGTTGATCAAGAACGCACCGGACGGCTCGATCATGGTCGCCGAAAGCGGTCTGAAGACTCGCGATGATATTGCCGAGCTACGCGATCTCGGTTACGCAGGTTTTCTGATCGGAGAGACGCTCATGAAAAGCGGTAACCCGATCTCGACGCTTGTCGAGCTGACGAGGTCGCAATAAGTTTTCGCAAATTAACTATCAATTCTAAATTGTTAATTAGATCGGATGAGAAAAGAGACAAAGGTCAAGATCTGCGGGATAACGAATCGCGAGGATGCTGAACTTTGCGTGAAATTCGGAGCGGATATGATCGGGTTCAATTTTTACCCCAAGAGTAAAAGATACATATCGCCGGAAACAGTCGAGGCCATCGTTCGTGATTTGGCTCAATCGGTTACGAAGATCGGTGTTTTCGTAAATGCGTCGATCGATGAAATTCTCGTTGCACGAAAACTCGGAAATCTTGACGCCATTCAATTGCACGGAGACGAAACCGCGGAATTGATTACCGAGATACGCACAAATATGGATACCAGGATCATCAAGGCAGTTCGAGTAGCTTCTCAAAAAGAGATCGACGAAGCGGCGACTCTCGGCGCCGACGATCTACTTCTTGATTCATTCTCCGCAGCCGAGTATGGAGGAACGGGTCAAACCTTTGATTGGAGCCTTGCCCGCGAGTCTTCGTCCCGGAACGGTAATATCTATTTAGCAGGCGGATTAAATCCAGAGAATGTCGAAGAGGCGATTCGTATTGTTTGTCCGTATGCCGTCGACGTTGCGAGTGGCGTTGAATCGTCACCGGGTAAAAAAGATCCGCAGAAATTGGAAGCGTTCATCAGAAACGCGAAGAATGCATGACGAGTTACGAACCAAACGAGCAGGGTTATTGGGGTGATTACGGCGGGCGGTATGTGCCGGAGACGCTTGTCGCTCCGATCGACGAGCTAACCGAGGCTTACTTCACCTATCGCGACGACGGGGGATTTCGAGCAGAGATGGACGGGCTGCTAAAAGATTTTGTCGGTCGTCCGAGCCCGCTGTATTTTGCCGAACGTCTGACGGAAAAGCTCGGTGGAGCGAAGATCTATCTTAAACGTGAGGACCTGAATCACACGGGCGCTCACAAGATCAATAACTGCGTCGGACAAATATTGCTCGCCCGTCGCATGGGCAAGAAACGGATAATTGCAGAGACTGGCGCAGGCCAACACGGAGTTGCAACCGCTACTGTTTGCGCTCATTTCGGACTCGATTGCGTCGTCTATATGGGCACCGAAGATATGCGGCGACAGGAGTTGAATGTCTTTCGGATGCGATTGATGGGCGCGGAAGTTCGCGGCGTCGATTCGGGTTCGAAGACGTTGAAGGATGCGATTAACGAAGCGTTACGGGATTGGGTTACAAATGTGGACACGACATATTACTTGCTTGGATCTGCCTTAGGCCCGCATCCGTATCCGTTGATGGTAAGAGATTTTCAGTCGATCATCGGCCGCGAGACACGCGAACAGATCGTTGAAAAAGAAGGCAGGCTTCCCGATCTACTCGTCGCATGTGTAGGCGGCGGTTCTAACTCGATTGGACTGTTCCATGATTTTTTGAAAGACAAGTCTGTAAGAATGATCGGCGTGGAAGCAGGCGGACGCGGCGGAGCTCTGGGCGAGCATGCGGCGAGATTTACAGACGATTCTGCGGTTGGAATATTGCAAGGAACGAAGAGCTATTTACTGCAGAACGAACACGGACAGATAGCTGTGACGCATTCGGTTTCTGCTGGCCTCGATTACGCGTCCGTGGGACCCGAGCACGCTTTTTTGCATGATCACAAACGTGTCGAGTATACGTCGGTGAGCGACGACGAAGCTCTCGATGCGTTTAAGCTGCTCTCGGAAACCGAAGGCATCATCCCTGCTCTCGAATCCGCGCACGCGATAGCACAAATCGTTAAAACGGCGCCGGAAATGCCGCGTGATTCAGTAGCCGTCGTGAATTTGTCGGGCAGGGGCGATAAGGATGTGAACCAGGTGCAAGAGTTATTAACAGACTAGGCCTAACGGTTCTAAGTTCTACAGTTTTTAGTTTCCAGTTTTTTTTCGAACTAGTAACTGCAAACTTTGTAACTAAAAACTGTTAGAAAAATGCGATGGCACAGATAGGCGACAAATTTGCAGAATTGAGAAAGGCGGGCCGGAAGGGATTTATACCTTTTGTCTCGGCGGGCGATCCTGATCTTGCAGTCTCGAGAGAGATTGTGCTGGCACTGTCTAGAAACGGTGCAGACATCATCGAACTTGGTGTCCCATTCACCGACCCGATGGCCGACGGCCCGACGATCCAAGCATCCTCGCAGCGGGCGTTGGACAGCGGTACGACTCTGGCTGACATTCTGCAAATGGTTCGCGACCTGCGTCAAGAGATCGACACACCGGTCGTGCTGTTTAGCTATCTGAATCCGTTGTTCCGCTATGGATTCGAAAAGCTCGCCGCTGAGGCCGCTGAGGCCGGCGTAGACGGTGTGCTCGTTACGGACGCGGTCGACGAGGTGGCGTTCGTCATTTCTTCGGTCATGCGCAGTCGCGATCTCGATTTGATATCGCTGATCGCGCCGACGACGAGTGATGAACGACTCGGACGCATCGCGGCAAACGCGTCAGGTTTTATCTATGCTGTTTCGCGAGCCGGCGTTACCGGCGCTCAGAGCGAGACAAGTTCGGCGGCGCAAGAATTGGTAAGTCGAGCTCGACGGTTTACAGATCTGCCGATAGCTGTCGGTTTTGGCATATCTACGCGCCAGCAGATTGAGGACGTTTGGCGATACGCCGATGCCGCGGTAGTCGGGTCGGCGATCGTTAGAGAGATCGAGCGCTCGATCCCTGACGGCGATACAGTCGAGATCGTAAATAATTTCGTGCAGCAACTTCTTCCGCCGGTTGCAAAGAATAGGGCGGAAATCTAGAGTCTTAACTTTATTTATGCTTATCGTAATGAAACCCGATGCTACTCAGGCCGACATCGACCGGGTGATCGGAATTATTGAGAAACTTGGATTCCGCGGACACACAATGCCCGGCGAGAATCGTACTGCTATCGGCATCACTGGAAACAAAGGTGCTGTCGATCCGACACACTTCGAAAATCTCCCGGGCGTCGCCGATGCGATCCGCGTTACCAAACCGTACAAGCTGATATCAAACGATCTGCGACCGGAGAAATCTTCGATCAAAGTGGGGAATGCTTTCATCGGCGACGGTTCGCTCGCGATGATCGCGGGGCCGTGCGCGGTCGAATCGGAAGAACAGGTTTTCAAGGTCGCTGAGATCGTCGCGGCTAGCGGAGCGAAGTTCTTTCGCGGCGGTGCATTTAAACCTAGAACGTCTCCCTATGCATTTCAGGGCAAAGGTGAAGACGGTTTGAAGATCCTCGCTCAGGTTCGTGATCAGTTCGGGCTGAACATCGTAACTGAAGCGATGGACGAACGCGGTGTTGATCTGGTCGTAAAATACGGCGACTGTATTCAGATCGGGGCTCGTAACATGCAGAATTTTTCGCTGCTGAAGTACGTCGGACAAACTCGAAAGCCCGTACTTCTAAAGCGCGGGTTATCCGCTACTCTCGACGAACTACTTCTCGCCGCTGAGTACATAATGTCCGAAGGAAACTACGACGTGATCTTATGCGAGCGCGGCATACGCACGTTCGCCGATCATGCAAGGAACACGCTGGATATCTCTATTGTTCCGGCGATCCGACGAGTGTCGCATCTGCCGGTTATCATCGATCCGTCCCACGCCTCGGGCCACAATTATATGGTCGAACCTCTTGCCCGCGCAGGAGTCGCCGTCGGGGCGGATGGACTGATCATTGAAGTCCACCCGTGTCCGGAAGAGGCCCTCTGCGACGGAGCCCAAGCTCTGACGCCGGAACAGTATTCGGATCTAATAGTTGGAGTGAAATCACTGCATTCGACGATTACGAAGACGACGACCACGCAGCCTGAACTACAGACTGCATAGGCAAATCTTAGGAGATGCACGTGCGGATCCACGCGGCTAGATCTTCTTCGGTCAAGCTCCCTTCCGCAAGTCCAAGTATTGTAGTGAACTTCGCTTCCGGCGTGGTAACAAAGTTTAGATCGTTCAATGCTAAGAAAGTACGCATAACAACGAGCGCGGTTCGTTTGTTACCATCTAGGAAAGGGTGATTCTTGGCGATTCCAAAAGCATAGGAAGCGGCTAGAGATGCATGGTCCGCTTCATCGTTGTAAGCGAAGACATTCTGCGGTCGAGCAAGAGCTGAAAGAAGAAGCCCCTCGTCGCGCACTCCGTCCGCTCCGCCATGCTCCGCTATCTGAGCAGTGTGAATTGCGTAGACCGTCTCAAGAATCAACCAGACGGGTTCATTCATTCAGCAAGTTTCCTTAGCACGTCTCTGTCTTCTCGCATTACCCTTTCCGCCACTTCCATCTGTCGCGCCACTTCTGGATCGTACGCGGTCAATTCAACTCCACGAGAGGTTTGAATGGCGAAAAGCGTATCGCCTTTAGATACCCGCAACATATGCAGTAGTTCCTTGGTCAATACGACGCCTGCAGAGCTTCCAACTGTCGTGACTTTAAGCTTGGTGGTCATATCTATCCTCCAATCTGGTGATTCTAACATACATTAGAACGGATGAAATTGGCAAGAAAAATCCGCAGTCATTCCCGAAACGACTGCGGATTCGTGTTACGTTCGACGCCTTTTGCCTATCTCGCCAAACGATGCTTCAGTATACCATAGATCTGGACGTTGCAACATATAATTGCTGCAACAATTAACAGTGTCATCGGTACGAACCGGAATGTGTCTGGCAACACCGTGCCCACCGCCTGACCGAGCATCATCCCGAAAGTTATTCCAACCGCACCCACAACGATCCTTCCAATCAGCCACCTTGAAAACGACTGTTGGCTGGCGGTGAACGGCAGAAAATAAGGAACGATCAGGAATACGATAAGCGTCAGGAATTGAAGAGCTGTCGCGAAACTCATTCCTAAGCCGATCAGGCCGAGATCCATTGCTAAAAAGAACAATACGAACGTCGTATCAAGCGTGAATTGACCTTCCGATTCATTAATATGTGCCGCTTCAGAAACAATTAGAGTCGGCTCGGCGAACATCGCCGGAGTGCTGATGTTTTGCATTTCAAGACCTCGTACTAAACAAAAAGAACTACTTACGCTTCTTCGCTGTGCCGCTAAATTGTTTATATGCAACACGGAACAATTCGGACAAAGCATTCGCCGTCTCCGGCGATAAATTTTTGTCGGCGCGAAGGTGAGCTTCCACGATCTCGGGCGTTGCCTCGTGCGGATAATAGATCACCGGCTCAACCTCGTTAGACGATGAGCTTTGCTTGTTCATGATCCGGTCCATCGGCATGTCCAGCCAGCCGGTCAGGCGGGCAATGTTGTCAGCGTCCGGCTTGCCGGTGCCATTTTCGATCCGCGAAAGTGTCGAAGCCGAAACTCCGGTCACATCCGCAACATCGCGCAGGCTCAAGCCCAACTCTTCCCGGCGGCGTTTGATCGCCTGCCCCAATTCCAAAGTCTTAACGTAGTTTTCGTTCCTAAATGCCATTTTTTCCTCCGATTCTGTTAAGTGTCATACCGCACTTACCATTTCATGAGTAAAACATAGCACAGAGATTTTTTGAATGCAACACCTAATTTCATGCTTGCAACAAAAAGATTTTTATCGTACACTGTTTCATGGATGGGATAGTTAGTTCCACCCACAGGCTGAGCAGCTTCCCTGAAAAGCTGCGTACAGGGCGGAAGCTGAATGATTTCGAAGGCCGTATCAGGTAAAGGCCATAAAGAATATGGATCATTTGCAGCCGCTAGACAATGTCGAAAAGGAGACACACAAAATGAAGGCACAGATCGAAACAAAGACGCAACAGGTACTTTCCAAGGAGTTCGCAGCCGAGGCAAGCAACGTTCTCGACTTCTCTTCGACGCTGAAGGAGTTAAGAAAGAACGTAGAGCCAGAACTGGTAAGACATCGCGAAGCCGGCCGCGATCGAAATGGCAATGTTCGAAAGGTCGATTATGTAGAGTGGCACACCGTTGCCGACGTACTCGACCGCACGGCGCCGAACTGGGCCCACTCGGTAAAAGATATTCGGTCGATCGGCGACTTTGCGGTTGTCACGGTTGCGATCACGATCGACGGCGTTACCCGCGAAGGAATAGGGACGGGCTCGGCCCGCAGCGAAACGGGAATCAAAAAAGCCGAGCATGACGCGTTGAAGCGTGCGGCCGTTAAGTTCGGCATTGCCCGCGACCTCTACAAAAAAGAGGCCGACGCCATCGACTCCGAAGAATCGGCTCCTGCATTCCCGGCCGATCCGGTTGCAACGACGCTGGCCGATATGGTCACGACAAAACAGCTTGGGATGATCAGAGCCGTGGCACGCGAAGCCGCCATCGACGCAGACAAGGAATGCTTAGAGATGCTTAATTGCCGTGTCTCAGAGCTATCTCGGCGTGCCGCGTCTTCATTGATCGACCACTTGCGAGCGTTGAAGCCGCAGGAGCTTCCCCTTCGAAAGGTCAGCTAACAGGCTCACCAAAGCGAAGTTTTGAGTTGTGATACCCGTCGCGGCCGCGCTGTCACGGCCTGCAGATCTCCCACTCACAGCTCAAAACTCCCGCCCTTTACTCCGATCATGCGTCGAATTTTTGATTTCGGGTTATAATTCCATAACAACTTTCAATAACTATTAGGTCGAGTGATTACGACACATGAGTATTCCTTTAAAACTCCGGGAGCTTTTAGGTGACTGGAAAGGTTCCAACCGGCTGCACTTAGGAGAATGGGGTCCAACGCCGATTCACGAATCGGCAGGGACCGCGACCGTTCGAGAGCGGATCGGCGGACAGTTTTTGGAGATCGCATACACGTGGGAATACGACGGCAAACCGCAAGAGGGCGTCGTGATCCTTGGCGGAGATAATAAGACAGATGTAGTCAACGCATTCTGGACCGATTCGTGGCACATGGCTCACAACGTTATGTTGTGCAACGGATCTGAGTCAGCCGACGGTTCAGTTTCGGTTAAAGGCACGTACAAGGTTGAGGGTCACCCGGATTGGGGATGGCGAAGCGAGATTGCTGCAACCGATGAAGGATTCGACTATAAGATGTTCAACATTTCGCCCGAAGGCGAAGAGTCGATAGCCGTCGAAATGGAGATGCAACGCATCTAAGACTTGTTATCCGAGAAATGAGGTTTGCACTTAAAACCCTGATCCTTCTCATCCCGCTTTCGCTATCCGTCTACGCTCAATTTACACAAACGGCATTTTCGCAGTCCGGCTCCGATAGTCAGGATATTCGGAAAGCCATGCTCGAAGTGGAACGGGCATTTGTTTCCCGCGATCCGGCTCCGTTCGACAAGGTTTATATCGACGGCTATGTGAACGTGCGTGAGAAGCCGGTATTCAACTATCGAGAACAACTGGGGGCAATGGTCAAGTGGGACGCAGCAGCATTAAAAGCGGGCAAGCGGCTTGATTTCGAAACGCTTTCCTATGACAGCGACCTTCCGGCGATTCAGGTCATTGGCGATGTCGCGATCGTGAACGTGCTAAAGAAAAACCTTTGGCGCTATCGCGACGATCGCTGCCTTACGCAGTATCAGACAACCGAACTTTGGCTGAAAATTGAATCTTCGTGGAAGATCGCGGCGGCTCATATGTCGACGATCCAGTGTGAGAAACCGCCCTGGCAGCCGCCTCACCCCGCGGTTGCAGAGATACGCCCGCTATTGAAGCCGACGAAATTCATCTCTGTCTCAACGGAGACCGAATTGCGCGAATTGCTGAGCTCACTCAACGATTCGGGAATGCGAAGTGACACGAACGCGGACGGATTCATCTCCGATTACGTTTTCACTTCGACGGGTTCAAGTGTGTCTGGCGACAGATCGGCATTGCTGAGCGCATTAAAGATCCCAACGATGCGAAATCGGTACCGCTATCGCGACGACGAAGTGTTTCTAAACTTCGGCCCGGCTGCGATGTATCTGTTCAGGATCCGTTCGTTTCCAAAGGCAGGAGAAACCACCCCACCGCCGCCGATCGTATTCTCAATAATATTCATCAAGACCGGCGACACCTGGCGTATCGCCGCATCTCACGCCTCGGAGCTCTCGGATTGACCGAGTTCACGCTCTTGTACCGGAGAATGTGAGCGGATCAGGAACGATCGGAGCGGTAATCGAACCGCTCAATTGGTCGCCGGCCAGTTTGCCGTTTATCGACAGCTCAAGTTTCTGCCCTTGAAGGTCGGTTGAAGCGGTGGCCGAGAATTTCGATCCGCTCACGCTGCCCGCTGTGATCTCGCCTTCGCCTAGCATCGTTACGAGCTTGCCCGTTATCGAAGTCCCATCCTGATCGATACTCAAAGTTACCGGAACCGGCTGACCTTGAAAATCGAGGGACAGTTCCCACGTACCGGACAGATCCGCGTCTGATTCATCCTGACCGGATTCGTAATCAGCTAGACCCTTTTCATTTCCTTCGGTGTCGAAGATCTCGATCGAACTCGCGTATTCTTTCACTTGAGGAAGCACTTCGCCTGCATCGCCGACCACGACGAGAGCGACAGTTTCAGGATGAAGATGCTCGCGGGCAACTCGCTGCACGTCGTCGGCCGTTACAGCTGAAATATTGTCACGATAAGACTGAAGATAATCGGCCGGCAACCCGTAGATCTGCTGATTTAGGATCAAGCCCGTCATTCCCTCTTGCGTTTCGGCACGCAGAGGGAAAACTCCAGAGAGGTAATTTTTCGCGTCGTTGATCTCGTCTTCAGGAACACGCTCATCACGAATGCGATTTAGCTCGTAGAAGAATTCTTTAAGTGAATCTCCGGTAACCGATGTTCGAACCTCGGCAGTTGCTTCGATATCTCCGGCGAGCCGCTTCATGTCCATCCGCGTGTACGCACCGTAGGTGTATCCCTTCTCTTCGCGGAGGTTCATAAAGACTCTCGACGATGCTCCGGCACCAAGCACCTGATTCATCACAAGAAGTGGAAAATAATCGGGATGCATCCGTTTGACGCCAAGATTCGCGAGCACAATGTTTGATTGTGCCGAGCCAGGACGATCAACGATCGTGATCGTCCGTTCGGTACGTTTCGGCAGCGCTGGATCGTCGGCAACCGGTATCTCGCCTTTTGGCCATTCTCCGAAGTGAGCTTCCAGTTTTCCTAGCAGTTCGTCTCGATCGACGTTTCCTACAACGACCAGAATCGCGTTGTTCGGAATAATCCGAGCCTCATGCAATCGAACAAGGTCTTCCCGCGTGAGCTTCTCCACGTCGGCCGCCTTCGGTGCGATGGTCGCATAAGGATGTGAGCCGTATAAGATCCGCGACGTCTGCTCGTTCGCAAGGAAGTTCGGCTGCGAACGCTGATACTTCAGATTCTCGACGGTGTTGCGTCGGTACAAGTCCAGTTCGTCTTCCGGAAAGGTCGGACGAAACACAACCTCGGCGATCAGGTCGAGTATGTCCGCACTGTACATCGACAGAGTCGAAGCCGAGACGATCGTGAAATCGTCCGAAGCGGAAACGCCCAACGACGCGCCGAGCCTCTCGACTTTTTCGGCGAGTTCCCTGCTCGAATAATCATCGGTGCCTTCGGTCATCATCGAGACCATGGCCGAAGTCAGGCCCGTATGTTCATGCGGATCGTGCGCGTCGCCCGATAGAAACGCGAGTCGAAAGCTCACCAAGGGAAGCCGTTCGTCATCGAAAATAACGACTCGCAACCCGTTCGGAAGCGTGGTTTCGAACGGTGTAGGAATTTGAAATGGAACCAGCGCAAGCGGCTCCGGTGCTGTCTTTTGAACTGTTCCCATAAAGTAAAAATTCAAACAGGATGGAGAGGATGAACATGATGATTTTACCGGTTCATCGGTTCCTTACTCCTCTTGTTCTGTGGTCAAAACTACTGGGCGGATCGGACAATATCCTGTTTATCCTGTGCATCCTGTTTTAACTTCACGTAAACACTAACCCTTGCCCGCGGGAACGATATCGAGCAATGCCCGATTCTCTGTGTCGAGAAATTTCGCGACCGCATTCCGAATCGCGTCCGGCGTGATCGCCAAAAGCTCTTCGAGTTCCTGATTGATCAGCGTCGGATCGCCGTCGTAAAGCGCAAACTCGGCGATCTGCTGCGCCCTCGACATGGACGATTGCCGCATTCGGATCGAGTCGTTAAATAGCTGATTATGGAGCTTCTGCATTTCGTCAGGCGTCGGGCCGTGAGTCGCGAGATCGTGAACCTCGTGCATGATCGTCTCGCGAATCTTACTCAAGTCTTTTTCGGGTTTTGGGATCGCCCCGACAAAAATACTCGACGGGCCGCGGCGTTCGTCCGTGAAGCCGAAAAGTTGGATAACCGACTCTTCACCCTTCACCAACTTCTGGTAAAGCCGCGAACTGTCGCCGTCGTACAAAAGTTTCCCGGCCAGAAACAGCGCGTGAGATTCCGGCGTGCGGCGTTGCGGTATCTTCCAGCCAAGAAGGAACGCCGGGAATGGAGCGAGTTTGTCTTCCCACTCGCGGTAATTGTTCGCCACCTCAGTTGGCTCAGAAACATCGAGAGCGGCCGGAAGCGGCTGCGACGGGATATCGCCGAAATAGGTTTCGACGAGTACTTTTGCTTCGGCGGGATCAAACGCCCCGGAAATGACGAGCACTGCGTTATTCGGGGCGTAAAAGATCTTGAAAAACTCCTGCACATCCTCCACCGACGCCGCGTCGAGGTGATCCATCGAACCGATCGTCGAATGCGAATTCGCGAAGTTCTTATAGATCATCTCGTTGATCAAGTCGAAGATCTGACCGTAAGGCTGATTGTCGTAGCGTAGGCGCTTCTCTTCCTTAACGGCCTCGCGCTGGTTGTCGAGATTCTCTTGCGTGACCGCGAGCGACCGCATCCGGTCCGATTCAAGCCACAGTCCGAGCGGAAGTTGGTTCGCCGGCAGCGTTTCGTAATAATTTGTACGCTCGCTCGACGTCGTTCCATTCATCGTACCGCCGGCCTTCATGATGTGCTGAAAATGGCCGGCTTTCGGTATATTGTCAGAGCCTTGGAACATCATGTGCTCGAAGAGATGAGCGAAGCCGGTCCGATCCTCTCGCTCGTTCCGCGAGCCGACATCGTAATAAACCGCGATCGACACCACAGGCACCGCCATATCACGGTTAAGTACGACTCGAAGGCCATTCTCAAGCCTGTACTCAGCTACATCTAGAGGAGGCAATTTGAACGTTTCAGACATAGTTTTTTCGTGTTTTCATCAAAACATTTCAACCACAAAAAAGCAAAAAAGCCTCAAGTGGCCATAGTCGCTCGCGCTTGATCGAAGTTGGTCTCGGACGGATGATGTACGTGAAGCTAGTTAGCAACCTCAAACTGCTCAAGGTAGCCGTCAAGGTCTTTCAAGAGGTCTTTATTTCGATTAAATCCGCGCTCTGTAATTAAGCGGAGCAGCCGACGAGATTCCTGGACTTCCGCCGCCGAGGACGCTGTCAATAAATTCTGAAGATCATTGATGTCCTTTGAACGCGTTTTGGGATTTGCGGAAAGGGTCTTAAGGGCTATTAGTGCGGGACGTGATGCGACGTGAAGTGCAAGACCTGGAAATATCTCGATCATGCTGGCGCCCTCAACCACCTCGCGCTCTATTCCTGCGGAGGCAAACAGCAGGTCAACAAAAACTTCCCGCTCGCCGGTTGAGATCATCCTGACGGTGGCCAAACGCCCGGACACATCGCTCTCCAAGACTATCTGGGCTCGGTATCCCAAACCGATCAGTGTCCGTACGATCGATTCCGCCTCTGCATCGTCCCTTACAAACACCGCCAAATCGAGATCATTCGTGGTTCGAACAATCGATCTAAATGAGACGGCTATGCCTCCAACCACAGCGTACTTTACACCCAACTTATTAAGTTGAGACGCGACCGCTTTGGCATGTTCTTCAAGGTGTCGGATAGGTTAGATTTCGAATCGAGACAGATCACCAACACGCCCCACGCCGTCGCCAAACTCCGCTCCGGGCCGAGTTTTTATCCACTTGCAGATCTCAATTTCGACCTGTTCCGGCGTGATATCTGGGTGCAGTTCTTTGAGCCGAAACACGAACGCACGCTCGGCGAGCCGCTGCAGTTCGGCAATCATTTCGAATGTGGCGATGCCGCTTTCCATAACCGATATTTTACCATACGATGACCATCTTC
>CADEGD010000009.1:15474-98752 GCA_902826795.1 uncultured Acidobacteriota bacterium | reverse complement strand
TGTTCCGAATGGAGCAAAAACACAGACGCAAAATGGAGCGGAACAAACAACTTACGGGGAATGCCTCTTTAAATGTTGAAGGCGGTGTAAGTCTTAGTCCGCGTTTCAAATAAAACAAAAAGTGTGAGTAGCAAAATGAAACGTAATCCGCGGGCTGCTATCGGCTCCCCGCCGCAACTAGACGATAGACGAGGCTTATCGGCAGTCCGACGACATTCCAGTAATCGCCCTCGATGCCTTCTATGAATAGCGCCGCCTGAGCTTGGACCGCGTATGCACCTGCCTTATCGAGCGGATCGCCGCGCTCGACGAGGAACCTGATTTCGGCGTCTGTCATCGGCGCGAACTTAACGCGCGTCGATTGAATGCCAACTTCCTCGTTTCCGTTCTGTGAAACGGCGACGCCGGTGAGCACCTCGTGCCAGTTACCTGCCAGCATCGAGATCATCCGCCGAGCATCGTTAAGATCGACGGGTTTGCCGATGATCTCGCCGTTGATAACAACGGTTGTATCGGCCGCAAGTACAGGACGGTCTGAGTATGAACCGAAAACCGCTCTCGCTTTTTCCGCTGCCAGGCGTTGGACGTACTCTTCGGGCGACTCGCCTGCGATCACTGATTCGTCTACGTTGGGGATTGCTTTCTCAAATTTCCAACCGACTGAGTTAAGTATCTCCGCCCGCCTCGGGCTTCCCGATGCGAGCACTAAAGCCGGCAGGTCAATTGCGGTTTTTACGTCATTTAGCATTTCGTTCTCTCGTCGTTTAAGATGATAGTGCATCGGCGAAACCTAAAGAAATGAAGGCGTTTGTTAATACATTGCCGGGAGTTTTCGACGCTATCGAGGCGTCGGACGAGGTGCGTCAAGCGTTCGTATTTGCGGCTTGGCGCAACATCGCCGGAGAACAAGTTTTCGAAAGAACGATGCCGCTTTCGGTCGAAGAAGACCGTCTTGTGATCGCGGTTTCTGACAAAACTTGGAAGCGAAATCTTGAGACACTCGCGCCGCAGCTAATATTCAAGTTGAACAGTGCGTTAGGCAAGCCGAGCGTAAACTTTATTGAGTTTCGCGTGTCTCCAAATGATATCGTCGCTCCGGTTGCTGCAACTGAAGATGTAACTTACGGGATCGTTCCACCGGTCGAGTTGTCGGTATCTTCCCGTAGGATTCGCGACGAGTCGCTCCGAAATACGGTTTTGCAAGCTGCCGCAAACTGCCTAGCTCGGCAAAGATAAAGTATGGATGTCAGAAAAATTGCGAACCTCGCCCATCTCGAGATCACTGACGACGAGGTCGCCCTCTACACACCGCAAATGGCGGACATCGTAAAGTATGTTGAGCAGTTGAACGAGCTCGATACCGATAGTGTTGAGCCGATGCTGGGCGGGCTAACGGTCGAAGGTGCGTCGACCGATACGATGAGAATGGATGAACCTCGCGGGTCGTTCACACCGGAGGAAGCTCTTGGCGAAGCACCGTCCGGCGTTGCCGGCCACTTCCAGGTTCCGAAGGTTTTATGATCATGGCGGACCTTCGACAAACTTTGATGTTATCGCTGCTTGTATCGCTTGGAACTGTCGCTTGCAATGTGCCGAGCCTTGAGTCGCCCGCTTGCTCCGAGTCGAAGAATGCGGTCCGAGAGTTTTATTCTTATCACTTTGGTAACGAAATGAGGTTTTCGACTGAAGGGCTCAAGCGTCGCGAGAAGTATTTGTCGCCTGAACTTTTGGCATCGGCGGCAAGCTCGAAAGAAGGAACCGATCCGTTCACGACCGGAAATGACGACCTTCCAAAGGCATTTCGCGTCGGCGAGTGTCGCGAGATCTCGCCCGAAAAAACGGAATTCAGCGTTCTGCTTTTCTGGCGTACCGACGAGAGAACGGAACAGCGGGAGATAAAGGTTGAGTCGATCGATAAGAACGACAAGTGGCTGATCAATAAGGTCTCAAGATAGTTTTTGTAAATGATCATCGAAGAAATCGAACGCACATTGGATAACGCCGAGCGGCTCAACGGCCAGCTCAACAGCTTTCTCTCGATCGAGCGGGACCACGCACTTTCGAGGATAGAGCAAGTATCCAAGCAGACCGAGGCAAGGCCCCTTTTCGGCACACCTATCGCGATCAAAGACAACATCTGCACGAAAGGCATGCGGACCTCTTGCGGGTCGCGTATTCTGCACAATTACAAAGCGCAGTACGACGCGACAGCGGTCAAACGTTTGAACGACGCGGGTGCGATAGTCGTCGGAAAAACGAATATGGACGAGTTTGCGATGGGCTCGTCAAATGAGTCTTCGGCTTTCGGTGCCGCGAAGAATCCGTGGGACGTTGAGCGAGTTCCGGGTGGAAGTTCGGGCGGTTCGGCTGTCGCGGTCGCGTCGGGTGTTGTTCGAGTGTCACTCGGATCTGAAACTGGCGGATCTGTACGTCAGCCCGCTTCGCTGTGCGGCATATTCGGCCTTAAGCCGACCTACGGACGAATCTCCCGGTATGGCCTTGTGGCATTCGCATCGTCTCTCGACAACATTGGCATCTTTGGTTTGACATCGCTCGATGCCGCTCGCGTCTTGTTTGTGATCGCCGGACGCGACGAGCTTGATTCGACCTCAGCCGACGTTCCTGTGCCCGATTACGAAGCAACGATCAATGACGACATTAAGGGCAAAACGATTGGCGTTCCGCGCGAGCTTTTCGGCGAAGGCCTCGATGATGAGGTCCGAAACGCAGTGGAGAATTCGATAGACAATTTCCGCTCATTGGGAGCCCAGATCGTTGACGTTGAACTTCCCTACGCGAAATATGGCATTGCTGTCTACTACATAATCGCCACCGCCGAAGCTTCATCAAACCTCGCTCGCTTTGACGGAGTTCGTTACGGCTTTCGAGCAGAGGGCTCACACAGCCTTCGCGAGATGTATATGAAGACGCGCGAGGAAGGATTCGGGCCCGAGGTCAAACGACGGATAATGCTTGGAACCTATGTTCTCTCCAGCGGATATTACGACGCCTACTATTCGAAAGCACAGAAGGTCCGCGCACTCGTAAAGGCTGATTACCAGAAGGTATTTGCGAAGTGTGACGCGATCCTCACGCCGACTTCCCCGTCGACGGCCTTCAAGATCGGCGAGAAAACGGAGGACCCGCTTGCCATGTATCTGAACGACATCTACACGGTCAGCGCAAACCTTGCAGGTGTTCCGGCAGTCAGCGTTCCGTGCGGGCTCTCGTCGGACGGTTTGCCGATCGGTACGCAGCTGATCGGAAACTTCTGGTCAGAAGGCACTCTTCTCAATCTCGCCAACGTCTACGAGAATCAGTTCCCGCTTGGGGCGAAGCCCTTCGTTTTTGCTGAGTGACGTTTTGTTCTTTTAAATCTTCGCCGGATGGAGGAAAGGCTTCCGGCCTGATCGTTCTCGTGGGTCATTACTGTATGCGAAGTTGTGTATATTCGAGGTTTCTGGCCACTACGCCATAGTCGTTTGGAGGAAGAATGTTGCTCCAGCGGCCCTTGTCTTCGAGCATCTTCGATGCCTCAATTGCAGGGATCGCACGTGAAAAGAGGAACCCTTGCCCATATTCGCAGCCCAGAATTCGGAGCTGGTGAAACTGATGAATACTCTCAATGCCCTCGGCGATCACGCTCAGCTTAAGGGCCTTAGCCAAGGCGATCACGGTCCTGACTATTTCGCCATTCTCCGAACCATCCTCCATCGTTCCTACGAACGAGCGGTCGATCTTAAGAGTATCGATCGGAAAACGATGCAAATAGCTCAAGCTTGAGTATCCGGTGCCGAAGTCGTCGATGCTGATCTGAATTCCAAGTTCTTTGATCTTTCTAAATACGGCGATGGATGTCTCGGCATTTTCCATCACGGCACTCTCGGTTATTTCGAGCTTCAGGTTCTCCGGATCGATCCCGGTTTCGAAGATGATCGAACGAAGATGATCGAGAATGCCTTTTTGGCCCAAGTGACTGGCCGAAAGATTCACGCTTATGACAAAACGAGGATCGCAAAGGCCCGACGCACGCCATTTCGCAAGTTGTTCGCACGCTGAACGGAGCAGAACATATGTCATCGGGATGATCAGCCCCGTAGTTTCGGCAACCTGGATAAACTCACCCGGCGTGACCAGTCCGCGAGAGGGATGATTCCACCTAACGAGGGCCTCGAATCCGATCAGGGCACAATCGTCGAGGTTGACGAGCGGTTGATAGAAGAGCTCGAATTCATTTCGCTCTAAAGCCAGGCGAAGATCTGTTTCGAGCTCAAGCAGCGTCACCGCACGAGCATGCATGATCTGGTCAAAGATAACGTAGCTTTTGCCAGTTTCCTTCGCATAGTACATCGCTATATCCGCGTCGCGAAGAATCTCGTCGGCCCTTGAATATCTGGCACTTCCCATCGTGATACCGATGCTTGCGCTCGTGAAAAGCTGCCTGCCTTCAAGGTTGAACGCCGAAGCGAACTCTTCGCCGATCTGTTCAGCGATCAGGATCGTTTCACTCTGATCAAGAACACGCGAAACAAGGATGACGAATTCATCGCCGCTCAGCCGGCCGACCGTTCCACGGTCACCTATAACATTTTGAAGTCGTTTTGCAACCTCAACGATCAGCAGATCTCCGACGCCGTGCCCGAGGCTGTCGTTCACAGTCTTAAATCGGTCCAGATCGAGAAAAAGCACGGCAAATCGATATTCGTCCGCAGCCCCTGTCAACTCGATCATCGGCGCCAGCAGATCGATTATTTGATCCCGATTCGCCAAGCCGGTAAGCCCGTCGTGATATGCCGCGTGCTTGAACCTTTCTCGACTTTCTCGCAAGGCGGCAGAACTCCTTTCAAGTTCGGCAACGTAGTGTTCAAGTTCCTGCACGTGAGTTTCTGCTTGCTCAGCGCGGAACCGCTCGGCCGTTTCCGAAGAAGCAGCCTTGGTCTTGATTTCCTCGACCCACAGCAGATAGCGTCTGGCAATGATACCGAGACAAAGGCTCCCCAAAACCGCGGAGGCAAGGGCCGCGATCCCAAGACCAAGTTGGAAAAGTACTATCGACATGCCTGAGGCAACGACGCCTGCGGCGAGTGATAGCAGCAATAGAGCTTTTGTTAACCTATCCTTCATTTCTAGTGCACGCCCGCATGGCTGATCTCGGGAGTGCCAAAATCGCCCAAGCTGGGCGGAGGAGTCACAACATTCGCCCAAGACGGTCCGACAACTACCATCATTCCAGCGTCACGAGCAGGAACAGGACGCGAGAAAAGATATCCTTGCCCATATTCGCAGCCAAGCCTTCGAAGTCCGTAGTACTGTTCCATACTCTCGATTCCCTCGGCGATAACACTCAGATTCAGCGAGTTTGCGAGGGCGATTACCGTTCGAACGATCTCCGCGTTTTCCGTGCTGTCGTCCATTGAGCTAACGAACGAGCGGTCGACCTTAAGCGTGTCGATCGGCAGGCGATGCAAATAGCTGAGGCTGGAATATCCGGTGCCAAAATCATCGATGCTTAGCTTTACGCCGAGCTGCTTGACCGCCTTCAATATCTCGATCGCGGCCTCGGCATTTTCCATGACCGCGCTTTCAGTTATCTCAAGCTTCAAATTGCCGGGCGGAAGTCCGGTTTTGTCGAGAATTTCTTTGAGGTCGGCAACAAACCCTCTCTCCTCAAGATGTCCGGCCGAGATATTCACTGAGATCGCAAGCGACCTGTTAGCAGACCCTTCCTCTATCCACCGCGTCGTTTGAGAGCAAGCCTGCTCCAACAGCTGTAGCGTCATGGGTATGATCAGCCCCGTAGACTCGGCAACAGAAATGAACTCGCCAGGTGTTATCAAGCCGCGGCTAGGGTGATTCCATCGAACGAGTGCCTCAAAGCCGACCAGCGACGCGTCGTGCAGGTCAACCAGCGGTTGATAATATAATTCAAACTGATGTTCTTTGACCCCTAAACGCAGGTCGGTCTCGAGCTCCAAAAGAGAAACTGCCCGTGCATGCATTATCTGGTCGAAGATCACATATTGCGCGCCGTTCTCCTTGGCGTAGTACATGGCTATGTCCGCGTCTCTTAAGACCTCTTCAGCATCTGCGTACTTCCCAGGCCCGATCGCGATCCCGATGCTTACGCTGGTGAATATAAGTCTTCCTTCGAGATCATAAGGCTCAGATATCCTCGCCGAAATGCTTTGAGCGAGAGTCTCGATATTCTCGGCGCATGATTCGTCCGTGATCAAAATTACGAACTCGTCTCCGCTCATTCGTCCTACCGTTCCGTTCTCACCCACTGCCTGCTTGAGCCTGCGTGCCACCTGTTTGATCAGCAGGTCTCCAGCCGAATGTCCGAGACTGTCGTTAACCGTTTTGAAGCGGTTAAGATCCAGAAAAAGAAGTGCAAACTTCTGAGCGAATATGTCCCGTTGGATGATCGGGTCGAGAAGCTCGAGGATGTAATTACGATTGCCAAGTCCGGTGAGGGCATCGTGATAGGCCGCATGCCTGAACTTCTCCCGGCTTTCCCTAAGGGCATGTGCCGTACGTTCCAACTCTCCGACGTAGTGCTGCAGCTCGTTTAAGTGGACTTCGGCCTGCTCGGCCCGCTTGCGTTCGGCTTCCTCCGCGGCCGCTGCGGTCCGGCGAATCTCGTTGACGTACCTGACATATGTGAAGTAAATGAGCGAGAAGAAGACGGCGACGGCTACCAAAAGGACCGGCTCGATCTGAGACAGGGCCGAGTATAGGATTCCTGCCATTACCGCCCCGGTCAGATAGATTACCAAGGCATTCAGACAGTATTCGCTCCAGACATGCCAAAGGGTCTCGCCGCTGCGGATCGAAATAAATACCGAAATGAGGACAGAATTGGCAACGAACTGAGCGAAAGCCATCGCTGACAAAACGAGAATCATCTCGCCCATGGTTGAGCCATCGAGAGCGACACGAGGATCACCAAAAAATATGCCGACAGCAACCGCCATCGAAGCGATCGAAAGTGCGCTTACGATCGAGTTGATAACGATCGTCTTCGTACTCATCGGAAGTCCGCTTCGGCGAAAATTGAAGGACGAGATCAATGCTTCGCAGGTACCGAGAATGACCGCGAACGGAGCTCCGTAAAGAATGAAGGTTAAAAATATTAGGGTGTCAGAAAGGGTAAGGTGGATCTTAGTTCTGGGAAGCTGGATGCGAAGGTAAGATCCGAAAACAATCGTCATCGCCGCCAATACTGCGAGGCCGGTGTTGGCTCGTGCCAGGTCAATCGCGCTGATGGCCCAACCCACCACGCCGATGCCGGCTGGCAGAAGTATAGCAAGGTAAATATTTGTTACCTTTGTCTTTCGATCCATTAAATGGGGTTGTCGCGTGGGATGCGCAGGTGACGCTGAAGTGGATCAAACAAGATCCTCTAAGAAGTATACCCGACCTCACATAAGTGTACAAACATATTTTACACAAATGCTGAAGCTCAATGAAAAAGGCCCTTAGCAGGGCCAATTTCTATCTGTCTTCGTGTAAATCCTTCTCACTAACGCATTCTCGATGTTGCGTCTCCGTTGATCAGGATCGAATTGCTTTGCGATCGTGTCGAATCGCTCATCAGAAGACCGTCGCTAATAAGCAGGCCGTCGCTGATAAGCAATCCATCTGCCAACGGATTGTTGTCGCCTAGCGAGAAATTGCTAGAGAGCAGCGTGCTCCATGGCGTGAACGACGTTCCGCGAGTGACGGTTTCATTCCCATTGGGCGATTGACTGTCTGAAAGTACGGCTCCGTCGCTGATTAGGAGTCCGTCGCTTATAAGTAATCCATCGCTCATCAGCAGCCCATCACTGATCAGCAGTCCGTCGCTTATAAGTAGGCCGTCGCTCATCAACAATCCGTCGCTCATAAGCAGACCGTCACTCATCAAGAGGCCGTCACTCATTAGCAGACCGTTATCATAAACTCGCTGATATTTCGTAATAAGGTTCGTACCGCTCACAGCTGCCCAGTTCGGGAAGATTCCGCCCGACCATTGAAACTTGGTCCCCGCGATCTTGCTCCAGTGCTGAGGAAGCTGATTCGTCGTCAGCATGCTCGTGCCTTGCGGCGTAGGATTCGGTAAATCCTTTCGAACCATGTTTGCTAACCTAACCGCTCCTTCGACGTTTAGTTGACCTGCTCCCTGTTCGAGGGTGTTAAAACCGCCAAGCCTCTGTGCGGTGTATTGCAGCAGAACCTTGACCATGTTAGGCGTCAGCTTCGGATTTGCCTGAAGCATCAGCGCGACGGTTCCGCTTACGATCGGCGTCGCCATCGACGTGCCGCTCATATACATCATCTTGCGGCGGTTGTCGGCCGAAAGCGTCGCTTCAGCTGAAAGGATCTGCGCGTTGAGAATGATCTCGGTTCCGTCAGCCTGTGCTCCGACGATGAGGTTACCCGGTGCCACGAGGTCCGGCTTGATCAGGTGATCATACCGCTTCACGCCGTTGGCGTCGGTAAAGTAAGAACGTGTTGGCCCTCGCGAACTATACGTTGTGATCCCATCGTCATCGCGAGCATCAGTGCCAAAGGTATTTGTTGCGCCGACCGTAATTACGCTTGGATCATTACCGGGTGCATGGATCGCACCATAGATCTTTTGGCCGTTGGCCAGTTTTCCATTGTTTCCCGCGGCGGCGACCACTACGATACCGGCGGCCGTGAGTTTGCGGACCGCTCTACACAGCGGATCGTTCCGCCACGTCTCTATCGCCGGAGCTCCCAGGCTAAGGTTAACGACGCGGATATTTTGCTGGGTCCGATTCGCAAGAATCCAGTCCATCGCGGCGATGAACGTAGAGACTTCACCGGCACCGTGATCGTTGAGCACCTTGACGTTTATGATCTTTGCCCGCGAAGCAACGCCTTCATAATTGCTTATGTAGAGGCCGTCAGCCGCGTTGAGATTTTGTCCGCCTCCACCTGCAGCGAGAGACGCTACGTGAGTTCCATGTCCAAAAACATCTTCGCCTTGATTTCCATTCCCGGTAAAATCTACTGACTTAGTTACTCGTTGCGTTCCGGACGAGTCAACAAAAGAGCGGTGATTCTTCCTTATGCCGGAATCGACAACCGCGATCCCGATGTCTTTTCCGTCAAGTTCGACGCTCGTGTTGACGACACCGATCCCGAGAAGTCCGACCGAAAGGCCTTGCTGAATGGTGCGGACCAGCGATGTACCGGTAGTTTTTTCAATGTGGCCAAGAAGCTTTAATTCGCGGTCAAGCGATATGTGATTAGTACCGCGAATGGCCGAGATCTCTTCCAGAGACGACACTGGCACGCTCACGGTGAGCATTTCCATGTTCGCGAGACGGCTTATGACACGGGCTCCGGACTTTGCCAAGACCGCTTGCAGCTTCGAATTTTGAACGTCGTCAGCCTGAAGTATCACTGTCGCCCGAGCATTCGCCTCCCCGGCGTTGATCATTGCGCGAAGATCGGGCGACATTTTATCGCCGACGAACGGGTCCTTTGCGTCATCGGTAAGCTCGATTCGGGCTACCTTCGCAAGCATTCGCGCATCGGACGCAATACTGGTTTCGAATACGCTTTGCTCAGCCCATCCAGCTATTTGTAGCTTTCCGGCGGCAACAGCCCCTTTGATGAACGATGACAGATCTTTAGCAAAATGGGTGTCTTCGCGAAGAACATCCGCTGCGTATTCAACTACAAGTACTGAACGGCCACTCGTAAAGTCTTCAGCGGAAAGCCGCTTCACCAGGCTGACAACTCCGCCTGACACCGCCTCATTCAGATCTAACTTGTAGAACCGTCGGTCGCTTGTCGCGGCGGCCATTGAGAGGATCATTCGGGCGACATCCGCGTCCGAACCGATCACTATGGCACTCTTACCAGAGCGAAGGTTTTTCGCGACGTCGGAGGCTTCGAGTTTGAGATCAGCTGGCTGCTCACCACCGTCGTTTGCGAACTCAACTAAAACCGGTTTCGCGTCGGCTTCGGTTTGGACGGAGGGACCAGAAGGTCGATCCGCGAAGCCAAACGTAAACGTCGGGCTGATAAGTGCGATGGTCAAGATGCCGGCAAACAGTGAAAGTGCGGCGTGGGGTGTTGACTTGCGATTCATAGGGTTTAGCTCAGATCGTTCGCCCGAGGGCGGCTAGAATTATGGGCTATGCAGAGACACATGTCTCGCTACGCCTATTAGCAAGGTCAGTGCCACTCTTCGATGACCGCTATTTCCCGTGGTTTTAGCATAAATGGGCATGCTGACTGGTTCGATCGTCATTCAACATTCGGTCAGATTGACCGCTGGACTGTTCATCGTGAAACAAAAACGGCGCCGGATGACCGACGCCGCTTTGTTTGCTTTGGGGTGTGTTTACTTCACTATCCCGACCTGGCTCAGAGCATATGCATACTCGAAGGCCACTTCTTTAAGCCGATCGTATCGGCCCGACGATCCGCCGTGGCCGGCGCCCATATTGGTCTTGAGTAGGATCGTGTTATCGTCCTTTTTCACATCTCGGAGCTTTGCGACGTACTTTGCTCCTTCCCAATAAGGCACCTGGCTATCGTTGAGCGAGACTTCGACAAGCATGTTCGGATATTTCTTCGCCTGGACATTCTCATAAGGCGAATATGTGTACATGTAATCCCAAGCCTTCTTGTCGTCACGCGGATTTCCCCATTCGACCCATTCTTCGGTAGTCAGCGGCAGGGTCTCGTCGATCATCGTATTCATCACATCCACAAACGGGACTTGGACGATCGAGGCTTTGAACAGCTCGGGGGCTTGGTTCTGCACCGCACCCATCAACAGACCGCCGGCCGATCCGCCTTGAATAACAAGCCGATCGGGCGATGTGTACTTGTTATCGATCAGCCACTTTGCCGAATCTACGAAGTCGTTGAACGTGTTCACTTTCTTGAACATTCGACCGTCCTGTCGCCATTTCTCACCCAGTTCCGAACCACCGCGGATATGGGCGATGGCATAGATCATCCCACGATCGACAAGCGACAAGCGACTGGACGAGAAGTTCGGCGTCATCGAGGCACCGTACGATCCGTAAGCATAAAGCAGCATCGGAGACTTGCCGTCTAGCTTCGTCCCTTTCTTCCACATCACGGAGATCGGGACCTTCACGCCGTCGCGTGCGACTGCCCACTGCCGAGACGTTTCATACTGCGACTTATCATACCCGCTCGGTATTTCCTGCTGTTTGAGCAGCGTGCTCTTCCGCGTTTTCAGGTCGTAATCGTAAGTGGATTGCGGCGTGATCATCGACGAGTAACCGTAGCGGATCGTCGTCGTGTCATATTCGGGATTGAACCCGAGGCCCATTGTGTAGACGCTTTCAGGAGTCTCGATTCGTGCCGAAGCTCGACGGGTCTTGCGATCCATCACGCGGACATACTCGAGGCCGTTTTCCAGTTCCGAAACAACAGCATAATCCTTAAAGAAACTAATGTCCTCAACTTTGACCGCCGGATTGTAAGGAATAAAATCGGTCCAGTTTTTCTCCGACGGGTCAGCGGCCGGAGCTTTCATCACCTTAAAGTTCTCGGCGTCTTTGTTGGTGACGAAGTAAAACTCGCCGCTGTCGAAATCGGCCGAGTATTCATGGCCTTCGCGACGCGGACTCAGTACCTTAAACTTCCCTGTCGGGTTGTCGGCCGGCAGATACCAGAACTCTCTCGAGGTCTTGGCATAGCTGCCGATAAAGTACATCTTCTTATCCCGCGAACGGCCGATGCCGGCACCGAAGGTCGGATCTTTTTCTTCGAAGATAAGCTCGTCTGCTCCGGTTGTTCCGACCGTATGGCGAAAGATCTTGTCATTGCGTTTTGAAACCGGATCTTCCTGGCCATAAAAAAGATATTTGCCGTCCGGCGACCACTCAACACCGGTTACCCGTTCCAGCTTATCGGGCAGCATCTTGCCGGTGCGAAGGTCTTTGATCTGCAGGGTGTATTGCCGATAACCGGTCGTATCTGTGGCATATGCCAACAGATTGCCGTCGTCGCTCGGTTCGAAACTCGAGATCGCGAAGTATGTGAAGTCCTTCGCCATCGCATTCTGATCGAGCAGCAGTTCGGGGTTAGCCCCGTCCTGCGTTTTGCTGCGGAAATAGGTCGGATACTGCTTGCCCTCTTCAGTCCGGGTGAAATACCAATGGCTGCCAAGCTTATACGGAACGCTGATATCGGTCTGCTTTATCCGGCCGATCATTTCCTTATAGAGCGCGTCCATAAAAGGCTTATGTTTGCCCATATGCGACTCAGTGTAAGCGTTCTCGTCCTCAAGATATTTGATGACCTCGGGATCTTTCTTATCGTTGCGGTCGCGGAGCCAGCCGTAGTTATCCGTGATCTCGTATCCGTGGATCTTTAACACCTTTGGAACCTTTTTAGCGATGGGTGGTTTCATATCGTCTTGAGCTAGTAAATTATTGCCGACGAGCGCGACGCACGCCAGCACAGCAGTATATATAGGTCGTTTCATGGCAGGTGACACCTCACAGAGTAATGAAGATAGATTCGCTGGGAATACGTATGATTCTAGCCGATTGTTTCGCCGACAACGACCTAAAACGGAGCCGACCAACTTTAAAACTGAAATTTTAAATAGTCCTTAAAAAGAGTCGAAGGATGAACAGACCTTCACGTAGAGTTAGTAGCGGGATCGATGAGCGGAGAAAACACAGCGCAACTACGAAAAATAGCAAACGGAGGAGAAAGACCAAACGGAGCGAGCGGAACGGGAAAAGTCGAGCCAAGCAGATTTCGTTTGGCGCAGCTTTTTCCGAAGGGCAAAATCAGGCCAAATCACCACCGGCCGCCGACCGCTCACCCGACTCGCCCGGCTCCACCTCACACCGCCCAAGCGTATCTACACCGACAAATATCCGACTCGAACGTTTATCCGGAGTTCCTACACCGCCGAGCGTCAACAGACCTGATGACGAGAACTTATTTCTGTGACTTTGCCTCGGTGGAAGGATATGGTAGTCCAGCCGGGGTCGCCGGTTTCGGGGAACTCGTATGACCAAACGGTGCCGCCCGGAGTTTCGTCATCTTCGGACCTGGTGAATTTCGTACCGAGGCGGCGGCGGACGGTAAGCTCGCTGTCACCAACCTTTATGCCCGAGACGACGTATTTCGGTGAGGTGACCGAGAACGTCTTTATTTCGAATGTCTTGCCGTCTTTGCTGTCGCCGTCCATGAGATAAAAGCTCGCGCCATCATATTCGACATATTTTTCGCGGGCGCCGATGCAGCCTTCTTCCTGCGGCTTGCCGTCCATCTTCGGTTTGCCGAGAGCTTTCTTGACTTGTGCGAGCGTCGAATAAAGACCGATTCCGTTAAACTTGACCTTTGCTGGGTTGGTGGTTTGAGCCTGTATGCTCGCCGCGAAGATCAGTCCGAGCGCTCCGATAGTTGCCAGTTTCATGTATCGGTTGACGGTGGAGAGTTTGGATTTTGCTTTAACGCGGAGACCGCAGAGGCCGCGGTGATTCTTTAACGCAATGTCGCAAAGTTCTAGTTCATCCTCTTCATCTTCGTCGTCTTTTTCTGTGGTTGCGTTTTTTTTGACCACAGAATAAGAAGAAAAAGACGAACTAGAAGAGAGAACCACCGGATCTTTAACGCAAAGTCGCCAAGAGGCAAGGTCGCAAAGGTTTTTACTTAGCGTTTTCGCATCTTTCCGTCTTGGCGTTGAGAAACCTAAGTGACAGGTCAAACTGACCGATGTGTGGTAAACTTTGTTGTACACCCAAACCCGCGGGCATAAAATGTAAGTGCTTGCTCCTACTGGCAAGCGATCGCCACGGTAAATCTCTGACATAAAATCCACACGGAGCCCGCGCACACGGCTATGAGAACGAAATTTGTTCTATCTATCCTCGTTGTATTTCTCGCAATCATTTCCGCACAAGCACAGTACGTTCACAACGTCGAGATCAAAACGGCGGTCGTCGATAAGGATCTGAACGTTAAAAGCGTGCCGAAATTTCTGCTGACGGTCGTCAAAAAAGACAGTCCGTTTACCGAATGGAAGGTCGCGACCGGGTTTGACGGCGTCGCGCGGTTGACGCTGCTCACGGGAGATTACATTGTGCGGTCGAGCGGGCCGCTGCAGTTCGGCGGAAGCGAATATTCGTGGTCGGTGGAATTTAAGGCGGTCACCGACAGGGCAAGCGTGGTCGAGCTGAGCAACGATAATGCGAAGGTCGCCGCCAGTTCCGTCGCGCCGAAGCGGCGCGTGAGCGAAGCGGCGGAATTATTCAAGACGCTGCGGAACGGAGTCGTGACGATCGAGGGCGAGCTTGCGGCTGGTTCGGGATTTGTTTTCGACGAACGCGGACTCGTCTTGACCAACCATCATGTGATCGAAGACACGAACGACATCCGCGTGCGGTTCGATCGAAAGACCGCCGTGCGGGCGAGACTGATCGCCAAAGATGTAGAACGTGATCTTGCGGTGCTGCAGATAAACCTCTCGGCGTTCGCCGACAGTCACGTTCTTCCGCTCGCGAAGACGAACGGGCCGGAACCGGCCGTGATCGTCGGCGAACACGTGTTCTCGATCGGCAGTCCGGCGCAGCAGGACAAGATCTTGACTGCGGGCATCGTGAGCAAGATCGAACCGAGGTCGTTAATCTCCGACATTTCTTTCGGCAAAGGAAGTGCGGGCGGGCCGCTGTTCAACTCGGTCGGTGAAGTGATCGGCATCACGACGTTTCGCGTCGAAGAGCGTGAAGGATTGCAGAAAGACAAGACGAAGGATTCTGATTTCGCGGGGATCATCCGCATCGAGGTCGCGGCGGAGTTGATCGCGAAAGCCCGCGAGATCGTCGCGACCAAAGGCACGCCGTCCGCCGAGTTGATGCCGAATGTTCCCGACGGCCTGTTCCCGATCGAGACGATCAAGACTTCTTTGAAGTCGCCGCAGTTTGCGTCGGCGCAATATATATCGGACGTGAAGGATTACCAGGTTCGTTATATGACACCTGTCTACAAGTTTTACATGATCGAAAAAGACCGAATCGAATCGTTGAAGATCCGCGAGAAGCGAAATAAGGATAAGGGAAAACTCGATCAGGGCGAGATGTTCAAGGACCTTCGAGTGTGGAAGGAGTATGCGGGCGAGCTTGCTCCGGCGGTCGATATTCTTGCTCTGCCCGAGACGACCGCGACGATGAAGTCGATGGCGCTGAGTGCGATCACGAACATGACCGTCGGATATTCGACGCCGCTCGATCATAAATACAAGGCCGATTTTTCCCAGATGAAGCTGCTTTGCGACGGTAAGGAAGTCACTCCCGTCCGCCGTACGAAAACCGAGATCGCCCGCGACCTGCAGAATTATTACAAGACGAAGAAGCGGTTCACCTACGCGGGAGTTTATACGTATCCTTACGAAGTCTTCGCTCCCGGCCGCTGCTCCGAGATGGTCGTCCACGTTTTCTCGGAAGAAGACATCGAAACCCCGATCGTCAGCACGGTGACGGACGCGATCAAGAACCGCATCTGGAATGACTTTGCAGATTTTCGTTTGCAGGTTAAGTAGCGAAATTTGCGACTCCCCTCCTTACGAAGGAGGGGAGTTTTCGTACGTACCTTCGCTCGACTCGGTGAAAATGGAAGGCTTGTCGTAGAATTCGTTACTGTGGCACCAAGGCGAAGCGATTCCGACATCAATAATCTTCCAAAACTGGCCGGACTCCGTTCGGCTCTCAGGAAGAATATGACTCCTGCTGAAGCTGCCTTCTGGACTCTCGTCAAAGCGTCGAAGATGGACGGCCGAAAGTTTAGACGACAGCATAGTGCCGGACCATACATTTTGGATTTCTACTGTCCCGCCGAGCGACTGGCGATAGAGCTTGACGGCGACATTCACTTCAACGACGAAGCCGAACAGAGAGATCGGGAGCGAAAGCAGTATCTGAATTACTACGGTGTCAAAGTGATTCGATTCGAGAACCGTCACATTTTTGGGAATCCCGAAGAAGTGATCGAAATCATACGCCGACATTTTGGGTGGTGGGAGAAGGAAAAACGCGAACCTCCATTTCATCAGGATTACCCACGAGAATAGTCTTCGTGGCTCTGTTTACTCAAGATATTTCTCAGGATCAACTAAACACACGACTCCCCTCCTTACGAAGGAGGGGTGGCAGCCGCTTCGGGCTGACGGGGTGGTTCTCTACTTAGTTTCTTACAACCAACTCTATCGACGACAGAGAAAGATGCGTATTAGTAAAGGCGGTGGTTTTGCGCGTGAACTGTTCGTATGACGACGCGGTTTTCTCGTCTAAGACTGAGGCGCGAAACGTTAACGAGAGAGTGAACCACCCCGTCCGCCGAAGCGGCGTCCACCCCTCCTTCGTAAGGAGGGGAGTTTTGTTGGTTTTTCTTTAACGCTGAGGGGCGAAGACGCGAAGGTTTTTGTTCATCCTGTTCCTCTTCGTCATCTTGGTCTGTGGTATGTTTTTTTTGATCAAAGAATAAGAGGAACGAGACAACCAAGAAGAGAGAACCACCCCGTCCGCCGAAGCGGCGTCCACCCCTCCTTCGTAAGGAGGGGAGTTTTTTGTCGTCTACTCTTTCGGTGCAATCCGAATCCTCGATTGTGATCTGTTCCTTAGCGACCTCGAAATCCCCGAACCGGAAGTTAATGTGTCCGGTTCTTTTTTTGTGCGCGAAATTTTTGGCGTCTATTGGGAAAGTTTTCCGCTTTATGGGTTAGAGATCATTTGATTCGCGGCCGAACGGGACAATTCTTGGTCGAGTGTGCCCCACACCGCCCGGGCGACGATGAAGATCTTCGATATTAGAAAAATTTCACGATTGTCCGAGGAGAAAAACAGGTATGGAACGAATGGTGGTCAAGCATACGAGCGGTTCAGCTTGCGAACAAGACCGACGAGCTGAAAAACAAGATGGACCAGAGCGGCATCTCGGCCGCAGAGATATCTGATAAAAGCGGAAAGGCGGTCGTGTTCCTGCAACTCAGCTGGAGGCTGATCAACAAGGACACAAAGGCGCAGATCTATCATCAGTTCTATCCAAACAGCCTCGAAGTTTTGTCGAAAGATCTAAAGAAAGATTTCGGCAAAGGGCCGATCATTCCGAACGGCGGCAACGCGATCCCGATCTATTTCAGGACCGAACGCGGGATCGAACCGATGCTGACCGATAAACAGAACGACCTCTCGGAACCGATCGGATACGGCAGCGGAACGTGTTCGGGATTTATCGTTACGACAGACGGTTTTATCCTGACGAACAAACACTGCACATCTCCGTGGAAGTCGGAATACGGCTTTCCGCAGAACTATCCGAAAGGCATTTTGCTGAGCCCCGACCTGCAGATCCTCGGCGCGGGCGTCGATCCGCCGGACGACTGGATCCCCGATAATCACAAGCCTTCATCGCGTGCACAGTATCAGGGTGAGTTTGACGCGACGCAGAAGATCACGGTGATGCTGCCCGGTTCGGACACGCCGATCGAGGCGACGAAGATCCAGGATTCGCCGCGTCACGACGTGGGAATGCTGAAGATCTCGGTTCCCGGAACGCTGCCGAAGGTCGAACTTTACGACGCTGGCGACACGCTGAAGAAAGGCGACGGCCTTGTGATCTTAGGCTATCCGGGTTCGGCTCCGCGCGTCTATGCCCCGATCGCCTCGCAGAATCCAAAGGATATGGAGATGAAGTATACCGAGATCCCCGATCCGACGGTGTCGGTGACGAGCGTCGGAAACATCCTCAAGAACAGCGATCCGAACGACCTGAATAATGTGCGTCGATCGGGCGCGGGAGATTCGATCAGATATCCCGGCAGCCTGACTTACGGCGGCAACAGCGGCGGGCCCGTGTTTGACATGCAGGGACGCGTGATCGGGCTTCACTATCTTGGCAGCGGCGTTGCGGCCGGAAACCTCGTCGGCTATGCGGTGCCGATCAAGTATGGCCTGCAGCTATTTCCAGGAGGAGCTCCCGGCAACTAAAGAAGCGGCCCACGCTCGCGGCCGGTGTTGCTTGAAATGCCGGCCGCAAACTTACCCCCCAAGGCCATGACACGTCGACTGCAAATCGGAGAAATGATCGGGGATTACCGGATAGTCGGCTTCCTCGGCGCGGGCGGGATGGGCTCGGTCTATCACGGCATCCATACCAAGATCGACCGTCCCGCCGCCATCAAGGTCCTCTCGAGTCCGGCCGCCGGATCGACGTTCAAGGAAAGATTTTTTAACGAGGCGAGAGTGCAGTCGAGCCTGCATCATCCGAACATCGCCACGCTCTTTGACTTTCAGGAATCGCCGAGCCGCGACGAGCTTTACATCGTGATGGAGTACGTCGATGGTGAAACGCTGGACGCGTTGATCGACAGGAAATACTTTGCCGTCGAAGATGCGCTGGTAACGTTCAAGTCGATCTGCGAAGCGGTGAAGTTCATTCACGAGAACAACATCGTCCATCGCGACATCAAGCCGCAGAACATCAAGATCTCGTCGAAGGGAACGGTGAAGATGCTGGATTTCGGCATCGCGAAAGATGCGGTCAGCAGCGGGCTTACGCGAGTCGGCGGCATCGTCGGCACGCCGAACTACCTCGTCCCGAGCAGCTGATGGGTTATCCGGCCTCGAGGCTGACGGACATCTGGGCGTTGGGGATTCTGTTTTACGAGATGCTCACCGGCACCGCGCCGTTCAACGGATCGACGCTCGCGGAACTGCATGGGCAGATCAGCAACGCACGATACGAAGATCCGCGGCGGTTGAATTCGGCGGTCTCGAACGAAGTAGCGGCGATCGTCGAGCGATGTTTGAACACGGACGTGCGTCAGCGATACGCGTCGGTCGATGCGATGTTGAGCGACATCGTTGCGGCCCTGAGACGGCGTCAGCATCCGTCGGCAGACGCGGCGAAGATCTCCGGGATGCGGGACTTATTCACGCGCACCGGATCCCTCGATTCGAACGGCGACGGCCGACCGGCAAACCATGGTTCCGGCCTTGTCAGGATGGCGTTGATCGCGTCCGGCTCGGCTGTCGTGCTGGCGGTCGTCGTGTTCGGATTGTGGGCGATGAGCGGTTCCACGCCGGCGGCGGTTGCGAACGAGCCGCCCGCGACTCCGAAGCCGCTTGCCGCAAAAAATACGAAGCCTCGCGTTGTTACTCAGGGCGGAACATCGTCGGCACGTGCAAAGGCTCGGATCGACGTGACCGAGGGCGTCGCACAGGTTTATCGCGATGGACAATTGCTCGGCACAACGCCGGTCGAGATCGACGGAAACGAAAACGAAACTGTGAATCTGACATTGAAGCGAACCGGTTATCAAGACCTTTCGGAGACGATCGAGATCACAACGAGACGAACGGTATTTACGTTCACGCTTAGGAAGAGCAGGTAAAAATGCAACCAACGAGAGAATTCAGATTTCCGGAACTGACGGTGACAGCCGCGGTGATAACCGATCCGGGCTGCGTGCGATCGAACAACGAGGACAACGGCGTACACGTTCATCCGTTCGTCACGGAAGACCGGCCCGAACGCGGAAGCCTGACGATCGTCGCCGATGGAATGGGCGGACACAGCTCGGGCGAGATCGCGAGTTCAATGGCGGTCGATTCGTCGCGATCGTATCTGCAGCGGGCTGTGGCCCTGCAGCCATCCAACCCGCGGGCGTTTCAGTTGCTCGGGTTCATGAGCCTTTACGGCGAGAAGAATTTCGAAGAGGCCGAAGCCAACTGGAAAAAGGCGATCAGCCTAGGCGGTGCAGCCGTGTTGCGTTTGACCCACGACCACGATGGTTCGTTTCTCAAGACGTGTCAGGGCTCGCTTTATATCTCACGCAACGTCGTCCGGTTCGAATCAGACAACAACGAGCATACTTTCGAAACGACCGATGCCAACATCAAGTCCATCGACGTAAACAACAAATGGCGGCGAATGTTCCAGCTAAAACAAGGCTCATTCAAGATCTCGCTCAAACGAGAAGAAAAATCGAACTACAGCTTCGCCCCCGTCACCGGCAAAACCGACGAATCGAAAATGATTATCAGGCTCATCGGGAAACGAAGCTAGCCATGTTGGGGCCGTCTGAAATTTCAAATTTGAAATTTGAAACGTGTGTACCCTTGAGCCCTCCTTCGTGAGGTGGGAGAGACGCCTCTTTTCCAGAAAGGGTGTTCTCTCTTCTCGATCGTCTTGTTCTTCTTATTCTGTTGTGAAAAAACCATTACCACAGAACAAGATGACAAAGAGGAACAGGATGAACTGAAAAACCTTTGCGTCTTTGCGTTAAAAACTCTTTAGCTTCAGGCCAGATTGTCCGATAGGCGGACGATGTCCATTCCCTCGGTGGCGTTGGTGCGGCAGGACATGAGGGCTTTTTCTTTGTCGCCGTTTTTGATCCAGACCTGGCAATCGATGCAGTCGCCGTTCCAGCAGAGCTCGGCTTCCGAGATCTTGTCCATGTCTAGATATTGAAGGCAGCGAAGGATGGGGTTGTTTTCCGGGACGAGTTTTTTCTCGCCGAGCAGCGTGATCTCGATCAGGCGGTCGTAGGGTTCGAAGATCTCGGGATGAGGTTCCATGGCTGATGAGATATTCTTCCGCAGAAACGGCGAACTACACTAGCCGCTTCCCATGGACCGACTCGATCGTTTCGACAACGACTGCGTTAGCTGTGCTCATTCGGGATCGATTTCAAACATTTCCCCAGATCGTGCTCGCCGGATGATTTCCACGCCTTTTTCTCCCCCGGTAAATGGGAGATCTTCTTGCTTCTTCCGGACTTCCGCGAGTATTTCGCCAGCTTTAACATTTGGCTTCGCGGTCGCGTCGTCTTCAAGAACCAAGAGCCTTACCTTACGGCCGCCAAGCTTCTTGCCGTGCCGCAAAACTTCTTCCCAAGTTCCTTCTAAGACCTGCGTAGTCATTCTTCCTTGATTCTAGCATAGATATAGCAACGTAGAGTCGAAACACGCTTTCTGTTGGACATTCCGGCGAATCCTTTGAGAATATATGAAGATATCTAATAGGCTAATAATTTTCGCTTAATGATCGCTGACAACCTCATCGGCTTCGATAAAATTCCGCAGACGATCCCGCATTTCTGCATAGAGTCTTTCAGGCGTAACAACAAGCGGGACGCGCTTGCTTTTAAGGCTGATAACGTATGGCAGTATCTGAGTGGAACGGACGTGATCGAACGCATTCGCCGGATCGCGATCGGGCTTTCGCAGCTAGGCGTGAAGGCGGGCGACAAGATCGCTATCATCTCCGAAAACCGCCCCGAATGGTCGCTCACCGACCTTGCGATCCTATCGCTAAGAGCCGTAAACATCCCAATTTATACCACTCAGGCCGTCGAGCAGATAAGGTACATCCTCGAAGATTCGGGCGCGAAGATGCTGTTCGTGTCCGGCAAGAAACTGCTTAAACACGCCGAGGCGGCGATCCAGAGCGTGGAGCGGATCGAGCGATTAGTATTTTTCGATGACGATGCAAAACCCGAGGGCGATAACCGTTCGCTGACGCTTTCCGAGATCGAACAGCAGGGCATCGACGCCGGCGATAGTGTCGATTTCGATAAACTTCTGGCCGAGCTTAAAGCGGACGACCTTGCCACGATCATCTACACGTCAGGCACCACGGGCGAGCCGAAGGGCGTGATGCTCACTCACGAAAACTTCGCCGCCAACGTGATTGCTATCTCGAAAGGCTTGCCGATCAGAAATAATGACCGCTCGTTGGCCGTATTACCGCTGTCGCATATTTTCGAGCGGACGGTATTCTACGTGCTTTGTACGAATGGCGTGTCGATCCACTATTGCCCGGCCTTCGATCAGATCGCCACGTATCTTCAGGAAGTAAAACCGACGATCATGACCGCCGTTCCGCGGCTGTTCGAGCAGGTCTACCATAAGATCGTCAAGAAAGGTAAGGCCGCGGGCGGATTCAAGACTAGGCTTTTCAATTGGGCGCTCGACGTCGGCCAGGAATATTGGACGGCGAAGGATATGCACGACTCGGTCTCGCCGGCTCTCGCCGCAAAACAAGCCGTCGCGTCGAAACTTGTGTTTTCGAAGTGGCGTGACGGCGTCGGCGGAAGCCTTCGATTCTTCGTATCGGGCGGCGCTCCGTTGTCGAAAAAACTCTCTTACGCTTTCTGGGCGGCCGGCATTCCGATCCTGCAAGGCTATGGAATGACCGAAGCATGCATCGTCTGCGCAAACCGTCCGGACGACAACAAGGTCGGCTCGATCGGCACGCCGTTCCAAGGCATCGAGATGAAGATCGGCCCGCAAGACGAGATCCTCATCAAAGGCCCGAACGTGATGCAGGGCTACTACAATAAGCCCGAAGAAACGGCGAGCGCTCTCGACAGCGAAGGCTACTATCACACCGGCGACGTTGGATACGAGGATGCGGACGGGCATTTTTACGTGACCGACCGGCTCAAGGATCTGTTCAAACTGTCGAACGGAAAATACGTCGCGCCGCTTCAGGTCGAAAGTTTATTGAAGCAGAGTCCGCTGGTGTCGCAGGCAGTCGTCGTCGGATCGGGCCGTAAACAGGTTGGGGCGCTGATCGTCCCGGATTGGGACGCGTTAAAAGAGGCGATGGAATCCGACGGCGTCCCGGCCGAAGGCACTCGCGACGAGCTTGCCGACAATCCGCATTTCATCAAGCGCGTCCAGCAAGACGCCGTCAATCTCACGCGAGAGCTTTCCGATTTCGAGCGAGTCAAGCGTGTTTATCTATTGCCGAGGGAATTCTCGATCGACAAGGGCGAGATGACTCCGACCCTCAAGATCAAACGCTCGGTGATAGATGAAAAATTCGGCGAAGCTATCGACGAGATCTGCGGGAGCTGACCTTAAAGTGCTTACCGTATCGTGTTTCTAATTCCTCGCGGTGAACATCCGTTCCAAAAAGTCTCGCCCGCTAGCCTTCAACGCGAAAATTCATGGCCTGTTTTCAAACCTTCCCGCGTCTTTTGTGTGCAGGAAGGAGAAGAACGATATGCCGAATAAGTGGCGCGATCATATTAGAAGAAGCGGCGAGTTGAAGGTGCACAACATGGCGGGTAAGTGGGCAGCGTCTGTTAATACCGCGATGAGAATTTTCAACGGCCTGGGATTCGGGGTAAAGCTCGTCAGTTCACCCGATCTGGCCAGTGCCCAAATCGTCGTTAAGCTCTCGATGCAAAATGCCGATTCCCATACTCATAAAGCTGGCCGCGACGAATATGTTATCTCGGTTAGTTTCGACGCAAACGGTGTTCACGGTAAGGCGAGGACGCTTATGGAGCAAAATCGGCAGGGCAACGAGATCTTTTTCGCGGCGGTGTTCCTGCCGGGCAAAAGGAAAACGGTAGATAAGTTAAAGGAAATGATAATAGTCCACGAATTCATCCACGCCGCCGGAATGAACGAAGATCACGACTCAAGCGGCATCATGGCCGACACGATGAGTGTGATCGGGGATAAATTCGTCGAAATAAAAGGGGCCGCTCCGATGCCGCCCGTTCGCGTCGGGGCCAAGACCATGTGCGTAATGCGGGACTTATGGGTCGGGGAAGCTTGTGAGTCTTGAGGATCTTGACCGGATTCCGGTATTCAGTGAATATCTAAGGCCTAGGATCTGCTATCGACGATCGTGAACTGCCGCGTCAAGCTGCCGCAGCATTTCGTCCATGGATTGTTCTCCCCGCTCACGGTTTAGAAGTGCTTCCGCAAGCTCGAAGAGGGGCTTTGGCATTTTCGATTCGGAAGGCGTTTCCTCCGCTTCGCGGGAGACCGGATATCGCTCATAAAAGGCTACTTCCGACGTGCAGAATTCGCACACCGATAGATGCCGGCCGATCGGCCTGGCTATCTCCATGTCTAGATCGCCAACCTGGTATGCCAGCAATTGCTGAGACGGAGGGCAGTCTTCCTGCTTTCGAAACGTCGCCATCTTTATAAATTATCTATTTGCCCCGAAGTATAGCACCGAACACACACTTGTACGTAAGAGAACTGGAGTCTCGCGAGTGTGGTCTGTCGCTTGATTTTAATAAATCGGCAATCGATTTGAAGTTCCAAAATCCGGTCATGCATTTTGATCGAAGTTTGGTCATGCGTGAACGGTGTTAACTGCTTTGTTTGCTTACCGTTAGTTTCAGGTTCGGTCACTTTGACCACCAAGAAAAAAATCTTGCCGATTTTCGGAAGAGTTGTTAGTATCTCTGTGTAGGCAATGACGGGTTCCGAAGTCATCGCCGCTCAATTGACCGAAAGGTCCTCGGAAAACACCCTAACACCCAAAGAAATTTAGATTTTTTGCATGATCCCATTGTGCCTGAAATAGGCCTGGAGGATCACGCTCAGCAGACTTCGCACTTGGCTACATACTCACACCTTCCTTCAGCAGCCCTCGTATGAATTCAGTAAACCAGCAGGAAAGATCAGCGCGGCCGACGCCGAACCGGCAGATCAAGGTCGGGAAATGGAACGAAAGCCTTCGCGCCTCCGACGTTAATCAGATCTGGATCGAGCTGCATCGGATAGTTTCATCGCATCCGCTGGTAAGGGCCTCGAAACGGGCCGGATTTCTTGTTGAAGAAGGAAAGTATAACGCCTATACAGATCTTACTCAGGAGCTTTTTGTAGCCCTCCTCAGCAAAGAAAGATTTCAGCATTATCTCGACACCGGCATGACCGACGCCGAGGTCGAAGGCGAGATCAGCCAGATCGAGCTGACGAACATGCTCACGGCCGAGCTGCGAAAGCGTTATCCGGAATCATACCGGCTGGCCCGCCGAATCTCGACGATCGTGCAGACGAGTGCAAACTTCAAGCGGTTCGATAACATCGGCAATCCTGAGATCCATCGCCGCCTTGCCGACCGTCTCTACGGCCTGGCCGATTGGCGCGATACGAAAATGCGTCGAGACGTGGCAGAAATGGATGAGCGCGTGAAGGCCGTTTCATTCCAAAATCGTGATACCCGAATGGTCGGCTGTACCGGCGATGCTCAGATCGTTATCAGCAACGTCGAACTGGAAAAGCTCATCATCCGCGTTTTCAAAGCCGTCGATTCGTCGGTAGATGTCCGCAGCCTTCGCTCGTTCGTGATGTCGCGGCTGCCGATCATGGATATTCATCTCGTGCCGGTGGGCGGTTCGGGTGACAGCGACGACGAAGAGAGAGTTTCGTTCGAGATACCGGACGTACGCGAAACGCCGGAAGAAGATTTTCTACGCGTCGAAGCGGAGGGCGTCGCCGCCGGCTCCGTTGACAAGTTTCTCGGCAGCCTTAGCAAATCCGTCCGCGGAAAAGCCAAACAGTACGACCGAATGATCAGCGTTCTTTGGCACTGCTACCTGATCTCCGACGGCGGAACTCAGCTTGAAGTAGCCGAGATGCTCGGCGTCTCAGATTCGCTGGTGTCCGACTATCGCAAGCGCATCGAATCAAGCCTGCAGGCGCTGTCGTTCGAAGGCGTCAACGAAGCCCGGCAGTTTGAAAAGGCACTAAAGGTGAAGGTTCGGGAAATGGTCGCCGAGCAGGCCGAAGTCGTGACAGTGTAGATATTGGCCGCAAAAAGGCACAAAAATAGCGCAAAGTAGGAATTCCTGTTTTGCGCTTTTCTGAGTCTTCTTGCGGCGATTATCCGTCGGTCCCGATCTTATCGATCAGTTCATCGAAACGCGGATCGTCGCGAAGCGAATCGAGGCTGCGGTCTTTCAGGAAGTGCGGCTTGTTTTCGTTACCGAGCTTGATCGCCCGCCCGAGCCATTTCAAAGCGAGTTCTTTCTCACCAAGCAGCGCGTAGGTCGAGGTCAGCCAGTAGGCCGAATCGTGATCGGCCCGCGAGATTGAGAGCACGTCGTCGGTGAGCTGTGCCCGAGCTTCGTCGAACTTTCCAGAACCGGCAAGATAGATCGCATACAGCGGGCGGATGCCGTCCATTTCCGGGTGCTCTTCTAGCACCTTCTGCATCAGTTCGATCGCCGGTTCGGCATCGCCGCGATAATAGTAGACGGCCGAGCGAAAGATCTTCAGCATCGGATGGTTCGGCTCCGCACGTTCACCGCGCTCGATGAACTCCATCGCCTTGTCATACTCTCGCTTGTAGATAAACATCCGAGCGCTGTTATATGCCGACACCGCACGGGCCGCCGGATCGAGCCGAGATAGCTTTTCGAAAGCCTTCAACGATTCGTCATATTCGCCGTCGAGCCG
The DNA here is from genome assembly GCA_902826795.1 of uncultured Acidobacteriota bacterium. GTDB lineage: Bacteria > Acidobacteriota > Blastocatellia > Pyrinomonadales > Pyrinomonadaceae > OLB17. The sequence continues at coordinate 72,518 of CADEGD010000009.1, read as the reverse complement.
ATGCACGACGCCCTTCACGAAATACAGCGGAGCGTCGTTCGGAAATTGCTTGGTCAGCAGGTCGATCTCGGAATGCGCCTTCTTCTTTTCGCCGCGGGCGAGATAGATCATTACCATCAGCACGCGAGCTTCCGTCACGTTCGGATCGTAAAAGAACGCCTTGCTGAACGCCGCCTCGGCCAACGTGTAATCTTCAGCGTCGCCCATCGCTTTGAAGACGCGATTGGCATAGCATGCTCCGAGTCCGCTGTAGGCAAGTGCAAAGTGGGAATCAAGCTCGATCGCCTTCTTAAAGTTACGGATAGCGGCTTCGCAATCCTCGACCGCCAGCGTGCGGAAGATGAACCGGCCAAAGTTGTCACGGCCGCGAAGATATTCTTCCCACGCCTCGTGATTGTCGGTCGCCCGACGGCCGAGTTTTTCGGCTTCCTTATCAGAAAGCTCGAGCCTCAATCCTTCCAATATCCGCTGAGCGATCCCGTCTTGGAGCGATAAAATGTCGCCGCCTTCCGCATCGATCCGGTCGCTCCAGAGAATGTCGCCGCTCATCACGTCGATCAATTGCGCCGTCACCCGGATCTTGTCGCCGCCGCGCAAGAATCCGGCGGCAAGCACGGCATGGACGCGCTGTTCGCGGCCGGCTTCACGCGGATCGATGTCGGAACCCTGATACTTCGCGATCACCGAACTCGGCCTGACGACAAGCGAACGCAACTGAGCAAGCTCAGTGATAACCGCGTCGGCGAGAGCGAATTCGTAGAAGTTCGACGCGGGGTCGCCGCTCAGGTTTTTGAATGGAAGTATCGCGACGCTCTTCTTGTCCGTGCCCGTCGTCGTGACCGAAAGTTCTGGAATCGCCGACGGCGGGTTCGATACCGACGGCCAACTCGCCGAACCACCTGACGACTCCGGTGTCGATTTGCCCGTAAACCAATTCAACGCGCGTTTCAGAACACCGCCGTCGGCATGGGCTGGTGCAAACGTGTCAGACGGCATTAGCGGCGAGCCCGAATACGCGCCGAGGATGTTGCGCATGTCGTCTCGCATTTGCGAGATCTTTTGATATCGATTCTTCGGCTCTTTCTGCAAAGCCTTGTCCACTATCGCCTGAAGCTCCGGCGGAACCGGATCTTTACGCATTTCTGCTAGCGGTTTCGGCGTTCCGTAAAGCACCTGATGGCGAACGTCGACGACCGTCTTGCCCTGAAACGCCCAGATGCCGGTCAGCATTTCGTACAGCAGCACGCCAGTCGAAAATATGTCGGACCGGGCGTCGGCACGCTCACCTTTTGCTTGTTCAGGCGCGGCGTATGTTGCGGTGCCGTATGGAATGCCGAGTTCGGTTATCTCAGATCGATCGAGGCCATTATTCGCTGCGACCTGCTCATCTTCGAGCAGCTTCGCCAAACCAAAATCGAGGATCTTCGCCTGTCCGCTGTCCGTCACCATCACGTTACCGGCTTTTATGTCGCGGTGAATGATGTTCTTTGAATGCGCGTATGCCAAGGCGTCCGCCACTTGAATCGCGATCGACAAGGCGCTCTTGATCTCAAGCGCACGGCCGTTAACCAACTGGCGAACGTTCTTCCCGTCGATCCACTGCATCGCGATATAGAAGACGCCGTTCGCGTCGCTAAAATCGTAGATCGTGCAGATGTTCGGATGGTCTAGCTGCGAGCAAAGTTGAGCCTCGCGTTCAAATCGTTTGAAGTTAGCGTGTTTGCCGGTGAGCTCCGGCGGGAGTACCTTGACGACGGCCGTCCGGTTCAGTTTCGTATCGAGAGCCTTATAGACGGTTCCCTGACCACCCGACCCGATCTTCTCGAGTATCTTGTATTGATTGATCTGCGAACCGATCATATTGATTTTGGATTGCCGATTTTGGATTTTCGATTGCTGAAAAATCCCAGCGCAATCCGAGATCAGTGAAGCGTCTAGTCTATGCCTACGAATCCAAAATCCAAAATCTAAAATCCAAAATGGAGTGCTGAGGCCGACAACCTGCCGGCTAATCCGGATGGATCGTTCAGCCCCGGGGCGGGTCGCCCCAACCCGAACTCTTGTAAACGCCATTCTCGACGATAGCCGGAACGGTGAGATCGCCGCCCGTATACGAAAGCATCTCACTCTGCCGGGCTATGTCGTTTTGAGCGTCATACTCGGTAAACGCGATCCCGTTGGCGTGAAAATGATCGCGAGCCTTCTGGCAATAAGGACAGCCCGGCTTGATGTACATTACTATCGACATACTTCTATTCTACGGAACGCGAACTTCGGTTCGCAAACCGCATATGCGGTTGACGTAAGCCCGAGAGCAAATACGCGTCTGGCGTTCATGCTAAAGTATCGATATATGGCGCAGCGTGATGCCGTTTTTCCGGCCGGTCAGCATGACCTATACAAATTACACTCCTATTCCGCGGCGATCAGATCGGGCGATCTGCTGTTTGTATCCGGCCAGGTCGGAAGCCGCCAAGATGGCTCGCCGGAGCCGGAGTTTGAGGCACAGGTCCGTCTGGCTTTTGCCAACCTCGAAGCGACGCTGAAAGCCGGCGGATGCTCGCTCGACGATATCGTCGACGTAACTACCTTTCATACCGATCCCGAAAATCAGTTCGACACGATCATGACCGTTAAGAGCGAGATCTTCCCTGCCGCACCTTATCCGAACTGGACAGCAGTCGGCGTCAACTGGCTCGCCGGATTCGATTTCGAGATCAAGGTCATCGCCCGAATTCCGAGCTAGTTAAGTATTAGGTGGATCTTCTTTTGTATCCCCACCCGCTACCGAAGGTCGTACTGCCATACACTTCATTTAGTCAAGGTCCCCATCCACGTCCGGCCGATGCAGGCGGCTGATGATATTCATGCCGCCGCGACATGGCAAGAGCGAGATGGTGACGTTTCGGTATACGGCATGGCGGCTCTCGCAAGATCCATCGTTAAATGTGATCATCGGCAGCTATAACCAGCGGCTGGCGAACAAGGCTTCGCGACGGATATTGCGTATATCTTCGGACTGCCGAGCGGTTGAGAAACCGCCTAAAGGCGTCACTCTTGCCAGGAGCGTGGCGGAATGGGAGACAGGCGGCGGCGGGACGGTGAGGGCGGTCGGCGTCGGGGCGGGGATCGCGGGTTTCGGTGCGGGTCTTGTGGTGATAGACGATCCGGTAAGGAATCGAGCGGATGCCGAAAGCACGACGTATCGCGACAAGGTGTGGGATTGGTTCAACGACGATATCTATACACGGCTTGAACCGAAGGCCGCGATAATTCTGATCCAGACGCGCTGGCATGAAGACGACCTCGCCGGGCGTCTGCTGAAAGAGATGGCGGACGGCGGCGAGGAATGGGAGGTTGTGCGTCTTCCAGCGATCGCTGTTGAAAGTGATCAGGAAGAACTTAAACAGGACGAAGAGGATGGAAGAAAGCTCGGTGGCGACGTTTAGAGTTCAAGCTTTAGCTTGTCTTCTGAGTCGAACGAAAAAGAGCAAGCTGAATCTTGTACTCTGAACAAAGATCCGATTGGTCGAACGCCCGGCGAAGCGTTGTGCCCCGAGCGGTATCCGATCGAGACGCTTGAGCGGACGCGGAAGAAGCTCGGATCGTATTCGTTCGCGGCGTTGTATCAGCAGGAGCCGATCCCTTCGAAGGGCGTGAAGTTTAAACGCGAATGGTTTAGGAAGATCGTCGATGCGGCGCCGCAGGGCTTGCGATGGAAACGAGGATACGACCTTGCCGCGTCGTTAAAAACCTCGGCGGACTACACGGCGAGCTTTCGGTGCGCTTACGACGGAGCGGGAAATCTTTACATCGCTGACGGGTATCGCACGCGGATCGAATATCCCGACCAGCGGCGATACATCGTCGAACGCCTGCAGGCGGAACGCGACACGGAGCACGGCGTGGAATCGGCTTTACACGGTAAGGCGTTGATACAGGATCTGCGACGCGAGCGTACGGTCCGCGCTTTTGCGTTCAAGGAAGTTCGGGTTGCGGGCGACAAGCTGACGCGTTCGCTGGCGTGGCTAAATCTGGCCGAGGAAGGAAAGCTGTTCCTGGTGCGCGGCCCGTGGATCGATGAGTTTTTGGATGAGATCGCCCGCTTTCCGCATGGCAAGCATGACGACCAGATCGATGCCGTGTCGGTCGCCGTCTCGATGCTGGCGAAGAAAGAAGGCAGAGCCGGCGGGGCATTGGTGACGTGAGCCGTTCCTTTCTTACTCGTCAGGCCTGATGATTCAAACGAGAAGGCCTAAGGCCTCACTCTTACCTTTCGGCCCTAAGGCCGATGGTGGAGATCTTCATGGTGCCATCGCCGACCGAGAATTTTAGCGGAATGCCGCCGGTTCCGGCTTTGGCGGCGATGGATCTTTCGGTGAATTCCTGTTTGCGGACGCGCGGTTTAAAGCCGTCGAAGGCGTTTTCGATCTTGCCGGATTTGAGTATCGTAGCGTCGAACTCGGCGTTGAGGCCGGCGGGAAGATTGAGCGACATCGTTCCCATCGCGAGTTGGATATCGGCAAAGCGGCCGCGCCAGCTTCGCGTCGGTATCGAGACATCGACATCGCCCTTACCGAAAACGGCCGTCACGCCGCCGCCGACCAGATCGAGCTTGGCGTTGGTTTCGATGAAGTTGATCTTGATCGCCCCTTCAACGTTGGAGACGTGAAGGTCGCCCGTGCCGCCGTCGATCTGCAGATCGGTGTATTGCGGAACTTTAAGCACGTAGTCGATGCGATAAGCGTTGCCCATCAGATGCTTCGGAAATTTCTTGTCGACGGCCTTAACGTACTTTTTGTCGTGCGCGCCCAAGCTGATGATGCCGACGCGGCCGGTGGATTCGTCAAGCTGAAATCCGGTTACCTTTGAGAGACGTTCGAGATCGGCGTCCGTCGCCGCTTCGACGGTGATCTCGGCGGTGATCTCAACCTCTCGCTGCGGCCAGCCTTCGACCTTGATCGAACCTTTCGGCGAACCTTGGATCGTGACAGTACCGCCGGCTCCGAAGTCGAGCTTGTCGGTTTTGACGGTAGTGCGTTTGAGTTGAGCGGAGGCGGAGACGGTGATCAAGAGAACGGCGACGATCAGAAGGTTTAACTTTTTCATGGAATGACTCGAAGACTGAAGGATGGCAGGAAGGACTGCTAGGTAAATGCTAGCACTTTGGAGTGGGAGAAAACAAGATTTTTTGGAAGGTGTGGATCATTGGTTCTATGGACCTTGCTTTCCGCTTTTCTTCTTTCGTGGATGACGCTTTTCAGAATTTATCCTCGAAAGAAGAAATGAGAAAGAAATCAAAGAAGCAATCACAGAAAACACGGAAAGAGAAAGATGCGATTAGTCTATCGGCGAATGAATGCTGCTAACCTATTTGAGGGCTGATTCAAGAACATCTTTTCCCCATTCGTTCAGACTCTTACCTGACAGCGACGCCGCTTCAGCGATTTTCTCGTGGAGCGTGTTGGGAAGCCGGAGCATCACCTTTCCGGAATATGTCTTCTTATGACGCTCGCCGGTCTTTTCGCAAAGCTCAATGTGAAAATCCACGGCATCTTTGAACGCAGCTTTAAGGCCGTCGACTGTTTCGCCCTCGAAGGTCACTTCATCCTTGATGCCGAGCAGACGTCCCCAGAAAACGTTATCATCCGCAGAAAACTCTACCTGAGCCTTAAAGCCTCGATAGCTGAGATGTTTATTCATCGCCTAAACCTCTTGACTGAAGAAACCGCCGCAGGGACTCGACCTGATACTTCTTCACTTCTTTTCCCGGATGCGGGCGGTGGGCTTCCCACTTATGATTGTCCGAGAAGAGAAAAGAAACTCGTGACCCGCGTCCCTCGATGAGCCGTCCACCTAACGATACAAGTAATTTCTCGACATCGGAAAACTTGATCGAAGCAGCGGTCGGCTCCCTGAAGATCGCTTCCAACGTCTTGTTATGCCGACGGCTCACTTTCATAATGCTAGCACTTTCTGCTAGCATTCAGCAATGGTGATATTAGAAATTTAGCGGCGGATGAACTGGATGTTGCCGCGCTGGTTGGTGGCGCTCAGGGTAGCGGCGCCGTCGCCGGAGGTGCCGACGACGCGGCGGCCGTCCCAGGTGTATCGCATGTTTTCGGAGAACGTACCGAGCGAGATGTTGCGTGTGGATGGCGCGGTTGCGAGAAGTTTGAACGACGAGCCCGGAGGGATGCGGAGGCTGATCGTGCCGCTGATCGAGAAAAACCGGTAACCGCCGCCATTCTGGATCGTGCCGTCATAGAAGATGTCGCCGATGCCGTTTTGAGCGGAGACGGCCGTGGCTCCGATGTTCGTCAAGGTGATGTCGCCCTCGGTCGTGATGTGCGCGCGAACCAAGCCGCCGCGGACGTTCGAAACGCTGAGGTTGCCCATCTTCGTCTCGATATCGACCGACGACGTGAACGGCACGCGGATCGTGAAATTCACGTTACCAACTTCCCCGCGGCCCTGATTATCTTTAACGAGATTTATATATATTGTCCCGCTCAGAGATTGCGGTTCGATGTTGGCAGCGGGCGCTTCGAGATAGGCTGAGATGGAAACTTCGTTACGGTTCCAGCCCTCGACGGTGACGGTTCCGGTGCGGTTGAGAAGCTGGAGACGGACGTTCTGATTCGCGGGATAAGTTCGATTGAAACGTCGCTGGGCGGCGGCCTCGAACGGCATCAACGCGCAAAGCATTGCGACGCAGGCGGCGAGCACTGCTGCACGTCGCCAGCCTCCTGCGAGGCTTTCCCTGATATCCAAACTGCGGATCATTGTTCCAATAAAAAGGGCGACTAAAGTTCCGAGAATTCGCGGAGCAGGTTCATCTTCTCTGTCATCACAGAATCGAGCATCTCGCCGGAGAGTTCGTCGTCCGGATTTTGCTCGAGCGTCTGTTTATATTCGAAGACTGCCTGGTCGATCGCCTGCAGGTTTCTGTCAAACCCGCGTCTCAGATTATCATCCCACATCGCACGCCTTGCCTGCACGCGCTGGTTCCAATAGTCGATCGTGGCTTGCTGTTCCTGAAGACGTTTTTGGCGTGCGGCTTGCGGTGTATCGGTGAGTCCTACCTTGCTTAAAAGTTTTTCGAAAGTCGTCTGCGATTCGCCGGTACGCGACGTAAAATCCTCGCCCGTCGGCTGGAAGTAATTGCGAATGCCGACAATTGTGAGCAGCGAACTGATCAATGCAACCGCGAGTACGCCGGCGGCGGCCTGCGAGAACGAGAGATTCCAAACGCGGGCGAAAAATCCTCGCGGTTCGGGAGCCGGTTCCACGACTGGCTCGGGCTTGATCTCGGATTCAAGCGTATTGCTGATGCGGCACCAAAGTGCGTTCGTATTCAGAGCCGGAGCGTTGTCGGCGAGTTCTTCGAATTTGCAGTTGTCGAGAATGGATGCGAAGTCTTCGCAGAGCCGGGCACATTCCGCACAGAGCGAGAGGTGCGTCCGAAGGTTTGCGGCCTGAGTTTCATCAAGCTCGCCGTCCAGAAAGAGGCTCAAATTTTCCTGACATCCGTCGCAGTTCATCTCGTTTAGAGTGCAAGCTTTAGCTTGTCTCCGATAAATAAGTCGTTACGCAGTGGAAGCGAACAAGCTGAAGCTTGAACTCTGAACGCCACCTTGCCCGTTATCAATCATAATAGATGAATAACGGGCGAAAGGGTTGCCCTAACGGGCGTTTAACTTGTTTCTTCTTTTTGCTTGACGAGCAGGCCGCGAAGCTTAAGCCGGGCCTTATGGAGCTGTGATTTCGAAGTGCCGACGGAGATGCCGAGCATCCGGGCGACTTCCTCGTGTTCGAAGCCTTCGACATCGTGAAGGACGAACACGTTCTTGTATCCTTTCGGGAGTTCGGCGATCGCGTTTTTGAGAGCGATGCGATCGACGACGGCCATCTTGCTCGGGTTGGCCGAGCCGGTCACGGTCTGTTCCGGCATTTCGCCGTCTTCCGACGTTTTCTCGTTCTTGAACGAACGCTTGCGGAAGTGCATCAGCACCTGATTTACCGTCAGGCGGTGCAGCCAAGTCGAAAAAGCCGAATCGCCGCGGAAACTGCCGATCTTGCGGAAAAGCTGGATGAAAACTTCCTGCGTGAGATCTTCGGCCTCCGTCTGGCTGCCGGTCATGCGGAGCGTGAGGCTGAATGTTCGGCGATGATATCGCTGGTAAATGACCTCAAAAGCGGCCAAACTGCCGTCCGCCGCCATCTTGCAGAGTTCGATATCGGAAGTATCGAGGTGGATCTTGCCGTCATCAACGGAAACAGCCGTCCGAACCTGCACCAACGGCAGTTCGACGGCCTCCTCAATACCAAAAGCGATGTCCCTTTCAATGGCCGCTGCGGCAGAGTCCATAGTTACTCCTATCAGATCTGTCCCGGAATTTAGATACTTATCCGCCGCTATGATGCCTTACCTCCAAAAAAGGGTTGCAGGAGCCAGTGAAAGAATTTTAGCCAATTTTCTTAAATAAGGTAAAGCGAAATGTGACGAACCGAATTAAGGAGATCGCCAGATGTCAGTAGAGGCCCAATTCAATCTTTTGATCGACCCGACCTGGAACGACATAAATCAGGTTCCGCCGAAATTCCCAATGATGACTAACGAAGCCTACGTTATGGCTGTTCGTGAGGATCTTCAGGGAATAATGAATAATCCTGTTGGAAAGTCGGTGCTCGACAGGCTAAAGAAGTGGAATCGAGTTGTTCGGATAACACCCGTTCGAGAGGGCCAAGGAGTTTGCGTCTCGCCTTCCGCGAATTTTGGCGAGAATAGGGATCTGATGTGGAACCGACATGTCTCGCCTTTTCTCAACAAAGTTCTCGGCATGCAGACCAGACCCATCTGGGCCGTAGTTTTTTACACACCGGAAGCCTTCAACCCAGGCGGAACATGCCATACCTTTTACAAAACGGACAAACGCTCGAACTATATGCCGAATCGACAGGAAGTATTAGTCCACGAGCTGGTTCACGCTATCCGTGATATGAGCAAAACCTTCAGTCCCGACTCAGTGAAAGTTCACAAGACCAATCTGCAGGGTTTTGACTCGATCGAAGAATTCATCGCGATCCTGGTGCAGAATATGTTCCAGTCCGTTGATAAAGGAAAGCTTCGAGCCGACCATCAGGGCTTCCGCGAGCTCGATCCAAATCTGGCCAACTCGTTCGAGTTCTTTAAGATCAGCACGAGGTCTTTCGCCGCCGTCGAAGCATTCGTGAAACAGAACAAATACTTTACAGCGAACCTCGCCAAGTTGGACGTTCCGTTCAACCCGGTCAGGGCATTTTTCAAAGATCCAAGAAAGTGTCGTGAGTTTTCGGAGTCTGACGCTGCGTTTAAGAGAGATACCGGCCCGCTCGCAGTGCTCTTCAGAACGCTCACGCCGGGAATATCGGTGGAGTTGTGGCACGATCTATTGCATCCTTGATCGACCACCGCATTAGGATCTGCAATGCCATTCTTTCCCTTCAGAGTTTAAGATACTGAAGCGTCTTTTTTGCCTTACGGCAACCAAACATCAAGGCCAAGCTACTAACGCCGCAAGAATACGGACAAAATCTGTTGGCATCGAAACAGATTTCGTGTAACTTTGCTAACGACACCCGTTCCTCAATACACAAAGTTATGAAAACCCGAATCCTCTCGCTTCTTCCGCTCGTGGTTTGTTTTGCGATCTCGCTGGTCTCGGCTCAATACGAGGTTCAGCTCGCCATTCCAGAGGGACTTTCGCCAAACCCCGGCAAGCTTTTCACCGTGAAACATACCGGGGATACTCCAGACGCAAACCCCGGCGACAACATGTGCGCCGACGCGAACGGCAATTGCACGCTTCGAGCGGCGGTTGACGAAACAAACGCCAACAACGCGGCAGGCGACGTTATCATGTTCGAATTGCCGTATCCGGCCGTTATCGAACTGACGGAAGGCTCGCTTACGTTCGACGAGACATCCGCGTCACTTGTCGGGCCAGGCGCAAGACGACTGACGATTCGACGAAGTGCTTCAGCGGCGATACCGTTTAGGATTTTCCACGTCCCCAACGCGGGCACAAGGGCGGTGATTCGCGGACTGAGGTTGGAGGGCGGAATCGCGGGCAGCTTCATCGCAGGCGGGGCTCTGCGAATCGGCTCGGGTGCGACAGCGGATCTCACCGATGTTTGGCTCACCGGCAACTCAGCCGGGGCCGGAGGCGCGATCTCCAGCGAAGGTACGCTCACCGTTTCGCGTTCGCTGATCGCGGGCAACACGGCGAATGTCGAGGGCGGCGGCCTGCATCTCGCATCGGGCTCGACGACGCGGATCACTAATTCGACAATAACGTCCAACTCGGCATCGACGGGCGGAGGCATATATTCCGCCGGAACGCTGCTTTCGGTCAACAACACGATCAGTCACAACTCGGCGACATCGTCGGCCAGCGGGATCGCCAGCGCTTCCGGTTCGTCAGTCAGCGTGTTGAATACGATGATCGGTGCCGACACTTCCCTTCCGGTCACGACTATTTCGGGATCGTTCGCGTCGCTCGGAAACAACCTTGTAACTGATGCCCGCACCGCGAACGGACTTACGAATGGGGTGAACAACGATCAGGTCAGCGACAACAACGCGATCGACCCTCTTCTAGGATCGCTTTCTGACAACGGCGGCCAAACCGACGCGCGAGCATTGCTCACCGGAAGCCCTGCAATCGACCGCGGAAACTCGTGCGTGAGTTTAGGCCAGCCTAGCTGCCCGGGCATCGACCCCTTGATTCTCAGATCGTTTTTGTGGGACCAGCGTGCGACTTATCCGCGTTGGATTCTACAGGGGGTCGACGTTGGAGCTGTCGAACATGCAGGTACTCCAAGCGCAAGCGGATTTTTTTCTTTAGGATTCTCTTTCTTTGGGCGGATCAATCGGACGGGACAGGCTGTCGCGATCAACGCGTTCACGGGCGAGCGTCGCTATGCACATCTTAACATTTTGGGGAGCTTTAGGTTTCCAGCTTTGGAACTTGCCGACGTCCACATCGTCGAGATACGCCTTAAGAATTCCCAGTGGTCTCCTACGATCCATCCGCGTGGTGGATTCTGATCGCGGCCTCATAACACAAAAAGAACTGCCACGATCCAAGAGACTTGTTGTCGCGGCGAATTTCTTACAGTTTACGAGCAAACGACCGTTCAGATATACGTCCCCGATCTACCGTCGAAGCGTATTCGGAGGCTCTTTCGTTCGAATTCGCCGTAGTTTGAGAATGCCCATCTGAGAAAAAATCGTCGTGGAGAGAAAGCCATGCCATTTAACCCCTATGAGATCCATATAAGTGAATCAACTACGTGGAAACCCAGCCAGGCCGGAGTTCGGCAGGCGCTCAACGGAGAGGTCGTAAGCGATCGGCGTGACCGCGAGGCTTTAGCCAAACTGCTTACGATCATCGGCACGCCGCAGATCCAGGCGATGCTGCAGAACGCACAGAGCCTCTCACCCGAACAAAGAAGAATCGCGACCGGCTTCAAGAGCCTTTCGGGAATGGACAGCTAACCGGTCGTCGCTCGTTTTAGTTCTTTGCTCCGAACCGCAGCGTAACGCCGGCGGTGACGGTGAAGGGGTAACCGGGCGTCGCGTGGATGCGTTCGATGAGATCGCATGACGAACATGTGCGCGACTCGAAGAAGTTCTGCGTCTCGAAATGCTTCTTGTTGAAAAGATTGTCGATCGAAAGATTCACGTCGATCCAGCTTCGGAGGCGTTTGGTCACCGCGAGATCGACGACATCGTTTCCGCTGGCACGGATGGATGGATCTTCGCCATCAAGCCGATAATTTGAGACGTGGCGCCAGGTGAGCGATGAGGTGAAGCCAGCGAGGTCGTTCAGCACGAGGCCCGCGTTCGACACGAAACGCGGTGCGCTGTCTACGATCACGCGACGGCCATCCGCCGTGAATTCGTTTCGGAAAAAAGACTTGATCACGTTCGTCAGCCCACCGTTAAAACTGAGGCGACGATTTATCTTGATCGACGTCCGAGCCTCGACACCGTAAGACCGCGTCGGGCCAGCGAGTTCGATACTGCCGTCGTCGGGAATGTAAACCTGTTCACGCGACCGGTCGATAAGAAAAGAACTGACAACTGCCGAGAATCGTTTGTCGTTGAAAGACACTCCGCTCTGATAAAAATCCGTCGTCGAGATCTTCGGCTGATCCGGAGAGCGTACGATGCCGCGGGCATCTTGCGATGAAATGCCGCGTCCGTAGTTTGCGTAGAGCGTAACCGGAACGCGATCGAACGGCGACCACGCGACCGACAACTTCGGCTGAAACTTCCCTGCCGACTCTTCGCCCGAAAGGTCGGTTCGCACGTCGCTGAGTTCAAATCCTTCCACGTCGAACGTGAACGCGTCGAACCGCAGCCCTGCTTCGATCCGCAGATGTCCTTCGAAAAAGTTGAACTCGTTTTGAACGTAGCCCGAGTAGTTATTTACGTTTGCGTTCGCCGATGTTAGAAGCACGTCCGCGTTGTCGATATTGCCCGGCAGAAACTTGCGGTTCGGCGCGCGGCTAACGGTCGGATAGAGGCCGACGTTGATCTGGTTGAGATGAACGCTCGCTCCGGCGGTCAGCACGCCAAAGCCGCTGCCGAATTTGTACGGCGTGATGTATTGAGCATTCGCTCCCTGCTGAAGCCTTGAATCGTGCTGCTGAATTTCATCGCCGTAAACCGGATCGGCGGTGAAGAAGGTGAAGTTTGAAAAAAGATCGAACAGAGACCGCCCTACGAATCCATCAAGCTTCAACGCCGCACCCGATGTGAACTCTTTGCGGAAATAGACCGACGCATTTCCCTGACGAACCTTGCCGCCGTTTTCAGGATCGATAAATCCGAAGCGGTCGAGCGCTCCCGACGCGACGAGGTCGAGCGGGATCTGTCCGGAAGAGAAGAAATCGTTACGGCCGAAGTTGAACTTAGCACCGAGCGTCTGCTTTTCTCCGAACTTCCTCGAGAAATTTGCCGAGACGTTGTCGCGGCGGTACTTGAGCGGGCTGTCGAAAGGGCCATCGGTGTAGCTCGGCTCGTATGCGATGAAACCGTCGATTCCCTTCCACTGCGGCGAGTATGCAAAGAAGCCGCGAAACGAGTTGAACGATCCGCCCTGCAGGCGAGCGGTAAATGTTTGCGGCAGCGATTCCTTCTGCCTGATCTGCACGACGCCGAGGCCTGAGAAATCTCCGTACGCCGCCGAGAAAGGCCCGTTGATGATCGATACGTCATCGACCAGCTCCGGCGATATGGATTTGAGAGCGCCCAAGTATCCCTGCCCGTGCCCTTGAGTTCCCTGGTTCTGCTGAATGTTATCGACCACAATCTTCAGCCCGCCGTTGACGCCGCCGTGATCGAGATTGAATCCGTAACGGCGAATCTCAAGCGACTTTCCGCCGCCCTCGTGCTGACCGGCGTTGATGCCCGCGTTCAGGGTTTGGATCAGTTGATCGTCACGCGTGAACAGCGTGCCCTTGTAAAGTTCGTCGTTGCGAAACTCGATCTGCGGCGTCAGCGCGTCTGCCGTGATTGTCACGTTCTCTACGATAGGCGGAACGACGTAGTTTACTTTGACGACCATCTCCGAGAAGTTCGTCAGCGATGAAATGTCGATGGTTGTCTCGCGCAAGTTGGATCCGCCGGCAGTGATCGTCAGCGGATCGCCCGTCACGTCCACGCTGAAACGTCCCTCGCCGTCGCTCGTCGTAGAGATCGATCCAGACTTTGTATCAATACGTATCGACGCGTTCGGCATGGCTTCGAACTGCGCGGTTACGACCGTACCAGAAACTTTGATTACTGATTGAGAATGAACGTCCGCGTGAAACAGTACGAAGCAAATTAAAAAAATGAAGAGAGCAAGTTTTTTGTGAGTCATGAACGGGGTTTCGGCGAGATATCGTATTCAGATTTGAAGGACTTGTTTTTATTTTTAGTTTTCGGCAACTGAATCTGTATTCGCTTCCGAACCGAAACCTCTGCTAACGACGACACCAGTTTACACGTTGTAATCCGGCGAAGCTTGCCTCTGCCCACCGCCGCTTCCGGTTCTTATTACAACGTTTCTCTTCCGTCGTAGTTCACCGCCCGTTGGCCGACAACGGATGTTCCTTGGGCCGCTTGACGGCTCTCAATTAAATGGCAATTCGACTAACCTCGGCCGCACATAATAGGTGCGCCTCGCCCCTGGCTGTGTCGAAAAAAGACTAAAGAGGTTTTATGCATTCTAGACTTCATCGATTAGGAAGCGCGCTTATGTTGTCGTTGCTTTCCCTGACGATCGTCCCGCTTAACGCGCTGGCATCGAGCCATGCGGAAGCGCCGCTGATCAGCATGGATCGCTTTGCGGACAACACCGACACTTACGCATTTCGAAGTGTCGAGCCCGGCCGTCAAGGTTACGTAACCTTGATAGCGAATTACATTCCGCTGCAAGAACCGTCTAGCGGACCGCAGTGGTTTCGTTTTGACGATTCGGTTCTCTACGAGATCAAGATCGACAACACGGGCGACGGACGTGAAGACATCACATATCAGTTTCAGTTCAAGACGCGAACGGTAAACGGCGACACCGTTCTCGGCCACACCGCCGTCAATCAGGACATCGCGATCACGAGCCTGAACGATCCTGACTACAACATGCCGCAGACTTATTCGGTTCGCCGCGTTGACCGTTATACAGGCCGAAAAGGCCGTCTAGTGGGTTCGAACTTTAAGGTGCCGCCTGCGAACGTAGGCCCGAAAGTTACGCCCGAATACGAACAGAATCTCGGCCAACCGGCGATCGGAAATCTACAGAACGGCGGACGCGTTTTTGCCGGAAACCGAGACGAGTATTTCTATATCGACCTCGGTGTTTTCGACGGGCTCAATCTTCGCTCGCTCGGCGACTCGGGCGGCATCGACTCGACCAAGGGTTACAACGTCAGCACGATCGCGATCGAGCTTCCGATCCAGGAATTGACGCGGACCAGAACCGTTCCGACAAGTGCGACGGCGCCCGACGCGGTGATCGGCGTTTGGGCAACGGCGAGCCGCCAGTCAGTACGAATTTTGACGGATAACGACCCGTTCGAATTCGGCGGTTGGAAGCAGATCTCGAGGCTTGGCAATCCGCTCGTTAACGAGGTTGTGATCCCGCTTAAGCTGAAAGATGCTTTCAACGGACTCTCGCCCGAAGACGACGCAGTGGCCGCACCGTTCGTGCTTGATCCGGAACTGCCGAAGCTGATGCAGGCCGTTTTCGGCATCAACATTCCGGCCGCTCCGCGAAACGACCTCGTGTCGATCTTCGCGACCGGTATTCCAGTCAACCCGGTCACCGGGCCGAACTACACGACGTTTCTTTCGGACGGGAAACCGCACGAGTATCTTCGGTTGAACGTCGCGATCCCGATAACGCCGATCGCGAATATCAATCGGCTCGGACTGCTCGGCGGTGACGTCGCGGGATTTCCGAACGGACGGCGAGTTCATGACGATGTGACTGACATAGCTCTTCGTGCTGTTGCGGGCGGAACTCCGTTTACGCCGGCGACAAACGTTGCGCCGAACAACGCTTTGGGTGACGGCGTTAGCTTTAACCCCGAAGGGCCGCTGCTCAACCGATTTCCGTATCTGCTTCCGCCAAACCAAGGGAACCAGCCGCGGTCGTCGAACCAACAACCGTAACGGACGCTAGTCCATTGACCGGCTCGCTCTGCCTTTGATCAGGCTTGAGCGGGCCGGCTCAAAACGGAGAATTTTAATGTCTATCAAGCTTTTCGTTTTTGTGATATCGGCTGCGGCAACTCTTTATACATCATCATGCACGACTGCGACGAGCAGCTCGGCACCGTCGGATCAGAAAGTGGCAATGGCTCCCAGTTCTGATAAGGGCGAGCAGCGTTCAGCGAAGGCTCTCGTTGAACAAGCGGCCGCATACATTAATAAGGCACGCTACACCGGCGACTTCAGCTTGAACGCGAAAGCTCGTGAAAGCGTCCAACAAGCGTTGGCAATCGAGCCGGACGATCAGTCGGCGCTGAGATTAAAAGCGTCGCTGCACCTGACGTTTCATGAGTTTGCCGCGGGGCTTGCGCTCGGCGAGCAGCTTGAGGCGAAGGCCGGTGCCGATCCATTCATTCTTGGCGTGATCACCGATGCGCATACGCAGCTCGGCAACTATCCGAAGGCGGTCGAGGCGGCACAGAAGATGGTCGATATGAAGCCGAACTCGCAATCGTATTCGCGCGTTGCGATCCTGCGCGGTTTGCATGGCGACACGAACGGTGCGGCCGAGATGTTCAAGCTTGCCGCACGCACCGCAGACCCGGCAGACAAGGAAGCTCAGGCCTGGACGCTGACGCAGCTTGGCGATCTCTATTGGCGAAACGGCAAGTTTGACGACGCTTCGAAGAGTTATGACGAGGCTCTTTCGCTCGTCGCGGACTATCCGAATGCGATGTTCGGCAAGGGCCGCGTGATAGCGGCGAAGGGCAATTTTAAGGAATCGTTCGCGACCTTATCCGGGGCAGTTGAGCGTTCGCCGCATACGTATTCCATAATTCAACTCGGCGACGTGGCAATGAAAGCCGGAAGTGCCGATGCCGCTCAGCAACTGTATCGGCTGGCAGACGATGCCGGCGCGCTTGGCGACACGCACGACGCACATCGAATAGCACTTTTCTGGGCAGATCGCGACATGAATCTCGATCAGGCTCTTGCGATCGCGGAGGCGGACTACGCCGGGCTGAAGGACATCTATGCCGCGGATATTCTCGCGTGGTGTCTTTTTAAGAAAGGCCGTCTTACGGAAGCACGCGAGAAATCCCTTGAAGCCCTCCGCATCGGAACGAAAGACGCCGTGCTGCTCTATCACGCAGGCATGATCGAGAACGCTCTCGGTAACCGAGCCGAGGCCCGTCGGCTGCTTAAGTCCGCGTTGGACCTGAACCCCGCGTTCGATCTGATCCAAGCCGAGATCGCAAAAACAACTCTCGCAGGAGTCTCTTGATTTGATCGCTTTGTCGCCCACGCGGCAGCAGACCGCAGACTCGGCTTGGACTGCTCATGCGGTTTCGGATAAACTTCCAAGGATTTTCCTTTATCCCGAAACCCTATGTTATTTCTGACCCAGTCGGCGGCCGTTTACGGCATCGACGCTCTTATTGTGGACGCCGAGGTGAACATCACGCCGACAAGCAGCGACGAAGAAAAGTCGCCGGTCATCATCGTCGGGCTGCCGGACACTGCGGTGCGCGAATCGCGTGAACGCATACGGGCGGCGATCTCGAACAGCGGTTACTTTTTCCCGATCCACAAGGTCACGATCAATCTCGCACCGGCTGACGTTAAAAAGGAAGGAGCGAGTTTCGACCTGCCGATCGCGTTGGGAATTCTCGGAGCGAACGGAGATCTGGGAAACGCCGAGAGTCTGCCGGAATTGATGAGTACGGGCGAGCTTTCGCTTGACGGACGCGTCAGACCGGTTCGCGGGGCGTTGTCGATCGCTTTGACGGCACGGCAGAACGGCATCAAGTATTTGCTCGTGCCCGAGGAGAATGCCCGCGAGGCGGCGGTCGTTCAAGGCATAGATGTCTACGGCGTTCGCGATCTGCGTGAGGCGTCGTTGCTGGTGCAGGACATCGCCGCTGGCGGCAACACACGAATTCAGCCGACAAAGCTAGACCTCGACGAACTCCGCCGCACTCCGAATTCCTATCAATTAGATTTCTCTGAGGTTCGCGGACAGCAGACGGCAAAGCGTGCGCTTGAGGTCGCATCGGCTGGTGGCCACAACATCTTGTTTATTGGTCCGCCGGGATCGGGTAAGACAATGCTCGCGAAACGGCTGCCGACGATCCTGCCGCCACTTGAATTCGAAGAGGCTCTGGAAATTACGAAGATCCATTCGGTCGCCGGGCTGACGGGCAAGTCCGGACTGATCGCCGAACGTCCGTTCAAATCGCCGCATCACACCGTCTCGCAAGCCGGACTGATCGGCGGCGGATCGGTCCCGCGGCCCGGTGAAGTCTCTCTCGCGCATCTCGGCGTTTTATTTTTGGATGAACTGCCCGAGTTCGACCGCAGCGTGCTCGAAGTGCTCCGTCAGCCGATGGAGGATAAGGAAGTGACGATCTCGCGTGCCGCGTCGTCGCTTACGTTTCCGGCTTCGTTTACTCTGGTCGCGAGCATGAATCCTTGTCCGTGCGGGTATTTCGGCTCCTCACGTGAATGCAAATGCTCGCCGCCGATCATTCAACGATACGTCGGTAAGATCTCTGGCCCGCTGATGGACCGAATCGATATTCATATCGACGTGCCGGCCGTAAAGTTCGACGAGCTTCGCGGCCGTGGAGTCGAAGCCGGCGAGCCGAGCTCCTCGATCCGCGAACGTGTCATCAAGGCCCGCGATATCCAGCGAGAGCGTTTCAACGAACGGAACGCGGACGCCCTCGTCCGCACCAACGGCGACCACGGTTCAAATGTTTATTCGAACTCAGCGATGACGCCCGCTCAGATCCGCCAACACTGCATGCTTGACGCCGAGTGTGAAACGCTGCTCGAAAAGGCCATGCAGCGTCAAGGCC
Organism: uncultured Acidobacteriota bacterium; assembly: GCA_902826795.1. Taxonomy (GTDB): domain Bacteria; phylum Acidobacteriota; class Blastocatellia; order Pyrinomonadales; family Pyrinomonadaceae; genus OLB17. The sequence continues at coordinate 53,909 of CADEGD010000009.1, read as the reverse complement.
TCTCCGCCCGTGCCCATGACCGCATCCTGAAAGTCGCCCGCACCATCGCCGACCTCTCCGGCTCAGAAAACATCGGTCCGACACACCTAAGCGAGGCGATCAATTATCGGTCGCTAGATAGGAATTACTGGGCGTAGAAATATCGGCAAATCTCTGCTACCTTGCAAAGTATGATCTCGCAAGAAAAATTGTTCGAAAAGATAACCTCGTTGCCTCGACGGCGGATTCAGGAGGTGGAAGACTTTGTCGACTTTCTTTCGACTCGATCCTCAGGATCGCCAGATCTTAACGATGAAGAAAGGGACGCGCGGATCGCCGAGTACGCTGCGGAATTCGGCGGGACGGAGTTTGACCTTGACGAAGATCTTGAACGGGCGGGCTTGGAAGCTATTGCCGAACGAAAAGAGGATCTAAATTGAAACGTGGTGACGTTTTCATGGCGAATCTTTCGCCGCGATCGGGTTCGGAGCAATCAGGGATTAGACCCGTTGTTATCGTCTCTCACGATGGATTTAATACGACTCTAAATTGGCGCACCGTCATAGTCGTCCCACGCTCCACCTCAATAAATCAGGCTAGACGTGATCTTACGGCGATCCCGTTGTTCCGGGGCGAAGGCGGCCTCAAGTACGACAGTCTCGCTCTCTGTCATCAAGTAACCACGATCGATAAGGCAAAGTTACTCGAAAAACTCGGAACTTTAAGCTCACAGGAAATGATTGAGATCGAGAATGGATTGAAAGAGGCAATGAGGATCCGGCAGTCACAGTAATTCACATTTCTATCGTGGCGATAAGTTGTCACTTTCCGCCACAGTTTCTCGGCAGCTTTAACTAACCGCTATCGCGGTTACTGACATCAAATGACAATTAAATCAGATATTTGGCTGCGGCGGATGGCGGAGGAGGAGGAGATGATCGATCCGTTTCTGCCGGAGCTTGTGCGTGAGGTGAACGGACATCGGATCATCTCGGCGGGTGCGTCGAGCTATGGTTACGATATGCGACTGGCGGACGACGGGTTTCGCATCTTCTCGTCGGTGCACGGCAAAGAGATCGACCCCAAGAAATTCGACGAGCAGTATTCGCTGATCGAACCGGACATACAGACGGCCGAGGACGGTTCGCAGTATTACATACTTCCCGGCCATCATTACGGACTCGGCGTGACGGTCGAAACGTTTCGGATGCCGAGGAACGTGACCGGCGTCGCGCTCGGGAAATCGACTTACGCACGCGCTGGGCTGCTTGTGAACACGACTCCGCTCGAAGCCGGCTGGACGGGCCGGCTCGTCGTCGAGATCGCAAACCTCGCGAACCTTCCGCTCCGCGTTTACGTAAACGAAGGCATTGGGCAGATCCTGTTCTTCGAGTCTGACGAAGATTGCGCCGTGTCTTATCAAGACCGCGGCGGTAAATATCAGGGCCAGACCGGCCTGACCTTCGCAAAAGTTTAAATTTTACAGGTCCGTTGTTTCATGTTGCATTACTGAAACGCCTGCGCTATGATTCTCGTCCCTTAGAAAATTTAATCTTAGAAGGAGAGTCATTTTTATGAGCACTGCATCTGTCGCAACGTCAAACACGCTTGGAACCGCTTTTCTTGCTGAACTCGCAGAGGAAGCGAAAGTCGCCCGCGAAGTTCTATCCCGCGTTCCCGCTGACAAGTTCCATTGGACGCCGCACGATAAGTCGATGCCGTTCGGCAAACTTGCCGCGCATATCGCCGAGATGGTCAGTTGGACCGGGCCTACGCTGCAACATCCCGAGCTGGATTTTGCAAAGATGGACTACAAACCGTTCGAACCACACACGAACGAATCGCTTCTCGAATATTTCGACAAGAATCTTGCCGAGGCAGTCGACGTCCTGCGAAACACCACGGACGAACAGTTTATGGAGCCATGGACGCTTCGCAATGGCGAGCAGATATATTTCACGATGCCCAAGGTCGTAGCGATGAGGTCGTTCGTTATGAATCACATAATCCATCACCGCGGCCAGCTTTCCGTCTACCTGCGGCTAAACGACATCTCCGTTCCTTCCATCTACGGACCGTCCGCCGATGAAGGGACGATATAACGAGTCTTTGAGACAACCTCCGAAGATATGCCGGACGCGATACCTCATATCGCGTCCTTTTAATTGCGACAGGATGAATCTTTCGCTTACTGCGGGCCGGGGCGATCGGCTCGCCATTTCGCGTTTATGCAGAGTAAGTGCGAATATTACAGTTTATGAAGCGAATTTTTCCCCTTGTTTTGGCCTTTTGTGCATTGGCCGTGTTTTCGTTTGCTCAGGCAGGCAAAACGCCGCAATTTAGTACCTATCGAGCGGCGGTCGAAAAGAAAACGGCGAAGGCGATCGACTTTCGGAACAGCCCGGGTGCTTCCGGTTTTCGAACGCGATTACGCGAGGCGATAAATGCCGGCGAGGTCAACTTTGCGGGACGCTACATTATCACAGGTTGGGGATGCGGAACGGGCTGTTCGCAAATGGCGATCATCGACGCAAAAACGGGCCGCGTTTACATGCCCAGCCAGCTTGCCGGAGTTGCGGCATGGTTCGGCTCTCTTGACGATGATTACGAGGTCTATACATACAAGAAAGACAGCCGGTTGTTGATCGTCAAAGGAACACCGGGCCCGATAAGCGACGCTGAATCGGAGCCGAAGTCAGGTACCTACTTTTTCGAATGGCGGGCGAACCGCCTGAGGCTAATTAGGTTCATGCCTGAAAAACGCTCGCCGAATGCCTGAGATCGATCTCGAAAAATTATTCGCGGGCGATACGCGAACGGTCGCACGTGCGATCACTAAGGTCGAGAACGGCACGACCGGTGCTGCCGACCTTATGAAGGCCGTTTTTCCGCAGACGGGCAAAGCGACCGTGATCGGCATTACCGGAGCGCCGGGTGCGGGCAAATCATCGCTTGTCGATAAGCTTGCCTTACACTATAAAGACGCGGGCGAACGCGTCGGCATCGTTTGTATCGATCCTTCAAGCCCATTCTCAGGCGGAGCGATCTTAGGCGACCGCATCCGAATGGCGACTCTCGGGCTCGACAAGAACGTCTTCATTCGGTCGATGGCAACGCGCGGAAACCTCGGTGGATTGTCGCGGTCGACGGTAGACGCCGTCGCGATCCTCGACGCGGCGGGATTCGATAAGATCATCGTTGAGACCGTCGGGGTTGGGCAGGACGAGGTCGAGATCGTTAAGACGGCAGACGTTTCGGTCGTCGTACTCGTTCCGGGGATGGGCGACGATATTCAGGCGATCAAGGCCGGCATTATGGAGATCGGCGACGTGTTCGTGATCAACAAGGCCGACCGCGAAGGCGTTTTACGAACGCAAAAAGAGCTTGAAGCTCTGCTTTCGCTCGCACATCGCCCCGACATGTGGAATCCGCCGATAGTTAGAACGATCGCGACCGAAAATAAAGGCATCGACGACCTCGCCGCCGCCATCGAAAGCTATTCGTGTTATCGACATGAGGCCGCCGGAGCCTTGCAAGACAGGAAGATAGCGGTTGCACGGTGGCGTTTGACGGAGCTGTTGCAAGAGGCGCTGTTGGAAAAGCTGCTGAGCAAAAACGGCACGCGGGACGAGATCGAGCTGCTTGCGGCCCAGATCGCAGATAAACATATCGACCCTTACTCAGCCGTCGAACAAATACTTGGAAACTAATGAAGATAAATCACCTCGGTATCGCAACCAAAGGAATCGACGAAGCTCTGGGATTTTGGAGCGACGCTCTCGGCCTAGAAAATGTTCATACCGAGGTGGTCGAGGATCAGAAGGTTCGTGTCGCGATGCTGCCTATAGGCGAAAGCCGAGTCGAGCTGCTCGAGCCTACAAGTGAAGATTCGCCGATCAGCAAGTTCCTCGAAAAACGGGGCGGGGGCATACATCACATAGCTGTCGAGGTCGAAGATATCGAGGCGTCGCTTGCGAAACTGAAAGAAAAAGGAATGCGGCTGATCGACGAACGCCCGCGGATCGGGGCAGAAGGCTGCCTGGTCGCGTTCGTTCATCCTTCTTCAGCCAACGGAGTTCTGCTGGAACTCGTCCAAACAATGGCAGAACAGTAGGTTTGATGGTCGGCTTCTGGTATGATTTTCGTTTGTTTGCCCGTTCGGCCTAGCAAAAGTTTTAAGAGAGGAATTGAATTTTGAGTAGCTTAACAAAAGGTTTGATCTTATTGGGCGTGATCATTGCGATCGGCGTCGGACTTGTTTTCTGGAAGAGCAAGGTCGGCCACGCCGGCGGAACGTTCAGCAGCATTTCAAAGCAGGAAGTGGAATTGCTTCTCGCTGACGTGGCCAAGTCTAATCCCGCGGCATTGAAGCGATTGAAGGAAAGCCCTGAGATCAAGAAGGAACAGTTGAACAGCATCAAGGAGCTGCTCGCATTCGCCAGCCAGGCTCAGAAAGAGGGCCTTGCCAACGAATCTCCGAACAAAGAAGAACTTCAGAACATTCGCAAAGAGATAACGGCCGTTACCTACGATCGCGATATAAACAAAGACAAAGGCCCAATGCCGCCGTTCGGTTTCATTACCGAAGATCAGGTGAAGGCTTTTTGGGGCGAAGGCGAACAGCCAGCGAAGGGATTTTTTGACAATCTGAAAGATAAGGTGGGCCTTGGCAAGAAAGACCACGAGCTAGAATTCACGAAGTTTCTCGATTCGAAGGTCGCCATCCTGAAGCGTGATAATCCGCAGATGGCGGACCGCGAGATCTCGGAAGAAGAGAGAACTCAGGCCCGCGAGTTCTTCGCAAAGATCGCCATCTATAACGATGAGTACGACGCCAAGGTACGCTCCGGGGCGGTTTCGAAAGAGCTTCAAGACAAGATCGAGCTGCAGGTAAAGCTTCAGCAGGCGCAGTTTCTCGCTCGTTTATACGCCGAGAAAATGCCCGAAAAGATAAAGGTTACGGATGAAGATATCGCCAAGTATCTGGCTGAGCATCCGGAGCTCGACCCGGCAGCCAAGAAAGCAAAGGCTGAAGAGATCCTGAACCGCGTGAAGGCGGGCGAAGATTTTGCGGCCCTCGCGAAAGAGTTTTCGGAAGATCCGGGCAGCAAGGATAAGGGCGGGCTATACGAAAATGTCCGCATGGGGCAGATGGTAAAGCCCTTCGAAGACGGCGCCATGTCCGTCCAGCCCGGTGAGATCGTCCCGACGCTTGTGGAAACCGACTTTGGCTTCCATATCATTAAGCTTGAGGCGAAGAACGCCGCTTCTGCCGAGCCGGCAAAAGAACCAGAGCCGACCGTTCCGGGAATGCCGCCCGCTGACGGCGGAGCTACCTATAACGCCCGCCACATCCTTATCTCGACCGGCGTTAAGGACCCTGAGAACCCGATGGGCCGCGAAGAGCCGGTAAAAAGATTTGTTACCCGCAAGCTTGAAGAGGAACGGCAGAAGAAGCTGATCGAAGAGATCGTTGCCGCAAATCACGTTACCGTTCCCGAAGATTTCGACGTGCCTGAGGTTAGCGACGAGCAGATCCAGGAATCGATGAGGCAGCGGCAGCAGCAGATGCAGATGCCGGAAGGAATGGAGGAAGAGGAAGCCCCAGCCGCTTCGAAGTCCGCTCCGAAAAAGCCAGCTGCACCGCCGAAGAAGAAGTAATGGAACTAGGCGATTACCGAGTCGAGATAATTCCCGACACGGAATTCAGATTAGACGGAGGGGCGATGTTCGGTGTCGTCCCTCGCGTCGTTTGGGAGCGGGTTTCGCCGCCCGACGACAAGAACCGCATTCGCATGAACATGAACTGCGTGTTCATCGACACCGGCAAAGAGAAGATACTTATCGAAACCGGGATCGGAGAAAAGTGGTCGGATAAGCAGGTCGAAATGTACGGCATCTTCCGTGAGAAGCCGCTTGCTCAAACGCTTTTTGAGAATGCAGGATGCCGTCCAGAAGACATTACTGTCGTCGTCAACACGCATCTGCATTTCGATCACGCGGGTGGAAACATGGTTTTAAGCTCCCCTCCTTACGAAGGAGGGGTGGACGCCGCTTCGGCGGACGGAGTGGTTCACTCGAAGGCGGCGTCACCCCAGTTTCCCAACGCCCGCTACCTCGTCTCAGCTAGTGAACTTTCTCACGCTCAGAACCCTCACGAATGTGACAGGGCGAGCTATCTATCCGAAAACTGGATGCCGATTAAAGATTCCGGTCAGCTTGAAGCGATGCCGGACGATTACGAGGTCGTTCCGGGCCTGAAGATGCAGACGATCCGGGGACATTCGGAAACGATGCAAACGTGGCGGCTCGATCGAGGCAGACAGACGATGTATGGTTTCGCCGATCTGATACCGACGCGTCATCACATTCCGCTGCCGTGGATAATGGGCTACGACCTCTATCCGACTGAGACGCTGGCCTTCAAGAAAAACATTCTGCCAATTGCGGTCAGCGAGGCATGGCTGTGCCTTTTTTATCACGACATCGATTCGCCCTTATCTAAGATCGAACATCGCGATGGAAGGCTGATCGCACTTCCCGTCAATACTTCGGAACTTTAGGATCGACTTCGTTCGACCAGGCGGTGATACCGCCGCGTAAGTTCTTAAGCGGCCCGGTATATCCGGCGGCTCGCAAGGCTTCGATCGCCTTGGCGCTTCGCCCGCCCATTTTGCAGTGAATGATGACTTCCCTGTCCGCATCCAATTCGTCCATGCGCCTGATGATCTCGCCGAGCGGGATCAGCTTCGCCCCGTCGATTTTCGCAAAGGCATACTCGTCCGGCTGCCGAACGTCGATCAGCTGAATATCTTCTCCGTCATCTAGTTTCTTTTTTAACTCGGCCGCACCAATTTCTTCTACCATTTCGACAACACTCCCAGACCTCGGATCTCGCTTAGAAACATCGCCGGAGAAACTTAGTCTAATATCGCACGTAATTCTAAATATTGCTTTTACAAAACTTTACACAATCTGGGTTATTGCGCTCAACCCTGTGTTATAGAATCTTTATCTAACAAAAGTTCGTATGGGTTTATCAAAATTGGGCGGGCGTTTGCCGGCCGCATCTATTTTTACAGTTCTCGCCGCGATAGCGTTCACATCCGCTTGCGGCTCCTCCGGCGCACAGAGCAATCGCGGCGGCGGGCCGGGTGCAAATAACGCCGAATCCGCCGAAGCTCCGATAGCGGTGACGACGGTGAAGACCGAAGCTCGCGAAGTTCCGGCTGTCGTGCAGACGACCGGATCGCTTGTTGCGGACGAGACGTCGAACGTCGCTCCGAAGGTTGCGGGCAAGGTTATCAACGTCGGCGTCAATGTCGGAGACTTCGTCGGCCAGGGCGCGGTGATAGCGCGGATCGACGATTCGGACGCTCGACGGCGGTTGTCTGCCGCTGAAGCAGGAGTGAAGCAAGCGGTCGCGGCCGTCCGACAGGCGGAAGCTCGCCTCGGCCTCGGGCCCGGCGGATCGTTCAACGCATCGGCGATTCCCGAGGTGCGGTCGGCGAATGCGAACTACCAACAAGCACTAGCCGAACTTCGTCAGGCGGAGGCGAACGAGCAAAGGTATCGGGACCTCGTGCAGTCAGGCGATACGGCGATGATCACCTACGAGCAGTATCGAACTGCCCGCGACACGGCTCGTGCCCGAGCAAATGCCGCGAAAGAAACGCTTGATGCTCAGGTCAACAACGCCAAGCAAAACAATCAGGCGATCGCGAGTGCGAACGCGTCGGTAGAGGCCGCTCGAACGCAAGTCGAGATCGCAAAGCAAGAGGTTGCGGACACGATCGTTCGTGCTCCGTTTTCCGGCTTTGTGACTGCACGTGATGTTGCGGTCGGCGAGTTCGTATCGTCCGCCGATGTTATCGCGACGATCATTCGCTCGAACCCGATCAAGATACAGATGCAGGTCGCTGAGAACGACGTTCCGTCGATCCTCGTGGGCCGCGGAGTTTCGATCCAGGTCGATGCATACCGGGAACGTAGATTTGCAGGAAGCGTCAGCGCGATCAACCCGGCCGTCGACACGACCTCGCGTTCGTTCATCGTCGAGGCTCGGATCGAGAACCCCGACAACGCTCTCCGTTCCGGTATGTTCGCGACCGCCCGCATCAACAAGGAAGGCGGAAGCACGGGGATCTTCGTGCCGAAGTCCGCGGTCTATAATCACGTGCCTACCGGTTCGTTCCGCTCGTTCGTGATAGTCGACGGCGTTGCGAAATTGAAAACGGTACAGCTCGGAAGCGAGGAAGGCGATTACGTCCAGATACTTTCAGGACTGAACGCCGACGAGGTCGTAGCGACGAGCAATCTTGACCAGCTTTACGAGGGAGCGAAGGTAGCGGTTTAGTTCAGAGTGCAAGCTTTGCTTGTTGGTTCTGATGGGAGAAGCGCAGTAGTAAGAAGCGGACAAGCTGAAGCTTGTACTTCTAAACGGAAAATATGCAGTGGTTAGCTGAAATTTGTGTTCATCGTCCGGTGTTTGCGACGGTTATCGTTCTGTTCCTCACTGTCGTGGGCGGATTCAGCTTCTTTACGCTTGGCGTCGATCGCTTTCCGAAGATCGACCTGCCGACGATCTCAGTTTCCACATCCAATCAAGGAGCCTCGCCGCAGGAGATCGAGACCGAGATCACCGACGTCGTCGAAGGCGCTTTGAACACGGTTCCCGGCGTTGAAGAGATGCGGTCGTCTTCGTCTCGCGGACGCTCGAACGTAACGCTCACCTTCAACCTTGAGAAAGATCCTGACCAAGCCTTTCAGGAAGTTCAGCAGAAACTTAGCGGCATCTCGAACCGCTTGCCGGAGCAAGCCGATCCGCCGTCGGCGCAAAAATCGGACCCCGATTCGCAGCCGATCTTGATGTACACGATCAGCGCCCCGCGCGACGTGATGGAACTCTCGGAGATGGTCGAAAACCTGATCCAGGAACGCATCGAATCTGCAGATGGAGTCGGCGAAGTTTTCATGTGGGGATCGCGAACTCCGCAGGTCCTCGTCAGCATCGATCCGAATCGTCTTCGTGCCTACAACATTTCGGTTACGGACGTAACGAATGCCGTAAGGGCTCAGAATCAGGAATTACCCGGCGGCAACCTCATCGAAGGCCAGCGAACACTTGGCCTTCGCACGATGAGTAAGCTCACCGAGGTCGCGCAGTTTAACGACATCGTCATAACGACGCGCAACGGATTTCCGATCAAGATCAGCGATGTCGGCCGTGTAGAGAAAACGGGCGGCGAGCCTTCTTCCGCTGCGTCATTGGACGGCGTTACGTCGGTTTCGGTAGGAATTCGCAAGCAGTCCGGCGCGAATACGATCGCCGTTATCAACAACGTTAAGTTGCGAATGGCAAACATTATTCCGACGCTGCCGTCCGACTTCAACGTTGCGGTTATTCGCGATCAGAGCGAGTTCATCGAAAACAGCCTTCACGCGATCGAAGAGCATTTGATACTAGGCGGATTGTTTGCCGCCATTATCGTATTTCTATTCCTCTGGAACTTTCGCTCGACGATCATCGCGTCGCTCGCGATCCCGGTTTCGATCATCGCTTCGTTCGCGGCCATCGCGGCCCTTGGTTACTCGCTTAACCAAATGACGATGCTCGCGCTGACCCTGATGGTCGGCATCGTGATCGATGACGCGATCGTCGTGCTCGAGAACATTTACCGGTTCGTCGAAGAAAAAGGAATGGACCCGTTCCAGGCCGCGATCGAAGGTACGCGTGAGATCGGCCTCGCCGTACTAGCGACCACATTGTCGCTGCTTGCCGTATTCATCCCGGTCGGGTTTATGACCGGTATCGTCGGCCGGTTCATGTCCAGTTTCGGCCTGACGGCCGCGGCCGCCATTGCCGTATCTCTGATCGTTTCCTTCACGCTTACGCCGATGCTTGCGGCTCGCTGGATCAAGCGGTCCGATCACGACAAAACGCCGAACGAAGTCGAGCCGGTCGAACAGCCCGACGGTGATGTGACGATGGCCGAAGAGGTCGGCAGCCCGAGCGGACACGACAGCAAAAGCGGTTGGTTTTACAGCAAGGTCGACGCGGGTTACACGTGGCTGTTGAAACTTGCGATGCGGTTCCGTTGGGCGGTCGTGCTGATCTGCGTGATCACAGTTGCGTCGATCTTTCCGCTTTACAAGTTCGTCGGCATGGCGTTCTTGCCGGACGAAGATGAGTCGCTTTTTCAGGTCAACATCCGGGGCCCTCAAGGCACCTCGCTCTCGGCGACACAATCTCGTCTTGACCGCATCGCACGCGACATTCGCGCGCAGGTTCCGGGCGTCAAGAACACGCTCGTACTCGCCGGATTCGGCCGTGGGTCGGGTCCAAACAACGGCTTTATCAACGTGGCATTGGTGCCGGTCGGTGAACGCGACAAATCTCAGGCGGACCTGATCAACCAGGTGCGCGGCATCGCCAGAAAGTATTCGGATAAGGATTATCAGGTTACTGTGTCCGCGTCTTCTTCGATCGCTGGAAGTATCGGCCTTGGACGTGGCGGATCTGGCGTTGGGCTTTATATCGCCGGACCCGATATGGAGAAGCTGACCGAATATTCAAATGCTCTGGTCGAGAAGATGAAGACCGATCAGAACTATCGCGATCCGGACACGTCGATCGAGGTCGGCTCGCCCGAGATACGCGTAACGATCGACCGAACCAAGGCGGCCGACCTTGGAGTGAGGGCTGGAGATGTCGCCCAGGCGTTGAACATTTTGTCGGCCGGGCAGATCGTTTCGACTTTCAGTGAGAATTCCGAACAGTATGACGTTGTCGTACGTGCCGAAGAAGAATTTCGCCGCGACCGCAGCTATCTGCCGTGGTTTACCGTCGGCTCGTCGAATGGCGGAACGGTCGGGCTCGACCGAGTCGTAAAGCTGGAAGAGGGCCTAAGCCCGTCGACGATCAACCGTTTAAATCGCTTGAGGCAAGTCACGGTATCGGCCGGACTTCCGCCGAACTCGTCCGAGTCAGACGCTATCTCAAAGCTGCAGCAGTGGGCGGCCGAGTTGGACATGGGCCCGGAATATTTGACCGGAGATACCGGCCAATCGAAAGAGCTTCAGAAGGCTTACGAATCGTTCATGTATGCGTTCCTGCTGTCTTTCGTGTTCATGTATCTGATTCTCGCAGCACAGTTTGAATCGTTCATCCACCCGGTCACGATTCTTTTGTCGCTGCCACTGTCGATACCCTTTGCTTTACTCTCGACGGCGCTGGCCGGACAGACGCTGAACATTTTTTCGGCGCTCGGAATTCTGCTGCTTTTCGGCATCGTGAAAAAGAATGCGATCTTGCAGATCGATCACACGAACACGCTTCGTTCACGCGGGATGACTCGTTACGACGCGATTATCCAGGCAAATCGAGACCGCCTGCGTCCGATCCTAATGACTACGCTTGCCCTGGTTGCGGGAATGATCCCGCTAACGCTCGGTAGCGGAGCTGGAGCGGCGACGAACCGTTCGATCGGCATTCTCGTCGTCGGTGGACAGTCGATGTGTCTGCTCCTGACGCTGATTGCCGTTCCAGTGTTTTACTCGCTATTTGACGATGCCGCCGAATCGACGTTCTTTAAGTCGATCTCGGGCAAACTTTCTTCGATCACGCGTCCGATCAAGGATACCGTGTCCGGCATTTTCGGATCGAAGAAATCGGCATCGAATGTTCGCGAGGAACAGACCGATAACGGCTGATCTTTCGGCCGGAGAGTTTTGATGAAGAGAGTTTTTCTTTCAACATTTTTCGTTTTTGCCGCGACGCTTTGTGCGGTTGCGCAGATTCCGTCGCCAACTCCGCAGCCGCGACCGACGGTGATCGAGGTGCAGCCAACGGTTTCGCCGACGCCGCCGATATTTGCCGTACCTCCGAGTCAGCTGCCTAACGACCCGCCGCCTGTCGCCCCAAATTTTCAGGCACCGCTGCGTCCACTGCCTTCGGCTGAACGCGTCGGTGTCGACACGGCGAATCAATTGTCACTCTCGCTCGAAGAAGCAATAGAGATGGCGTTAAAAAACAACAACGACATTGACGCTTCGCGCAACAGCGTGCAGATCGCCGAGTTTAATCTTCGCGGCGCGCGCGGCATTTACGATCCGCTGATCGAAGGTGAAAGCTATTACGACAGCACGTCAACGCCGACGGCGTCGGTCATCGGCGGAGCGGTCAACGGTTCGGTTACGCAGACACGTTTCTTCGGCACGACCGGCCTCAGCGGATTTTCGCCGTTTGCCGGCGGAAGTTATGCCGCGAGGTTCGATTCGTCGCGTACAAATACGAGCAGCACCAACGCAACGCTTAATCCCCAATACCCATCGCTGCTCACGTTCACATACACTCAGCCGCTTTTCCGCAATTTTAGATTCGATAATAACCGGCGGCTGATCGAGATAGCGAAGAAGAATCTGAGCCTGAGCGATTCGCAGTTTCGCCAGCGTGCGATCGAGGTAATTACCGCGGTCGAGCAAGCATACTGGAACCTAGCCTTCTCATTGAGGAATCTGCAAGTGCAGATAGACGCGGTGAAACAGGCCCGGACGCAGCTTGAAAGCAATCAGCGGCAAGTTGAAAAGGGCGTGCTGCCGCCGATCGACCTTGTCGCCGCGAACGCTCAGATCGTTACCTTTGAGCAAGCCGTTTATGCCGCGCAAGAGGAAGTCACGCGGGCAGAGAATACGTTGAAAACACTTCTGTTGGCTGACCGGACCGCAGGCGAATGGTCTCGGCCGATTACGCCCGTGTCGCCGATCGATCTCAACGCACCCCAGATCGGATTGGAAGTTGCCGTGACCGAGGCTCTCAAAGGACGGCCGGAGATCACGCAGTTTCAGGCGAGTGCCGAGATCAACACGATCGACGAACGTTATTATCGGAATCAAAAAAAGCCGCAGATCGACCTCGTTGGAAGCTACACGTCGCAAGGCCTCGCGGGAACCGTGACGCCGCGTGGAACCGATCCAAACACCGGGCTGCCTCTGGTTCCCGGCAATTTGATCGGCGGCTACGGCACCTCGCTCGGCAACCTCGCCGCGTTTGACTATCCGTCATACCGCTTCGGCGTGCAGATCTCGCTGCCGTGGGGAAATACGGTTGCGAAGGCGAATCTCGGAAGAACGCTCGTCGAAAAAGACCGCATTGCAAATCAGCGGGCTCAGGCCGAGCAGATCATCGAGGCCGAGGTGCGAAACGCTCTTCAGGCCCTTCGGTCAGCCGAGGCACGCCTTCAATCTGCCGCCGCGGCCCGACTCTCGGCCGAGCAGTTGTTTGCCAGCGAACAGCGACAGTTTCAGGCCGGCACGACGACCTTTTATCTCGTCCAACAGCGCCAGACCGAACTCGTCACTGCCCGGGGCCGCGAGCTTCAAGCTCAGACCGACCTTAACCGTGCGATCTCCGAATTCCAGCGGTCGATAGGAAGCACTCTCGAAGCCAATAACGTAACGGTTTCCTCCGGTGGCGGTTTGACAAGGGTTCCAGGCACGTCCTCCAGGTTCCTGACTCCGAACCGCTAGCATTTTGCCAACACAACATAATTGAAACTTTCCTCGCGAAATTTCGAATAACCTATTTTCGAAAACCTTTTCGCGAGGAATTATGCAAAACATCTTATTCCGACTGACCGGTGCTTTCGCTGCAGCGCTGCTAGCGACGGTCATTGCTGCTGCTCAGCCCAAGACGAACCCCGGCATCAACGTTCCGGTCACTTACTATAAGTTGCCGAACGGGCTCAAGGTCGTGCTCTCGCCCGAAAGAAGTGCGCCGCTAACGACCGTTGCGGTTTACTACAACATCGGTTTTCGGATCGAGCCGCGTGACCGGACGGGCTTTGCCCATCTCTTCGAACACCTGATGTTTCAGGGCTCGAAAAACCTCGGCAAGCTCGAATACATAAAGCTGGTCGAGAGCAATGGCGGAGTGCTGAACGGTTCGACTCGGTTCGACTTCACGAATTATTTCGCGGTCGTGCCGTCGCATAAACTCGAAACGCTTCTGTGGGCCGAGGCTGATCGCATGAAGGGACTCGACATCACGCAGGCAAATCTCACGAACCAGCAAGGTGTGGTTGGCAACGAAGTGAAAGTCAACGTGCTCAACCAGCCGTATGGAACATTTCCGTGGATCGACATGCCGATGACGGCGTTCACTAATTGGTATAACTCGCATAATTTCTATGGTGAATTGAAAGATATCGAAGCCGCGACGCTCGAAGATTCAAAAGCGTTCTTCGATAAGTGGTATTCGCCGAAGAATGCAGTCCTGGTTGTGACCGGCGATTTCGAAGAGAAGGACGCACGCGGCTGGGTCGAGAAATACTTTGCGAACATTAAGTCCGCAACGCCTGATGCACTGCCGGACATCTCCGAACCAAAGCAGACGGAAGAGCGGTCGATGACGCGTACTGACAAACTGGCGAAGAAACCGGCGGTCGGTTTCGGCTGGCAGATGCCGAAACGCGGCACGCCCGAGTATTACGCGATGGGCTTGATCGATCAGATCATGCTTCAGGGCGAAGATAGCCTGCTGTATCAAGAGCTGGTCAAGAAGAAGGCGTACACGAGCGATGTAAACGGCGGAATCAATGCTTACTTGGGAAACATGTTTAACTACAATGGCCCGATGCTCTTCTCGGCGGATCTTATCCACGAAGAAAAGTTTACGGCGAAGCAGGTTTTGGCCTCGGTCGATGCGGTAGTGGAACAGCTCCAGACGAAGCCGGTCGATCAGGCGAGCATTGACCGTGCCATCGTGAAGCTGCGATCGGAAATGTATGACACGATGCAGCAATTCGGCGGCGTCGGCCGTGCGGATCTGCTGGCGTGCTACGCACTGTTCGACGACAACCCGTCGAAGATAAACGAGATCGAATCAAACTTCCGAAAGGTGACGCCCGCACTGATCCAGGCGACCGCGAAAGAGTATCTTCGTAAAACCAACCGGACGATCGTAATGATCAACGTCGAAACGGCCGCCGCCGAAGGAGGCCAACAATAATGCAAGTAAAAAGTAAAAAGTCGAAAGTAAAAATGATGAGAGTATCCGCGTACGGTTTTGCCTTTTTTCTTTTAACTTTTGCCTTTTCTCCTGTCGCTTTCGGGCAGAAGGAGACGCCGCCCGCCGGCGGACAGCCGAAGCCTTTCTTATTTCCGGCAACCGAGGATTACACGCTGCCGAACGGGATGAAAGTTACGCTCGTGCAGTATGGCTCGGTACCGAAGGTTGCCGTGCAAGCCGTTCTCTATACCGGCACAAAGGACGACACCAAGGGCAAAAAAGCGGTTAGCGAGATGACTGGTGACATGCTCAAGGAAGGCAGCAAGTCGAGAACCGCCGAACAGATCGCACTGGACACGGCAAAGATGGGCGGCAGCCTGAATGTCGGCGTCGGAACCGACAGCACGAATATCAGCGGCGAAGTGCTGAGCGAGTTTGACGTGCAGTTCATAAACCTGCTTGCTGACGTAATGCTCAATCCGAACTTTCGTCAGGCGGACTTGGACCGGCTAAAGGCGAACAAGCTAACGGAACTCGCGGTCGCCAGAACTCAAGCCGGAACGCTGGCGTGGGAGAAGTTTCGCGAGGTCGTATTCGCCGGCCATCCTTACGAGCAAATAAATCCGCGAGACGAAGAGGTCAACGGATACACACTCGCCGACGTGAAAAAGTTTTATTCCGAAAATTACGGTGCCGCTAAGACGCATCTTTACGTCGTCGGAAAGTTCGATCAGGCTGCCGTTAAAAAAGCGATCGAGACGGCGTTTGCGGGGTATACCAAGGGCAACCCGTCGACTCGCAACGTCCCCAAGGTCGCGGGCAAGCGGTCGCTGACGACCATCAATCGTGCAGACGCGCCTCAGTCTACGATCTATCTCGGAATGCCTTCGCCGGCTCCGACCGATGCCGATTACGTAAAGTTCGTCGTCATGGACACCGTCCTCGGCGGAGCCTTCGGTTCGCGGATCACGTCCAACATTCGCGAGGCAAAGGGCTATACATATTCGCCGGGCAGCATGATCTGGAGCCGCTTCAAGACCGGATATTGGATCGAAACAGCTGACGTGACCACGCAGCATACTGGCGACTCGATCAAAGAAATTCTGTTCGAGATCAACCGGATGAGAACCGAACCCGTTCCTGACGCCGAGCTTCAAGGCATCAAAAATTACATGGCCGGACTTTACGTTCTTCAAAACTCTACGCGATTCGGCGTGATCGGACAGCTTGAGAACATGAACTATCATGGCCTCGACAAGTCCTCGATCGACAATTACGTTCAACGCGTCCTTGCCGTTAACGCCGCGGACGTTCAGGCGATGGCGAAGAAGTACCTGACCGAAGACCGGATGACCATCGTCGTAGTCGGCGACCTTGCCAAGGTCAACGATCAGCTAAAGCCATACGAAGTTCAGTAAGAATTTCAACGCAAAGACGCGAAGACGCAAAAGGGAAAATTGCTTCGCGTTTTTGCGTTAAAACCGCATCACGCGTTAGGAATACGCTTTCATCTTCTTCGGTCATCGTTCATCTTATTCTGTGGTCAAAGGTTTTATTAACCACGGAATAGGATGACAAAATCTGAAAGAGATGAACAGAAAGACCGGAGATTCTTCAACGCTGAATCCGGTTAAAAACCTTACAACTTGAAGCCGCCGCGGGTGAGCATGGTTTCGAAGCCGGTTTTGTCGACGGCTTTGATGTAGGCATCGCGCGGTTCAACGAGGCCATTCTTGACGTGTTCGAAAAGGGCGTCGTTGAGCATAACCATGCCGTGATTTTTGCCGGTCTGCATCGCGGACGGGATCTGGAATGTCTTGCCTTCGCGGATGAGGTTCGCGATAGCGGGCGTTACGATAAGCACTTCGAGAGCGGCAACTCGGCCACCGCCTTTCTTGGGAAGCAGCGTTTGTGCGATCACGCCCTTGAGCGATTCCGAGAGCATCACGCGGATCTGCTGCTGACGGTCGGCTGGGAACTGATCAATGATGCGGTCGACGGTCGAAGCGGCGGTCGTCGTATGCAGCGTTCCGAAAACGAGGTGGCCGGTTTCGGCAGTCTCGATGGCGATCGAGATCGTTTCGAGATCACGCATTTCGCCGACGAGCAGGATGTCTGGATCTTCGCGAAGTGCGGCTCGCAGGGCGTCTTTGAATGAATCTGTGTGATTGTGGACCTCGCGTTGGTTCACTAAACACTTCTGATTGTCATGGACGAACTCGATCGGGTCTTCGATGGTGATGATGTGATCTTCGCGTACCTTGTTAATGCCGTCGACCATTGCGCAGAGCGTCGTCGATTTACCCGAGCCGGTCGGGCCAGTCACGACGACGAGTCCTTTCGACAGCGAGCAAAGATCCATGATCGCTTTCGAAAGTCCGAGTTGTTCGGCGGTAAGGATCTTGGTCGGGATGATGCGGAAAACGCCGCCCATTCCCTTTCGATCCATAAAGATGTTGCAGCGAAACCGGGCAAGGCCTGCGATCTCGTAAGCGAAGTCGGTATCGTTACGCGTTTCGAACTCTTCTTTGTTTTTCTCCGGCATGATCGAATGCAGAAGCTCTTTCATGATCGCGGGCGAAAGCGTTTCTTCGTCACATTCGAGCGGCTGCATTCTGCCGTCTTTTCGAACCATCGGCGGCACGCTCACCGAAAGGTGCAGATCGGACGCTCCGACCTCGGCCATTCGATGAAAGAGAGTATCCATCCGCGAACCGGCCATCACGTTGTGCTGGCGGCGATCGGTATAGTTACGGCGATCTTCGATCTCTCCTTCGGGCGTGACAACTACGGTCGCACCCGGATCGGACGACGGCGGGATGTCGAGGTCGCCGCTCGGCATGGGGATATACTCTTCGGCCGGCGGGACGAATGCCGATTCCGTCAGCACCTCGCTCGGCTGAACCGGAGCTTGAATGTCCGCAAGCTCAACCTTTTCGCCAGTTGGAGCACCGATCATCGGCAGTTCGAAATTCTCTTCGACAGGCGGCGCGGTTGGCTCTTCAGCTTTGCCTGCGTTTGGAAGTACGCCTGCAGGCCTCACGGTAACTACGAAGCCGGCTGACGATTTTGAAACGTGAAACGAAAACTGCCCAAGATTGTGCGGATGCACGAACTGGATCTCGTTCGAGGTCGGCAGCTGACTGCGGACATTATCGGGGATCAGCGGAAAGACCATCATGCTGATCTGCGGCCCGGGAACCGGTTCGCTGGAAATCTCCTTCGGACCGTTCACAGAAACTATGTAAGGGTTCTTGTTCGGCTCAAGACGCAGTTCGTAGCTTGACGACGAGACGAGCGTCTGCAGATATTCGTTAAGTTTTTCGATCATGACTAAAAAGTAGGCGGGATGAAAGAGGTTCGAACAGGCGATAAGGCAGGTAAGGGATTCGCCATTAAAAGGATAGCATACGAAAGTTCCGTATGTCTGCAAGAAAATGTTCGCCGGGAGAGTAGTTTAAGCTCGGGATGTTCTAAGTCCAGACCGCTAACGGCAGGAACCGCAGAACTCACAGAAAGCACAGAAAGCACAGAAAAAGAGAAAAACCGGAAATGAAAGAGTAGCCGCGATCTAGACCGTCACGGCTTCTTGGTATTCACCCCAAACCTTTCTGAGAGAATGACTTATCTCTCCGACGGTAACGTATGATTCGACGCAGCTTAGAATGTGCGGAAGGAGATTCTCGGTGCCAGATGCGGCGTTCGAAAGCTTGTCGAGAGCGTTTGCCGCCGCAGTGGCGTCACGTTTCACCCGAACCGCTTTCAACCGTTCTACTTGATCGCGTTCGATCTGGTCATCGACCTTGAGGATCGGTATCGGCTCGGTCTCTTCGGTCTGGAAGCGGTTGACTCCGACGACAATCGCGTCTTCGGTCTCGACCGCCCGCTGATAATCGTAGGCAGCGTCCTGGATCTCACGCTGAACATATCCGGTCTCGATCGCCCGCAGCATTCCGCCCATATCATCGATCTTGGCGATGTAATCTTTCGCACGCTCTTCGAGCTGCGTCGTCAGTTCCTCGATCGCGTAGCTGCCGGCGAGCGGATCGACCGTATCGGCAACACCGGATTCGTGTGCGATCACCTGTTGCGTGCGCAATGCGACGCGTGCCGCGGCCTCGGTCGGGAGCGACAATGCTTCGTCCATCGAGTTTGTGTGCAGGCTCTGAGTGCCGCCGAGGACGGCCGCGAGAGCCTGGATCGTCGTGCGGACGACGTTGACCTCGGGCTGCTGTGCGGTGAGAGTCGAACCGGCTGTTTGCGTGTGAAACCGGAGCATCATCGATCTCGGATCGGCAGCTTTGAACCTATCTTTCATTATCCGAGCCCAGAGTCGGCGTGCGGCGCGGAACTTCGCGATCTCTTCGAGCAGGTTGTTATGCGAGTTGAAGAAAAACGAGAGACGCGGTGCAAAATCGTCGACCTTGAGGCATACATCGATCGCGGCCTGAACGTAGCAGATCGCGTCCGCCAACGTGAAAGCCATCTCTTGAGCGGCGGTCGAGCCGGCTTCGCGAATGTGATAGCCGGAGATCGAGATCGTGTTCCAATTCGGCACCTCGGCGGCACAATATGCGAACGTGTCCGTGATCAAACGGAGCGACGGTTTCGGCGGATAGATGTAAGTTCCGCGGGCGATGTACTCCTTTAGAATGTCGTTCTGGATCGTGCCGTTTACCTTGTCGAAAGCGACGCCCTGCTTTCGTGCGACGGCGAGATAAAGGCAAAGCAACGTCGAGGCTGTCGCGTTGATCGTCATCGACGTCGAGACCTGATCGAGCGGTATGCCGTCGAAGAGTGTCAGCATGTCGTCGAGGCTGTCGATCGCCACGCCGACCTTCCCGACCTCGCCAAGCGCGAGCGGATCATCGGAGTCGAGTCCGATCTGCGTTGGAAGGTCAAAAGCGACGCTCAAGCCCGTAGTTCCCTGTGACAGAAGGTATTTATATCGGGCGTTAGACTCGGCTGCGGTCGCAAATCCCGCATACTGTCGCATCGTCCAAAACTTCCCGCGATACATACTCTTACGCACTCCGCGGGTGTACGGAAACGATCCGGGTTCGCCCAGATCGTCGGCGTAATTCGTCGTTTTCGTGTTCTGAGGATTGAAGTCGTTCGGCAGCTCGATGCCTGAGGAAGTTTCGAACTTCGGCCTTCTAAGTGCTGACATAAAATAGCCATAGCTTATCACAGCATAAATTTTGCCTGCATCGTCGGCACGTCCCTTGCATCTAAGTATGAGTAGAAAAGGGGGGAAATATGGAAGCTGATGAAACTACGAAAGGAGCAATTCAATTACTCGTTCAAGCCGTTCAGGAATCGGTTAATACAAGTCCGGTTGTTCAGTCCGCGGTAGAGAATTTGCACCGGTTGGGTTATATTCCGAATTACAGCGTGCGAATGGATCTGGAACTGCTGCGGCCATCACTTGACGGACTCACCGATACCCGAGTTCGTATGGCTTAGCATAATCGATTGGGCTTTTGCACCTTGAATCTGTCGGTTGGAAGCCATATTAAACACTTAGTCGAATCGAAACAACGGATTTAAAGTGTGGTAAACTGAAGCTCGTTTGGAAAGCTTGTTATGCCGACTAAGAGTAAGCGACAACAAACGAGGACCAATGGAAGCGGACAAAGGATATCCGAAGTTCGTCGATCTAAAATGGCGCTTGTTTTTTCAGGCGAGAGAATGTTGGATGAGGATTTAGTGATCAAATCCGATTCCCCGCGACCTTATCGTCTAAACCCTGAGTCCGCAGAGCAGAGGGAGAAGCGGCTTGCCAAACGAAAAGCTTTGACGCTTAAAGCCTTCGGTATTGCTTACGAAAATCACCGAGCTCAGAAAGCGTCTTAATGCAATTTTTCACGATAGACACATCCACGATCATCTCAAGAAAGTTGTCGGATTATCCCGACAATTTTCTTTTTTCAGCCGTTGTGTTGATGGAACTTATGGCAAGTGCTGCGGATGATTCGGAACGAAAGGTTTACGAGAATGTTTATAAAGCGTACGCAAAAGACAACTCCCTAATAACGCCGACCGATGAAGATTGGTTAATGGCTAGCAAGGTCCTATACTGGCTTGCCCACGGGCGTAAGCGAGACGCGAATGGGAAGTTTCCAAAACTGAAGCCGGGAGCCTCTCAAAGGATGGCTCTCGATGCCTTGATTGCCTCAAGTTCTCGGCGATGGAAAACAACCGTCGTCACCGATAATTGGGATGACTTCAGGGCGATACAAAGATATTGCAACGTCAAGATCGTACGAGCGAGCGAGTTCTTTTGATACGTTTGAAATCGCTGCCGAAAATTGGAGCCCTGAGCATAAACTACTTCAATTACTTCACCGAGATCGAAGAGACGTTCATTCGTCGCCGGGCGAAAAATCTTTTCCTGAGTCCGCTTGACTGGGCCTTGATGGAAACGTGGCAAGAGCGCGGAATTCCGCTTCACATTGTTATCCGTGCGGTCGAGCAGGTCTTCGACAACTTTGATAAGAATCCCGGTCCGCGAACGATCAAGGGCCTCATGTTTTGCCGCGAAGAGGTCGAGGCCCAGTATGAGGAATGGCTAAAGGCGCAAGCTGGAAAGCCGACCGAAACGTCGGAATCTGCACTCTTTAACGTGGTTGAGATTCAAGATCATCTGCACGGCTTGGCCGCATCACTTCGATTGAACAAAAATCCGGCGCTGGCCGAAGACATCGAGCGTGCCTCCGTGCGGCTTTTAGAAATTGCCGGCAACGTCAACGATAATTCCGAGCAGCTCGATTTGAGCTTGAAAGACGTCGAAACGCTGCTCGACGAAGCTTTGCTCGCGAGATCGGATAAGAAAGTTTTCGACGCAATCAAGAAAGATACTGACAAGGAACTTCGTCCATATAAATCGACGATGCCGGCCGAATCGTACGACGCGACTCATCGTCTCATGTTGCTCAAGCGGCTTCGTGAAGAAGAGAATATTCCGAGACTCAGCCTGTTTTACCTGTAAGTTTTGTCAATCGCAAATAACAATCTGGAAGTCACGATCGAGCGCATCATTCCGCGCGGTTACGGCATCGCACACGCTGAAGGCAAGACGATCTTCGTCGCACTCGCCGTACCGGGCGATCGGGCGAAGATCGAAATACGTGAAACAAAAGGTGCAATCGCATTCGCCGAGATCATTGAGGTGATCGACGCCGGGCCGTCGCGGATCGTTCCGCCGTGCAAATATTTTGGTACGTGCGGCGGGTGCGATTTTCAGCAGATGACGTATGCGGAGCAGCTTGCGTCGAAAGTCGAGATCATTCGCGACTGCCTGCGGCGTATCGCCAAGCTCGACTACGCGGACGAGATTGCGGTCATCGCGTCGCCTAAGGATTTCGAATATCGCTCTCGCGCACAGTGGCACGTCGAGCCGAAAACGCGCGGCATCGGTTACTACAAGCGAAATTCGCGGGAGCTAGTCGAGATCGATTCGTGCCCGAAGCTCGTTCCGCGATTGAATCAGGAACTACATCGCCTCCGCGAAGATTTTCCGTGGGAGAACTTGTGGTCCGACAGGTCATTCGTCGAAGCGGCGGCAGGTGACGACGGAGTTTCGATCCACACGCCCGGGCTTATCGAGCCTCCAGAGATAACATTTTCAGCTCTCGGTGAAACATTTACTTACGCGGCGAATGTTTTCTTTCAGGGAAATCAGCTTTTGATCCCGCAGCTTGTTGAGACTGCTCTTGGCGATGCGAAGGGAGATATCGCACTCGATCTGTACTGCGGCGTCGGGTTATTTTCACTGCCGATGGCTCGGCGATTCGCACGCGTCATCGGCGTCGAGGAGTATCCCTCGGCGATCGAATATGCGAGTCGAAACGCGGCGGCGAACGGACACACGAACATCGACTTTCGAATCGAAAGCGTGCGTGGATTCCTTGCCGGCGATCCGCCGAAGGGTGTCGATCTGATCCTGCTCGATCCGCCGCGTGCGGGTACGGAGAAGGAAACGATCGCGAATCTGATCAATCTCGGTTCGCCGCGGATCTCGTATGTCGCCTGCGAACCTTCGGTGCTCGCACGCGACCTGAAGCGATTCGCTGAGGCCGGATACAACATCGATTCGGTTACGGCGGTCGACCTGTTTCCCCAGACGCACCACGTCGAGACAATTGCGCTGCTTTCGCGATGAAACTTTGCTATCTTTCGCGTCGTTTTAACATCCAAGAGAAGCTAAACTAGAATTCAAATATGGCGAAGAAAAAAGATGAATCCGAGGGACTGACCAAGAGCCTTTTTGTACGATGCCGCTATTGCGGACAGAAGAACGGCGTTAAGGACGGCTATAAGAACGGTGACGCTAACTGCGGCAAATGCCGTTTGCCGCTATCTAATGAGCCGCACAAGAAATTTGCCGATCTCAGCAAACACGATTACGTACACCCCGCGGACAGTAAAGCTCTTGCCGCCCTGCGGGCCATTCCGGGAATCGATAACGCTCTTCGCAAACTGCTCGAAGTAACTGGCGAGTCGGCTCTTCGCGTGATATTTACGGCAAGCTCGGTGAAGGTCACGCCGAAGCAGTTCCCCGATCTTCACGCTAAGCTTCAGGTCGCGTGTACCACCCTCGGCGTCGAGATGCCGGAGATGTTCGTCCAGCAGAATCCGGTCGTAAACGCGTTCACGTTCGGCTCCGAGAAACACATCATCGTGCTCCACACAGGATTGCTCGAACGGCTGACCGACGAAGAAACCCTCGCCGTTATCTCTCACGAAGTCGGACACATCCACGCCGAGCACGTGCTTTATCTAACTGCTGCCCGCTTGATGGAAGCTCTCGCCAATGCCTCGGTCGCGAGGCTCGTTCCCGGTTCCGAGATCATTAAGTTCATCATCTCCGCAGGTATCAACAGCGCCCTCCTCGCGTGGGCACGCCGAGCCGAACTTTCGTGTGACCGAGCGGCGATGCTGACGGTGCAAGATCCGCATGTGGTCGGACGCGTGATGATGAAACTCGCCGGCGGAACTGCCGCATCGAAGATCGACTACGAAGAGTTTCTCGAACAGGGACGACAGTTCAAGAAGACCTGCGACGACAAAGCCCTCGATAAATTCTGGGCGACGATCATCAACGCCGGCCAAACTCACCCATTCCCCATCTGGCGTGTTTCCGAGATCATCGACTGGGCCGAAAGCGGCGATTACGCCGAGGTGATGGCGAAGAATTAGCAGCAGATGCTTCTCGATCGTGGCAAAACTGTGATACGGGTACAACGCCTCTTTTCATTTTATGTAGTGGTTCTTGCGTTGGTCGTTTGGACGGCAAGTTGTGGAGCCACTGCGGAAAGCGAAGTCGTTCAGAAACCAGAAGCAGTTCAGCAACCAAGAGCTCCTGAGAAAAAGACCGTGATAACACTCGATCAACTAGAAGACATGTTTGCGAACATGCGCTCTAAAAGTAACTGGAATGTAGATGGAGAATTGCTGTGGGGCTATTTTTTCACTGACCCGGACCCTAAGAAGTTAGAACGTCTTGTCGAGCCGCTCACTCGATCCGGCTATCTTTTCGGCAGTATCTACGAAACGGATGATAAACACACACATTTCCTCCATGTAGAAAAGGTCGAGAAGCACACGCCTCAAACCCTGCATGATCGTAACACGGAGTTGTACCGTCTCGCAGAAGAGTACGGTCTCGAGTCATACGACGGTATGGACGTTGGTCCGGTTGCTGCGAATTGATCCTAAAGTGCTCATTGTTCTAACGACAACCCCAACTGTCGAGAAAGCTGAGTCGCTTGCGGGCGGTCTCGTAGAGTCTCGGTTAGCAGCTTGTGTTCAGATCTTGCCGAAGATGACCTCGGTTTACGCTTGGGAAGGAAAGGTCGAAAGAGCGGATGAGCACCTGCTGCTTATCAAGACTCTGCCTGAAAAATACGAGGCGGTCGAGAAATATATTCTCGACCGCCACAGTTACGATACGCCGGAGGTAGTTGCGATCGACGCGGAGAAGGTGTCGGCTGGCTATCTCAAATGGCTGACTGATTCTCTCTAGGATTCTTCGCCTGATCCGGTCTCACCATTCGGGCCTTGCTGACAAGTCTTGATGATGAAGTTGACGGCTTCCAGGGGCGAGTCGGTTAAATGGATCAGTTTCAGGTCTTCTTCGCCGATGTATCCTTCGTGAAGCATCGTGGACGTGATCCACTGAAGAAGGCCCTGCCAATACTGCGAGCCAAATAACACGACCGGAAAGTTTCGAATCTTCTTCGTCTGGATCAGCGTCAACGCCTCGAAGAGTTCGTCCATCGTCCCGAATCCGCCGGGAAAGATAATGTAAGCGTTGCTGTACTTGATGAACATCGTCTTGCGGACAAAGAAATATTTGAACGAGAGCGACTTGGTCTGATACGGGTTCGGCATCTGCTCGAAAGGCAG
Source organism: uncultured Acidobacteriota bacterium (assembly GCA_902826795.1). Classification (GTDB taxonomy): domain Bacteria; phylum Acidobacteriota; class Blastocatellia; order Pyrinomonadales; family Pyrinomonadaceae; genus OLB17. Next base: position 28,513 of record CADEGD010000009.1, on the reverse strand, counting down.
TTCGATATTGCAGCCTACCGAGACCTTGCCCGCCTCAAATGCGCCGCGATTTCCCGCTTCCATTATGCCCGGGCCACCGCCGGTGATAACCTCAAATCCGGCCTCAGCGAGAAGACGCCCGGTCTCCTGAGCCGCAATATACATCTCGTCGTCTTCAGGAGTACGGGCAGAGCCGAATAGAGAAACTCCTTGCGTGATGGTAGCGAGGTTATCGAACCCATCGACGAATTCGCCCATGATGCGGAAAACGCGCCAAGAGTCTGACGTTTTGTAATCATCTTCCGGCTCGGGCGAGCGCAAGAGCACTTCATCGTCAGTTAACTGCCAATAGTTCGGCACCCGTTCGCGTTTCTTTGCCTCGGCCACAGTTTTCGGCTCGGGCGGTTTCACCTTATCTTTCCGAGCCGTCGGTTTGTTTGCGTCAGTTTCAGCCATTAGTAAGTCTTGGAAGTCGGGGAAGTCTTGAAAGTCTAGGAAGTCCTCAAATGGGTGCTTAACCCATAGATCATCTTGCCAATCTCATCGAGTCTGTCGTAGATCTCATCAAATTGGGAAGCTGATACGTATTCTAAATCCATCGCGAAATACATGTGCGATTTCGTCTCGGCCACGGAGCCGAGAGAAATGTTTAGAAAATGGGCGAAGTCGCGGTCGGTCCGCCGGCCCTGGCCTTCGGCTATGTTCGACATTATCGAACTCGATGATCGCCGGATCTGGCTCCGTAAATCATAATCGCGTCCAAACTCACCCTTCCCGCTAAGTTTGTAAACTTCGACCGTTAACTTGCGAGCCTTTTGCCACGCCTGAATATCCTCAAAACGTTTGAATGTCGCCATCTTCTTACCAATTCTCCCGTACTCGATGGAAAGAGCCTTCGTACCTTCCCAGACTTCCTAGACTTTCCAGACTTCCTAGACTTATATGCCCATTATGTTGTATCCGCAGTCGACGTAAATCGTCTCGCCGGTGATTCCGGACGAAAGATCGCTGACGAGGAATAGCGACGTGTTACCGACTTCCTGGGCGGTGACGTTTCGTCTGAGCGGAGATTTTTCGCCGACGTAGCCGAGCAGCGATCCCATGTTCTTGACGCCGCGGGCCGAGAGAGTGTTGAGCGGGCCGGCGCTGATGGCGTTGACGCGGATGTTCTGCTTACCGAGGTCGGCGGCAAGGTAACGAACCGATGCTTCGAGTGCAGCCTTCGCCACGCCCATTACGTTGTAATTGTTTACTACTTTCTCGGCTCCGTAATAACTCATCGTAACGATGCTGCCGCCGTCCGTCATTAGCGGAGCGGCAGCGAGAGCCACCTGCGTCAGGGAGAATGCGGATATTTCAAGTGCGGTTCGGAAGGCGTCGCGGGTCGTTGTCACGAACTCACCTTCGAGAGCTTCCTTTGGTGCGAACGCGATCGAATGGACGAGAAAGTCGAGCCGTCCATAGCGTTCTTTCACCGCCTCAAAGGCCGAATCGACGCTGGCCTGATCGGTCACGTCGCACGGTAAGATCAGCGAATCCGGAAGTTCACCGGCGAGCTTTTCGACATTCTCTTTAAGCCGTTCGCCCTGATAAGTGAACGCCAATTTTGCTCCGTTCGCATTCGCCGCATCGGCACACGCCCAGGCGATCGAACGCTTGTTCGCGACGCCGAAGATCATTCCTACTTTGTCTTTCAACATACTTTTCATCTCTAACGGAAGATTTGTCGGAAGCGATCTATTTCTCTTTTTTACGGTTTTTGTGGTTAGACAATTAAGGAAAAACCACAGAACCCACAGAAAAATACAGGAAAAACACAGAGAAAGAGGTTGTTCGTTAACTCTATAACTTGCGTTAGACCACCTTTCGGACATCCTCCTCAGATAACACATAAACCCGCTGAAGGCCTTCGAAATCCATCAGCCTAATGTCGATATCGACGGGTGTCGACGAGAATCGTTTGGTCGATAAGGTCTCGCGGAGCTTGGTGACTTCTCCATCCGCCATCTGCGTGACGAGAATAACCATCAGGCGAACTTCCAATCCGATGTTCATCTCGGCGATCGAGCGTTTGACGGACCCGACCTTTCTCATCATCGCAGCGACGCGGTCTTGCCCGAGCTCGGGAGAAACAAGAAAACAAACTTCGCAGCAGACCAGGATCGTCTCCTTCGTAAACGCCGCGTCAAACGGAACTCCACCTACGGCGACGTGCCGCATCACAGGCACATTCTCTTCGAGCTGTATCTGCCGCAAAGCGAGATCTTCACCGACGATGAAGGCCGTCTGCAGCTCGCCGACACCTTCCGGTTGAACTTTCAAGATCCGCGATATCTCTCCGACCGCGACGTGAAGCGTCTGCCGCTGCACTTCCGGTTCAGCGGGTTCCCACAAGATCCGAGAGGCGGCACTCTGAGCGGATGCGTTCTTCCGGCTCCGAGATGAAACAAGAACCAACGCAATAACAGCGACTAGTGACAAGCCACTAAGTGCTCCGGCGACGAGAAAGCTTGAAACTGCCGTCGCCACAATCGCCGCAGCCAAAAGTACAATGGCAACCACGGCAGCGATCTGAAAGCCGGAACTGGATGCTGGACGAGCAAAACGCTCAAGCGAGTTTTCTAACTCTTTCGCCATCGCTTGGGGATGATCGCGATCTTACGACTACGCGGTCACCGCGCGTTCGAACGGGATATCGTCAAAGTGCGTCATCCGCTTGAAGTCTTTGAACCGCTGATTGATCTCGGGGTAATCGAGCTCGTCGACGCGCTCGGTGCCAAACTTCTCGACGTTGAACGACGCCATCACCGAGCCGTAAACACAGGCCCGTCGCAGAGTGTCATCGTTGATGTCTTTCTGAGCGGCGATGTAGCCCATAAAGCCGCCCGCGAACGTATCGCCCGCACCCGTGGGGTCGAAGACGCTCTCAAGCGGATACGCGGGAGTCGAGAAGAATGAGGTCGGCGTGAACAGCGTCGCACCATACTCGCCGCGTTTGATGACGACAGCTCGCAGGCCCAGATCCATGATCGCTTTTGCGGCTTTGTGGATGTTCGGCTCATCCGTGAGCTGGCGCGCCTCGGCGTCGTTGATGATGATGCAATCGACGGCTTTGACAGTCTCGAGCAGTTCGTCCTTCACCGACGATATCCAATAGTTCATCGTGTCCATCGCGACGAACTCGGCGTTTTCACACTGCTTTCGAACGCCGAGCTGCAGCGTTGGCTGGATGTTTGCGAGGAACACCACGGGGGCTTTCTTCGAGTTCTTGGAAATTTTAGGGGCGAAGGTCGCGAACACGGTCAACTGCGTATCGAGCGTTTGTGCCGTGTTCATGTCGTAATCGTAACGGCCGCTCCAGAAGAACGTCTTTCCGTCCGGCACGACCTCGATATCGTCTGTGTTGATGTGATGACGGCGGAAAACATCCCACTCAGCATCGGTGAAATCACCCCCGACGACGCCGACCGCATTCACCTCGGTGAAAAACGAGGCCGACAAACCAAAGTGCGTCGCCGCACCACCCAAAACCCTATCGCGTTTACCAAACGGCGTCTCAAGCGCATCAAACGCGACCGAACCTACAACTGTTAGTGACATTAGCTAGAAATTCTCCGAAAGTGACAAACCGCTATTTTACACGCCATGGTGGGTTTTTGCGATTCTCGCCCGCCCGGAAGAGGCAGATTCGGTTGTCGTTCGGATCGCGGAGATAGGCTTGACGCCAGAGCCAGTCGCGGTCGGTTGGATCTTCGTCGAAGTCGAGCCCGAGTGATTTTAGGCGGGTGACTTCCCCATCCAAGTCATCGCATTCGAAATACAGGACGATACTTTGCTCGGACACGCTCCCTGCGGCCCGCGTTTCTGCATGTTGGATCGAGAGGGTCGAATCGCCGTCCGGGCATTCGAACCGCGCGTATCGTGGGAGCGAATCGACAATAAGAATAAGGCCGAGCTTCGTGAAAAACTCGGCCGTCTCTAAAGGTTTAGCCGTGTAGATAGTTACCTGGTTAAGGTTCATCGTTCCATTATGAACCAGGCTTGATCTCTTTCAACGTAGTTTCTGCTTCCTGACGATACTTACTCTCGGGATATTTCTCGATAAGCGTCGAGAAATAGACTACGGCGTCTTCCTTTAGCTTCTCTGGTGCGTATTTTTCCTTTTCCTTATCATTCTTGAGGTTCACTTTTTGCCGGCCCTCGTTCTTCGAAAGATAGATGCTCGACATTCCCGCGAGATAGAGAAACTCGTCCATCTTCGAGAACTGCGGATAAGCGGCGAACGTCTCCTCAAACCGCATTATCACCTGCTTGTACGCCTTTTTTAGGGGCTTGAATGCCTGCCACGCAACATCAAGATTATGCTTAGCGTCCGCCTCAAGGATTGGATCGCGGTCGATCGCGGGATCGATATTGCGCTGGGCAACCACTGTCGAGCCGAAGCTCGCGATAACAAAAATTAGTGCTAAAAACGACATTCTCATCAGACTAAAGAGATGCTTGGGAATAACCTTTCGTTCGCTTGATCGTTTTCGAGAGTACACCCAATCTTCTACTGAGACTATTTGCCCCGAAGCTTTTTCTGCTTCTGCACCGGTGAATTCTTTTGCTCGCTTTTTGCCAAGAGATTTTCAACCTTCAGAAGCAACTTTTCCCGCTCGTGAGCTTCGTTTTCGCGAAGACGTTCGATTTCCATTCCCAAGAGTTTAATGCTTAGAGTAAGGCTAGCCTGGCGGTTTCGCAGGTCGATTATTTCCGCGCGATTTTGACGACCGAGCTCGGTAAAATAAGCCAAATCACGGACGATTTTCGTCAGTTCCTTGATCATTGCTGAGAGATGACCCGATCCAGAACTTTCTTCATTTCAGCAAAGGACTTGTCATTTTGTTTGCGAAGTGCCGCAAGCTCTTTCTCAGACTGGCGGGCCCAGCGGGCATTTTCGCTAATCTGTTTAAACAGCGCGGAAATTTCGTCCGTCGCGGCGGCGACAGACGGTCTCTTGATGCGTTCTGCAAGTGCGTTAGCCATAACAAAAACCTCTGAGCTATGATGCATACTTTCCAATGATCGCGTCAAGCTTCTTTACGGTTTCGGCGGGCCAGTGGTTGGGGGCGGTGAAGATGGCGTTTTTGGTGGCTCCGGCGAATTGGTTCAGTGTTTCCTTGGCCTGGACGCGTTTGACGGCGTCCTTCAGGATGAGCTGAGCGTTGCGGACGTTCTTGTTTAGGTATTCGACGACCATATCGATGGTGACGTCGTCGTGGCCTTCGTGCCAACAGTCGTAATCGGTGACGAGGGCGAGGGTCGCGTAGGCGATCTCGGCTTCGCGGGCGAGCTTAGCTTCCTGCAAATTGGTCATCCCGATGATGTCCATTCCCCACTGGCGATATACGTTCGACTCGGCCTTGGTCGAGAACGCGGGGCCTTCCATACAGAGATACGTTCCGCCGCGGTGAGTCTTTACGCCGACTTCCTTACACGACGCTTCGAGAATGTCGCCGAGTTCGTCGCAAACCGGATGGGCGAACGTCATGTGGGCGACGATGCCCTCGCCGAAGAACGTCGATTCTTTTGCCCTCGCCCGCGTGCGGTCGAAGAACTGATCCGGGATCACCATATCGGTCGGTGCGTACTGTTCCTGCAAACTACCGACCGCCGACACCGAAAGAATGTACTCCACGCCGAGCAGCTTCATCGCGTAGATGTTCGCCCGATACGGCACTTCCGTCGGCAAGAACTTATGCCCGCGAGCATGCCTCGGCAGAAACGCCACGGTGACGCCTTCGAGTTCGCCGATGATAAAAGCGTCCGACGTGCTGCCGAACGGCGTATCAACCGTCAATTCCCTGACGTTCTCCAACTCCGGCATCTGGTACAAACCGCTGCCGCCAATGATTCCAATATTTACCTTTTCCATTAATATTGCTTTAAAGAATGAGCGAGTTCCCGACAAGATCAGTCATGCAAAGAGCTTTTGTACCTTTTCTGTAGCCGATTCTCTTCTCTTCGAAATCCGTAAGCCTCTCCCAGTTAACGTCGATCAGGTCGCCTAATCGAAGTTCCCCGGCGTCCTCCGGGACAAGCATTGGAACCGTTCTTTCGACAAGTCGCCATTTGCCGGCTTCGTCTGGTTCAATAAACAAATGCGTGGTCCATTCCTGATCGAAGTCAATTGATGGTTTTCGTACCGCAATGTAACCGGGCTTTTTCTGGGTCCAGTGCTTCCAAACAAAGTCCCTCGCTCGCTTATAGTCAGCATCGCAGCGATCTGCCAATGTTTTCTGATCCTCGACTCCGCAGCCCACGATTCCAGCCGAATCATAGGACGCCAAATTCCGCCCCTTAAAGATCACCTCATCAAGACATGCTGAGTGGTCGGGGGGCTCCGAGATGTCGTCACATACGTAGCGCAACTTTCGATCTGTTTCGTGAACGGCTGGAAAGACGGGCAAGATCTCGGTGTTTGCTTCAGGAAGGTCAACGGCCACCTCACTCCACGCGACGGACATCCCGTTCCACAAGTAGACAACGGCAACGCCCATGGCCAATGCCAGCAATCCGATGTGAAATTTTGGGTGAAGGCGTTTCATTAATAAAGGCCTCGGTGCTCCCGAGGCCGACATTGCGGAAGCCCGCACGAAGTAAGCGCATCTCTGTTGAAGCTAATGCCCTTACTACCGTGCGGGCTTCTGCATAGATCTAGCGTTCCCTGATCGGTACGTATTTTTGATCGCGGGCACCGATATATTCGGCGCGGGGGCGGATCAGTTTGTTATTGCCGTACTGTTCGAGGATGTGGCCGGTCCAGCCGGAGATGCGGCTGACGGCAAAGATGGGTGTGTACATATCGAGTGCGATGCCCATCAGGTAATAGGTCGAAGCCGAATAGAAATCGACGTTCGGATACATTCCTTTCTTCTCGTGCATCAGGCTCTCGATCCGCTGCGACATATCGAACCACTTCGACTCGCCTTTCTTCTCGGCCATCTGCTTCGAGAATTTGCGGAGCCAGGTCGCACGCGGGTCTTCGGTCTTATAGACGGCGTGGCCGATGCCCATGATCTTCTGCTTCGTCTCAAGCGCGTTATCGACGAACGCATCGACACCGTCAATATCGCCGATCTTGATGAGCATCTTCATCACGTTGGTGTTCGCACCGCCGTGGAGCGGGCCTGCAAGGGCGGCGATGCCAGCCGTTACCGCACCGTACATATCGGCGAGCGTTCCAGCGACGACGCGGGTCGTAAAAGTCGAGGCGTTCAGTTCGTGGTCGGCGTGCAGAATGAGGGCAATATCGAACATCCGAGCTTCGTCAGCATCCGGCTTTTCGCCGCGAAGCATATAGAGGAAATTCTCGGCGATCGTCAGCGACGTATCAGGAGCGACCGGATCCTTACCGTTGCGGATGCGGTCCCACGCGGCGGCGATCGTACCGATCTGGCCGGTTAGCTTAATAGCAGAGTTCAGCGCGTTCTCGCGGTCGGTACCGTGGCCAGCCTTGTCGTAGAAATCGAGCGACGAGACGGCCGTACGCAGCACGTCCATCGGGTCGGCGTCCTTCGGATACTGCTTCATCAGATCGAGAACCTCTTTCGGCGCTTCGTAGTTCGCACGGAGCTTAGAGGTTAGCTCTTCCAACTCAGCCTGTTTCGGCAAACGGCCGTTCCACAAAAGGAAAACGACCTCTTCGAACGTCGAATGTTCGGCCAGATCGTGGATATCGTAGCCCTGATAAATTAACTTTCCTTCTTCGCCATTAACGTCGCCGATCGCGCTCTGGGCGGCAACGACGCCGCGAAGTCCGGCGGCGGCTGATGATTCTGTTGCTGTACTCATTGTGTTCTAAACCCTGCGTTCTAAAGAATTACCTGCAATCTTCCATATTAGCGAATCAGGGTTAAACCGACAAGTAAATAGACGCAAAAGCCCGCGAACCTGCCGTGAAAAGGAGGAAAACGGCAAGGATCGCGGACCTTTGTCAGGACAACTTGTAAGCTAGCGGACCTGCGTCTCGTAAGACGTCTTTATCCGAAGCTGCTGAGCCTGATTAAGCTTTATGTGTTTGCCGCGGTCGATGACGACGGCGCCGACTCCAAATGCGGCTCCGACACCGGCCCCGACGGCCATACCTACGGGACCTCCTAGTAGCCCGATACCGGCCCCGGCACCGGTGGTTACGCCGACTTTAGTAATGTCGCCTTTGATCGAGCTCTTGCCGATCGCGGTTCCCTCGGTATCGACGTTCTTGACGTTATCTCCTTTAACTGGAAGCACTTCCGTAAGGATCGCGTCGAAGTTGGTCCAGCGGCGATCGGTAACGACGAGGCGGTCGAACGAGAGCAGCATCTCCGAGCGACGCTTGATGCGGCCGGGCTTGACGACCTTATCGACGTGGCCTTCGACCCTCGCACCGGCTATCTCGACCGGCGAAACTACGCGAGCGGTGAATTTGTCTCCCTCGCGGCTGCGTTCGGTGTCCATGGCTTCGTCGAGTTCGAGGATGATCTCGGTGTCGCGGGGGATGATGATTACCGGATCGTCGTTGGAGACATAGGCGACCTTCTGGATCATGGCACGTTGCGGAGCGGCCGGAGGTGCGGGATCTTCATCGGCGGCAACGGGCGTGTCCGTATTCGTCGCCGCGACAGGAGTCTCGACCACAGGCGTAGCAACAGCGGCCTGCGTCTCTACAACCGGCTCCTTAACCGGCTCGACTGCGGTCGGCTTTACTTGTGAAATGCCGCGGCGGCCGATGTTTGCGGGGATCTGAGCGTCGAACGACTTCTTCTCAAAGCCTGTTTCATAGCCCGCCTCGAAGCCTTGGCGATAGCCGTCCTTATAGTCTTCGATGGAGCCGTAGTCTTTGTTAAAGGCCCTGTCGGCCTTGTCGTACTCACCGTGTCGGGCGATGTTCTTGGCGCTGCCGTCGATGATGTCGCGGTAACCGGCCATGTAGCCATCGGAATAGCCGGTGCGATAGCCTCTCTGTAGTGCGATCTTGGCGGCGTCCTGCCCGTGGGCGGTCATCGGAAGGGCTACGAAAGAGATAAGTGCTGTGGAAAAGATCAGTGAAAGGCTAACTAAACCTCGTGCTAACTTCATTTGCGGCTCCTTTTACTTGGTGGATTGGCGACAAGAAACGGTTTGTCTGCAATAGTTATACACAAGTGCTTAAGCTTTTACAAGAACTTTTATGCAGTTTGCTTAAGAATTGGCGATAATTGGGGCGAAACTCCCGGCTCTCCGGTTTTAGATCCAAGAAGCGCTCCGGCGTGGGGACGAGCACCAAACAAGAGCCAGCCGAGAAAATGGATTTGGCGCAGCTTTTTCTGGCGAGCTTCGTGTCTTCACCTCTGAGGTCTTTGTGTTTAAATATTTTTTTCAAAACAGAGAACACGAAGTGGCGGACGCTAAGGTCGCAAAGTGAAAGCCGCAGTTAGTTTTCGAACATTTTAGCTTGCATGTTTGTCGCATTTATGATACATTCCTCCGCATATGCAATGGACAAATTTCGACCCAACCACAGCCCCGAAGACGGCGGGAAGCCTGCACGTGACGCTCAGCCCTCGCGGCGACTTTTATCTGAACTCGGCGGTAATGATCAGCCTCGGCGATCCGGTCGCGGTTCGGCTGATGTCGGATAGGGACGCGGGCCTGATCGGCATCGCGGCTGCACCGTTAAAGGTTAAGACATCTTTCGAACTCAAGATGAAATACGGCGCGGATTCGCCCGGCCGCGTCTTCCGGGCAACCGAGTTCTGCCGCTCGCTCGCCCTCAAATTCAACCGCACGATCTTGTTTCGCGAACCGAAGGTAGAAAACGGCGTTCTCATCCTAAACATCCACACGACCATCTTCGCCCCCAAGCGAGCCCTTCCCTTTCGGCGTCAACTGCAGGACGCGGGCTACACCACGGCAAGAATCAACGAGATCCTGGGAATCGAAAAAGCCGACGCGGTCGAGGAAGTTAACGAGGACGACGAGATCGCGGCCGTTCCAGATCTAGGCGAAGGCCTAGAATGATCGTCCCATTCGCGATTGCCCGGTCATTCTCTCAACGCTTCACGAGATACCCGTCCCAAGCCTCGAGCAGTATCACAGCCTCGACCATCTCGATCCGCCCGCGCCCCGAATTCACCTTCCGCGTTCTGATGTTTCGGCATGTCCAGTGAAGGGAAATCCATAAGGTAATATTAACCTATAACTGAACAAGGATTGTCGTGATAAGCTAGACGCGATTCCGTGAATGTGGTACGTTGCATACTAAATGGAGTATATTATGGAAGACTTTGAGGCCCTATCGTCAATCCTCGGGATCCTTAAGGAGCTGGATTCTGATACGCAAAAAAGGGTTCTTCGCTCCGTCCAAACGTTTCTCGGAATCGAGCCAGAGCCGATTCGCAGCGCATCGTTCAATATTTCGTCAACACCATCCGAGGATAACTTTTCGCGTGATCGAAGCCTTTCGCCAAAGGAATTTCTTAGGGACAAGAAACCGATGCTGGATGTGGAACGGGTGATTTGCCTTGCTTACTACCTTACGCATTTTCGAGACACGCCCCATTTCAAGACTATCGACATAAGCACTTTAAACACCGAAGCCGCACAACCGAAGTTCTCCAATACGGCAGTTGCGGTCGACAATGCCAGAAAAGCGGGTTATTTGGTTCCGGCTACAAAGGGTAACAAGCAAATAAGCTCAATTGGTGAACGGTTCGTCGAATTATTGCCCGACAGAGATGCCGCTAGAGATTCCGTTCGCACAGCTCGTCCAAGAAAGAAGACAAGAAGGCCGAAAATTGCTAAGACCGATGTGAATGCCAAATAACGCCGAACACTTCTCGCGAAAGACTCCACGCATTACCCTGTTTAATCATAAAGGTGGTGTCGGAAAGACGACGCTTACCGTAAATCTCGCATTTGCTCTTGGGGAAATGGGCAAACGAGTTCTGCTCGTCGACTCAGATCCCCAATGTAACCTCACTTCGTATCTCGTGGACCCTGAGGTTGTAGACATTTGGCTTGACGACTCCGAAAGCGCTGACGGAAAAACTATATGGAGTGCTCTTAGTCCGTTGGTCGATGCGGGCAGGGATATCAGGAACGTCCTTCCTTTCGAACGAGCAGACAACGTGTTTCTGATGCCGGGTGACATTCGCTTGTCGCAATACGAACTGGCGCTTCAACAGTCGTGGATAGACTGTTATCAACGGAAAATTCGGGGTTTTCTTGAAACTACCGCACTTTCGCGCCTAGTTGACGTCTGTTCAGCTGCCGTCAATGCGGATTTCGTGCTTTATGACGTCGGGCCGAACATTGGCCCATTGAATCGAGCCATACTTTTGGATTGTGACTATTTTATTGTTCCGGGAGCGTGTGATTATTTTTCGACTCGTGCTCTCAAAACTCTGGGCCACTCGGTGGCAGGTTGGGTTAAAGATTGGGACGTTATTTCGCAGTTAGCCCCTAGCGATGTCCCACTGCTTAATGGTCGGCCAACGTATCTTGGCTATGTTCTTCAGCGGTTCCGCATGTATGGGGGCGTCATAGCCAGTAAGTACCAGGAATACGCTAGGGAATTAGGCAAACGTAGTTACAGCGAGGTCGCTAAGGTGCTAAAGGAAATCGACGAGGACCTTGCACCCGGGACTCTGAGCCAGTTTAAGCTCGGCCAGATTAAGGATTTTTCTTCAATCGCTAATTCGGCTCAGCAAAAAGGGATTCCGATGTCACAAGTCGACGATGGAGCGCAATACCTTAGAGGCGAGGCTGATGAGGCGTTTCGCACCTTCGCCCAAACTGTCATCAGTCGGATTGAGAAGATAACTTGACGGTAAAGATCAAAATTACAAAACCTGAGCAGAAGCTCATCGATAGACTGGTTGCTCACTATGTAGAGAATCAGGAAGTCATTAAGACAATGCTCGACCAGGTGAGTGCACCTTTGCTCAATTCCTCAGCGTTGATGGTGCATGTCCATTCGACGAAATCCCGCTTAAAAGAGCCAACGCATTTGATGGACAAGCTGCAACGAAAACTCTTAAAGGCAAAGGAGACCAGGCAGGATTTTACAATTACTACGCAGAATCTGTTTACCCAGGTGAATGATCTCGCAGGTTTTCGTATTCTTCACCTTCACACATCTCAAATAAGTGCCATAGATCGTGAGTTGAGAGCAGTGCTTGACGAATCTTTGTTGCCTTTGTTTGAGAAGCCAGCAGCTAGGACTTGGGATGATGAAAGTCGAGCCTTCTTCGAAGGCTGTGGAATTGAAACGCGAGATAGTCCCAAAATGTATACGAGCGTTCACTATGTTGTTGAATCGAAAAGTCGGACTAAGACGACATGTGAAATCCAAGTACGAACTCTTGCCGAGGAGCTTTGGGGCGAAGTAGATCATACCTTAAATTATCCCCACGAATGTTCGGTTGCATCATGCCGCGAGCAAATTAAAGTACTAGCCCGAGCGACATCAACCTGTAGCCGCCTCGTGGATTCGATTTTCCGATCGTACAATAGCGATAAGGCTTGACGATTGCTTCGCACCTGCCGAGGAGAAAAAACTATGGAGGAACATGTAACGGGAAAATGGCACTTGGAGAAAGATGGCTATCTCGTATTTGAGTGCGATTGTGGATTTACGGCTGAAGATGCCCGGAAAGAGGATAAGAGGGTTAATTCGTGGAGCAATCTCGCAGATCATTTCATAAAAGATCATGGATTTTCGGGAGGCAACATATCGGGCTTACCGAGTTAAGCATACCTGGGGCTGACCATTAGCCGTTCGCAAGAGCCCCAAAATTGACCTCCCGCGCGTATCTATCTGTACGGGTTAGCCCGAACGCTCAAGAGCCTGAATTCCACGATTTGAAATCCGCGATTGGCGTCAGAGACGCGTTAGTAGTTCGGTGATGAGGGCGGCGAGTAAGTCGAGGAAGTCTAGCCGGTCTAGGAAGTCTAGGAAGATCGACCATACGCCGTCGTCCTTCTTCGCACGGAAAGGCCCGCCCGGATGGACAAGAAAGCCTCGGAACCCTGCCTCTATCGCTCTTGGTTCTGA
>CADEGD010000009.1:0-15464 GCA_902826795.1 uncultured Acidobacteriota bacterium | reverse complement strand
TCAGATCTTCTCGAGCTTATGTCACTTTTAGACGAGGACGCGGCGAACGGCTAATGGCTCGATTTATTAGCTGCAGCATGAGCCCTCACTTACGTGCGGGCTACTGACCTGAGTGTGCGGAGCACACGGCGATATCGGTAGCTACACGTGGGAGGCTTTGCGGAACGTGTAGACAACCGGTCAATAGACCCCGAGCGTGTGGAACACGCGTTACTAAGGGTCAATCTCACAGGTATTTCTCATCAAATTCGACGTTGTGATTCCGTAGGATGCCGACGTACTCTTGTTCGAACGGTCGTTTGGCGTGATGTTGCTTTTGGTCGCGGGTTTTTTGTGACGCGTGTTTCACACGCTTGGATTGAGATTATCGGCTAGTCCTACAAGTTCCGCAAAGCCTCCACGTGTAGCTACAGTAATGGTCGTATGCTCCGCACACTAAAGACAGAAACTGATCACCCGGTCGCTATGGCTCCCGGTTCTGACTGGAACTGTAGTTCTGCTTTTCGGATTAACCACAGGAAAATATGAGTAATGTCGGGCACACTCCCTGACGGTCGTGTTTCTGCCTGTGGGGCTTCGTCACCCGCTACCGCAGGTGGTACCGACGGCTCGTACATATGTCGGGTAGCGGGCATACAAACGGGGTGATGTGTGATAGGGTGTTCGCATTCCTTTAGACGAATCGGAATTTACAGGTATTCCGATGGCCGTCCTGCTATCTGGCATTTACTAGCATCATCTGCTTTCTAGCGATCCTGATTACGAACCGGCCGCGGAGACCGCCGTGGCTGCCGTTCAAACTCCCCGGGAGGTTTAGAATGCAAGACCGCGAAAGCTATACGCAAAGATTAATGGAAGTGTCTGACCAGATCGCCGAGGTCGGTCGACGTAATGTGCAAAGGGCCAAGACCGGCCAGCCGAAAGACGAGGCTGACGAAAAGCTGCTCGCCGAACTCACCGCCGAACTAAACCGTCCGCGAACCGCGACGGCTTCGGAGAATTTTTAATTCAGTCGAAAAAAGGCGGCGGAGTTTTTTAAGGACTCCGCCGCTAGTTGCGCTATCAGGAGGAACAACTCATCGGATTTGGGATTTCGGATTTTGGATTTCGTTTTCATCTTGTTGTGTTTTGTTCATCCGGTTCTGTGGTTTTGCATTTCGGACTTAACCACGAGCAAACACAAAAGTAAGAGAACCACCCCGACCGAAGCGGCCACCCCTCCTTCGTAAGGAGGGGAGTCATAGCGACTTTGGATTTCGTTTCATCTTTTTCTCTTCGTTCATCTTTTTTTGTGGTTCTGCATTTCGGACTTGACCACAGAACAGGAAGAAGAAGATGAACAAAACGGAAACAGATCACCCGGTCGCTATCTGACTAGAACGACTTACGGAACAGGTACGAGGCGCGGATGAAGAATGCACGCTGGTTGCGTTCGAAGCCGGGCTCGTAGAATCCGCGGATCGGGTTGCGTCCGTTGTAATTAAAGTTGTCGTTATAGCCGGCATAGAACGCGGTGCCGGGGCTTGGCGTCCAGCCGAAGAGAGCTTGGCCGGCGTAGTTGTTTCGGGTCGAATCGTAGTCGAGCCGGAGCCGCGTGAACACGAATCGCGAGAATTGATAGGTCGAGCGGAACGAGACGAGATCGGCGTCGAAAGCGCGGACGCGGTTGTCGTTTCTTGTCAGGCGGCTCTTTGTATATCGCACCGAGAACAGCAGCGGATCGGTCGGTTTGTATTCCATGAAAACCTGCAGGTCCATCTGACGGCCCGGGCCGGGATCTTGCAGGCCGTCGCGTTCGCCAAAGAAGTCGAAGGCGTTGCCGATCGTTCCGGCGAAGATGCCGTAACGCAGCTGCTTGTTGAAGTTCTGTTCGAGGTTGACCGAGGCGAAATGCTGCCACGTGCCGCGAGTCGGGTCGCCAAAAAAGGTGCCGAACGGACGAGACGGCGAACGCTTGAGGCCAAACTCTTCCTCGTAAAGTTTTTCGTATGAAGCGCCGCCCGCGATGTTTAGATACGCGCTTCGCTGCAGCGAGATGTTGACGTTCGATTCGCCGTTCCAGCCCTGAAGCCGCCCGCTCCAGTCGTAATCGACGCCCGTCATCTTGTTCCAGTTCAGGCGAATGATCTTGCCCTTCGGGTTCGATTTGGTCGACGTGCGGTGAAAAACGAACGCGAAGTTCGAATTCGTTCGTCGCGTGAACCCCGCGTCGGCGCGATAGTCGGAACTGCGTCCGCCAAACTCGGCGAACCAGCCGTTCGTGTCCGTGTAGTAGTCGAAGTTGACGTAGTATCCAAGGCCGGTTCCGTTGCGATACTGGTTGAACGTTCCGTTCTGCAGCGGGTCCAGATTTGTATTGCCGGTTCCGCAAATGTCGCGATTTCGCTGGGCCTGAGAACCGTCGGCAGTCGGCTCAAACTCGGCGTCAAAGAAGCATCGCTTCGATTGAGTAGCCGTAACTTGAAAAACGGAGGTCAGCCGAGGGTTGATCTTGACGCGTCCATCGACTGACGCCGTAAAATTCTTTTGCTCGGGAAAGCTGCGATATGTTCCGAAGAACCCGATGTTGTTCTCTTTGCCGAAATCACGCTTGAGCCGGACAACGCCGAACATCGCGTTCTTATCCAGAAATTCCGCAATCCGCGGGCGAAGCGCGTCGTTGTTTAGCTCGTCTTCGCCATAGTTGCCGGGAGCTTTGTCAGACGCGGCGAGAAAGCCGAAGCTCGTCTTTCCCATCTTGCCGGTCAACTTGGCCGCGAAGTCGGGATCGACGATCGAGCGCGAATCGAATACGCGAAGCTGCGAATTGAAGATGTCTTTTCCTTCGAGGAAGAACGGACGCTTCTCTTCAAAGAAGATCGGGAAACGTTGATTTGCCGTGATGACGGGCGCATCCGCTTCGATCTCGGCAAAGTCCGGATTGACGGCGGCGTCTAACGTCACATTCGGCGAGAGAGTGTATTTCACCGTCACGCCAATGTCTTGCTTGATCGGGTTGTTCACCCATCGATCGGGGTTGGCGTCGGTGGTCGGAAAAACGCGCGTGCGGCGACCGGTCTCGGACAACGTAACGCTTGGGACGACCTCGAGCGTGCGTTCGTATTTGATGCCGTCGAGGCCGGTTATCTTGCCGTGCTTGATGAGAAATCCTGAGACGTTACGGTCGTCCGGCAGCCACTGATCGAACTCGTCATTGAAGCGGTCGATGTTGCGGGCGACGTTAAATCCCCAAAGCTTGTCTTTACCGGCGGCGTAGCGAAGCGACTTGAAAGGGATCTTCACCTCGACCGACCATCCCCATTCTTCGATGACGCCCTTCGATTCCATGATGATATCGACCGAGAAATCGGCGCCCTGGCCCTCGGTGTAGATGCCGTCCTGCTGGATGCCGAACGGGTTGAACGCGAGGACGTAGGCTCGTCGCTGGTCGTCGTAGGTGTCGAGCCAGACGCGGACGTTGTCTTCGCCGGTCACGTTGTCGCGTTTGGCAACGGTCGCACGGACCTTGTCCTTCTCGTCCCAGCATCGGAACGCGATGTACAAGTGCTTTTCGTCGTACATCATGTAGGCTTCCGTCGGACGCGACGGAGCGATGTTGTCGCCGGGGCCGGTCTGATAGAAATCTTTGAAAACGGCCGCGTCCTTCCAGATCTCTTCATCGACCTTGCCGTCGATCACGAGAGCCTGGCCGATCTTCGGGATGGTTATCGGATAGGCCTTTTCGGGCGGAACCGGAACGTTCCCGATCTTGATCGGTGGAAACTTTGATTTGACGGGCGCGTCGTCTTTTTCCGTAGTCGCCGTAAACTTACCGGCGTTCGTTGGGTCCGGAGTGGAGGTGGGTTGAGCGATAGCGGAGAATGAAAGTAAAAGTATAGCCGCTATCAGGAAAAGGTATTTCATTAGAATCACCTGATATATAAATTCGAAATTATGAAAGAATTAGGGACAACCCGGATTCGAACAATTGACTAGAACGTCATTCAGGTCAACAAGGTTTCAAAATAAGTCCCGCGCATTCACATAAGCTTAGACGCAGGGAAGTGTGATTATCTTTCAGAAGTTACGAGATCGCGGTTGCGAAGCTCGACGTAGCCGCCGTTAGAGTTGAAAACGTATTTACGTTCGCCCTTGCCGAAACGCCACCTGTTCTTCGAGAGTTCTTTCCCGTTCGCGAGATCTTCGACCGCAAGGCTGCCGCCGGCCGCGGATACTTCGGCATCGACCCCCTCAGGCAGCGTAACGACGAATCGGCCGTCGGTGCTGTTAGCATCTATGCGGTCGAAATTGCCGTCGAGATACATCTCGCCGTCGTTGGTCTTGCCGACGAGGTCGCCCTTGAAGTCGACCACGCGAACGAGTCCTTCGGTGTTTGTAATCTTGAGACGGCCTTCGGACCCGCGAACGTCGATCGAGTTTTCGCTGCCCGTCAGGTCGATCTCGCCCGAAACTCCTTCAAGCCGGATCTCACCCTTCGTATTCACTTTGAGATTCGACTTTCGCGGAACGAAAACCTCAAGCCGCGGTGCCTGACCTGTCATCGCGTCCAGATCGCCGCCCGTGACGACGAGGTTTACCTCGGATTTCGACCGGTTCTCGTTTATCGAAACGTTCTCTCCGCCGCGCAGGTCTCTATATTCGGTGAGCACGTACTTGACCTCGCCCTTATCCCATCCGCGAACGCGAATGTTGCAGTTTCGGGCATCGATGGCGACCTTCGGCGTACCCTCGACGGTGAAGGAGTTAGTCTTGCGTTCGACCATCGGCGTGCCGGAAAAGAACATCGCGTCCTGCATCTGAGCGAGAACTTTCTCTTGCACCTTAAGGCTTTCGCGGACCGATTCCTGGATCTTCTTGTCGTCGATCTCTACTTTTAGCTCCTTCATATCCGGAATGCGTATGTTCGCCATTTCCCGGTTAGCTTCGCGCATAGCTCGGGCCGTTTCGCGACGAGCATCCGCGGCCGCTTTTCTTGCGTCGACGCGAGCCGTGCGGGCCTCTTGAGCGATTTGTTTATCCTCGTCGTTGTAGAATTCGTCGCCGCCTTTTGAGGAAAGCAGATTCACCGCGGGACTTGCCGATTTACCATCGTCTTTCTTGTTGATAGCGAGCGGGCCGTTCACGCTGTCAAGCTTGATCTGGGCCTCGCCGGAACCGAGGCGTCCATGAAGGTCGCGGCCGACATATTCGCCCTTGCGAATCGGAAGGCCAAAGCCGTTCACGATCGAACCGTTGAGCGAATCGGCCTTTATGGTCGCATTAGTATCTGACGGGATCGACAGATTGACGCGGCCGTTGACGGTGCTAAGCTCGATCTTGCTGCCAGATTCCACACGGTCGAAATCGGCGGTTACGGTGCCGTTAACTGTCGAAAGGTCTGCCGTTCCGCGAAGGTTACTTGCATTCACGGTCCCGTTCACTGCCGAGATCTTGGTCATGTTCGTGAAGTTTGCCGCAACCACGGAACCGTTGACCGTTTCGATCTCGTTGAGCACGGCCGTTCGCGGAACCGAAAGCTTGAACTGGACCTGGATGTTGTAACGGCCTTTTTCCTTTCGGTCCTGCCAATTCCACTGCTTATACTCCGCATCGACGCTAAAGGAATTCGGCTGCGAGTCGATCCGCAGTTCGACGTCTTTTAGCGACTCTTTGTCGCCGGCGATCTTGGTCGCTTCAAGCCGGACCTCGTTGCGGTCCCACGCGATCATTTCGATCGATCCGTTTACGTTCGAAACGCTCACTCGGCCGTTCGCCGATAGCGGATAAGTCTGGTCGAATTTTTCCGTTTCGTCCTTCGCAACAGTCACGACAGAAGCCGGGGTATTAATGTTGTATGAAGGGCTCTGGTCGATCTGAACGTCGGACGAAACGAAAAGGCTTGCGAAAACAATGGTGTATAACCAACTCATATTATGACTGCCTCGGGTTTTGAGTTTGTTGGGCGATCTGCCCGTATCTGTAAGCAAAAACACCGCATTTGCCGGGTTTGTGACAAAAAACAGAAATAAAATTCAAACTTTAGGCATCTCACTGTTTTGATGCGATCTTTCGAGTTTCAAGCGCGCCCATCCGCGAGAATTTTCGCCGCTCGATTACATAACCATGAACTCCTGCCGACATCATTTACTATGATTCCCCGTTTTGTTAGATTATAGGGTTTGATCGGGCAGTTTTACGGAGTACGAAATGAACCCAGAAAAGACACGGCTGCACATACTTCGCGACAAGAGCGATCTTTCCGCGAAGGCCAAGACTGGCGTTTCTCTTCATTGCCACACCGAATATTCGAAGGAGATGCTGGATTTTGTCCCGCATTATGCCGATAAATTGCCGATCATAGCGAGCTTTTGGCATCGCGAGCAGAAAAATTATCGTGAGCGTGAGGGGCGTGATGTCGATTTTACAACGTCATTCTGGTCGCCGCCGCTTGCGCCGAAAGACATCTTCGACATTGAAGAAGCCCAGATCAAGGAACTAAATCTTTCGCCGCTGGTTTCCATCACCGATCATGACAGTATTCAAGCGACGCTTGAGGTAAATCAGCTTGCGCCGGAATCGGACGCTCCGCTTTCGATGGAGTGGACGGTGCCTTTCGAATACGGCTTTTTTCACGTCGGGGTTCACAACCTTCCGAAAGACCGCGCCGAAGAATTGACGACGACGCTGCTCGAATTCACGTTTAACGAAGCGAATCACAACGACGCAAAGCTGACTGAAATGTTCGCGATGCTCAACGAGATCCCCGGTGTTCTCGTCGTGTTGAATCATCCGCTGTGGGACATCGAGATCGTCGGCAAACAGCGGCATCGAGAACTGCTGGATATGTTCATTGCCCGGCACGTTAAATGGATCCACGCTTTCGAGGTGAACGGGTTCAGGTCATGGTCGGAGAACAAGGGAACGATCGACCTTGCGGAATCGATCGGTATGCCGCTTGTTACCGGCGGCGACCGTCATGGCTGTAAGCCGAACACGGTTTTAAATATCACCAATGCGAAAACGTTCGCCGAGTTTGCCGACGAGGTTCGCACAGACAAGCACAGCGAGGTCGTGTTGATGCCGGCCTACGAACAGCCCCTTCATTCGCGACAGCTCGAATCTTTTGCAGAGATCTTGTCGCATTATCCGCACTTTAGGGCTGGGCGTCAGAAGTGGTTCCAGCGAGTTCACTTCGACAACGGCGATGGAGGAGGCCCGCGGCCGCTTACCGAATATGGATGGGTCCGAGGCGGCCCGTTATGGCTCCGGATCGCGGTGTGGGTACTTGGAGTTTCGGGAAGCCCCGTGATGCGGCCGTTGTTCCGGGCGGCTCGCAAGAAGAAAGATCGACTCCCGCGGATTGCAAGCCCGGCGCCGCTTCCGGCTCGGCGCGATGACGATTCGGTGATCGAACTTACATCCGATCCTGTCGGTTGAATTGTCGAAGGAAGTGAAGGATAATCATCACTTGTTTGAAAGGCGGCTCTGCCCGCCTTTTGTTTTTTTGAGCCTGTTGCAGTTTTGTGAGTAGTTCGATACGTGCGGCGTTCTTCCCGGATTCATATCTGGAGGTGAACGGAGCCGCCATGACAAGCAAACGACTGACAGGGTATGCCCAGAAAATGGGCTACCCTTTTTTGTGTGTTCACGCGGGGCCGAAGAACGATAGCTGGCAGGAAGATAGCATCAGCTATCTGTCGCTCAAGCGTTCGCCCGTCAGCTTTGCTCTGGATGAAGACCTTGCCTACGATCCGCTGTTTCAAAGGCACACTGGGAAAGTGATCCGCGAGCTGATGAAGTTTCAGCCGGACGTGATCCACATCACAGGGCTCAATGACGTAAGTATTGTCGGCTCGTATCTCGCCTGGAAGCTGCAGATCCCGTTGGTCGGCTCGTGGCACACTAACGTTCACGAATTTGCTGCGACGAGGCTGGACAGCCTGCTCAGCTTTACGCCCGATGGTTTTCGGCGAAAGGTAACTCGTTTGGCCGAAAAGAACATAATGTACGGGTCGGTCCAATATTATCGGATGCCGAAGGTGATCCTTGCGCCAAATCAGGAGCTGATCGACGCGCTTCACAAAGGCACGAAACGTTCGGCACGCCTGATGACTCGCGGTGTCGACACCGATAAATTCTCGCCCGAAAAACGTACAGTGAGTGACGGTATTTTCAGGCTGGGTTCGGTCGGGCGTCTGCGTGCAGAAAAGAATGTGAGGATGCTGGTCGAGCTCGAGAAGAATCTGCTCGCTGCCGGCAAGTCAGACTTTGAATTCCTGATCGTAGGCGAAGGAACCGAGCGGGAATATCTGGAAAAGAATCTCAAATACGCCAAGTTCACTGGCTTTCTCGCGGGCGACGCTTTGTCCGAAGCGTACGCAAATATGGATGCGTTCATATTCCCTTCGGAGACGGACGCATTCGGAAATGTCGCGCAAGAGGCGAATGCTTCCGGCGTACCGGCGATCGTCAGCGATCAGGGCGGGCCGAAGTTCATCGTTTCGCACGGCGAGACGGGCTTTGTCGCAAAAGACCTGAACGAATTTACAAGCTATACTATTCGGTTGATGGACGATCGATCGAAGCTTGAGGAAATGAAAGCCAAGTCGCGTGCAAGCGCGATGTCACGCTCTTGGGACTCCGTTTTCGAGAGCGTCTATGCCGCCTATGCCGAGGCGATGTCTATTGCCCAGTCTCAAAAAATCACCGCACAGCGAGAGGAACTGGCCTGAAGCCGATGAACGACATAACCTTCGAAGAGGCTCCGGCCGTTCCGGAAACGCATACGATCGGCGAGGCGCTCCGCAACGTTTGGAGCGACCCCGCCCAGTTTGTTAAAAACTGGAACTACAAAGGTGCGGTTTTAAGCGGCGTCGTTCGCGCTCCGATATTTTTATTCACTTATCTTGCCGGACGCGAGAGCTTGAAGCTGGCGATCGGCGCGGCGGCGGTGCAGTTCACTTTCAGATTTTTGTTTGCCGGTGTGGGCGGCACGCTGATCCAGGGATTTCGAAGGGTCGAACCGCCATGGAAAGCCCTTGCGGCGATAATGCTGATGTTGCCGCTGATCAGCCACCTGTTCGAGTTCATCATCCAGTTTTTGTTCGCCTATTTCACCGCCACTCAGGATCACACTGACGAGGCGATCTTGCGTTCGATAACGTTCTCGATCATATCCGCCCTCTTTACTCTTTTTGCGATGAGGAGAAACGTGATGATCGTCGGCGAAGAAGAGAGCAAATCGCTCCTGCACGACGTTTCTCGCTTGCCCGTGCTCGCCTTCGAGTTTTGTGCATTTATCCCGAACGAGATCGCATCGTTCATACGCCGCGGCGCATGGATAACCGCTGGGATTGCGGTGCTCAGCTTCGGCGCTTTTGCACAGATCATGGTCTGGGCTCTGGTAAATCGTCCGTTCTGGACATACGGCGGCGGCAAATCGATCCCGTTCTTCAAGTATTGGGGATTCAATGGAATGTTACTCATGGTGCTCGCCGTTATCGCATCGTTGATCTGGTATAACCGCAAGCATCACAGGTGAACTTCTGCTAACCTAGGCATATGCAAGTCATAGGAAACGCGACTCCAAATCTTGCTTTTTCTTCGCTGCTGAAGCGTTACACGCTTGAGGAGTTTTGGGCTCTGCCCGAACCTGAAGATCGTTCGCATTTCGAACTCATTGAAGGAGTCCTCCAGATAGTGCCACCACCAACAGGCGAACACGACGACATCATATCTTTTCTCACCGAGGCTCTGACGCTTTTCATCGTATCTATTGGGCGGCCGGGTCGGCTTTTTCATCCTAGAGCCTCGATCCATCGCGAGGACATTTGGGGGACATATCTCGAGCCGGACATGATGTACGTCTCGAACGACCTTCGCGAGAAAATGGGTGACCGGCGAACCTCGGCTGACATTGTGTTTGAATACGTTTCAGAGAGCTCTTCGGTTTACGATCAAACGACCAAGGCCGATACCTATCTCGCCTTGGGCATAAAAGAGCTTTGGCTGATCGATTCGGACACAAAAACGATCGAAGTTATAAACGCCCGCGTGGTTGACGGCACTCCGGCATGGGAGCGCCGCTCTTACTCGATCGGCGAAACTGCGGAGTCTAAACTCCTCGACGGATGGTCGGTAAACGTCGTAGACGTATTCCCGAAGTAGCTCCGTGCCAATCAAATCAGTTCACATCACGAATTACTACCACAAGAATAGTGGAGGCATCAGCACTTCTTACAACAATCTGATGGCCGCCGCTGAGCGTCATCAAAGGTACGTTCGGCTGATCGTGCCGGGCGAGATCGAAGAGGTTGAAGAGGTTAACGATTTCGCCAAGATCTACTACGTCCCCGCAAAGCAATCGCCGATTTTCGACAAGCGATATCGCGTGATGATGCCGTGGCAATACATGCAGCCGGATTCGATCATCCGAAAGATCCTGCTTGAAGAGATGCCGGACATGGTCGAGATCACGGACAAGTATACGCTGAGCATTTTCGGGCCGATGGTTCGCAAGAAGGGATTTCAGCAGCTTGGGCGGCCGATGCTCGTGCATTTTTCATGCGAGCGGATGGACGACAATATCGGTTCGTTTTTGTCAAAAGGAAAACTCGGCCAATGGCTGGCTCGTCGCGTGATCGGCAACTATACGCTGCCGAGTTTCGACTATCACATTGCAAACTCCGCCTACACGGCCGAGGAATTTTTCGACGCTCTCGATCCCGAGAAAAACAAAAGACGTAGCAATCGTTTTTTGAATTGGTGCTGGCGATATTTTGCCGCACCGCGTGTACCGGCAAGCGAGCGGATATTTGTTTGCCCTCGCGGGGTGAATGCGATCCAGTTCACACCTGATCGACGATCGGATGCTGTCAAGGTCGAGATGCGCGAGCGGGCAGGTATCCCGCCCGACTCCACCGTGCTTCTGTATGCGGGACGTATCTCGCCGGAGAAGAATATCGGCCTGCTGCTAAACGTGATGCGGGAGTTGGCGGACGATATGGATCGTGATTACCGCCTGCTTATCGCCGGTGCCGGACCGCAGGCGGAACGACTGAAGGAACAAGCCGAGGAAATGTTTCCCGGCAAGATGGTCCAACTCGGACATCTGGATAAGGACACGCTCTCGGATTATTACGCGAACGCTGATGTGTTCATTCACCCGAATCCGAAAGAGCCGTTCGGCATTGCTCCGCTAGAAGCGATGGCCTCTTGCGTGCCGACCGTCGCTCCGAATTCTGGCGGCATTTTGTCATACGCGACGAACGATAATGCGTGGCTTGTCGAGCCTTCGGGTGAAGCATTTGCCGCAGCGATCCGCGAAGTAATGGACGACAATGAGTTGCGTGATTCGAAAGTAGCAAACGCCCTGGAAACTGCTCGGGCGAACACTCGCGAAGCATCGACCGACCGGCTCTTCGAGACCTACGACGAATTGTGGGAAGACTTCAACGCCCGGAAAGAATTGTTTATCGATATCGAGAAGAGTAAGGAGTTCGATTTTGTGAAGGAGGCGATCGCGAATGCTTAGGCTTGAGTGGTCCCACGTAAGAACCGGGCGAATATTTTGAAGCACGGAGTCGATTTCGAAGAAGCGAGGTCGGTTTCTGATGATCCAATGCAATTGACCGTGTCCGATCCTGATCATTCGATCTAAGAAAAGCGATACATCACCATCGGAATGTCGGATCGCAACCGTTTGTTAATCATGGCTCATACCATCGAGGATGATAGAATTAGGATCATTACGGCACGCCGACCGACTCGATCGGAACGAAAGGATTATGAAGAAGGAGGATTCGATGCGTAAAGAATACGACCTGAGTAACGGCAAGCGAGGAATGCTTTATGGAAAGGTAAATACTTCCGACGTGACCGCCTACGAAGACGATGCTGCTATTGACGAAGCTATCGATAGTGAGTTTCACGTTTTGGAAAGGAATCTTGTTCGCATAGAACATCTCCGCCCGCGTTTGTCTGAATTGGATGCCGATACTAGAAAGTCATTGGCTAAAAGACTCGCTGACGCGAAAGCAAAGCTAGAGGAAATGGCGATCCCTGAATAATGCTTGAACTTGTTCTCGCCAACTTAAAGGTTCGTCCATTTCGCACGCTAATCAGCGTGATCGGCGTCGCGTTGGGCGTGATCTTGGTCGTCATGTTTACGGGCCTGGCTCGGGGCATGACGAACGACATGGCGAAGCGTGCGTCGAACTGGAAAGCCGAGATCGTTTTCACACGCCCGGGAGCGATGGAATTGACGAGTTCGAACGCGTCTGTTTCAACGGCGTATGTCGACAGGCTGATGCAGATCAACGGCGTGGAATCGACCGTGCCGGTGATCCGATACGTCTCGCCGGACACGAACGGACGTTGGGGCATCACTCAGCTCGACGGCCTCGACTGGGAACCGTTCGCAGCGATGAATGAGATGTCGATCATCCAAGGCAAACCGGCGATTGCGACCAACGAGATCATCCTCGACGAACGACGTTTGATCGAAGACAACGTAAAAGTCGGCGATTCGCTGAAACTTTTCGGCGGCAAAGAATACAAGATCGTCGGCGTGTTCTCGCCGCCCTCCGGCGCTCGCATCAAGATGTCGCTCGGCGCGATGCAGGAAGCGCTCGAGGCACCCGGCAAATGCACGTACATTCTCGTAAAGATCAAGAGCGGCCAGGACGCAAACGTTGTCGCGAGCCGAATCAATGAAGCGCTTCCCGGCAACAAGATAAATCTCACAAGTGACCTGATCATCGACGCTCAAGACCGCGTGCCGGCATTGCAGACGTTCCTTCGCGTTCTCGTCGGCCTCGGAGCGTTCGTCAGTACGATCTTCGTGCTGCTGTCGATGTATACGACCATCACCGAACGCCGCAAGGAGATCGGGATTCTAAAGTCTCTGGGAGCTCCGAAGTCATTCATCATCCGAGCTATAGAAGGTGAGGCATTTATGATCGGCGTACTCGGCGTGGTCGGCGGATTGATCGTGGCATTCCTCGCATCGTTCGTGATAAGCAGGCTATTTGATCTCGCGTTCGAGTTCAGCCTCGGCTGGGTGGCGACGGCGGTTGGAATTGCGATAGTCGGCAGTCTTATCGGTGCACTTTATCCCGCGTGGCGAGCTTCGGTGATCGATCCGGTAGAAGTCATGGCGAACGAATAATGACAACTCTTCACTCCGCGGTTCAGAACGAAAAACTTTCATCAAAACAAGGGCTGCTGCAAAAGCTTTTTGCGGTATGGTTCGATGCATTCGTCTACAACCAGATCTGGGAAGATCCACGCGTTGATATCGAAGCGTTGAGCTTAGATGGTAATTCGCGGATACTGACGATCTCGTCGGGCGGGTGCAACGCGATGAATTATCTCGTCGAAGGCCCACAATCGGTAACAGCTGTCGACCTGAACAAGCATCATATTTATCTGCTCAATCTCAAGCTCGCGGCGTTAAAGCATCTGCCGAGCTACGAGAAGTTCTTTGCGTTCTTCGGCCACGGCAAGGGTGAAAACACGAATGCCGATTACCTTCGATATATCCGCCCAAGTCTCGACCGCGAAACACGCGACTTTTGGGAATCGAACACGCTCGGCGGCAGTTATCTGTATGGCGACCGGATCAGTTTCTTTACGAATGCGGGTTTGTATGAGCATTCACGAAACGGCTATTTTCTTCGCTTCTTTCATAAGATGGCGAATGTGTTCGGCTGCAAGCCCGATGAGGTTCTGAAAGCAAGATCGTTTGAAGAGCAGGAAGAACTTTACGCAAGGCACATCGATCCATTCTTCGATACGTTTGTGATCAAGACGCTCGGGAAATTGCCGGTAACGATGTTCGGCCTCGGCATTCCGCCTCAGCAATACGACGAGTTGAAAAAAGACCTGACCGACGGCGGAAGCGTGATCGATATTTACCGAGAACGCGCGAAGCGGCTCGCTTGTGATTACCCGATTGAGGAAAACTATTTTGCATGGCAAGCGTTCGGGCGGAAGTACGACACGGAGAATCGGCAGGCCGTACCTGAATATTTAAAAGAAGAGAATTACACGACTCTTAGGGCAAATGCAGATAGGCTGAAAACGAAAGTTGGCTCGGCGACGGACGAGATCGAGAACGGCGAAATCGGCACGTTCAACCGATTCGTATTCCTCGACGCTCAGGATTGGATGAATGCGGACGTCATGACGGAACTATGGACAGCGATCGCTGAGAAAGCTGAGCCCGGTTCGCGGATCATCTTTCGTACTGCTGGAGCCGAATCACCGTTACCGACAAACCTTCCGGGTGAATTGTTGTCGAAGTTTCGGTATGAAAAGGAAGCGTCAGAGCGTCTGTTCAAGCAGGACCGTGCGTCGCTCTACGGCGGATTTCACCTCTATGTTTTGGAACAAGATTAGAACAGGATGTACAGGATAAAGAGGATGCGATGTTTCAACATTCAACGTTGGTCAGATGTCTTCTCCTATCCTGTTCATCCTGTATATCTTGTCTGATTTGATCGTCACAACCACGTGCAAAACGCTCACGAAAACATGGATCGGATGTATCGCATGCAGCGATACTTTTACGACCTGACGCGGAAGTATTACCTGCTTGGGCGCGATCAGTTGTTGGACGATATGAACGTTCAGCCCGGCGAGCGTGTTTTGGAAGCGGGCTGCGGCACGGCGCGTAATTTGATAATTCTTGCTAGACGTCATCCGGACTCTCATTTCTATGGACTCGACGCCTCGGCCGCGATGCTCGAAACGGCGCAGGCAAAAGTAGACGCGGCTGGCGTGAAAAATACCGTTCTCAAGACCGCACTCGCCGACGACTTCAAGCATGACGAGACATTCGGCCTCACCGATAAATTCGACAAGATCTTCTTTTCATACTCGATCTCGATGATCCCGCCATGGCGCGAATCGATCGAAAACGCTCTCGCAAACCTCAAACCGGGGGGCTATGTATTCATCGTCGACTTCTACGACCAGAGAGATCTTCCCGCTCCATTTCGCCGCTTCTTAAAATGGTGGCTATCGAAATTTCACGTCAAATTCTGGCCCGAGCTGATGCCGTATCTTGAGTCGTTGGATTCAAACAGCGCCGCAAGGCTTACCGTCTCGCCACTGTTTCGACGATATTCTTTCATCGCCCGCATTGAGAAAAACTGATTCGCTGACCAATCGTCTCAAATATTCATTTTTTCATATTTCCTTGCGTAATTTGATTTCCATTAAGCAACTTTCGACAAGAAACCGCGAAAATTGGGCATAAGTCGAGGGGAATAAAAATTGCTTTTCAATGGCCGTTCCCCTCGGTTTATTAATTCGGAATCTTAATTGCTCAGTAAAAATCGATCCTAAAATCAGGAGGAACACCCATGAAGTCGATCTTTCGGTTGACATTGTTTATTTTCTTACCAGCCATACTGACTATCAGTATTCCTTCCAAATCTACAGCCGTTTATACATACGGAACGGTCACCTACGAAGTTTAA
>CADEGD010000008.1:46258-103092 GCA_902826795.1 uncultured Acidobacteriota bacterium | reverse complement strand
GATCGCCTCGGCAGTATCACCGTCAGCCTCGGCCCACGTCTTCGCAACCTCGACGACCATCCACGCCGAAAGCTCATGCTTCCGCTGCCGCATCACGTCGGCGATCTTGAACGCATACTCCGCACGCTCTGCAGGCGGCACGTTCCGCCAAGTCTTGAACGCCTCGGTCGCGGCCTCGATCGCCTTATCAACCAACGTGGTATCGGTGTCCACTTCCGAGAACACACCGACAACCTCCGTCTTGTTCGCCGGGTTGTAGCTCTCGAATTTGCTGTCGAGCGAGATCTTCTCGCCGTTGATAACTATCGGATATTCCCGGCCGAGTTCCCCTCGAACCTTCTCGATCGCCGCATTCATCGCCTCGGCATTCTCAGGCTTCGAATAATCCAAAAATGGTTCGTTCTTAAATTCGTCCAATACTCTCTGTGTTTGCATACTCACCCCAATATTTTGCTGATAGCCGTTCTAACGACATCCTTATCGCGATTCGATAAGATCCCTAGCGACCGAACAATAAGCCTATTCTCTAGTGTAGAAAATATAGGTTTCACTCTTGAATGCTTGAGCAATCCCGCCTTCCTCCAATCGTCTATCTCAGTTTCATTTGCCCTTAGTTTTCCTGCCGTCTGGCTCGTTACCGCCATCACAACAACGTCTAAATGAGTCGAATTATACCTGTCCGAACTGACGACAACTGCTGGTCTCTTTTTTATTCCTGACTGATCGGTAAAAGGAAATGGCACGAGCACGATCTCGCCGAACTCATAAGGCGTCATAGGCCGCATCCTCGTCGTTGTTCCATACAGATTCGAAAGCCGGCTCCGAAAGTTTGGTCGCCGCATCGACTAACATCTCATCGTCTCGTCTCGAAAGAAAATCAACAAAATCAACGACCTCGCTCCGCCTACGAATAGGAAGTGACCTGATCTTTTCGATTAGTTCATCAGTTACATCAATCTGCATAACGCCTCGTTATCCGCTTATTCCCACTTTCCTGTCTTCTGTAAATGTTTGATCTTCCGCTTAGCTAGTTCCCTCTTCAATACCGTCATCCGATCGAGAAACACGATGCCGTCGCAATGATCGGTTTCGTGGAGAACGCAGCGTGCGGCGAGGTTGGTCAGATCGTGCTCGATCAATTCGCCCTTTACGTCGTGCGCTCGAACAACGACTCGCATGTCGCGTTTCACCGACTGATATAGTCCGGGAAACGAGAGACAACCTTCATCTCCAACCTGTTCGCCCTCAACTCGGACTATCTCCGGATTGATGAACACCAACGGGTTCGACACACCTTCCTCCGGAACGTCCATCACGAAGAACCGCTGCGACAAGCCAACCTGCGGTGCCGCAAGCCCGACGCCGCCAGCATCCCGCATCGTATCGAACATATCCGACACCGTGCTTTCCAGGTCGGTGCCGAAGTCTTTATCGACCACCGGCTTTCCAACGGTCAGCAGAACCGGCTCGGGATAATGGACTATCCTCATCAAGGCCATAAACCCTGATTTTACCGCAAGTCGGTAGAAAGCAGTTAGCCGCGACGAGGAATGAAAGTGCTCTGCGGAAGCCAAGGTATGACTTGAGATGTTAACGGCGGACGAAGACTTGGGTGACGAAGATCTGATTGTCACGCGTTCGATAGATGCCGATGCCCGTGTCGGTCCATTCGCGGTCGAGAAGGTTCCGCCGATGAGTCGACGATTTCATCCAGCCTCGGACAGCGAACGACGTTATGTCATCCATGCCCGCCGCCATAAAAAGATTTTCGCCGATCTTCGACCAACTCACGCGCGATGCACGCTGAATCACCGTTCGTCCTTGCCTGTCCGAGTGGCTAAAGAATCCGTCACGCGCCATCTGCCGCGAAAAATTTCTCGCGACCCGAGCAAGATCGTCGTCCCATTGAAGCATCGCCAGCCGCGAACGCGAACGCTCTCGATTTATAAGATCATGGATCACCGATTCGTCGGACGACTGACCGAACGCAGCTATCCCCGAACCCAACAAGATGGCCAATGCCATTGCGGCAAGTATTGATCGCTTTTTGTTCATCGAATTTCTATCGCCAGAAGAGACTTTGGGGGGAAAGGACTGAAGGAATGATAACTATTTCCGCGTTCGGGATGCAATAGGTTTAAAAACAAAAATGCCCTGACGAAAAGCCAAGGCATTCTTGAAAAGCTTTACAGCAGTTTACCAGCCGCCGCGACCGCCGCCGTATCCACCGCCGCCACCGCGATTTCCGCCACGGCCACCACCGCCGCCGCCATAACCGCCGCGTCCGCCACCACCACCGCCAGCACGTGCTTCACGCGGTTTTGCTTCGTTAACGGTAAGCGAACGGCCATCGACTTCTTTACCATTGAGGCTCGAGATCGCTTCCTCACCTTCTGACTTTGACGACATTTCGACAAAACCAAACCCGCGCGAACGTCCGGTTTCCCGATCTTCGACGATATTTGCTGATTCCACCGTACCGAAAGGAGCGAACAGATCGCTGAGGTCTTGATTCGATGTGTTGAAGGAAAGATTTCCTACGTAGAGTTTCATTGACATTAATATTTACCTTCCGGACTGAAACCGGATCGCTGCAGAAGTTTCGGTTGGCTGCGTTTCGCTTACAGAAGGAAATGCGGCGGTTCGGATGCTCACGAATGATCGTTGAGAGCCACTTCTAGTGTTCTGACAAAAAAGGCCTGCTCTCAAACTTATCCAAAAACCGTTAAAGACGAGCCGCGCTTCAAACTTCGAGCGCGAGAGTAGGTTCGACAAAGCGAAGCCTGACATACATTTGCGGGAATAGCAATAGGAAAACCGAATTTCTATCCAGCTTGACGGGCAGACCGAGCCACTGGACGCTCGTAGTTTTGCCGGGCGATCAGGCAAATAGAGTTCAGCTTAACCCGGCGGCGTTGCCCTGGCGTGGCGGTTTCATCGGAATACTGATAATCGAAGGCGTATGTGAAAAAGCCCGCTGAGAGTTTTTTGCAGACGTCGTCGGCAAGATGAAAAGAAAAGGCGTCGGCATAATGACCGAGTCCCTGATCTACATGGCCGAGCATTTCTCCTTCGACGGAGTTCAAATAAACCGGAATGCTGGAGATAACATCGCAACGGCTGTAAAGATCGCCGAGCACATGTCGACGTGAAACGGAGATCGGTCCAGAGCTCATCCGTAAATATTAGCACGGATAGGAACGCTCCTGAGTCTTTTATCTTGAAAGCGGTTTCGACGCCAGAGCCCACTCGCAAAGCTTTTTTGCATCGTCGGCCGAAAGAACGGCGTCGCGATGCCCCCATAAATAAGACGGCAAAGGCATCTCGCCGGACTCTAAAACCTCGCAAACTTCCTCGAGCCGCTTCTCCTTTTGATTTGGCGTATATCTGGCCCAGGTGCTGAAGTTCAGGTGCTCCCGGCCGTGGTCGATGTGGTTTTTGAGCCACCAATTGACGGGCGTGATCTGCGAATACCAGGGATAAGCCGTCTCGTTGGTATGACAATCGTTGCAAGAGCGTTTTAGGATCGCGGCGATGTCAGCCGGAACGTCGACCGACGTTTCCAAACGCTCGGCGGGATCGACCGGCGGATTCGTGATATTGGGCCGAATTAATTGTGCGACCAGCAACAACCCTACGAAAGCAATAACAACGTATTTGAAGGCCTTTATCATCTGTATATATTAGGACGCTTGGGGTGTCGCTTTCTCTTCCAAATTCTAGCGGAGCGGTAATAGAATATAGCAGATGTCTTTCAGCCCGGTACTCATCGCAATTCCGATATTTGCGATATTGATAGCGATCGAGGCGTGGTACGCGAGCCGTAAGGATCAAAGCGCTTACGAAGCTAAAGACGCGTGGAACAACATCCTTATCGGATTCGTCTCCGTCTTTTTCGGCGCTCTTTTTGGCGTCTTCGTCGGCTTAATATACGCCGCGGCTTATTCGCTTGCTCCATTCAAGTTTCCTGCCGATGCATGGTGGACTTGGGTCATCCTCTTCTTTGTCGACGATTTCGCCTATTACTGGTTCCACCGCGTCAGCCACGAATCGCGGCTGTTCTGGAATTTTCACGTAGTTCATCATTCGAGCCAGTTTTACAATCTCAGCGTCGCCGTGCGGCAAAGCTGGTTCGGCTCTTTAGTTCACTGGATGTTCTACGCGCCGATCATGCTGCTCGGCTTTGCTCCGTGGATGTTCGCCGTGATGCACGGATTCAACCTGATTTATCAATTTTGGATCCACACGAAGTTCATTAAAACTCTCGGGCCGCTCGAATACATTCTCAACACGCCCTCGCATCATCGCGTACATCACGGGGTGAACAATCCTTACCTGGATAAAAACTACGCCGGAGTCCTGATCATCTGGGACCGCCTCTTCGGCTCTTTCGTAAAGGAAACCGAAGAGCCTGCTTACGGCATCATCAAACCCGTCAACAGCTACAATCCCTTGTGGATCAACACGCACGCGTGGGCTGAAATGTGGCAGGCCATGCGAGAGCGGAATACGCTGCGAGGCAAAATGAGATGCATTTTTGCGTCTCCCAATCTGGACCGCTAGCGCCTTCGTCGCGCTTAAGACATAAATAACGCATCTGAAAATAGCCGTCTTGCTAAACGACTGGCATACGGCGTTAATTATATGAAAACTCTTACCGCCATACTTTTCGCGATAGTTCTTCTCGTACCGGTTTGCTTTGCCCAAACGGTAACGATCACCGGCAAGAAGCAAGTTTATACCCGCACAAAGCCGATCTCCGGCTATAAGAAGAGCTTTACCGTGCACCGTCCAATAGCCAAAGCCGCCACACCTGCATTATCCAAAAAGATCTCCGATCTGCTCGACCCCGTTAATGTTCTTGAGATCAACCTGAAAGAAGAGTTGAGCGATATGCAGTGGCTGGAAGAGGCCAGCTTCGAAGAGGTCTTTAACAAGGATGGAGTTCTCACGATGCGGCTTTGGATGGAAGGAAGCGCGGCCTACTCCGACAGCGTAACGAAATATGTCGTGATAGACGTCGTCAAAGGCGAGAAGCTCACGCCCGCAAATGCGTTCATCGACCTTCCCGGACTGATCGCCGCCGTCAAAAAGAAGCAAGACGCCGAGGTCGACAAGGCCGTGAAAGACATCAAGGCCGATCCGGAATTCGCAAAAGACGAAGACCCTAAGCAGCTTTTCGAATACACAAACTTTGAAGAGAAAGACCTCGACAACTTTGCCGTAGACATGGCCGGAGTCACTTTCTATTATGACTATGGTTTCCCGAACGTGCTGAAGGCTCTTGAACCCGAGGGCGAGCTGTGGCTCTCATGGGCGGAGGTTAAGCCCTTCATTAAGCAAGACGGTTTGCTCGCAAGGTTTGTCCGCTAATATACTTGAGCGGAAGACAAATGAGCGAAAGAAAGATACGTGTTCTCGTAGCAAAACCCGGCCTTGACGGCCACGATCGCGGAGCCAAGGTTATCGCCCGGGCTCTTCGCGATGCCGGAATGGAAGTTATCTACACCGGGCTGCGTCAGACGCCGGAGATGATCGCCGCCGCCGCCGTCCAAGAAGATGTCGACGCCGTCGGCATTTCTATCCTTAGCGGAGCCCACAAGACGCTCTGCCCGAGAATAGTGGACCTCCTGAAACAAAACGGAATGGACGATACGCTCGTGCTTGTCGGCGGCATTGTCCCGAATGAAGACATCGCCGACCTGAAAGCCAAGGGCATCTCCGAAGTGTTCCTTCCAGGAACCTCGACCGAAGACATTGTTTCCTACATCCGCCAGCACGTACGTGCGGATGGCTAGGAATTTGCATTGAAGTATTTTAGTGAACATTTTATTCTGTGAAGGTTCACCTTTAATTTTATTGATCTTGGGAGAGGAAACATGAAAAAACTCACGTCACTATTCTTTGCGGTCGCGATGGCGCTTTCTATCGCATTTATCGGCGGCGATCTTTCTTCAGCGTCAAATTCAGCCGGAAACCCGACAGTCGCTTCGGCTCAGGTCACCGTCCGCAAGAAGCGGAAGCCGGGCGTCACCCGTCGGATTTATCGAGGCGGAAAATGGGTTGGAACTCAAGTTTGGAATGGCTCGAAATGGGTCTCGCGAAAGACTTGGCAAGGAATGAAGTGGACTGGAAAGAAAACCTATAAGACGGGCCGCAAGGTCGTCAGCCGAACGAAAAAAGTCGTTTACTAAACTTCGATCGAGGTAATCAAAAGAAGGCCGCCGCTGAGTAATATGCGGGCGGCCTTTTTTGATTTCTTCGTCGCTGATCGCATTCCTAATTTCAGCGCGCGTCGAAGACGAGATCTTCTGAGGCTTTTCTACACGATCATGCTAATTTGGCACGCCATCTGCATTTGTTAATCGTATTGAGTATTACTGTTTGATTTTAGGACACTCACGGAGGTTAAGATGAGAAAAGTCGTAGCTAGTATTTTATTCGTCGCGAGCATTGTATTCATTTCATACAGCTCGACTTCGGCCCAAATAGTCGAGAAGGTCAAAGACGCGGCCGAAAAGACGAAGGAAGTGACCAAAGACGTAGCCAGCGAAACCAAGGACGTGGCCAAAGACGTAGCGGGCGAAACTAAGGACGGAGCAAAAAAGACCGGAGTTGTCGTCACTGACGGCCTAAAGAAAGCCGGTGAAGCGACCGAAAAAGGCGCAAAGGTCGGAGCTTCAAAGACTCAAAAATTTGGCAGCAACGCCGTAAACGTGACTGAGAACGTGGCCGGCCAAGCCTACGAAGGCGGCAGATGGTTGACCCACACTACTTGGGACGGAACCAAATGGGTCTCAAAGCGCGTGTGGCATGAGACGAAGAAAGTCGCCGACAAGACCAAAGACGTGGTAGTCGGCGAAGGCGAGCAAAAGCCATAGCTGCTCATTCACTTTCTATTCAGAGGCTGCCTCCAGGCAGCCTTTCGTATTTATATCGATATGTTTCCTGATCACACATTAGAAAGGCTTCTTCGATTGGCTGCCGTCTCGCTTCCGCTTATACTCAACTAACAAATTCTTATGAAAGAGAAAGTTAGAGTCGCGAGCGGTCAGGGCTTTTGGGGCGATCTGTTGACGGCGCCGGTCGATCAGGTGCGGAATGGGCCGACCGATTATCTGATGCTGGATTATCTGGCCGAGGTGACAATGTCGATCGTGCAGAAGCAGCGTCAGCGAGACCCGAAGGCCGGATACGCGCGCGATTTTGTTTCGCTTATGCGCGAGATACTGCCGGACTGCGTCGAGAAAGATATCAAGGTGCTTTCGAACGCGGGCGGCGTGAACGTCGAGGGATGTGCGGAAGCGATCAAGGATACGGCGCGTGAACTGGGACTTGGCGGCAAGCTCAAGATCGGCGTAGTGACTGGTGACGACATACTTCCGCGGCTCGATGAATTCGCCGAGAAAGGCATCGAGATAAAGAACATGGAAACCGGCGAACCGCTTGCCGACATTCGCGACAAGGTGCAGTCGGCGAATGTGTATCTGGGTGCGTCGGGTTTGGTCGAGGCGTTGGGCCGCGGAGCGCAGATAGTTGTCGGCGGGAGGTTGACGGATACGGGATTGACGCTGGCGCCGCTGATGCACGAATTCGGGTGGAAGTTTGACGATTGGGACCTGATATCGGCCGGTACGATTGCCGGTCACATCATCGAATGCGGTGCACAGGCGTCGGGTGGGAACTGTCAGTACGAATGGGAATCGATACCGGATATGGCGAACGTCGGGTTCCCCATCGTCGAAGCCTCGCCCGACGGCACGTTTGTCGTGACCAAACATGAAGGCACGGGCGGACGCGTCAATATTCAGTCTGTTAAGGAGCAGCTTCTTTATGAGATGGGCGATCCGAAGGCTTACATTACGCCGGACGCCGTCGCGGATTTTTCGTCTATAAATCTTGCGGCAGATGGCGAGAACAGAGTCCGCGTTTTCGGTATTAAGGGCTCGGTGAATACGGCCTTTTACAAAGTTTCGATCGCTTATTCGCACGGATGGAAGGCGGTCGGCACGCTCGTATACGCCTGGCCCGAAGCATACAAGAAAGCTCAAGCCGCGGAGAAGATCTTACGCGAACGTCTGGATCGGTTGGGGCTGAAATTCGATGTAATATTGTCGGAGTTTGTCGGGGTCAATGCGACTCACGGCCACCTTGCGGGAGATCCCTCGGCCGACATTCCAGAGGTTCAACTAAGATTCGGTGTCCGCGGGCCAAACAAGGCCGACGTCGAGAGGTTTACGAAGGAGATCGCACCGCTTATCCTTACCGGCCCTCCCGCCGTGACCGGTTTCGCCGGCGGCCGTCCAAAGGTCGAAGAGATCATGGCCTACTTCCCTGCTTTGATACCGAAGAATCTGATCGAGACCAAGGTCGAGATCGTGGAGGCTTAAAGGCAATCACGCGAAAGCAAGAAAGCACGAACCGATCCGGACCGGTTCGTGCAAAACAATGCGATTCTTCGGCCCGATTACTTGTGGCGGTACGTTATGCGGCCTTTGGTCAGGTCGTAAGGCGAGAGTTCGACGTCGACGCGGTCACCGGTAAGAATGCGGATGCGGTTACGGCGCATACGGCCTGAGATCGTCGCGAGCACGATATGATCGGTGTCGCCCACCTTTACCTTAAAAAATGCATTCGGCTCTTTGTCGATCACGACGCCGGCCATTTCGATCAGTTCTTCTTTCATTATTACAATTTTGCTCCGAAATTTGCTCAAGTGCAAATTCTTAACGGCTTCGTATACAGCCAGTAAGACGCGGCCGAATGGAGATTATCCATAAAAATCGAGAAAACGCCTAGCCTCATTCGAGAAACTTTCGAATTCCTTTACGACAATCGTCTGTCATTCTGGCTTCGGCATTGACCTCGGAGCCGATCTCGACCGACTCTTCAAAGCCGAAATTGTCCATTCGATACAAAAGAGACTTGGTGAGTTGCACGGCGGACGCACTGAGTTTTGCGTAAGTAGATGCGTAGTCGGTCACGGCCGCTTCGAAACCTTCATCAGGAAATATCCGATTAACGAGGCCGAGGAAATTCGCTTCTTGAGCGGTGAATTCGAAGCCGCGAGTGAGCAACTCGAACGCCCGCTTTTCGGATACGTTACGACGAAGAAACGCGGTGACGATCGCAGGGACGAATCCGATCTTCACCTCGGGATACCCGAAGCGTGCCGATTCGGTTGCGAGAACGATGTCGCACGCGGTCGCGAGCCCGCAGCCGCCGGCCAACGCTCGGCCGTGTACGGCGGCGATCACGGGCACCTTCATCTTCCGCGGCATCGCAAATAGTTCGGCAAGGCTTTTCGCGTCGTCAAAATTTTCTTCGTAGGACGCTGCGGCGATCTTCTGCAACGCCGATAGATCGGCTCCGGAGCAGAAATCTTTCCCGGCACCGCGGATCACGACCGCCCGCAGACTTTCGTCGGCGTCCGCTGCTTTCAAAGCCGATTTCAGTTCCGCTACCAATCCATCGTTGAGCGCGTTCCGTTTCTCGGGACGATCGAGCGTCAACGTTCGGATCGAACCGTTGGTTTCGATGAGAAGTTCAGGCATTCGCTTTCGAAGTAATCGTAATCGAAGACAGCATCTTTGAGATCTCTATTCTGTCCGCATCCATTGATTCGAGTTCTTTTTCGCTCAAATATCCGCCAAAGTGAAGAAGATAAAGCCAATATTCATTTTCCGACGTGATTC
This sequence comes from uncultured Acidobacteriota bacterium, assembly GCA_902826795.1. GTDB lineage: Bacteria > Acidobacteriota > Blastocatellia > Pyrinomonadales > Pyrinomonadaceae > OLB17. The sequence goes on along the minus strand of CADEGD010000008.1, from coordinate 93,397 downwards.
TGAGAGCAACTCCCATCTCCGAAGTGAATCGCTGACGCGATTCGCCGTTCACGGCGGCCATTACATGCTTTCCGATGTGAGTACCGGAGGTAAGAAGTTCTTTGCTCATCGTGAACTCCTTCTTCTCGTCCACGAGATATCGATACAACTTGATCGTTCTTAGAGCGTAAGCAAAAGTCTTCGCCACGATCGGATTTTCCAGATCTTTCATATCATCGTTCTTCGATTTTAAATTCTACATTCTCAATTATCCATTGATCTGGAATAGCAGGACGAGCACTTCCGAACTAATTAAGAATTGAGAATGTAGAATTTAGAATTTTAGATCGCCGACTTCGATCTCCATACGCAACAGAGCCGTTGAGAAAGTTTTGCCTTGAGCGTCGGTCATCAGGCTGAGCGTGCCGCCGCCGCCGAGGCTTTCGTGGAGAAGAAAGTTGAGAGCGTGGAGGTTCGGAAGTTCGAAGCGTTCTACGTCGCCTTTTACGATCGGGCCAAAGTGCTGCTTGACGGCGTCGGCCGTGACTTCGCGGACGAGGATCGGATAAAACTCTTCTTTCAGGGCGATGAGGCCGACGTTTGCGGTGTCGCCTTTATCGCCAGAGCGGGCGTGAGCGAGTTTAGTTAATGAGACCTTCATTGTGTAAATGACGCTCGGCGAAATGGATCGCGGTGATCGCGAGCGAATGCGTTAGTTCACCATTGTGCACCAGGTCTTCGAGTTCGGAAAGCGGCACGAGGCGAGTGATGATACTCTCGTGATCGTCGAAGGCAACATCGGCGATCTTTTCGCAATCGAGCGCGAGGAAATGGTAAATTGTGTTGTTCTGGATCGCGGGATTCGGGAACGAGGTTCCAATAGCGACCATGCGGCCCGGCGAGTAACCGGTTTCCTCGATCAGCTCTCGGGACGCGGCGTTTTCAGGATCTTCGCCGGCGTCCACCATGCCGCCGGGAATTTCGAGGACCATGCTTTCGACGCCGTGACGAAACTGCTCGATCAGAACTATCTCGCGGTCTTTCGTGATTGCGACGATGTTTGCCCAATCGGGATTCTCCACGACGAAGAACGTCGCTCTCGCCTGATCGGAATCGCGAAGGCTCGTGACTTCCCTAACTCTGAATACTCGGCAATCGGCTATCTCTCGGCTCGAGACCGTCGTCCATCTTTCGGCTTTTTCGGACATATCTTTACGCGTTCAAATCATCGCAGAAATGTGATTGAATGAGAATCATGAACGTACAAAGATCACTTTTTCTGACGGCGATCGTTCTCACGACCGTATCTTTCGCGAGAGGTCAGCTCGTGCAGGAAGTAACTCCGCAGGAAGTGATCAACCGGGCCAGGGCTCGCACGACCGTCTATCTTGAGACGTTCAAGAATCTGCTGTCGGAAGAAAAGAAGACCTTCGAGATCTATGAAAAAGGCGGGAAGGTGAAGAAACGGAAAACGGTGGATTCGACGTTTCTCGTTTACCAACTTTCAAAAGAGCAGGGCCGCGTGGCGGAGTTTAGGAATGTCGTTGCGGTAGATGGAAAACGAGTCTCGGATGCCGACGAACGTGCAAAAACGTTTTTCGAAAAGGTCGTTGCGTCTGACAACTCGCAGAAAGAATACGAACAGATACGCGACGAAAGCAGTCGTTTCGACGAAGATTTTGCGGTTAACGGACTGACGCTCTTTCAGGCGATCGCCCTTTCGGAGAAACTTCGCGGACGGTTCAGATATACGATGGCCGGACGCGAGTCGATCGGCGGGAAGAATGTTTACGTAGTGTTATTCGAACAGATGCGGGCAGATCCGGCGATCACGGTCAATTCCCCGACCGCGTCGGACAATTACGATATCGAGATCGACGGAGATAAGTCGGTCGAATTAAATGCGCGGATTCGCGGTAAGATGTGGCTCGATGCGGATACATTCAATCTTCGCCGCGAACTTCGCGAGCGCACGATCCAGCCAGACGGATTTCTGCAACCAGTTGTAGTCGCCGAAGACTTGCTTGAATATACGGATACCGATTTTGGAATTTTAGCGCCGAAAACGCTGTCGCACGTTCAATATCGAGTGCGTTTGAAAGAGCGAGAAGTCGTTAAAGATACAAAGATTCTTTTCGAGTACGGCAAGTTCACGCAGCCGGATGTCGAGGTGAAAGGCGAAGTCAAAGACAAGCCTTAATGGCTGCCTCAACCGGATCGTCCACGATCTGATCGACCAGTCCGATTGCGAGAGCTTCGTCCCCCGCCACCCTTTTTCCGGTCAAGAACATTTCGAGTGCTGGCGCCTCACCGACCAATCGCGGCAGACGCTGCGTTCCGCCCCAGCCGGTCATAATTCCAAGACCGCCGCCGGGATGACAAAACTCGGCGTTCGGCGATGCGATACGCATATCACAGGCAAGAGAAAGATCGAGGGCACCGCCGTAACAAAATCCGTTCACCGCCGCGACCGTTGTACCTCTGAGAGCCGATATCGACCGCATTAACCGCTGACCGCGCTCCGCAAACTCCCGCGCGCTTGAGCCATCAACCGAAGCGACCTCTCGAAGATCGGCGCCCGAAGCAAAAACATTCTCGGAACCCGTAAAGATAATCGCGGTCGCTTCTTCGCCGATGACACCTAAGGTCTCACTGAGAGATTCGATAACTGGCACCGACAACGGATTTCTTATCTCCGGTCGCGTGAATCTTAAGATCACGGCCGGCCCTTTACGCTCAATGCTGAATCCGTTCGACATTTCCATTCGTGCGGTTCAATAATATTGCGTATGCTTCGCACGAACAAAGCACATCCGTGGCACGGCGTTCCGATCGGCGATGGAGCTCCCGATGAGGTGACCGTTTTTGTCGAGATCGTTCCGCGCGACACCGTAAAGTATGAGGTCGATAAGGAAACCGGATATCTCAAGATCGACCGGCCGCAGCAGTATTCCAACGTCGTGCCAGCCAACTACGGTTTTATTCCGCAGACGTATTGTTCCGAACGAATCGCATCGCTCGCCCGGGCGAAGACCGATATCGAGATCCGCGATGGTGACGGCGATCCGCTGGACATTCTCGTGCTGAGCGAACATCACATTCCACGGGGCGACATTATTTTGAAGGCGAGGCCGATCGGCGGATTTTGTTTGGTGGACGACAATGAAGCAGACGACAAGATAATCGCCGTGCTCAAAGGCGACAAGGTGTTCGAGCAATACAAGGAAATTTCGGAGCTTCCAACAGGCATTCTCGAACGGTTTGAGCACTACTTCCTTACGTACAAATCTCTACCCGACGCTCCGAACGTTTGCGAGATTGCGTATTCTTACGGCCGCGAAGATTCATATGAAGTTATCCGAAACGCGATCGAAGATTACGCCGTGTTGCTCGGCAAACTCAAATAACTTAAGCATTCTTTAGCAGTTTCAACAGCGCTTCTTCATCCGATTCAAGGCCGGCCTGTTTCCTTTTGATCCGACGCTTTTTTCGGGGGGTAAACTCTTCGATAGTTGTTCCGTCCGCGTAAGCGTCGAGAACCGCCGGGTGTATGTACGAACTTCTGCATACGGCAGGCGTATTGCCTAATTCTTCGGCAACGCTCTTTACTGCATTGACCACTTTCTTTTTCATCTCGGCGTCCGTCTCTGCTTTGCCTATCTCGGCCAAGGCATTTGCGGCCAGCAGCGTGCCGCCCCATGTCCGAAAATCTTTCGACGAAAATTTCGGGTCGGTAACAGACTTCAAATAATTATTCACGTCCGAAGGTTTTATCGAACGCGGCTTTCCGTCATCGTCAAGATACCTGAACAAACGGCGTCCGCGTGGAATCGCGGCGATCTCCTTCACCGCCGACGCCAACTCGTCATCGACCAAAACCTTGCGATGCTGCACATGACTCTTCCCTACGAAATCGAACACGAGTTTGCCTTTCGGCTTTATCGTAAGGTGTTTCTTGTTGAGCGTTGTGATGCCGTAAGTTTTGTAATGCTTCTCGCTCAGATCGGTGCCGACGCGAAAGTAGAGCGAATTGATCAGCCGCAGCATCGCCGCCAGCACCTTCTCCTTCGGCATCCCCTCTAACGATAGATGTTCGTTAGTCGCTTTTCGAAGTGCTGGAAGCTGCTCTCCAAATTCTTCCACTTTCGCAAACTTTTTCTTCTCCTGCTTCTTCGAATATGAAGAATGATAACGGTATTGAATACGGCCTTTCATGTCCATACCGACCACTTGCAGACGTCCATTAGGGGACGGGCAGATTCGAACGTGCTTCCAGGCGGGCGGGATCACGAGCGCCTTGATCCGTTCGAGAGTTGCTTTGTCGGTGACAGTTTTCCCTTTGCAGTCAACGTACTTAAATCCGGACGCCTTTCCGCCTTTGCGTTCCAGCCACTTACCTCTTCGTCCTTTGCAGATCATCTGCCGGGTTAGTGAGGGATCGAAGACCATGCCTTTTGCTGAAGCCATAATTCATTTCTCGTACAATTTCTTGTTTCATTCGATTTCAGGCGTTCTCTTTTGATACACGCCTAATCTTACGACTGCACTTAAGCAACTGAGATTCCGCACTTTAGCGATTTGGCACACGCGTTGCGAATGGAGGGTGACAAGAGCCGAACCGTTCGGTTCAAACAACACTAAGATCGAATAAGGGAAAATAAGGAGAAACGCTATGCTTTGGACAATACTTATAGTTCTGTTGGTTCTTTGGGCACTCGGATTTGGATTTGCGGGTGCGGCCGTAGGAAATCTGATCCACATTCTGCTTGTTCTCGCGCTGGTCGTATTGATCGTGCAGCTTGTAACAGGACGCAGGGCAGTTTAACTGCTAGATCGAAAAGGCTCATCCATTTCAACTTGGATGAGCCTTTTTTGTCGGTAAAAGTCGGGAGGTGTGGTATGCCGGTAGTCCCAAGAGTCTTGTACGTCGACGACGATCTCGAAAATTGCGAGATGATGAAATACTGGATCCGCGAAGAGTGCGGATGCGATATAGAAATTGCGAAAGATGGAAAGGAAGCGCTCAACATCATCGAGCGCGAATACTTCGACCTCTTCCTTCTCGATTACTGCCTGCCGGACACCACCGGTATCAAGCTGTGCGAGCAGATCCGCAGTCTTTACCCCGAAGCTCCCATCGCCGTCTACAGCGCCCTCGACCGAGAAATCGATAAGCAGCTAGCCCTCGCCGCCGGCGCAACCTCATACATGGTCAAACCCGAAGAGCTCGATCTCATCAAGCCCTTCGTAAATCGCCACCTGTCGTACCCAAAACTAGCTAACGCGATTTCCGAAGCCCCCGCCGCGGCGACGCAGCAATCTCTCACCGGAAATTGCAACCGCGGCCGAACGAGGGCATCAGGAATCGTTTAAGTCAAAACCGATCAAGGGCTGTAAGTTGGCCCTCCATTGCTTGAATTCCCAGGTTTTGATAAGTTTGAAAAGTTTGAATTAGCGTTACCGCTTGTTAGATGTCTCTCACATGCGCACACGCCGTTCGAGCATGGCTGAGTAGGATGTGGACAAGCCGTCCATTCGAAACCGGGTTCGCTTAGATATTGTCCGGACTCGATACTTCCTTCGGGAAGAAAAATGATTTTCTTAACGCAACCGTCGCCGCTGAAATCGTTCACCTTGTCGGCAAAGTCTTTCAATCCGTCTACGCCGTAAATCTCTCCTTCAACATAGAGCACGAGGTAGCCATTCTTGTAGACCGCCTTTATCTTAAAGCTCTTGCCCAACTGGTCCTTAAGCTGGTTTGGGATTTCGTCCGCGATCTCAGCCTCTACTTTCTCGGGTCGATTAGCAATAGGACTTCCGCAGGCTCCTTTAAGGCTGTTACCACTTGTGCCGTTGTCAGGTGGAGTAGAGGTTGCGCATCCTATAAATCCCATTCCAACCGAAAGCATTCCAATACAAGCCAGTAAGACGATCAGGTTTCTTTTCATTTACCGAGTCTCCTTTTTCTACTATTTGGTCAATAAGGAAAGCAGGTGGGTGCGGGTTTGCTTTCCAAATACTATCGAGTTGCCGTCAGGCGCAAAAGCTAAGCTTGAGACAAGCAATTTGGGGTCGTTAAACGTTAGCAGTTCCTTTTCTGCTCCGCTTCGCAATGACTTTACGGCCAACGCGGTGCGTTCTCCGATCCGCGTAACGTAGGCCAAATTCTCGCCGTCGCTCGAGAGATGAATGTTGTAATAATAAGCGAACATCAGTGAACCCAAGGAATTGAGTTGTGAGTTCTCCAAAGTCAATCCGACGACCTCAACTTGATGCGGAGTCGCGGACTTGTCGGACGCTTCATTTCTACGCGCGATGATGACCTCCCGGCCGTTTGAAGAAAAACCGAGTAACAGTATCTCATCGCCGCTTGAATACACTTGACGTTTTTTCCCCGATACGACGTCATTAATATAAACCCTGTAGTTTTTCTCCGTCTGTGGTTGTCGCGGCCGCGGACTCCAAAGTGACAACACGTGTCTTCCGTCCGGAGACCATAGAGGACTGCTCTCAATTACCCCATCAGGAGTTTCGCTTCCCAGCGGTCTACCCGTCTGACCCCCTGCGGCTGGAACGATCCAAAGTCGAGATTTTCCTGCCTCGCGTGCCCGAAACACAATACTCTGGTCATCAGGCGACCAAGCGAGTTGATTGACTGATGTTGTAAGGTACGGCGTTAAAGAGAATAAAGGTGCCGCAATGGGCGTCTCCGTAACCTTCGTCGAGTCAAGCCCGTTTGGCCGAGCTTTCCAAACCTCATAACCAGCCGAGCTCCTACGAATGAAAGCGATCCATTCACCATCGTTCGAGAACTGCGGAACAAATCCTTGCGGAGACGCAATCCTAGATGAATTGGATCCTACCGCAGCAACCCTAACGGATGCCCAGTCCGGCCGGCCAACTTGGTTTCCAACCTGAAAGGCTATTGCACCATTCGTAGAAATATTTGGAAAGGCTTCGGTCGCTACCTCGTTCGCTACGATGGATTCCACACCGGTTTTGGTATCGACCTGCCATAAGTCCGACGTTTCCGAAAGCGAACCATAAAGTACCGAGCCGTTTGCTGCAACGTCGTGGACTATGAAATTCATGTCGCCATTCGACCGCTGGACCGCGCTATCTCCGTTCACGTAAGCCTCGAAAACCTGCAGCATGCCCTCAACTTCAAAGCTTGCAAATACCGACTTCCCATTCGGATGCCACGCAACGTAATCGACCTGATCCGTCGTGGAAGCGATTTCCTTTTCGTCACCATTCGCTATCTGTCGAACTTTCAATTTCCAACCGTTTTCTTCTTTCGCTGAAAATGCGATGGCGCTTTCATCGTCGGAGATCTGAATTGTTCTAACGTCCGTACGTTGTTCCGTAAAGTTTGTTATCTTTTCCGGAGCGCTTGAATCTCGCCTGATACGAAAGATTTCCTTTCTCGAATGAAAATAAATATTACCTTTACTGCTCCACAGCACCGGACGGGTTGGTTGACTTATTTCGCCAACTATCTTCGAAAGTTCTCCTCCGGTAAACGGAACTGTCCAAAGCCCGAATGAATTTCCGCGATCTGAAAAGAACACGATCATTTGTCCATCGGGAGACCAGATCGGATATTGATTGTAACCTCCATCCTTTGTTACTTGAACAGCGTCGCCGCCGACCACGGGTTTGACCCAGATCTCGGTTGCATCATCTTTCAAGACGGAATACGCCACCATTTTTCCGTCCGGTGAGAATGATGCCGATGTGACAAGCTCGCTGGCGGAACTGCTCCAGCTTGTTATCGGAACGGTGCGCATTAGTGATGGAGATTCGGATCTTCCTGCGGAAATCCGGTCCCAGGCCCACCAGCTGCCGGCGAGGAGTACGGCCGCGGCGACGATGACGATCCCGGCTAGCGGAGACGATTTGTGGACCGTGCTTGATACGAATGCACGGATCGAGTGCTTGTCAGTCGGAATGGTCTGCGTGTGGTCCGACCTGGTCGCATCGATCTCGACCGTTCGTTTGTCATGCGGCTGAACCTCTTGCCTAAGCAGTTTCAATTCGGATTCTATCTCCGACATTGAACCGAACCGTTCGTCTTTTTCCTTCTTAAGACATTCATCGATCATCGCGGTCAGTCGAGCCGGAGGATCTTTTATGAACTCCGTCAATTGGCGCGGCTCTTTCGTGAGAATGGCGGCCATCGTATCCGCAAAGCTGCCCGCCGCGAAGGGCGAATGACGGGTTAGCATCTCGAAAATGATGATGCCGAGACTGAATATATCGGTACGTCCATCCAGCTCTTTGCCGCGAGCCTGTTCGGGCGACATATATTGCGGCGTCCCGACGATCAGTCCCGGCGAGGTTGAACCCGAGTCAAGCGTCAGTGCGTCGAAGTGGGCTCCGTTTGCGGTAGTAAAACCGCTTGATTTCGCGAGTCCAAAATCGAGCACCTTTACGACGCCGTCCGGCCGGATCATCACGTTGTCGGGCTTCATGTCGCGGTGAACGATGCCTGCCGAATGAGCCGCCGCCAGCGCCGACGCTATCTGCAGCGATACGTCGACCGTCTCACCGATCGGCATTTTCCCCTGCGCGATGCGAAGCCCGAGCGTTTCACCTTCGACAAATTCGCTGACAATAAACTGGACGCCGTTGCGGTCACCAATGTCGTGGATGATAAGAATGTTGGGATGATTGAGCGCGGACGCGGCTCTGGCTTCCTGTCGAAAGCGGCGAACGCGGTCGGGATCGCGTCTGAATTCCTCGCTGAGAAACTTGATCGCAACCTTACGGCCAAGCCGCCTGTCTTCGGCAAGATAGACCTCGGCCATCCCACCACGGCCGATCAATTCGATCAGTCGGTAATGGTCGGGCAGCACATTTTCGGGATCGACCGAAAACGTGCGAGTCTGCTGCGATTCGTTCGAAGGGTGAACCATCGAAAACCCACCTTGCTGCAAAAACCTCGATCGCCTTAAAACAAAAGTTCCCGAAATTATTGCATGAAAGTTGGATTATCTAACCGGAAAAGTGTTGAGGCTATTCGATCGGCGGCAGTACAAACGCTCCAATGTGAGGTTTGGATGTGTTCAGACAGGTTTGCAGTGCAAGGATCAGAGAATGTCTAAGGTTTTCGGGGGTAACGATGGCATCTACGAGGCCGCGGGCGGCGGCGTGTTTTGCGTCGAGTTCGCGGTCGTAAGTTTCGCGGACCTTTTGCATCTCGGCGAGCAGCGCTTCGTCGGGCTCTTTTCCCTCTTTTTTGAGCTTTTCGAGCTGCGTGCCGAAGATCGCCTGCACGGCGCTGTCGCCTTCCATCACACCCATCCGGCCGGTCGGCAGCGAGAAAATGAAGTCGGGGTCGAAGCCCTGCCCGGCCATCGCGTAGTAGCCCGCTCCCGAAGCGTGATTGACCGTCAGCACGATCTTTGGAACCGTCGCGGTTGCCATCGCCTCGACAAATCGGGCTCCCGCTCGGATGATGCCGCTGTGCTCGGCCTCAGCCCCGATCATGAATCCCGATACATCCTGCACGAACAGAAGCGGCGTCGAATGCCGGTCGCAGTTTTCGATGAAGTAGGCAGTCTTCTCGGCAGATTCCGTATAAACGATCCCACCAAATCGCGGCGGCGAACCCGGCTTCCCTTTTGACATGCCGCGGCTGTTCGCGATAACGCCGACGAGGATTCCGCCGATCCGAGCCGTGCCGCAGATCATCTCTTTCGCGAAGTCGGCCTGAAATTCGTCGATCGGACTGTCAGAACCGGAAGCGGTAGCGACCGGGTTCTTATCGAGGATGCAATTCAGCACCGCGTGCATATCATATGGAGCACGATGATCGTCCGGCAAGATCGAATAAAGTTCGCTAAACCCAGTCGCTACCGCTCCCGGTTCCGACTGCGACACGCGGCTTGCTTCTTTTGCAGGGAGTTCAGAAACAAGCTCTCGGATCTTTTCGAGACATTCTCTATCGTCTTTTGTGCGATAGTGCGCTACGCCCGAGATCGAATTGTGCGTCATCGCCCCGCCGAGTGTTTCGTTATCTATCGTCTGGCCGGTTGCACCCTTAACGAGATTTGCGCCGCCGAGACCCATGAACGAAGTCCCTTCGACCATCAGGATCACGTCGCTTAACGCTGGCAAATACGCTCCGCCTGCGACGCACATTCCCATCACGGCCGAGATCTGCGGCACCTTGAGGTATCGCCGCATTATCGAGTTGTAATAAAAGATGCGAGCGGCACCGTATTGGCCGGGAAACACGCCGCCCTGATACGGAAGATTCACGCCGGCGGAGTCGACAAGATAAACGATCGGGACGCGATTTCGCATCGCGATCTCTTGCGCACGAAGTATCTTCTTGATCGTCTCGGGATACCACGCGCCTGCCTTGATCGTCGCGTCGTTAGCAACTACGACACACTCGCGGCCCTCGATCTTCCCGACTACCGTAACAACCGCCGCCGCCGGAGCCTGGCCGTTATACTCATCGTAAGCAACCAGCAAACCGATCTCCTGCGAGAACGAATCTTTATCCAACAGCAACTCGATCCGCTCACGTGCCGTCAGCTTCCCCTGCTTATGGATCTTCTCGATCTTCTCCGGCCCGCCACCGAGGAGGAGTTTCTGTTCGAGGTGTAGATATTCTTTCGTTAACGTTTGTAGGCGCGATGTCATTCCTTTAGCGAAAAATCCGAAGGGTCAAAGAACTGGGTAAATCCATTTCGGATGAGATGCGAATTTATAAGTTTATCCTTCGTCCACAATTTGCCGTTAAACTGCAAAGAGAGGGCGACAAATGCGGTATCGGCTTTATCGACATCTCTACATAAGCGGGATGCCTCGATCCAGCACCCCAGCGAGACCACAGACTCGTCGACCAACTCGATCTTATTTATGATCATTCTCAACAGATAAAAGAGATCGTCAGCGTCTAATTTACTTTTTTCTTGTATTCTTGGTGAGTGCTTAAAAAGCTCCACGAATGTAAAGTTGCTGGAAATGAATGAAATATCAGGCCGTCCAAGAGTAAAAAGAAGTTCTTCCTTACCCGAGATCAGAGCAGCAATTATGATGTTCGTGTCAACAACTACGACTTCACTCATCCGCAGCTTCGGCAATCATTTTTTCAATGCGCGGACCGTTTTTATTCCACCAGGCTCTCTTGATATCCCGGGATATTTCCATAGCCTCGTCTTCAGTAAGCTTGCTCTTGCTAACAATTGCCTCGTATCTGATCAAATCTATCAGCCGCCGAACCTGTTTTTCCGTCATATCGTGGGTGGGTATAGAAATGGTAATGCGATCTGCAGTTCTCGTTGTCTCGATCAATGAGCTCATAAATGCAAATTATATCAGAGTCATCCTTTCTCACTAATAATAAACGTCGGAACCATGCCGCCGCCGGATGATACGTTGGCGAGTTCGCTGGACGATAGACGAGTGAAAGCCGCGCCGACGACCCCATTGAAAAGGAGCGGGTCAAGATCGACGAGCTGCTCGATCATCGACCATTTTTCGTGTTCGTCGAAGATCATCGGGAACATTTCCTTGGCGGTGCTGACACGCTGTTGGACGAGATAATCGCCGTCGGCGAGAGCGGTTTTGATCGCGTCATTCCACTCGGCTTCGCTTGAATTCCAACCGATATAGATGCCGTGGCCGCCGTAATCGTCGTTCGGCTTGAGCACGAGTTTCGACGAGTTCGCGCGCGTCCATTCGACGAGATCGATTTCCTTACCGGCGTTGACCGTCTTCTCATCGCGGAACTTCCGAGTCCACGGTACGTGATCGGCGATGGCAGCGAGTTCGGCTTCGTTAAAAAGATGTGCGTAGCGTTCGTTGGTCAACACGGCGAAGATCGCTTTCTTGTGGACGAGCTTTCCGCGAAAGCTGTTGACCATGCAGATCGAACCCGCTCGATAAGCCTCGACCAAAGCCGGAGCTTCTTCCATGATCGGAAGGTATTCGTTAACGAGAAGCCGCTTGTAAACGACGTCGATCTGCACGCCGCCGAAGTATAGCTTGCCATCGTCGAACTCAAGATCGTGTGGCGAGCATATGACGGCGTCGTATCCCTGATCTTCGAAATAATCGCGAAAAAGTTCGAACTCTTTCTGCGTCGGCAGATCTTTCAGATCGACGATCGCGATCACCGGCTTCCGGTCGGCCTTGCCTCCGCAAAACTCGTCCCAGCAGTCGAGCAGCACGTCCAGCATGAAGGGACGTCCGCTGAAACCCTGCACTTCGTATCGCTCGCAGAATTTCTGCATCACCGGCAGCGATTCGAAGATCGCCGTCGCCGAGTCGGCATACGCAATTCCTGCCGGACTCTCGCCGTTCAGTTCGACGTAACTATAAGCCTCGTCCGTCAAAAACGAATCCAGACGCGATGTCGGCGACACTTGTTTATAGCCCGGATCGATCTTTACCAGCTCGCGTTCGATCGGAGTCAAGCCGAGTTCATCAAGAATAGAATCATCGGCAACCGCCGCGTCCTTGACCTTCTGCAACGCGCTCCAGATCGTCTCGCACGTGATCTTAACGCGTGCCCAGTCGGCGAACGTGATGAAGTGAGGCCGCAGATAAGGCGACAACGGCCGCCCGCCAAAGATCAGACGATTCTTCTCAAGGCCTTCGTGCAAGATCTCGTGTGATCTGACGGCAAGGTCCTCGTCTTCGAGAAGTGCGTGGTAGTGTTCGACGGCTTCTTTCAGCAAACTGCCGCGAGCGGTTTCGGATGCAGCGTTCATAGCGGCCACCTATTTTGACATGCTCAGGATCTCTTGATATTCGTCCTTCGTCAGCGGCATCACCGAAAATCGCGGCTGGCGGACGAGATAAATGTTGGCGAGTGCGGCGTTCGCCTTGATATCGGCAAGCGTGACGAATTTCTTCAACGGCTTCACCGGCGTCAGTTGGACCGCGTGCCACGCCGTATCCGTCGGATCAGGAAAAGCTTCTTTCGTCACCTCGGCGATCCCGACAACTTCTTTGCCGATATTCGAGTGATAATAATAGACCTTGTCGCCTTCCTTCATCTCTTTCAAGAAATTTCGCGCCTGATAATTGCGAACACCGGTCCAATCCGTCTTGCCGTCTTTAACAAAATCGTCCCACGAATACGCGTTGGGTTCCTGTTTCACTAGCCAATATTTCATAATCTTAATCAGTCGAGGAAGTCTCGGAGAGTCTAGGAAGTCTAGAAAGAGTGAAAATGCCGCGACTTCAATCTCTACTTTCCAGACTTCCTAGACATCCTAGACTTTCCTGACTATTTCTTCTGATTCTGCGCCGCTTTCTTGTTCAGCCACTTCGCCATCCGCTCGACGTACGGCCGCACGGGCTTGAAGATCTTTGCGCGAACGCTGTTGGCGTTCTCTTTCTCGCCCCACTCGCGCAAGTTCTTTTCAGCGTACTGCCTTATCTGCGGTTCGAGGTTCTGCTTCTTTACAGAGTGCTTGAGCGTGAAATGATAATGCTGCCCGACGAGCGAGAAGATCAGCCCCGCAAGGTTCGACTTAAACGCCGACTTCGCCATCCAACGCTTTGCCCAACCTTCGGTCGGCTGCAGCAACGCACCCATTGAAAGCTCAAGCCACGCTCCCTGATTCTGAACGCGCGGATGATAAAGCCCCGGCAGGTCGCCCTTCATCGGAACGTCCATGTTCTTCAACCTCGGATCGTTGATAAAATCGACAAGCTTCACCCGCTCAAGTCCACGCTGATGCTCGATCGGCAAGAAATCCAACGCCTTTTGTATCTGTTCGTGTGCGCCCTTCGGAAGATCGATCGTCGACTGATCTTCGATCTTCAATTTAGCTACCTTTGCGGTCTTCTGCCCCGCAGTCTGAATTGCCATAACTTACTGTAAATTGTAAATCGTTGGTGGTTAATAGTAAATTTGGGCACTCCTCCGCGTTCCTTTGCGGTCTCTGCGTTAAAAATGTTTTCTTAGCGCGGAGGCCGCAAAAGGACGCAGAGATTTGTTGCAAATCGGCGAGTGAATGATGCGAAAAAACCACAAGGCAGCGATCAGGACGTGGTTTTTGTGGCTTTTTCCATCGGCATAGCGTTTGTAGTAAGCCGAGTCAGCAATTCTGATGAATCAAACCACCATCGCAAAACCCATCAAGACCAACGGCGTCGGGCTACACACCGGCGTGGATGTCGCGTTGAAACTCAAGCCGGCTCCGGCGAATACGGGATATGTTTTCGTCCGCACCGATCTCGACAATTTCGAGATCCCGGCGTCGGTCGAGTATGTTTCGCACTGTTCGTACGCGACGACGCTGATGCGCCGCGGTGTGGTTTTATCGACTTGCGAACATCTTCTCTCCGCCTTGCGTGGTTCCGGCATCGACAATGCATTCATCGAGCTGGATAACATCGAGATCCCCATTCTCGACGGGTCTAGCGAGGATTGGGTGGAACTGATCGCAAAGGCGGGCACGAAGAAGCTGGAGGATCCGCGGCGAACTTTGAAGGTGTTGAAGCGAGTCGAGGTCAACGAAGACGGCCGCAAGATGTCTGTCGAACCTGCCGACCGATTCGAGATCGAATGCGTGATCGACTTCAAGCATCCTTTCATCGAACGTCAGTCTTTCCACTTTGCTATGGATAACGGTTCGTACGGCAAGCAGATCGCGTCGGCACGGACATTTGGCTTTACGCACGAGATCGAAATGCTACGCAAAGCGAATCTTGCGCTCGGCGGATCGCTCGATAACGCCATCGTTCTCACACCCGACGGAATGCTCAACGAAACTCCTCTCCGCTTCGACGACGAATTCGTCCGCCACAAGATACTCGACATCATCGGCGATGTCGCCCTCATCGGCATGCCGCTGCAAGGCAAGATCATCGCCGAAAAAAGCGGCCACGCCGTCCATGCCGCTTTGATGAGTAAACTCCTAAAAACCGAAGACGCCTGGAAGATCGTTTGACTGGAGACGCAAGCATCCCTGCTTGCTAGTTTTATATTTCGGCAAGCACGAATGCTTGCAGCGCCATTCACCAATCCGGCGTATGAAAAACTCCATCTTTATCAATGCGCTGGTAAGTGTGAGCCCCGAAGTAGTCTCGTTGGGCCTGGATCAGGTTTGCCGGCAGGCGTTCGGAGCGGAACGAGCCGAAGTAATTTATCGATGACGCAAAGCAAAGAGCCGGTATGCGGTTTCGCATAAATTCTTCGACGACGATGCGCCAATCTTCGCGATTCGACTTCAGCACTTGAGCGAACGCATCGTCGAGCAAGAGCGTTGGCAGTTTCGGGTCGCGGGCGAAAGCAAGGCGCATTTCCTCGAGCAAGGCCGAGCGGATAATGCAGCCGCCCCGCCAGATCTTCGAGACTTCCGCAAGATCGACCTCGTAATTCTTTTCGATCGAAGCGATCTGCAGCAGCGACATTCCCTGCGTATATGTCGAAATGAACGCACAGATCAAAGCCCGTCGCAGATGTTCGAGAAACTCTTCTTTCGTCGGTTCGGCTTTCACATCCGCGCCGCGAACGGGTTCGTGCACGTCAGAATGCGACGCCTGAATATTCTTGCTGGCAGCGGTCTCGACGTCGCCCGTCGCCCTCGCCGCTTTCGCCTCTTCCGCAGGCACGCTGGTAACGGCTTCGCCATCGGCCGGCTCGGTCGCTCCCTTTCGTCCCGCACCATACTTTTCCGCAACTAAGATCCTTACGTCCTTCTGTGCCGAGATCTGGCGCATCGAAACGGCCGCATCGATCGTCGGGATCGGCACGCCAAGATCCATGGCTGCTTGCGAGGTCCACTTGCCCGTACCCTTTTGAGCCGCTTTGTCGAGCACCATCTCGACCAACGCCTTGCCCGTTTCCGCATCCGACTTCCGTAACACTTCGGCCGTTATCTCGACTAGGAACGAGTTCAACTCGCCGCTATTCCAGCGGGCGAATGTCTCGCTCATCTCCTTGTAATCCATCCCGAGCGCTCGATGCATGAAGTCGTAAGTCTCGGCCAGTATCTGCATCAGGCCATACTCGATTCCGTTATGGACCATCTTTACGAAGTGTCCCGCCGAGCCATTACCGACATGGGCCGCGCACGGTTCGCCGTTCACCTTTGCCGACGCCGCTTCCAGCATCGGCCGCACATTCTCGTAAACGGCCGCTTTTCCGCCGATCATGATGCTCGCGCCGTGCCGTGCGCCCTCTTCACCCCCGCTTACGCCGACGCCGAGGAATTCGATTCCCTTCTCTTCCAAGAGCGTCGTTCGCCGCTCGGTATCCGGAAAATGCGAGTTGCCGCCATCGATTATCAGATCGCCCTTATCGAGATGCGGCACGAGATCATTGATCACTGAATCTACGATCGGCCCGGCCGGAACAAGCAGCATTATCTTTCGCGGGCTATCAAGCCCGGCAACAAACGCGGGAAGATCACCGGCCGCCGAAACCGCGAACTCTTTGCCTTCGTCAAGCAGAAGCTCGCGTTTTTTTGGATCCAGATCGTAACCGACGCACGAGAATCCGTGCTCGGCCACATTGAGCAAAAAGTTGCGGCCCATCGTCCCGAGGCCGATCATTCCGAATTGAGCTTTCGACATATTTTCAGTGTCCCAAATGCTTTACAAAATCGGCCTTCAAATTCTTCTCGATCTCGTCATGAATCGGAAGCTTGATGTACCCACCTTTCTGCGCCTCGCTATGAATATGATGCCCACATTTGCCGCATAACAGATAGCCGATCAGCACACCATGGTCGCGATAGATGAACGTGTTTAGCGACACCGCCTTTTTCTTCTTCCACTTCATCTCGGTGATGTCTTTGCCGCACCCGGGGCAGCCATCGCCGCCATAGAGCCACTTGCCCTTGACCACGCTGCCGTACATCATCTGGGCTTGACGATACATCGCGTCAAGAATATCGAGAAGCGGATTTTTCTTCATAGCTTGAGAATGTGCTGATTATACTTCCCGGCCATCCGCGAAGCCACTCGCACCATTTTCGTCGCACTTGACGAGCCCGTGCGACTGTTCGATTCTTAACAAATGCTTTCTCTGCTTGACGCCGTTCGCCCGACGACATTCATCGAATCTTCCAAACTCCGCGACCATCTCGGGCTCGATCTTACAATCGTTTCCGAAGCATTTCAGCACACCGGCAGCTTCAAATTCCGTGCGGCCTATAACGTCGCGATCAACGTGCCGAACGATTCGGTGCTGACCGCCTCGTCAGGAAACTTCGGCCAGGCGATCGCGTACGCATGTAAATTGACGGGGAAAAAATGCACCGTCGTTATGCCCGAAACGTCGGCTCAGGTAAAGATCGACGCCGTGCGTTCGTTCGGTGCGACGGCGGATCTGATCGACGTAGCGAAGGTCGGACGTATCGAGCGAGTCGCTCAACTTGCCCAAGAAATGCCGGAAGCTTATATCGCTTCGCCTTACGACGATGAATTCGTGATTGAAGGCAATTCGACGCTTGGCGATGAGTTGGCCGATAAAGATTTTGATTGCGTGATCGTTCCCGTCGGCGGCGGCGGGTTGATATCGGGCGTGATCCGATCTTTTTGCAACAGCGGAGTTACTACCGAGGTGATCGCCGCCGAACCGCTGCTCGGTAACGACGGCGCTCGCTCTTTTAAGGCCGGCGAAATCATCGCGAACGAATCCGAACCCAAAACCATCGCCGATGGCGCCCGCACCGTCTCGCTCGGCAACCTAAACTGGCCGATCATCAAAGACGGCGCGAAAGATTTTATCGAAGTTTCCGACGAAAAGATCGCCGAAGCAATGAAGCTCTACTTCGGCCTCGTCAATCTGAAATCCGAACCCACCGGAGCTCTCTCCTTCGGCGCCATCCTCGAACAACCAGAACGATTCGCCGGCAAAAAAATAGCCGCCATCGTCAGCGGCGGCAACGTCGACCCGGACATCTATCGAAGACTAATATAGGCTTTGCCGCTTCTTGTTTTTCTTCTTTTCTTCTTTCGTGGATGATTCTCTTCCTTCTCGTTCGGAGAAAACTAACCACAGAACAAGAGGAATAAGAAGAACAATTCTGAAAGAACGAGCGCGTTATCGCCGCTTTGTCGTATAAACGCCGGAAAACGTCACGTTCAGCCCGCCGCATTTCAGGTTGTCGGCGACTATCAAATAGCTGCCGAGCAGCCGCATCGTCGCTTTGCAGTCATACTCGTCGTCGCCATCCGAATAGCTGATCTCACCGTTCTTCGGTACAACGAGGCCGTCTAGTTCGCCGACGTGGACATTGCCCGGGTTCGCGCCGACCCACGTAGCGCTTCCCTTCACCTTCAACGCTCCGGGTCCGTCTTCAGTAAATCCGATGCTGTTGCTTCCGTAGCTCCAGTCACCTAACCACGCCTTCGCCGATGCGTCGAAGAGGATAGGAGCGAAAGTTAGGTCCGAAGTCTTTATCCACCCAACTGTCGGTTGCCCCTTTGGCGACGGATACCAGGCGCATGCAAAACCGCCTCTCGACCTGCCGACCACAACCTCATCGCCGCTCACAACGAAAGCCTTCGTCCGGCAGTTAGATCCGCCCGGGCACGCATCCCGCTGGTCTCCATAAAAATACGCTCGACTCGCTTTCACCGTCGCGACTTCGAAAGTCTTCGAATCGCGGGTAAAAAATCCCTCGCGGCACCAGTTTTCCGGATTCCCGGCAAGCTGAGCAGTAGCAAAAATGGTGAAGCAAAATGTTAGAACGATTACAGAAAGTATTCTCATTATTAATTAATAAGGGTCTAGAGTAGTTAAGCATCACAAAGGATGAGTTCTCAATAGGAGCAATAGTACTTTATAAAGGTCGTCGTTTCGGTGATTAAACCTGAACTCGGATTCTTTGAGATGAAGCAGAAACATACTCTTGCGGAGGCCGTTGAATTTGAGCATTCTTCGTTTAGCGAAAGACCAAAAGCTTTCGATGCCGTTTATGTGCCCGGTTTTATTTGCGAATTCGTTGACATGATGATTCACACGAAAATGTTTCTTAAAACCGAGATCGACAAGGCCGTCATAGCCGATCCAGCCGTCGGAATGAATTACGGTGTCGAGACCGATCTTACCCCGAATAATGGCCTGCAGGGTGCGTTTTTGGCAGTTCGGGACGATCTCTGTATAAACCCGGTCGCCTCGTTTGAAGATGCCAAAAACGATCGTCTTGTCGCCGGCTCCGCGACCGCGCTTTCCGGGTATTCTCCGGCGGCCGAAGTACGACTCGTCGACCTCGACCTCCCCGACCTGGATCGGTGCCTGACGTTCGCACTCCGCAAGCAGCCGGACCCTTATTTTTTGAAAGATCACGTTCACACTTTTTCGCGTTATACCGGTCAGCTCGCTCTCTTTGCCGCCGTCAGATCCATCGCAAAGTATCGTATTATTTGACGAAATTTCTTCTCTGCGATTCGGGAACGGCAATAATACCGGTTAACCTGTTGCACCATAGTAGTTTAGCACCTGCCTGATGATGCTTAACTACTCTAGACCCTTGCTAATTCGGAGCTACCTGATCTCTTCCACGAATGTGACCACGCGGTTTACGCAAACTTCCTCGGACGTCCGCCTTTTTTCCCATTCTCAACAGCGGCTCTCGTTTTTGCGGCTGAACGCGAGGCCCCGCCTTTGCGTCCGGCATCCGCAAGATGTTCCCGCAGTCCGCTCATCCATTTCTGCGTACCGAAAACTCCTGCCATAAGGTGTTCAAGCGTCAGGTCTTCGTCAAGTTCTTCCCAACCCAGATAAATGCCGTGGACTTTTGTCTCGACAGCTGCGATCTGTTCATCAGTCGCATCGCGGAGTATCTGGACCAGGTCGACCGGAACAATAAAGGTAGTACCGTTCTCAAGATCAACAACCAAACGGCGGGTCTTCCGATCAAATGCTGCCCGTCTTGCACGCGGCGAAGTGCTCAATCTTTCGTTCGCATGCTTTACGGCATCTAGATGTTTTTGCTCGGCCTTATCCATGGATTTTCCTCCACTCGCGAATTAGCAACTCGCGATTTTCTTCAACGACTTGCAATGCTCTCCGTTCATTGCGACGACTAAATCCGAAGTTGTCTCTCAGTCGGATCTCATCTTCAAATTCAATGATCAGTACGTTACCTTGATGCCAAATGTGTACGTGCATCGGCAGATGATCGTCTGTGTTTATCCGGACGCGATATCCGCCCTCGTTTAGCACTGTGGGCATAACAAAGAATAACCCAAACAGTTTGGGTTATCAATCAAAAATTTCCCATCAACCTGTTACCTGATTTCTTCCACGAAAGTCACGCGGTTGATCTCGTGAAGTGTCGTCTGGCCTGCGAACACCTTCTTGATCGCAGATTCGCGCAAGCTTGAGAGGCCTTCTTTCTCGGCCTGCCGGCGGATCTCGGAACCCGGCCGGCGTTCGATGATCATCTCGCGGATCGGGTCGGACATATCGAGCAGCTCGTGGATAGCGGTCCGTCCGCGATAGCCGGTGTGATTGCATGCGTCGCAGCCGACGTTTCGATAAAACTCGCGCTTCGCCACATCCGCCGGACGCAATCCGGATTCGAACAGCTCTTCGTCGGTCGGCTGATAATGACGCTTGCACGTCGGGCACAGCAGACGCACGAGCCGCTGCGCAAGAACGCAGTTTAGCGACGACACAAAATTGTAAGGTTCGACGCCCATGTTCAGGAATCGCCCGATAACGTCGATCACGTTGTTCGCGTGGACCGTCGTGAACACGAGGTGGCCGGTCAACGCCGACTGGATCGCGATCTGCGCCGTCTCTTCGTCACGGATCTCACCGACCATCACCTTGTCCGGATCGTGTCGCAAGATCGAGCGAAGCCCGCGGGCGAACGTCAGTCCCTTCTTCTCGTTTACCGGGATCTGCATGATGCCTTGCAGCACGTATTCGACAGGATCTTCGATCGTGATTATCTTGTCTTCTTCGGCCCGGATCTCGTTGAGCGCTCCGTAAAGAGTCGTCGTTTTACCCGAACCGGTCGGCCCGGTCACAAGCACCATCCCATACGGCTCTTTAATATATATACGAAAGCGCCGAAGATCTTCGGCGTCGAACCCGACAACATCCAGCGAAAGATTCTTAAACTCTTCCGAGATCTGTTCTTTATCCAGGATACGAATAACGCAATTCTCGCCGAATGCGGACGGCAATATCGATACACGAAAGTCGACTGTACGGCCCTTGTATCTAACGCGGAACCGTCCGTCCTGAGGAATTCGCCGCTCGGCGATATCCAGCTCGGACATAACCTTGATTCGCGAGATCAGCGTTTGATGATAGGCGATGTCGATCGGATCGACCTTGCGATACAACGCTCCGTCGATGCGAAACTTTACGTGCACGTCGCGGTCGCCCGCTTCGATGTGGATGTCGGACGCGCGCGATTCCATCGCGTTGTAAACGATCGTATCGACTAGCTTGATGATCGGCGACATCTCCGAGTCCGTCGCCAAGCGATCGAGGTCGAGCACCTCTTCGCCCTGCTCCGTTTCCTTTACGAGCGAGATCTTGAACCCCTGCGCCGCCTCCTGCAGCACACGCTGCGTAGCATCGCCGCGTTTGAGGATCACGTCGATCGCACCTTGCGTCGCGACGTACGGAACGATGCGAACGTCGAGAGCGTTCTCTAGCTCGTCCAACACTTCAAGATTTGTCGGATCGGCCATCGCCGCGTGCAGATTTCGCCCCTCGCGGCGCAGCGGCACGAAATGATTCCGCAGCATCGTATCGACCGGAATCTTTGCCAGCTCTTCGTAATCGATCGGCGAAGCTTCGTCCGGCGGAAGCAGATCAATGTACGGCAGGCGATACCGCTTCGCCAACTGCTTCGCCCCGACCACCTCCGGCGGCTCGTTCTCGATAAAATCCGAAAGCTCGATCCGCGGAGAGGAAACGTTGGTGGTCAAGCCGTTTGTAGTGCTACTCATTTCTTTCTTTTTTGACTTATTTCGCCTTCTATTTAGGCCGGTAAAATATAGTTCTATTCAGATTTATTCTTCTTCGTCTTCTTTTTCTGTGGTTACTGCTTCTCTTCCGCCTTAAACGTTTGAATCCTCAAACTAACAGAAACCACAGAACAGAGGAAGAAGATAAACAAGAAGAAAAATGTACTATCTTCCCCTTGCGCCCGTCGGGCCGGCCGAGATCGTCTGGATGATCGGCAGATAGATGGCGAGCAGGATCGCGAGCACGATCAATGCCATCACCACGAGGATGAGCGGTTCGAGCAGCGTCGTCAGTTGTTCGAGCTTGACCTCGGCCTCGGCGTCATAAAACGCGGCGACCTCGTCCAGCATCTCACGCAGGCTTCCCGACCGTTCGCCGATCCCGATCATGTCCAGGCCGAGTTCGGGTATCCAGTTCGCCTTCTCTAGCGAATCGGTAAATCCACGACCTTCGCGGATCATCGGCAGCACGGCGGAACTTCGCCGCCGCAGCTCGAGGTTATTCAACGCCTGCGACGCGATCTCCCACGAATCCGGCACCGTGATGCCGCCCGAAAGCAGCGTCGATAGCGACCGTGCCAACTGCGCCGTCGCCATTTGTTTGATCAGCGTTCCGGCGATCGGCAGCCTGAGCAGAAATCGATGCAGCGCCAACTTGCCAGACTCGGTCCGCAGCCAGATGTACAAAGCGGCTATCGAGATCAGGATCAGCGGAAGTATCCACCAGATGTTCGACGCGACCGTGTTCGAGATCCACAAGACCGCAAGCGTGATCGTCGGCAGCGTCCGGTTCGCGCTCAGGCTCTTGAAAAGGTCCGACATCCGCGGGACGATATAGAGCGTCAAGAACGCGATCATGAACGTCGCCGCCGCCAGCAGGAACGCCGGATATGCCAGCGCACCTCGCAGCTTTCGCGAAACGCCGACGCTTCGCTTCAGATATTCGACGTACCGCTGCAATACGTCGTCAAGCGCTCCCGACTTCTCGCCGGAAAGGATCGACGCCGTGTAGATCTTCGGAAAGATTCCCTGCGACTCGAACGCCTGCGAAAGCGGCAGTCCGTTCTTGATCTTCTCCTCAACGTCCGTCAGCACAACCCGCAGATTTGCCGACTGCGACCGCGAACGCAAAAGCGATATCGCCTGCAGCACGGGGATTCCCGCGCGCAAAAGGGCTGATAGTTGTTGGTTAAATAAAAGGAAATCGGCCTGTTTGACCTTGCCTTTCGATCCGCCGCCTGGCAGCAGCCTCGAGATCATCCCGCCGGACTGCGACGCCACATCGAACACCCTGAAGCCGTCGCGCTCAAGCTGAAAGCGCGCGTCGGCCGCTCCGGTGGCTTCCACAATTCTGGTCACTATCTCGCCAGACGGCGTTCCCAAACGACAAACGAATTCGGCCATTTTAGATCTCTAGAGAGGTGTCGAGCGGCCCAACTGCAGAAGCCCGCACGTTAGTAAGGGCTTAACGCTCAACTCGCACAAGCCCGCACGCAAAGAATCGCATTTCGGAACGGTCAAATTGACAAAGCATGCCCGCCGCCACGACCGAATTATATCACGTAAGAAACACGAAAAAGTTCCGCATTGACCGAGGCGACGGAAATTTTTGAGCCGAAACAACTTAACCCGCGTCTCGTTCATCACATTTATCTTGCGGAACTTGTATCTGTTAACTAAGATTTAGTTATCCGACCTGGAGAATACTATGGCAGCACGGGTTATTAAGCTCTTCGGCCTCCGAAACTATTCGGCGAGGCTGATGATGTTGTGCTTATTTTCACTTGCCTCGGCCGTCGGAGCCGTGGCGCAGACGCCGCAGCCGACCGCGACGCCCGACGATGTCGACGTCGACCCGAAAAAGATCGACGTAAAGACCGATCTCATTACCCTTACGCTGACCGTAACCGACCTTTACGGCCGATACGTCTCCGGCCTGACCAAACAGGCATTCACGATCCAGGACGACGGCAAAGAGCAGGAGATTACCTTCTTCAGCGACAGCGACGCTCCGGCGTCGGTGGGCATCCTCTTCGACGTATCCGGTTCGATGAGCGGCGACAAGATCGCCAAGGCACGCAACGCGCTGTCACGCTTTATCAACACGAGCCACCCTTCCGACGAATATTTCCTGATCGCCTTCAACCGCCGTGCCCAGCTTTTGCTCGACCGCACGCGGGACGGCGACGCCGTGCTTGAAAAGCTCACGCTCGTCCAACCGAAAAACAACACGGCCCTTTACGACGCCGTCTATCTCGGCCTCGAACGCGTATCGCGCGGCTCGCATCAGAAAAAAGCATTGCTCATCATCAGCGACGGGCAAGACAACGCCTCGCGCTATAACTTCGGCGAGGTGAAGCGGCTGATGAAAGAATCCGACATCGTCACCTACGCCGTCGGCATCCTGAGCGGCAACGATTCGTCGAGCCAGATGGGATTGATGGGGCAATCTTTCCTCGACGAGCTTACGTCCGTCACCGGCGGCCGGTCCTTCTATCCTAACGGTGATGCAGAACTCGACGAGATCTTCGAACGCATCGCCATCGAGCTTCGCCATCAATACTCGATCGGCTACACACCGCCCAACTTTACGCCCGACGGAAAGTGGCACAAGGTAAAAGTTAAGGTAAAACCCCCGCGTGGAATTTCGCGTCTAACCGTCCGAAGTCGGGAAGGCTATTACGCCACCCCGTTTTCGGAACTCAAATAGGTTAAGCTCAGATAGATGAAACTCAAGGCACTTGTTTCCGTTTTCGGTCTCCTCTTGCTTGCTGGCGCGGTCTCTGCACAGACTGCGACTCCTTCGCCGACTCCGCGTCCCACCGCGACGCCGCGGCTCGAAGATGAAGAGATCAAGATCGACACCGAGCTCGTGAATATCACCGTTCGCGTGGTCGACCGAAATAACCGCCCGATAAACAACCTGCCGCAGTCCGATTTCAAGATCTATGAAGACGGCGTGCTTCAACAGATCGACTTCTTCTCGAAGTCCGAAGTGCCGACCAATTATTCGCTCGTCATCGATAACTCCGGATCGCTCCGCCAGCAGATCGAACAGATCATCGAAGCGGGCAAATATCTCGTCGGCACCAATCGCACTGACGACGAAACCGCGATCATCCGGTTTGTCAGCTCCGACAAGATCGAGGTTCTGCAAGATTTCTCAAAGAACAAGACCGACCTTAACGACGCTCTCGACAACATGTATATCGAGGGCGGCCAGACGGCGATCATCGACGCGGTTTACCTCGCGGTCGAGCGGCTAAATCAGGGGAATACTCCGCAAAAGGACCTCGACCGTACGCGCCGGGCGATCGTCCTCGTCACCGACGGCGAAGACCGGTCGAGCTTCTACAGCGAATCGCAGCTTCTGGAATTACTGAAGGAATCGGACGTGCAGATCTTCGTCGTGGGTTTTGTGAAGGCGCTGAGCGACGACAAAGGATTCATCTCCAAGAGCCCGCAAGGCAAGGCAAAAGCCTTCCTCGAACGCCTCGCAACTTCGACCGGCGGCAAGTCTTACTTCCCGGCCTCGGCGTCCGAGATGACCACCATCTCGAAAGACATCGCCAGCGAACTCCGCACCCAATATTCGATCGGCTTCATCCCGTCCAACGATAAAAAAGACGGCACCTATCGCAACATCCGCGTCAACGTAACCGACGGCCCCAACGCCTCAAAACGCATCGCCATCACCCGAGCCGGCCGCACCGCCGAAAAAGAAGGCACCCCACCCACACTAAACTAAAGTACACCCACAGGCAGAAACACGACCGTCAGTGAGTGTGTCCGTCGGAACCGCCTGCGTTAGCGGGCGGCCAGCTTGCCGAAGCGCACACGTCTCTCGCCTACCGATCTCTCCCCTCCTTACGAAGGAGGGGTGGCAGCCGCTTCGACTGACGGGGTGGTTCTCCTCTCTTGATCCTTCCTGTTCATCCTCTTCTGTGGTCCGCCTTTAAAACCTAACCACAGAGCAAGATGAATAAGAAGAAGAAAAAGAAAGAAGGCTCCCCTCCTCACTAAGGGCAATAATGTACTTGACTCAGGTAATTCCGAAGTTTCCTTTGGTTTTTCTTTTTCCTAGCCGGTTTTATGAAGAAGAGACACAACCGAAATATGAAGATCGTTGAGCACCGATCTAACGCCCTCGATAATCTGGCTCAACACCGCTCCTACCGGCTGGGGACGCCCCCCGAACAAAGAGCAACTTCCTTGATCAAAAAGTATGTTGATGGTGATCTCGGTATCCATTTGCATTTCTCTATCATCGGGGTGGACGCGATAGCGAGCAAGTTCGGTGCGTTCATTAAGGTTCCTGTCGAACATGATCAACCGCTCAATACGGATGTTTTCCATACTACGGAGCCAAGTTTCATTGGCATTTCTGAAGATGAGGTGCGGAGTGCGGTGCTTGTCGGTGTTGCACATCTCATGAAGAACACTAAGGAACGTCTCTTTCCCATCCTTCCTTACAGAAAACGGCTGCATCGCCTCGATAACTCGTTGTGTGTCTTGGCTGAGACCTCGGATTCGATAGAGACCGCTTTTGTTCGCAGGGTCGCCATTTCTTTTCCGCTCGAAAAATCTAGCTTCGTTGTCGAATATCGGAAATTCCGTTTTCTCGACAACTTCTCCCGAATAAATGACGCTAAGTTCATAAATGGCGTGGTCGAGGGCGGACCGAAGGTCATAGAGAATTTCGCCTATTCGGACAGCCCAGTTCCACGGGATCGGATCAGGGTTATAGACCATGACCCTCTCTCCCGTTACGAGGTCGTCCTCAAAAATGATTCGGTAGGGTTTACTCTCATTGAACGAGCGCAAGTCGTCACCGAGGTCTTTGAGTTGATTGATGGCACGAACCACCTTCATCTGAGCTGAGGCTAAAAGTAGGGCTTCATCATTCATTTCTTGCTATATCGAAAGTATGAAAGACGCGATAGAAATGAAGAACGACGGCAAAGACGCCGACCGCTTTCGGGCTCTGTTGAAGAAAGTTGTTAGCGTGCCGAGGAAGAACATAAAGGACCGGGACTACAATACAGTTACCGTCCAGCATATTATTGCCTTACGAGGGAGGGGTGGCAGCCGCTTTCGGCTGACGGGGTGGTTCTCCTTCTTGATCCTTCCTGTAAAGCCTCTTCTGTGGTTCGCCTTAAGTTTTAAACACAGACGAAGAAGATCTGAACAGACTGCCGCGACTTTGCGTTAAACCAATCACCAACCTCAGGTGATTCTATCCTTTCAACTCCCGATGCAGCCACGCTTTAGCTGTTGCCCAGCCGCGCTTCACTGTCGATTCCGAAACCTCTAACGCACCGGCGGTTTCGGTCACATCAAGACCGGCGAAGAAACGAAGCTCGACGATCCGGGCAAGCTCCGGGTCTTTGCGTGCCAATTTTTCCAGAACTTCATCCAGCTCCAGTAAGTCGAATTGGTTGTCGCGCACCGCCATCGTAAATCCGGTCACGATCGGCACGTCTGCCTGCGGCCCGCCGCGGCGGAGCCTGTTCTTCGTCCTGGCATAGTCGATCAGGATGCGGCGCATCAACGTAGCGGCCACACCGTAAAATTGCGACCTGCTTTGCCACGGAAACGACTTCTGCTTTGCGAGTTTAAGATACGCCTCGTGTACCAGCGCCGTCGTCTGAAGCGTGTGGCCGGCCCTTTCCTGCCGCAAGTAACGTTGCGCCTGCCGATGCAATTCGGTGTAGACAAGATCCACGAGAGCGGCATCGGCGTCGCCCCTGGAGGCGTCTCCCCACCGTTTCAACTGCTCGGTAACGCCAACTGAGGCCTTTTCGTCTTCAATCATTTCGTCCGCCAGAACTTTTCCACGCACCGAAAATAAACGCTGGCGGCCAAAATGTAAAGCGGCAATTACTGCGACGTTACAAGCCGAAAGCCAAGTCCCGGGCTTCGTCGGCTTCCCGCGAACGGGTGTCGCGATATCGAGGTGATCGCATTTTTGCCGGCCGACTTGTCGAACGCTCCGCCGCCCCGGATCATGAAGTACTTCTCACCTTGTGGAGCTAGCTCGACCGGGCTTCCTGGATATGCTCCGGCAGGTGTCGCGGTCCATTCAAACACATTCCCGATAAGGTCTTGGACACCCCAAGAATTGGGGCACGTCTGTTTACCCACTGCGACCGGGTCGTTGCGTTGTTTATCAATAAAGGCACAGCGTTCATCGAACTTGTCGCCCCACGGATAGAGCGTGTTCCTGCTGCCGTTTCGTGCGGCGTATTCCCATTCCTCTTCAGTAGGAAGACGGTATTCTAAGCCGTCGACGTGCGACCTCCACATTATGTAAGCAACTATGTCCTCAATATTTACAAACCGCACCGGAGTATTCCCATCGATGTCGAGCGGGAGCCCGTTTACCCAATGGGCGAGGAAGCTGCTGTCTTCAGGTTTAGGTTTGTAGCCCGTAGCAGAAATAAATTCGGCGTACTCCGAATTCGTTACCTCGGTTTTGCTCATCCTAAAGCTGTTGACCGACACGACATGCTCGGGCTTTTCAAAATCGAGCTTGGTGTCGTCGCTGCCCATCTTGAATGTCCCGCCTTGAATGGTAACTAGCGAATTGACATTGGAGATCCCAAGGTCCTTTCGTGTTCTGATCGTCGACAAAGGTGGCGTTACCAAACCGAACATCTCCGGATTCTCCCCGATGATTGCTGCGGCAAAGAACCTTCTCATGTATCGATCGGAATCGAGATTGTAGTCAGAGAGCTTTTCCCGGTTCTCACTTATCGTCCAGTAGCTTCGTTCACTCAATCCATATTCAGCAAGCTTCCGAACGTGAGAAAGCGTCAGGTCTTCACCTTGGTAAAAACTCAATATGGCGAGTGTCCAACTCGACTGGTCGCCGGCAAAGTCACTCGCAAGTTTGGAGTTGTACGCCGCCGCGGCTTTAGCGGAAAGGTCCACACGACAACGATCGTATTCCGCAAGGCCGAACCTCTCGGCCGTTGCTTTTGTTAACTGGAATACTCCAACAGGCCCAGTGTCGCTCTTCAGGCAGTCCCGGTACTCAGATTCCACGATCGCCTGATAGATTCCGATCGCAGTTGGGACATTCTGCTTATCGAACTCCGCCGAAACCATCGGAACGTACTGACTCGCGCGTCCGTAAACGCCCCGCAGGCCCTCTTCAAACGGTTCCTGGGACAAGCTGTCTCGCCGCCTGACGTACCGGTCGACCTCCTTATGTATTCCATCGAGCGATTCGTCGCTGATGCCCCTTTGTTGATCTCCGATAAGTGTTTGTATCTGAATGATCCGATTGCGGATAAACTTCCGCTTATTTGCGTATGCGAGTTCCCAATACAGTTTTCGCGGAGCACTGTTGTTGGCAGCCGTACCCGCGGAATCGGAAGTCGTGAAAAAGTAATAGCCGAACAGGCCGGCAGACAACGCAATGATGGCTGCGGCACTGGCTAGCGCTGCCCTGGGACCGAGCAGTCGATACGCCCTGCCAGATCGGGAGTCTTCTTTTGATGTGCCGTAGTCTGATTCTGGATCGGAAACATTTTTCTTGCCACGGTTGAAATTCGCCCCCGCAGGTGATGCGACGAACCCTACACCTTGCGTGACAGCCATGGAATAACTGGCGGTTTCAGCTTCTGATTCAGCGGTCGACGGACGAAGCGGTGTTGTATCCGTCTGGCGTAACGCGACGATCTCATTCCTGCCGAGTTTCCGAAGGCCTTCAAGTGCGTCCGCGACCACTCGTCCGGATTCGTATCGATCCTCTCGATCTTTTGCGAGGCATCCTTTCAGGAGCGGATGAAGATCAGGTGAGATGAGTTCCCAATCAGGCTCTTCTTTG
The DNA here is from genome assembly GCA_902826795.1 of uncultured Acidobacteriota bacterium. GTDB lineage: Bacteria > Acidobacteriota > Blastocatellia > Pyrinomonadales > Pyrinomonadaceae > OLB17. The sequence continues at coordinate 63,666 of CADEGD010000008.1, read as the reverse complement.
ACAATGGCGGCGATCGTCTCGTTATGGCGCTTGCGATTGAAGGCGGGAACTCCGGCCAACATCTCGAACAATACCGCCCCGAAGCTGAATATGTCGGTTCTCGCATCGACGGTTCCGGCTACCAACTGTTCAGGCGACATGTAGGGAACGGTTCCCATTATCCCGCCCCAACTCTCGAGACGGCTTACACCGTCGTCTGTCTTCTCGCCTTCTACAAATTTTACAAGCCCAAAATCGAGGATCTTCGCCTGGCCCTTATTGGAAACGATTATATTCGCCGGCTTGATATCGCGGTGAACGATTCCCTGCGAATGGGCTTCGGCTAGCCCATCGGCTATCTGAACCGCAAGGTCCAGAGCACCCGCACCGTGAAGCGTCCCGCTTGCGAGGATCTCGTCAAGCGTCGTGCCGACGACGTACTGCATAGCGATGAAGCTGAACCCGTCCGCTTCGCCGATCTCGTATACGTGGCAAATATTCGGGTGTTCGAGAAGTGCTACTGCTCTCGCCTCGCGGAGCAGCCTTTCTCCGCCCCGGGCGTGCGGCAAAAGATCGCCGCGGAGTATCTTTATCGCCACGTTGCGGTCGAGCAGCAGGTCGCGGGCGAGGTAAACCTCTCCCATGCCGCCGTGGCCGATCATTCTGGTGATCTCGTAATGCGAGAGCCGCTGCCCATCGGCCAGCTGATTGCGAACCGAGCCGCGTTCGACGATCTGCTCTACGGCCGGAGTTTCGAGGAACGAATCCGAACTCTCATGCCAATCCAGAAGGGATCTAACCTCTTCCCACAAGGCGCCATCGCCGCCGCAAAGCTCGAGAGCGTGCTCCCGCCTGGCGTCCGCCGGTTGAAGCAGCGAGTCTTCAAATATCGTCCGGGCCTGCTTCCAATCGCTTTTCGTCGTTTCCATAAAGATGCCTCATTACAAAGTGCGACATCTGCAAAAACTTTAGGTCAAATTCTCTCAAACCTTTAGGTGTTTTCGACAATTTTTTTTTTGGAGTTTGGACACGTCTAGGAGTTTCGGGAACCCGCAGGTGAAGCTTCGGGCGGTGTCGGAACGTCGGAGAGACGCGCGTGTCGGATATTTGTCGGCGTGGATGCGGTTTGGCGTTGTGAGTCGGAGTCGGGCGTGTGGGGTAAGTGGTCGGCGGTCGGTGGTGATTTGCCCTGATTTTGCCCTCTGAAAAATACTGCGCCAAACGAAATTTGCTTGGCTCAACTTTTCCCTGTCCGCCCGCTCCGGCTAATCCTTCTATTCTGTTCGACGCCGTTCCACACAATGTGGCACGTGCCACAAGAGCGAGTCGGGAGTCACGAGTCAGCAGTCGCGAGCCGATATTTCCTGCTCCAGACTCGCAACTCCGCCCGCCAGACTGACCGATGTGGCACGTGCCACAATTCTCCGCTCATCGATCCCCCCACTGGAGCTACGTGCGGATACGCTCATCCTTCAACTATTTTTAAGGGCCATTTTAAAAGTTCAATTTTAAAATTGGTCAGCGGAAAATTAGGCCTATTCGGGTACGGAGCCAGAGATTTTTTTACGGGTGGTTTCGCCGGTATGGATCACCGGAATGCCGTTATCCACTTCTTCGTGAGGCCGAGGAATTACATGGACCGCAGTCACGGTGCCGATGCGTCGGGCCGCTGCCGCCCCGGCATCGACCGCGGCCTTAACCGCTCCGACCTCGCCGCGGACGATCGCGGTTACCAATCCGGCGTCGACCTTCTCATATCCCACAAGCTGAACGTTGGCAGCCTTGACCATCGCATCCGCTGCTTCGATCATCGCCACGAGGCCCATGCATTCGACCATTCCAAGAGCTTGCATAATGAGTTTCAGGTCACTTCCGCCGCTTGAGCAGGAAGAATATAAGTATCGCGACGCCGAGCAAAAAGATCCCGGCAAATATCGCTAGAAAGAAAATGCCTATGGCGATCTCCATAGGCCTACCGCAGATAAAACGCCGCGATCACGATCACTAGAGCGACGATCGCAAGAAACAACGTCGCTACGATGAATCCCCACGAAACGCCTTGTCGCGGCTCCCAAACGATCTCGACTGGCTGGCGATTTGCGGCCCTCACTTTTCGGCGATCTGCACGGTCGGCCCGACGCTTCGCCGGATCTATATCGACCTTAGTTACCACGCCGCTATCGGGCTCTTCGGCATGTGCAATGATCGGCTCTTCCGGCGGCGGGATCGCATCCACCTCGCCGTCTTTGGAAACAGATCCGCCGCAGTTATAGCAGAACACCGATCCATCGCGGACCTCGGCCCCGCATATATCGCAAACTATCTCGACGGCTACTGTTTTCGGCATCCTAGATAACTTTACGGATTACGCAGCGCCGCCGCAACCTCGGTGCCGATCGTACGAAGCTCGCCCTTGTGCTTGAGTACGAACAGCTTGCCGCCCGTCTCGCGAACGAGGCGTTCGAGCAGCTTCGTCTGAACCTTTTCGTCGGAAACGGCGACCGCCACGAGCCTTATGCCCGCATCTTTCAGGATCTTGATCGCCGCTTCGGGCTTGGTTGAACTGGATCGATCATCCCCGTCTGTAACGATCAGGATTGAGCGGCGAGCTGCATTCTCAGGCTTGCTATTCTCGGCAAGATATTCGCCCGCCGACCGTACCGCATCAAGCACCGCGGTCTGCCCTGCTTCGACATACATGTTATCGAGCGAATCTCGAATTTCGCTCGGGTTAGACGTCATCTCCTGATCGAGCTTGATCTTTTCCCCGTCGATGAACCGCACGAAAAAAGCTTCATCACCTGGCTTTTGCTCGTCGAGCACCTTGCCCGTAAAGGCTATGACATCTTCGAGCAGCTTTCGAAACGAGCCGGAGTTATCTATCACGAATCCGTAGCTGATGGCAGCTGAATTATCTGGCTTGGACTCACCGCCGGCCGCCTGAGCCCGAACGCTCACAGCCGCTGCGATAATTAGAAGAATGCAGCTAAACCTTTGCAAAAATATCCTTCTCCCCGCCAAGATCACGCGCCGACGGCGTCAAAATAGTTTTGGCCGTGATGTAGATCTTCTTCCCTTTAGCTACGGCCTCGCGAACATCGGTCTCGCTCACAAAATCGACCGGCTCCGCGCTGAAGCCGTTCTCCTTCAAAGACTGCGGCCGCAGTTCGTGAATGATCGTCTTGACCGGCGATTCGGGAACCGATGGAGCCTCGATTACCTGAGCTTTTTCCGGCGGCTTATCATCCGCGACAACCTTCGTCGAGAGAAATTTGTCCACCAGGGCCGCGACCTTGTCACGGCTGATCGACTGCCGAGCCGGTTGAGAACTGACGGGATTAACAACCGTGGCAGCAGTCCCGCGATTGACCGGCTTTGTCTCAAATGCCACACGCTTGATATCCATCAAATGGATCGGCGATACATTATCCGAAGTAACGTTGCCGCCCCACGATCCGCAGCCGAGAGTCATCGAAGGCGCCAAGTCGGTAGAAAGGCCGATCGCTCCGTGCGTCGTCGGCGAATTGATCACAACCCGCGATGCCGGCATCGCCTTTCCATACTCGATTGCTTTTTGGCGATCCTGAGTATGCATGCCCGCCGTGTGGCCCATCCCACCGAAATGCAGAATCTCATCACATCGAGCCGCCGCCTTTTCGACGCCGTCTACCACAAAAAACGCCAGAGTCGGCGACAGTTTCTCGATCGACCACGGATAATCACGCCCGACCCCGCCGCAGTCAGCAAGCAGGCATCGAGTGCCTTCAGGAATCGAGAGGCCCGCAAGAGTCGCTATATGCTGGGCCGATCTGCCAACAATGGCAGCATTCAACGTACGCTGTGGAGTAAGCAGCACCTTGGCAACCGCATCCGCTTCGCCAGGATTTAAGAAATAGCCTCCCTGATGCTTGAACTGTTCTCGCACGGCTGCCGCCACATTCGAATCGACGACGACCGCCTGCTCCGAGGCGCAGATCGTGCCGTTATCGAAGCAGGTCCCGGTAAGTATATCCGCCACCGCCTTCTGAATATTGGCCGAAGATTCGATGTAAGAAGGAACGTTTCCCGGACCGACCCCGAACGCGGGTTTGCCCGAAGAATATGCAGCACGCACAAGCCCAATGCCCCCAGTGGCTAGGATCACCGCCGTATTCCGGTGCTTCATCAGGGTTTCGGTTCCCTCGATGCTCGATGTCTGCAGACAATGAATCGCGTCGCCCGGAAGGCCTCTGATTATAGCGGCATCCCGCATGATGCGCGACGTTTCGGTGATACACTTCGCTGCGGAAGGATGCGGCGATAGTACGATCGAGTTTCGCGACTTGATCGCGATAATGATCTTGAAAATCGCGGTCGAGGTCGGATTAGTAGAGGGAATGATTGCCGCTACAACGCCTCGCGGCGACGCTATCTCGACGACGCTGTCAGTTTCACGGATCACGCCGACTGTCTTTAAGCTGCGGAAGTGATTCCAGATGTCCTCAGCCGCGAAACGATTCTTTTCCCGCTTGTCTTCGGGTTTGCCGAAGCCCGTTTCCTCGTGAGCGAGTTGACCAAGACGTCCGGACTCAGCCAGAGCGGCACCGGCCATCGCTTCGCAAATGGCATCGATCTTTTGCTGATCAAATGTAGCGAGCGTCAATTGGGCACGATGAGCAGACTCGACAGCATCGCGAGCCTCTTGCTGAGCTACAAGATCTTTGTCTCCCATTATTCAAACGTACTGACGGCGATGAATACGGAAATCCCGCACTCATCGCCGCCCCAGATTCATCTAGCGAGTTTTCTGCTTGTTGCCGGTTAGATCGCCAGCGGTTTCGCTTCCGGCTTCACCCGCACCAAGCTGGCCGCGGCCGCCGCTCTGAAGAGCCTTTTCGTCGGGACTATGTCCAACCTTGCCGCCCTTCGGGAGGATTCTTTCGACCTCATTGTGAGGCCGTGGAATGACGTGAACGCTAATAAGCTCTCCAACGCGCCTAGCAGCAGCAGCCCCGGCGTCGGTTGCCGCCTTAACAGCTCCTACGTCGCCGCGGACAAAAATGGTCATATAGCCTGCTCCGATATATTCCTTACCGACGAGCTGGACATTTGCAGCCTTGACCATCGCGTCAGCAGCTTCGACACCGCCGACAAAACCCTTCGTCTCGATCATTCCGAGCGCCTCTAAACTCATTGCGAAAACCTCTCTTTTAGAAAGTTGATTTGACTAACCGACAACGTTGAGAACGTATCTTAAACTACCACGTGACATTAACTATTATCAAGGCATCCGCGACCGCCCGCGAAAATGGCAAGCAATTGACATTGCACAATTTAGGGCGATATATTGGTCGTTTAAGAATACTTGGTCGCTAGCTGAACGAGCGGCCTTGTTCTATTGTTTTAATGGCTGAAACCCTTGGAGAAAAGCTACGAGAGGCCCGCGAGGCCCGCGGCGTGTCGGTCAGCGAAGTTGCTGAACAGACTCGCATCGCTCCGATGTACATCGAGTGCATTGAAAACGATAACTATAAGCCGCTTCCGGGCGGCATCTTCAACAAGGGGTTTGTGAAGTCGTACGCACGATTTATAGGTTATGACGAACAGCAGGCACTTCAGGAATACGGACGGCTGCTCGGCCAGACTGAGGGCATTCCGGACGACGGGTTAAAGGCTTATCGTCCCGAGGTTTTGACTGATGATCGGGCGAGCCAATCAACCCTTCCAACGATACTTTTTGCGGGAATAATACTGGCCCTGATGACAGGCGGAATCTTGTTTCTCGTAAACTACCTGCAGACTCGCCCGTCAGAACCCGTAGCGACGAATACTGCGAACGGCAATGCGGCGATTCCGGAAACGTCGCCTACAGTGTCTCCGGCGACCGGCAACGCCCCCACAATGCAGTCGCTCAAAGTTGAATTTCGCAGTTTAACGGAGCCGATTAGCCTGAGTGCGACAAGCGACGGAAAGAACACTATTAATACTGTCACCCCCGCGGCTCCGCAGGTGTTCGAACCGCGAGAGAACTTACGGCTCAGCTACTCGAAATCGCTGGCGACATCGGCCCAACTGCTCATTAATGGCAAACAGATCACACTGCCGTCTCAGCCTGCAAATCCGAAAAGAGTTCCGATAGAGATCGAAATAAACTCGTCAAATCTCGGTCAAATCTGGACAGCGGGAGCGATCAGTTTCGACTCGCCGTCTTCGGCCCCAGCGAACGTAGCGGTTTCATCCTCACCTGCAACCGCCCCGGCGAACAGTCAGCCTCCCAGGACCGCATCGCCGTCTGCATCCCCGAGGACTTCGCCTGCAGCGGTAAACGCGCCTCGCGCGACTCCTACGCCGATCATCGTGGGTGGTAATCGCAACGCGACTGCGCGGCCATCGCCTAATTAGGAGAACGCGATAAGGTTCCGTAGAATAGAAAATTGGAAAGAACGGAACACAACAGTTAACAAGATCAATAGCCTGCACCAGCGGTTGCGGGCTTTTTTGTAATCATTTCACGCCATGAACATCGAAGACGTAAAAGAAGGCCTGACATTTGACGACGTACTATTGATTCCCGCGTTTTCGCAGATCCTGCCTGGGGAGGTAGATACTCGCACAAGATTCTCGCGTGGAATCGAGCTGAATATCCCTCTTTGCTCATCTGCGATGGATACGGTAACCGAGGCCGCTCTCGCTATAGCTCTCGCGCAGCAAGGCGGGATTGGGGTTGTGCATAAGAACTTCTCGATAGCCGAGCAGGCAGAGGAAGTCGACAAGGTGAAGCGAAGCGAATCTGGAATGATCGTCGATCCTGTAACGATCCATGAAGGCCGTCTCGTGTCAGAGGCTCTAGAAATAATGGAGCGATTCAGGATCAGCGGCGTTCCTGTTGTGAATGACGGAGGCTTTCTGGTTGGGATCATTACCAACCGCGACCTTAGGTTCGAAACGCGTTACGACATTCCCGTATCCGAGGTGATGACACCTCAGCCGCTCGTTACTGTTCCGGTCGGGACGACCCTTGACGAGGCAAAGATCAAGCTGCAAAAGCATCGGATCGAGAAGCTTCTCGTTGTAGACGATGACGGTCATTTAAAGGGACTTATCACCGTCAAAGATATTCAGAAAGCCATCAAATTCCCTCATGCTGCCAAAGACGATCTCGGCCGGTTGCGTGTTGCCGCCGCCATCGGTGCGACAGGTGATTATCTCGAGCGGGCTTCGGAGTTGGTTGAATCTCGCGTCGATGCGATCGTTGTCGACACGGCACACGGACACAGCTCACGCGTCATCGAGGCGGTTAAGGCAGTGAAAGCCAAGTTTCCTGACTTGCAGCTTGTTGCAGGGAACGTCGCGACGGCTGAGGGAACCAGGGAGTTGATCTCTGCCGGTGTCGACGCAGTAAAAATAGGAATCGGTCCGGGATCCATCTGCACCACGCGGGTGGTTACAGGAGCGGGAGTTCCCCAGATAATGGCGATCACAGAAGCGGTAAAAGCGGCTAAAGGAACTGGAGTTCCGATCATCGCTGACGGTGGGATCAAGTTCTCGGGTGACATGGCAAAGGCGATGGCTGCGGGTGCCGACAGCGTGATGATAGGCTCACTTTTCGCGGGCACGGACGAGGCTCCGGGAGAGGTTATTCTCTTTCAGGGCCGTAATTTCAAGTCTTATCGGGGCATGGGCTCGATCGGAGCTATGAAGAAAGGGTCCAGCGACCGGTACGCCCAGGAAGGCACTGTTTCTGACTCCAAGTACGTTCCCGAAGGCATCGAAGGCAGAGTCGCTTACAAAGGCTCGGTAGCAGACATGGTCACGCAGTTGGTTGGCGGACTAAGGTCGGGAATGGGCTACACGGGATGCAAGGATATTGCGGAGCTGCACGAGAAGGCTAAGTTCGTCCGCATCACTTCTGCGGGGCTTCGCGAGTCACACGTTCACGACGTGATCATTACGAAAGAAGCTCCTAACTACCGATTGGAATCGTAAGCGCGTTGGTAACTACGCAGGCAGATGAATCTTTTTTGCGATCTCATCCCACTCCGAGTAGAGCTCGTCAACGTCCGCTTGGGTAGAGGTAATCTCCGCAGTCAGTTTCGTCGAACGATCAAAATCGGTAGCGACCCCTGAAGACGCCAGCTCTTGACTAAGAGATTCAACCCTCGACTCTAGCTCTGGAATTATGCGTTCAATCTCCGATGCTCGAGCTTCGAAACGGTCTCGCTGATTTTTTGAAAGCGTAGTCGCTGGCGTCGGCGAAAGATCAGTTGTTTCGATGACAGAAGGAATCGTCTTAGCTGAATTGGAAAAGGCGGTTTTATGGTTCGCCACTTTCCAGTCGTGATACTCGGTATAGTTCCCTTCAAACACAGCGACGTTTTCAGGCTCAAAAGCCAGTATATGAGTCGCGACCTTATCAAGAAAAAAGCGATCGTGGCTAACCGTTATAATAGTTCCATCATACTCAGCCAACGCATCTTCGAGCGCTTCGCGGGCCGGGATATCGAGGTGATTTGTCGGCTCATCGAGGATCAGGACATTCTTCCTAGAGTAGATAAGCTTCGCGAGGGCGAGCCGGCCCTTCTCGCCGCCTGATAGATCACCGACGAGCTTGAACACGTCTTCGCCAAAGAATAGAAACCGGGCCAGGAACGACCTGAGTTCCCCGTTATCCACCATCGGCGCAACCCGCCGCAGCTCATTTATCACGTCATTACGCGGCTCAAGTTCTTCAAGATTCTGAGCGTAGTAACCAAAATTAGTTTTGGTGCCCCAGCGGATATCGCCGCCCAGTGAGGGAATCTCGCCAAGTATAGTACGAAGGAGCGTCGTCTTACCGGTCCCGTTCCCGCCGATGATACCCAACGCATCGCCTCGGTGAAGCGAAAGGTCTACACCTTCCGCAAGTTGCTTGTCACGAAAACCTATCGCCAGTTCCTCAAGCGTCAAGACGTTGTTCCCGGCACGATCTACTTTCTTCAGACCAAAACTACCGCCGTGCTTCTCGGCTACAACCGCATCGAGCCGCTCAATTCGCTGAAGCATATTTCGGCGCGACTTAGCCTGCTTGGTCTTCTGTCCTTCAAGGTTTCGCCTGATAAAGTCCTTTGTTTTATTAATGAAGGCCTGCTGGTTGTCGTATTCACGCTGCTGCTGTTCGCGACGCAGTTCACGCTCTTCCAGAAAAGCCGAGTAATTGCCGGAATAGGTAATTGCCTTACCATTCTCGATCTCAACGATGCGATTAGTCGTTCGATCTAAAAAATACCGGTCATGACTAATGATGACGTAAGACCCATCATACTCGGACAGAAAGTTTTCCAACCACTCAACGGCGCCGACGTCCAGATGGTTTGTAGGCTCATCAAGGAGTAGAACGTCCGCTTTTGACAGCAGTAGTCTTGCCATGCCGAGCCGATTCTTTTGACCGCCCGAAAGCTTGGAAGTTGAAAGCCCCCATCGATCGCTCGAAAAACCGAGTCCCTGCAAGATCGATTCGGCTCGAGCCGCATAAGTGAAACCATCAGCCTGCTCGAAGGCAGTTTGAAGCTCGGCATATCGATCAAGCACTGCCAAAGAATGATCTGTCTCCATCGTCTTTTCTAGACGACGCATCTCTGCTTCGATATCGTGAATCTCTTTGAATGCCGACAGTGCCGCAGTATGGACAGTTTCGTCTTCGCCAAAATTTACATGCTGATCCAGGAGTCCTAAATTGAGGCTGTTTGCCTTGAAAACGTCACCCGAATCCGGAGCTTCACGACCCGTTATCAGCTTGAAAACCGTCGTCTTCCCCGCCCCATTGCGACCGACCAAGCCGACCTTCTCGCCTGGGTTCACCTGAAATGACACGCCGCGAAGGATCTCGGTACCGGCGTAAGACTTGGTTATGTCAGCGAGCCTGAAAAGCATTATCGATTAGAGAGAATAAAAGAGCCGGTTCATAACAGAGCACGCTCTGTAAATAAACCGGCCGAAATAAAGATATCAACAACTAGCGATTCGCGTTCGCGTTTGCTGCCGGACGGTTAGCGTTTACCCGAGCAGCATTGGCGTTAACAACCGGCGCCGTATTAGTGTTTGAGCTTGTGTTCGTAACGGTATTTCCGGCAGTGTTGGTATTTGCGTTCGCATTTGCCGGCGCGTCCGGCTGAGCCGGCCGTGCTCCGCTTAACTCGTTCGGATTTTCGACCACACGCTGTGCCAGATTATTAACAACACGGGCCTCGTTCATTGCCATCGCCTGATACGAAGCGGCGAGAAGCTGCTTGCGGGCATTCGTTAGATAATCACTAACCTCCGCACGAACTCCGGGTGAATCTAAAGTTCGATCCTCATCCTTCTCCAGTTTTCGCTGGACCTTCAGGATAAGATAGCGACCTTCGAACGGAATTAGCTGACGAACTATGTCACCGCCGTTGAGTTGCATAATCGCCTCCGCAAACCCTTGCGGAAACGTCTGCTTCATCTCGTCCTCGGAAAAATATCTCCAGTCGCCGCCACGCATTTTCGTATCTGGGTCTTCGCTGTTCTCACGTGCAACGGTTGCAAAATCGGCCCCCGAAAGAAGGCGGGCTCCGATTTCGCGGGCCTTCGCTTGAGCCTCGATGTCGTTCTTAGTGGTATCTCCCTCACCGAGATCTCGCGGATCGATCACGATCGCTGCAAGCTGAGCACCTCGTTTATTTTTGAATCCTGCTTTATTGCTGTTGTAAAACTGCTCGATCTCATTGTCGGTCGGTACCACAACTTTTCCGGTGATCCTTTCAGTCAACTTCTGAATAGCCAAGCCCTTTTTGATTGCTAACTTAGCAGAAGCTTCGGTCTCGCCGACCTCTTTCATTTTCGCATCCCATTGTTCGCGAGAGAGGCCGGTTGCAGTCATCCGCTTGTTGTACTCCGCATTTACCTCGTCGTCGCTAGGAAGCGTCTGTTCCTTCTCAGCTTTCTGGAACATTACCTCTTGCTCTATGAGGCTCTGAAGAACCTGAAGTCGAGCACCCGCAAGTTCGAGCGGTGAAAGACGGCCTTCCTGGCCTTGAGCCTGTTGCTTGACGGCCCTTTCCACCTCTTCCATCGTAATGGCCTTGCCGTTAACGGTGGCCGCTGTCGCATTGAGATCGACATTCGGACCGCCAACCGGACCAGCTTCGCCGCACGCGGCAGCGAATACGGCAACCATCGCCAAAACGAGAAAAAGAGATAACTTCTTTGAGATCTGCACTATGGAATTAACTCCTGTAAGAAAATCGATACTATTCATTACTTGACTATGCGATAGCAAATTTGCTATAAATCCTGTTTTTGAGTTTTTCAAAACTCTTACCTCGTAATTTTGAGGCATTAAACTTATGGCACAACGATGCGACATGTGCGGCAAAGGGCCGCAATTTGGTAATAACGTTTCACACGCTAACAACAAAACGCGGCGCCGGTTCAATCCAAATCTGCAACCCGTCCGCGTTCAGCTTCCTACCGGAGCAAACGGCCGGATGAAGGTTTGCACCCGTTGCATCAAATCGGGCAAGGTTGTCAAAGCCGCCTAACTTAAGAGATTCAAACTAACTTAACGGTTGCCAAACGCTGCGATTGCGGCGTTTGGCTTTTTGTTGCGAATCGTACCTAACGCCGCTCTAAACAAGAGCAATACACTCGATTTCAACGCGCGCACCGCGAGGTAGACCGGCAGCCTGTACGGTAGCTCTAGCCGGCTTGTTCGAATCAAAGTATTTTGCGTATACATCGTGCAGCGCCGCAAAATCCGCCACGTCCGCGAGAAAAACGGTCGTTTTTACCACGACTTCGCGGCTAGCCCCACCGGCTTTCAATACCGCGACGAGATTTTTAAAGACCTGCTCGGTCTGTTCCGAAGCTCCGCCGGGAACAAACTCGCCCGTAGCCGGGTCAATAGGTATCTGCCCCGAGCAAAAAAGCATTCCCGCGGCCTTTATGGCTTGCGAATAAGGCCCTATCGCTCCGGGGGCTTTATCTGTCGATACAATCTCTTTCATCAGTTCTTAATCTCGCAACTAAGGCAAAAGGGAAATGTTAGCAAAGACGCTGACCTTTTCAAAGTCCGGAGCTAAATATTTGACCGTTCGACATCGATCACGCCGGGAACATTCCCGATTGAAGTAAGCACACGGTCCAGATGCTTCTTGTCGTAAACCTCTACGGTAACCTCAATAAATCCTGTGTCGTCTCTCGAGACTTTTGCCCTGGCGTCGCGTATGCCAGTCTTGATCTCAGCGATCGCGTTTGTAATGCCGGCGAGCATTCCGGTCCTATTCTCGGTAGTGACCAAGATCGAAACGGATTGGATCTCTTCCTTCTCGGATTTTGCCCATTCAACTTCAACGATGCGGTCTCGATTGACCATCAATTGCCGCACATTTTTACACCGTTTGTTGTGAACGACAATGCCCTTTCCGAGCGAGATATACCCGACTATGTCTTCACCACGAAGCGGATTGCAGCACCGGGCACGACTGGTTAGCAAATTGTCGACGCCCTTTACCACGATCGCGTCTTCACCCAAGCCAATCAGTTTTTTGACCGCCTTTAAACCGCTCTCGATCTTGGTTTCAGTGCGCTTATCAGGATCTAGCTCGGCAAACTTTTCCGCTCCCAAATACTTCGCTAAAACGTTTCGTGGCAGCGTTTTTCCATAGCCGATCGACGCCAGCAGATCTTCGGGCCGGCCGAGGCCGTACTCGTTCGCGATCCTTTTCATCTCGGCATCGCTGTTGATGAGCTTCTTATGGGAAACTTTGAAACGATCCGCTTCTTTCTCTAAGAGTTTACGGCCAAGTTCGACCGATTCGACCCGCTGCTGTTCCGATATCCAGTGCCTGATGCGATTCCGGGCCTTAGCGGTAATGACGTAGTTAAGCCAGTCTCGAGAGGGTTTTGAGTTGGGCGTCGTCATGATCTCGACGACATCGCCGTTTTGAAGCTCGGTCCTTAGCGGAACGATCCGCCCGTTGATCTTAGCCCCAGTGCATTTATCTCCCACCTCAGAGTGGATCGCGTAAGCGAAATCGATCGGCGTCGCCCCACGAGGAAGCTGAATCACCTTACCCATCGGGGTAAATGCATAAACATCTTTTGGATAAAGATCGAGCTTCAACGACTCGATGAAATCCTCAGAGTCTTCGTCACCCTCCGAATCTTCAACAAGCGGCAGCAGAAGCTTCTCGACAGTCTTGCGAAGCTCATCCAGAGATTCGTCTTCACTGGACGCTCCAAGTTTTTTCTCTTTGTACTTCCAGTGGGCAGCGACGCCTTCCTCCGCGACGTGATGCATCTCCTCAGTCCGGATCTGCACCTCAAAAGGCTGCCCGCTGTCGTTGATCACGGACGTGTGCAGAGATTGGTACAGGTTGTCGCGCGGGATAGCTATCCAGTCCTTGAAACGCTCCGGCACCGGAGTCCATATGTCGTGAACTACGCTGAGGGTAAGGTAGCAATACTTTTTGTCGTTCGGAGTGATGATCCGGGTCGCGATCAGGTCATAGACCTGTTCGATCGCGATCTTCTGCTTTTTCAGCTTTTTCCACAGCGAGTACAGTCGCTTGACCCGACCCTCGATCGCAACGACAGGAACTTCGTTCTCTGAAAGACGTTCGGTAATCGCCTCTTTGATCCGCTCTAAGGTCGCCTCTAACTCGGGCCTGCGAGCATCGACATCTTTTGCAAGCCGCTGATACTCGTCCGGGTAAAGGTTCTGAAAGGATAGGTCCTCAAGTTCGCTTCGAAGCTTACCCATACCGAGTCGATGGGCGATCGGGGCATAGATATCGAGCGTTTCCTGCGAAATACGTGCTCGCTTCTCTGGCTTGAGAAACTGCATCGTGCGCATGTTGTGAAGACGGTCAGCAAGCTTAACGAGCACGACACGAACGTCCGTGATCATCGCCAGTACCATTTTTCGAACGTTCTCTGCTTGTTGACGTTCTTTGGAAAGGTTGCTTATATGCGCGATCTTCGTCAGGCCGTCGACTAGCAGAGTTATCTCATCACCAAAATAGTTTCGAATGGTATCGAGGTCGACGAGGGTGTCTTCGACCACATCGTGCAAAAGACCTGTCGAAACGCTGACTTCATCGAGACGCATGTCGGCCAGAATGTCTGCGACCTCAAGCGGATGAACCAGGTATGGCTCGCCAGATGCTCGCTTTTGGCCTTTGTGATGTAGAGCCGAAAACAGATACGCCCTACGGATCAACTCAATGTCAGGCTCCGTACGGTTTCTTTCGACCTTTTCGATGATGTCTTCGATGCGGATCATCTATCTTAACTTAACTATATTCTACTCAACCAGCCATAGGTACCGATAGAGAAAAGCGATGCCCGCCATAACAACGAGCATCGCGATTCGATCTGGATGAAGCTAAAAGCTACTTAGCCGCGTTTGCATTAGCATTCGCGTTAGCGGCCGCTTCAGCAGCTGCCACGCGAGCATCAACCTCGCTCTGAATGTTCCTGTTAACTTCGCTGAGGTCTGTATATGCCTTACGATAATTGTCCGCATCAGCCTTAAGCTTGTCGCGGTCAGCAGTTCGACCTTCCATCTCAGCGAGGCGAGAAGCCTGTATCGTTATGCTGGCTCGGTAAGACCGAGCCGACTCGAAGATCTTTACCGAGTCCAAAAGCTGCTTGAGCTGTTCGTCGGTCAGCGATTTAAGGTCAGCCGATTTGGCGTTCTTTACGGAGTCGGGCTCGACGGCCACAGCCTGCCCGATCAGTTCCTGACCCTTTGCAACACAGCCTTTCATTTTGTCGAACGCGGCCTGATCTGCTGGCTTGACGAACTGGTAGATCTCTTTCCCATCAGCACCCTTAACGGTCTTTTTGGTCGCCTCAGTATCGCTTACGTCGTTAGCGCACGTATTCTGCTTCGCGGCTAGAGCGGTCAGAGCTTCAGCCCGGTACTGGGGTTCTATTGTGGCGTTGGTAGACCGCTCAGTAACCCATTTCTGCCAATCGTCGGGCTTCTGAAGATTTTCGTAAAGACTTGCAACCGCTTTGTACGAGCTTTGGTCATTCGGATTCACGGTGAGAGCCTTCTGGTACTCAGAAATTGCCGACTCCGCTAATGCGGTATTCCGGCGATCTCCAATAAAGCGCGAATGAAGAGTACGGGCGAGAAAGACTTGGGCAGTCTTACCTTCAACGGTGGTGCCCTGCGGATCGCGACTGGCCGCCTTGCGGAACAACTGCTCCGCCTCAGCGAACTTTCGTTCTCGATATGCCATGGATCCGTCAACAAGATCTTTACGCGACATGATCCGGCTGTAATAACCGCAACTCGAACCGACGAGCACACTTGCGGCGATCAAAAATAATAACCCCAAACGAGACAATCTCATTATGTAGACTCCGGTTTTGGCGACAGGCGGCCCGTCGAATATAACGAACCGCCATCTCTCGCCAGATTTGTTCAGTTTGCACTAAGGTCGTCGATCTGAAGTCCGATCGGTGACGCACCCGCAAGCTTAGCGGCATCGATCACCTTGACCACATCTCCATACCTAACAGATGTAGGAGATTTGATAAAGATCGTCTTTTCGATCTCATTCGTGTTTTCCCTAAACACCCCGTTCGCTTCGCGAGTTTTAAATATGTCCTGCAATTGAGCAGTCAAAGCTGAAGCATCACTCACATCGCCAGCGGCGGTGTTGTTTAACGTGATTCCCTTCGTGCCGCCATTGATAGCGACCACCAGGGTTAACGGGTTGGGCTTAACTTCAAGATTCTGCTGATTCTTAGGTTCTGCCGGAACTTTCGCTTCAAACTTACTCGGTTTGACCGGCGTGATGACCATAAAAATGATCAGCAGTACAAGAAGCACGTCGATCAACGGTGTTACGTTAATATTTGGGGTGGCTTCACCTGATCCACCCCCTGATGACATTCCCATAACTTTCCTTGTCCTTGAGCCGCAGGCCTAAGCCGCGGCCCGCGAGATCAATTCGCCTCGGCTCCCCCTTTCTTCTTATCGGCGACAAGTCCGATCTTATCGATATCTTGTTTACGGATGGTATCGATCGCCTTCACGACCGTTCCATATTCGACATCTACTCCGCTCTTGATATACACGATGCGCTTATCGGGTGCTTTATCCCGCATCATCGTCTTGATCTTTTCGCCGAGCCCGTCGATCGGATACTGCTCCTTGCCGACATAGAAGTTGTTATTATCGGGGATCGAGATAACGACGGAAGTATCTTTCGTGATCTCTCCGTCCTCTTCAGGCGAATTCATTTCCCTCGGGTAGTTAACGGTGACACCTTGCTGGAGCAGAGGTGTTACGATCATAAAAATGATCAGCAACACCAGCATGACATCCACCATTGGGGTCACGTTGATTTCCGAGTTGTATTCATCGGTTCCACCGACTTTTGCGCCCATGGCAATAATTCTCCCTTCTAAAATCTAAACTCGGTCTACTTAGCCCTTGAGAGCTTTCGTTCGCTGTTTGATGAAATAGTCGACCAATTCTGAAGCCGAATTTTCCATTTCCACGCCAAAACTCGTGACCTTATTCGTGAAGTAGTTGAACAGTAGCACAGCGGGAACGGCCACGGCGATACCGAAAGCGGTAGCGACTAGCGCTTCAGCGATAGCGGCCCCAACGGCGCCGATACCGGCGTTTTCAGCCTGAGCAAGAGCAACGAACGCACCTATAATACCTACAACGGTTCCGAACAGCCCAACGAACGGAGCGGTCGAACCAACGGTTGCAAGTCCGGACAGGCCACGCTTGAGCTCAGCGGTCTTAACCGCAATGGCTCGATCGAGAGCACGCTTCGAAGCTTCCATTTCATCGGCGGAAATGTCGCTGTTACCCTGATGGGCGCTGAATTCCTTCAAGCCCGACGAAACGACCATCGCAAGGTGTGAATCCTTGTGTTTGTCGCTGATCGCAATAGCCTCATCGATGTTGCTGTTCTTGAGAGCTTGTGCAACTTTGGGTGCATAGGCACGCGATTGCTGACGCGCTTTGTTGTAAGTCAGCCAGCGTTCGATGCCGACCGCGATCAGATAAACTGATTCGATCAGAAGAATAATGATCACGATCCAGCCCGGGATCGTAAGACTCTTCGCGATATCGTAAATACCGAACGAGATCTTGGTACCGCCCTCTGCGAAGAACATCAACAAGCCCAAAAGGCTAGCAAAAAAAGTCATGGTTTTTCCTCCAAAGAAAATCGAAAATGTCTTTAATATTGCGAAAGGCTACTCAAACGAATAGCGTGAGAGGCTCCCAATCAAGGAGCCTCTCAATCCCGTAAACTATGGGACAAAGTTATAGGTGATCACACCCGAAACTTTTACCGCTTGGCCTGAAAGCATCGTCGGGCTGAACCGGGCTCCGCGGGCTGCCTGAACAGCGGCCGCACGAAGAAGTGGGTGACCACTCACGGCAGATGCCGAGACGACGCTGCCGC